>NZ_JBGSLK010000043.1:0-159402 GCF_041740695.1 Haliscomenobacter sp. | reverse complement strand
GACCCGACAAAATACACTGGCAGAGGTGTTCGCCTGTGAAAGCTGATGACGAAGATCATAGGAAAGCCGTATGCGGGAAAACCGCACGTACGGTTTGACGAGGGGGAGAAGCGGCGGCGCCGCTTCTCTCTACTCTACTGTTTTCTTTGTGAAAAAATATGCCGCTTTGGTGGGATTTTGAAAAATTTGAGCACTTCATCTCCATACAAACTCAATTCCCCACCCGCTCCATCTCATCACTCGCCGCACCACCATTCCGCCGCGCCGACTTTAGTGGCTTCCCAAAACGATACGAAAAAGCCAGATTGACTACCCGCGAATCCCAGTGGATGATGAAATACTCCTCTGCATCCGGGAAATCGGTCAAACCTTCCATGATCCGGGTATGCAAAAGATCCCTGACGCTGAGTTTGAGTGTACCCTGTTTTTTCAGTACAGGTCGGGATACACCAAAAGACAATTGCCCGGAATCGTAGAGGAGTTCCTGGATGTCGTTGCGCGAACGCGTGGTGTAGCTTCCCGAAATTTCACCACTGTACACCTTGCCCAATTGAAACTGGTTGTTGACACTAAAATTAATCTGGGCGACGGACGAACTATAGTTGCTGTCCTGAAAACCTTGAAAGTCTTTTTTGTTAAAAATCACCTGGCCATTAAAAGACCACCATTTGGCTGGGGAAAAATTGGCGGCGACGGATAGGCCCAGGTTGTACATTTTACCCACATTGCCCCGCGTATAAATCAGGATGTCTTCTCCTTCCGACAAGAAGAGCTGTGAAAAATAATTCCTGATGATGCCATAAGATACCGCAGTGGTGAGGAAATCCTTGTACTGGTGGCTCAACTCCAGATTCCAGGTGTATTGGGGTTGGAAAAAAGGATTGCCCCGTTCATAGGTGTACTTGTTGAGGATATTGACAAAGGGGTTGAGGTGTTGGAAGGCTGGGCGATCCAGGCGTCGGCCTGCCGTAAGGGTCAACACATTGGAAGAATCCAGCTGATAAGACAGGTAACCTGAGGGAAAAAATCCGGCGTATTTGCGGGAAAAAGCCGAATCCGGGCGCTCCACGTTGCCCAACTGGTGGGCGTCGTAATTGGTGCGTTCGTAGCGTAAACCGACCTGAAAGGACAAACGATCCAGCTTTTGCTCGTAACTGCTGTACAAGGCGTGGATGTTTTCTTGGTACAGGAAGCGATTGGTTTTGCCGTAATCCTGGTACCAGGCCGTGCCATTCCCAATTTCGTAGTCGGCGGTATTGTCGGTGTCGATGTTGGAGTTTTTATAACCCGCTTCCCACTTGCCATTGTCGTTGATTTGCCAGCTGTAATCTACTTTTAAGGAGGCAATTTCCAGGAGGGATGGTAAATACCCCCGGGCACCTTCGTTGTAGCCACCAGCGGCCAGCAGGGAATTGAGGAACAACTGGCTGTTGTCGATATCGTACTTGAGCCAGTCAAAATCGACGGACAACTGTTGGGTTTTGCTGAAGTTGTGTTTGCCGTAGACGTTGAATCCACCCGATCTGAACCGACCTGAACTGCTGCTTTGGGTAGCGATGCTGGAATCGATTTGTCCCAGGGGTGTCTCCCAGGCCACCCGGGCATTGCCGCTGCCTTTGCGGCGATTGGTAATGCCGGTCAGTCCCAAACCCAGGGTTGTTTTGTCCGAAAGAGAATAGTCGAAGCCAGTTTTGAGGGTATTGTTGAAACTCTGATTGACCAGCAGGGTTGGCTGATCCAGGCGGGATTCCAGTTGGTCGTTTTGGTTGTAGTATTCCCGCAAGGCGTATAGGCGGGTGTAGTTGGTATTGAAGTTGCTGCTGTAAGTCAGGTAGCTGTTGAAGCGTCCGTTGCGGTAGTTGAAGGCCAGGCTGTTGTTGCTTTTGGGATAAAAACCTTGGCCGTAAGCCGTGGTCAGGTTGCCGTTGAAACCCTTTTGTTTGTTCTTTTTGGTCTTGATGTTGATGATGCCCGCGTTGCCGCTAGCGTCGTATTTGGCGGAGGGATTGGTGATCAGTTCGATTTGATCAACTTGGGTGGAACTCATGCCACTCAGGAGATTGGTCAATTCTGCCCCGCTCAGGTAGGTGGGTTTATCGTCGATCAGCACCAGCACGCCAGTTTTGCCCATCAGGCTGAGGCCGCCGTTGCGGTCGACCATCACGCCGGGTGATTTTTCCAATACTTCGAGCACGGTGGTTCCGGCATTGGTTACTGAGGCGTCGACGTTGACGATGGTTTTGCCTTGCACCCGTTGGATGAAGGATTTGCGCCCGGATACGGTGACGCCCTCCAGGGTTTTGCTGTCGGGTTGCAGGCTGAGGCTGAGTTTTTGGGTCGTTACGGTTTCGGACTTGAGCTCGGTGCTGAGTTCAGCGTACCCAACGTAGCGGATTTTGAGGGTGTAAGTGGTATTGGCTTTGAGCACAAAATTGATCAGGCCACCTTCGTCACTCACCGCCATTTGCAGTGGGGTAGGGGAGGCGCTGCCGAGCAATTCTACGGTAGCTCCGATCAGGGGAGCTTGTTTTTCATCCAGAATCTTCAGTTCAAAAGGAAGATCTGTGGTCATTTGTGCCCAACCAATGGCTGCTACTAAGCTCAGCAAAACGGCAATTCCGTACCCGCGCATATGATTAGATTTTCGTGAGTGTAAAAGTTAATTGCTGATCAATTTACCGATCCGGCCACCGCCACCTGCAAAATAAACCGTGCTTCCATTTTTGGCCTTGCGGCAAACGTGGAAACTTTCCTTGCTGATCCAAGACCAGCTTTTGCCCTCATCGGTCGTGAAATCCACCCCATTTAAGCCACAGGCGATCCAGTTTTTTTGCCCCAAATACTCCACACAACTGCGGTAGCCGTGTGGGCTGGTTTGGGGAGCGGAAAACGTTTTGCCCCCATTCTTGGAAACAAAGCAATTGAGCGTTGTTGAATCTTTGGTCATAAAATCACCACCGACTACGATCAAGGTCTTTTTGCCCTTAAGAGCGATGGAGTTGGAACCAGTAGTTTCTTTTCCCTGGATCAAAGGGAGCTTGATCTTTTTACCCGACAAAAACAGGTTGGCCTGTTTTCCCCCGCTGGCCAGGGCGTATTGAGTAGGACTGTACAAGCGTATATTGGTGCCACTACTGGCAAAAAAGGCTTCTCCCGTGGCTACAGCTGGCCGTTCAGCATTGGGTGCTTCCTGCCAACTGTTGCCCCCATCGGCAGTTTTGGCCATAAATACCCGGCCTTGGAGGGGGTCGCCGATGACGATGCCGTGCTGAGCATCTACAAAATCCATGGCGTCGAGGAACATGGAAGTATCGCGGTTTTCGTAGACTTTGCTCCAGCTTTGGCCCCCATCGGTGGTTTTGAGGATATAGGCCGGTGCCGCAATGCCCATGATGACGGCGGTTTGGGCGTCAAAAGCTTCGATGTCGCGGAAGTCGGTTTTTTCGTAGCCTTTGACTGTCAGCCATTGCCAGTTTTGGCCGCCGTCGGTGGATCGCCCCACGGTGCCTGAGCTACCACTGACCCAGAGGGTTTGGTCGTCGACTACACTTAATCCTCGAAAAGAACTTTTGGTGCCAGCACTGAGTACTTGCACGCTTTGGGCAGTGCTAAAAATGGACAGGATACAGCCGAGCAGCAGCAGATAATGTTTCGTTTTGACATACATGGTTAACGCAATTGAATGCCGCTCGAATCGGTGGTGATCGGCAGCAATATTAGGACAATATTTTTGGATAAAATTCACCCTTTTAGGGGTAAAAAGGAAATATGTGGCAGAGTGAAGTGAGGTTGTTTTTCACCACCTAAGAAACCAAAGACACTTTAGAATCACCTTAGGTGTACATCTACGATGCTAAGCTATGTAGTAATTTTTACTTATTCACCTTTTTCCAGGCCATTAGGCTCCGATTGTTCCGCGCAATTAAAACTGTCCCATCTTTGAGCATAGCCAATTTCCGTCCTTGCCCATTCACCCAAAAACCACTTTGCGCCGGACTCATGGCGGCCCAGGATTTTCCTTTTCGGGTGAGCACACAGCCATAATCCGCATCGTAACGCCCCAAACCTGGTCGGATGCCGTACCAATTGCCTACGCTCAAAATTTCATTTTGGCCATCGCCATTGAGGTCCGTTTCGGTGAAGTTAAAAATGGGTGCCAATTGGGCTTCGATGGGTAATGCGGCCAAGGTATACTGCCCCTTGCCCTGGTATTTGCCCCAGGAGGAAGCAAAATTGACCGCCCGGTGATGGGTTGCGCCTTTTAACATTTCATCGGTAAACACCTGTTCAAAACCACATTCGGCAAAAGGGCGGTATTCCAGGAACTGCTTTTTGAGGATGTTCAATTGGCTGGTCAGTTCATCTTTGCTGACGTAAGTGTATCGGCGACCTTGTTTGAAATAGGTGAGGATGGGGTCGGTTTGGTAGTTTTGATCAAAATCTTTGACGTACAATTCCACCGGTAATTCAAGTGAAGCTTTTAATTCGGCGTTCAAGCCCAAATTGCCCAGCAGCAAGTCTTTTTTCCCATCCTTATCATAATCCACTGCCGTCACCGTATTCCACCAACCTTCGGAGTTGGGAATTTTACTCAGACTGAATTGACCTTTTTGAATGCCAAAAATACAAACGGGCATCCATTCACCGACCACCACCAACTGAAGGCCATCCTTTTGCTCGACTATGCAAGCGTCGCTGACCATGCCGATTTTTTGCAACTCCGGTGCCACTTGGGCGGTCACATCTTTGAAATGGCCCTTGCCATCGTTTTGGTACAAATGGCTATCTGGCACTATCCCATAAGAAGGAAAAATGGAGCGGCTGCCGACAAATAAATCCAGCGCACCATCGCCATTAAAATCAAAGGGGACGACACAAGAACCATCGGCATAATCCAGGGGCAGGGCAAAAATGTCCTGAGAAAATTGACCCTTGCCATCATTGAACAACAAGACATCCAGAAGGGCAGGACTTTTGCCCGAATATTGGTGCCCACCAGTTACCAGGTATACATCTAAATCACCATCCTGATCGGCATCAAAAAACGCGGCGTCCACCATTTCTTGGGTAGAATCAATGGCTAAATTTTGTCTGGCAAATTTTCCTGCACTGAGCTGTTTATACAAATACACCCCACGACCGCCCAGCAATACATCTTCCAGTCCATTGCCATCCACATCACCTACAGCCATCGCTGGGCCTTGGGTAGAGAGCATGTGGGGCATGAGTTGTTCATGATCGAAATCGATGTGGTCGTTTTCGGTGTGTTGATAATCTAATCCCAATTGGGCCGCAATTTCTTGTAAAAAGATAGGCTGATTAGAAGGGATTGCGGCATCTTTTACTTGCTGATAGGGTATGCTTAAATGTTGATCAGCTTTGACATTGCGTAGTTGTTGCACCTTGCCATCTGGCCAGTGCAGTTCCACGATCTCTATTTTGGTGGCTTTACCCAGCCCAAAATGTAGGACGGGCGCCACAGCGGATTGAAAGCCCCGCGTGCTGTACAATTCCTGGACTTGTTCTTTGCCATCGGCGACAATGCGGACGCGGGTACCAAATCCAAGGGGGTTTTTCCCCGGCATTTGTAAACGGATGCTCAACCAGTGCTGGTCGGGTTTGCTCTGGGCGGTGTTTTCGTACAAACTGGCGGTTTCATTCAAATTGTTGAGTACCAAATCCAGGTCACCGTCCTGATCGAGATCGGCATAAGCAGCACCATTGGAACAACCTGCAAAATTGAGACCCCAGGCAGCAGAAACATCTTCAAATTGCAGGTCGCCCAGATTGCGGTAGGCAAAATTGGCAACTTTACCAAAGGGCATTTTTTCCACCAGGGCTAGGTCTGGCGCAGACTGTTGAACCCTGCTATTGGAGCTAAATTTGAGGTAATCCAAATCATTGGGCCGCCGCCAGATGCCGTTGCCAATGAAGAGGTCTTTCCAGCCATCGTTGTCAAAATCGGCCAGTAAGGGAGCCCAACTCCAATCGCTGGCATTGATGCCCGCCAGTTGCCCGATTTCTGAAAAACCTGGATGTTTTTGGCCAGCAACTACCCCCCGATTGAGTTGCAACATGTTGCGCGGGTATTGGAAATGATAGCCGTAGTTGAGTTTGGCTTGGAAGATGTTGTACGGATCGGCGCCTACGGAGCTTTTGTTGATGCTTTCGTCGTTGGCTTTCATGTCCATCGTGACGAGATCCATCCAGCCATCGTTGTTGAGGTCGGCCAGGTCATTGCCCATCGAAAAGGTGCTGGTATGGCCCATGGATTGTGCCATCGTTTCTTGAAAAGTGCCATTGCCCTGATTGAAGTACAGGTAGTCGTTTTCATGAAAATCGTTGGACACGTAAATGTCGGGCCAACCGTCGTTGTTGAGGTCGCCAATGGCGATGCCCAGGCCAAAGCCAATTTTACTGCCATAAATGCCTGCACTGGCGCTGACGTCTTCAAAACGATCGCCGTTGTTGCGGTACAAACGATCGCCGGATAGCTCGTCGCGGTTGCTGCGAATGGTTGCGCGGTTGTAGTTTTCGGCGTCGTGGATGGAATGGTTGAGCAGGTAGCAGTCTAAATCGCCATCGCGGTCGTAATCAAAAAAAGCGGCCTGGGTGGAGAAGCCGACAAAGTCGAGCCCGTATCGAGCAGCTTGTTCGCTGAATTTCCCTTTGCCGTCGTTGATGTACAATTGGTTGCGACCACGCAGGGTTTTGTACTGCCCCACCTGGCAAACGTAAATGTCCAGCGCACCATCACCATTGACGTCGGCCATGGTGACACCAGTTGACCAGCCACCATTTTGCTGGATGCCAGCTTCCTTGGTAATGTCTTTAAATTTCAGTCCACCACGATTGAGGTACAATTTATTTTCGCCTTGATTGGCGGTAAAAAACAAATCGGGCAGCTGATCACCATTGAGGTCACCTGTGGCTACCCCGCCACCGTTGTAATAATAAAGGTATTCGATGATGTTGAAATCTTCGGTTTCATGCAGGGTATTGGCAAAGTCAATGCTGGACTGAGCGGCGGGAACAGTTTTAAAAAGTGTATGATTAGTCGATTTTTGACACGAAAAAACTACACAGCAGAGGCACAAGTACAGCAATAAATGGCCTTTTGGTTGCACAAACAGCATAATGGTCAATCCTTTTGAACTACAAAGATATAAACCTGATCTTTGTTTAGGGGCGATAAAAAAATAAGTGCTCATTTTGCCAGAGGATTAGATAAGTAAACGTTTCATTCCAAGTGTCTTATCTAATCCTCTGGCTTAGGAAAAATGAGCACTTATTTTTGCCCCACTACTTAGTCCTTTGGCTATAATTTTAGCACCGCGCCGAGTACTAAAGTTTGGGCAATGGGGTAACGACCACGATCAAAGCCGCTCAAATCCCGATGTGATCCGTAATAATTGGGGTTGACAATGCCGGGCAACAAAGGTGTGCCCACATTCGACAGCCGTACTTCGGGGTCATTGCCTGTGAAGGAACTGATGGTCAATAAATTTTGGGCGCTTAAGTATAATTTCAGGTTGTATTTTTTTTGAGGGCTTTGGGGGAAATCATAAGCAATACTCAGATTGTCGAGGCGCAAAAAGGAGGCATTTTCTACAAAATAATCTGAAATATAACTGTATTGGCTTCTCAATTTGGCGAAGCCTGGGCTCAAAGCTACCTCGGGAATGTTGTAGCCCTGGTTGTCCTTTAAAAGTTGTGGATTGGCGTAAAACAGGTTAAAAACATTGAGTAGGTCGTGCCCAATTGCACCACGCCAAAATACATTGACCGTAAACTGTTTCCATTGCAAGGTATTGTCCCAACCCAAAGTCAGGTCAGGTTGAGCATTGCCCGTGACTTGGCGATCGCCAACTTCTTCAATTTGTCCATTGCCGTTCAAATCTGCAGTTTGCCATTGCCCATTGGCATCAATGCCATTGCTGCGGTAGGTATAAAACTGTCCGATTGGCTTTTGGTTTTCCAGCAATTGCAAAGCGGCACAACAAAATCCGGGGCTACCCGGCGAACCTGCTGGCAAAGTATTGACCGTGGCACCAGGAATAGTCGAGGGGAAGGGGCTCGCTAATATTGTGCGGTTGTGCGCAACATTGAGGTCACTCTGCCACTTGAGGTCACCATTGTCGATGGCAGTCAGGTGGAGTTGGATTTCCACTCCTTGGTTGACTAGTTCCATTCGGTTTTCAAAATAGGTATTGGCAAAAGCATTCTCGACAGAACTTGAATATTGCCACAACAAATTGGAAGAGCGACTTCGGTAAAGATCCACTTGTATTTGTAGGCGCTGGTTCAATAATTCTGCCTCCAGGCCGACATTCAACTCCTTACGCTGCTCGGCTTGTAAATTCGGGTTGGGTACAAAAGGATAATAAATGCCGGGTTTAAACTCGCCATTGATGTAGGCTGGAACGCCGCCGGGCAATACCACCAGTTCTGTAGCATAAGTTTTTGGCGGAATATTGCCAGTGACCCCATAACCTGCCCGCAAGCGCAAATGGTTGATGACCTTGCCTTGGGGAATGATTATTCCTCCCAGCGTCAAAGCGGGATAAACCACCCATTTTTCAGTCCCCAAACGAGTAAAACCTTCGCGACGCAAGCTGCCTTGAGCAAACCAGCGCTCTTTGAAAGTATACAAGGTTTGCAAATAGGCTGCGGGCATTTCGTCACTTTCCCGATAAGGGTCTTCCCGATCCAAAAAATCAGGTTTTCCTTGCACATTGATCAAAGGGCGATAGGAAATCAGGCTTTCAGAAGTAGAAATACCGTCGCGGCGGATCCCGCGGCCATCCCAGCGCTGGTAGGTGTAGCCCAGTTGAGTCTCGATTTGATGATTTTGTCTTTTCCAGGTTTTCGCCAATTGGGCATCCACATACCAATGGCTGAGTTTGCGCTCTTCCCAGGAGCTAAAGCCACCGTAGCCTCCGAAAGTCCGTTCTGACGCGGCCCATCCATAAGTATCCCGGTTGTGTTGAAAGGCCGTGTGTATTTTTGCTTTGAAACCAGCCAGTATCTCAAATTCGGCTTTTAAACCCGCCGTTGAGGTTTGATAGCTGTTTTCAAAAGTTTGCCAGTTCAAAATGGCCAATGGGTTGTTTAAACCAAAAACATTCGGCTGGTAATAAGTACCACTCAACGCCGGGGTATCGGAAAAAATCGGTGCCGTCGGATTCATTAAAGCCGCGTTGCGGAAAATATCTGGATTGACCTCAGTATTGTTGCGTTTGTTGACGGAGAACAGGCCTTCGATCTTACCTTTTCCTTTTTGAATGGCTTTGTTAAAATTGAATAAAGCGTTGACCTGATCGAAATTGGATTTTTGGGCAATGCCATTGACATTGCGGAAATTGACCGCCAAGCGGTAGCTGGAGCCCAAGGCCATTCCGTTTAAAGCCAGATTATGTGCCTGACTAAAACCAGTACGGGAGATGAGCTGGTACCAATCATTGTTCGCGCCCAAGTCCCGGTTTACCCCCTGGAAGGTTCCATTGTTGCCAATGAGGCGGCGGTAAGTGCTGGCATCAACGCCTCGGTCGGGATTGCTGGCGCGATCCATGGCCAAGTAAGTGGAGTATACGAGGCCACGGCTGTTCAAGGCCCCGGTTTTGGTTTGGATTTTGATCACACCATTGGCACCACGCATGCCATACATGGCCAGGGATGCAGCGTCTTTGATGACTTCGATGCTGGCGATATCCTGAGGGTCGATGCTCTGTAAGGCCAGTCCGGGTATGCCGTCTACCTCAACTAGGGGCTGGGTATGATTGAATTGCTGGTTGTAGCCATTGGCGGTAGGGAAGTAGGCGAAGCCAGTATAAATGGCGGAGTGTAAACCCCGAATTTGCACCTGGTAGTCGTAATTGGGATCGCCCCCTGGGCGGGAAATGACTACGCCGGGGATTTTACCCTGGATGAGTTGGTAGAGGTTGTAGCGGTTGCCAGGTGAGAAGGACTGATCTGTAATTTTATTTGCTTGCAAGTGTTTGCGAACAGGAACCCAACAAACAAACATGATTTCTTTGGCCAGAATATCAATAATACTTTGTGTCCCATCCCAAATCAAGGAAGTGTCACTAGGGGAAAACACCATGTCAGGTGAACCCAAATGAATAAAAATGCTGTCCCCCACTTTAGCATTTAGCTCAAAAAAACCTTGATAATCAGTGTTGATAGTTATTTTCCTTGATTGATTTTTTAATTGAATAGGACTGTATATCGAGTCACCTAAATGCTTTACAATCACACGCCCTTTCCAATTTTGTGCATGGAGCAAACCTGAGCACAACAAACACAAAAAAAGGATATGCAGAGAAGGTATTGGTTTTTGCATGAGTGTAAGCGTTCTGATGAAGAATTAGGCGACTGAGTACCAAACTACTTTAATGCTAAGTTATACTATTTAAATGTTTCAGGAAGGATTTTGTTTAATTGTGTATTGAATTGGCTTTTTTGGCTGAGAAGACAAAGTTGAAAAATGCAGTTCCAACGATTTTTTGCTTCGACCAATCGTTTTTCCGTGTATTCTCAGCGACAATCTTTGCTTTCCCTTCCAAATTTCAATTATATTTGTTCACATCAAAAAAATCAACAGGGGAGCTGGAACAAAACTAAATGGAACAACACAGTAACCCTAAAGCACAAAAAACCGTATGAAAAGCAGGTGGAGTGTTTCCACCCGCAGCAAATCCGGAAAACCCTTATCTCATTATGGCACGATTAACCACTTTAGGCAAACTCGCCGTGCTCCTGGTCATCGGGGGCGTAATCTTTGCTGGTGTAAAAATTTTGGGTAACATGGGCTACTTGGGTCAGCGAACGACTCAGGAGTCAACCGTGATTGAAAAAGTAGACTTGCCAGATGCACCCAAAAACGCAGCTACAAGTGTACAAGTACTGGCGCTACCTAGTTCAACACCCGCCAACGTCAACAGCCCGGAAATCCGCTGGCTACTCTGGGCCTGGAACGCGCAAATGGGCGCTATTCTGGCCAATGGTGGCGCTGAAACCACCAAAGGAAGCATCATGGCTTCTAAAAAAGTCAATCTGAAAATCACTCGTCAGGATGATGTACCTCAAATGCAGGCCGCTTTGGTCAAATTTGCAGAAAGTTACAAGAGTGATCCTGAGACCAGACAAGGTGCTCATTTTGTCACCATCATGGGTGACGGCGCTGCTGCGTTTCTAGCTGGGCTAAACCCCCAACTCGAAAAACTGGGCGAGGAATACCGTGCTCAGATCATCTTTACCTGCGGTCGTTCTTTGGGCGAAGACAAATTTATGGGCCCACCGGCCTGGAAAGAGAATCCCCAGGCTGCCCGGGGCGGCGTAACCACTGCTGTATTGCGGGATGGTGACTGGAACATCGTGATCAAATGGTGCTCCGACAACGGTATCCCCGTCAATGCGGATGAAACCACCTACGACCCTGAAGCCATGAACTTTATCGCAGCCGACACCTACATCGATGCCTCTGAAAAGTACATCAATGGCTATACGGAAGAGCGCGACGAAGTCAAAAAAGGCCAACGTACTGGTAAAAAAGTAACCGTTGGGGTAACCGGGGTCACCACCTGGACGCCTGGAGACGTAATGGTGGCTAAGAAGAAAGGTGGTTTGATTTCCATCGTTTCCACCAAGGAATACCGCAGCCAGATGCCTTGTGTATTGATTGGCATCAAAAAGTGGATGGAAGACAATCCTCGCTTGGTAGAAAACCTGATCGAAGGTATTGCTGCTGGTGGCGACCAGGTGAAATCCTTCTCCCCAGCCCTTAAAAAAGCTGCGGCAATCAGCGCCGAAATCTACAACGAAGAAACTGCTGATTATTGGGAAAAATACTACAAAGGGGTAACCGAAACCGACCGCAAAGGTTTGCCAGTTGAACTGGGTGGCTCACGGGTCAACAACCTGGCCGACAACGCCGAAATTTTTGGTGTCAACCCCGGTAGTACCAACATCATCAAAATTGTATACACCACTTTTGGGGACATCGTGCAGAAATTGTACCCCGATCTGGTGCCTTCTTACCCCACTGCTGAACAGGTAATCAATACCCGCTTCCTCAAGAGTGTACTGTCTCGTGCAGGTAGCGACATTGCCAGTGCCGACGAGGCCGAGTTCAATGCCGATGACAACATCCGCGAAACAGTGAGTAAAAAATCCTGGGCCATCGAATTCGCTTCGGGTAGCGCTGAGTTTACCCCAGCAGCGAAGGGAGTGATGGAGCAATTGTTCAATGACTTAGTGATTGCGAGCAACCTGAAAGTAGAAGTGCATGGCCATACCGACAATGTTGGCGATCCTGCTGCCAACCTGAAGCTGTCGGAGCGTCGTGCTTTTGCGATCAAAACCTGGTTGGAAAACAAATCAGCCAATAACTTCCCGGAAGGACGGGTAACTGTGTTTTCACACGGTGCCAGCAACCCAATTGTATCCAATGATACACCGGTTGGGCGGGCGAAAAACCGCCGGGTGGAAATTATTATGGGTAAATAAACATCCGTAGGGGCGACCGTTGGGGCAACCCTATGTGGTTGCCATTGACTGCCCAATATTAGGGGCGACCACGCAGGGTCGCCCCTACAAATGTACAATATGTCCAACTACCTCCAAGACCTCATTCGTGCCTTCAAACCCAATACCAGCGTCAGCAAAGCCACCATGGCCCTGATCATCGTGGTGCAAGTCATCATCGCCATGATTGCCTGGTATTCTTCTTCCGAAATTTTGCCCCGACCGCCCGAAATCCTTGGGGCTTTCAGCCGACTGTTGAAGGGGGGGGATTTGATCCGGGAATTGTTCACCAGTATGGGGCTCTGTTTGCAGGCCATGGGGCTGGCCATTTTGATTTCTCTGGCCTTGTCCTATTTGACGGTTCTGCCCTTCTTCCGGCCCACTGCCTTTCTTGTTTCTAAAGGGCGCTTTTTGACCCTGGTAGGTTTGAGCTTTGTTTTTACCCTGCTCACCTCGGGTGGTCACAGCCTCAAAGTGTCCCTGATGGTGTTTGGCATCACGGTATTTTTCGTCACTTCGGCGATCGCCATGATACAGGCCATTCCCAAAACAGAGTTCAACCACGCACGTACCTTGGGTATGAGTGAGTGGCAAACCGTGTGGGAAGTCATCATCCTCGGGCGATTGCACGAAGTATTTGAAATCATTCGCCAAAACTTTGCCATCAGTTGGATGATGCTGACCATGGTGGAAGGGATTTCCCGCGCTGAAGGGGGAGTTGGTGCCATGTTGCTGAACCAGAATAAACACTTGCATCTAGATGCAGTTTTTGCCATCCAAATTCTGATTCTCCTGGTGGGCATCGGCATGGATTACCTCATTGGCGTAATCAAAAACATCATTTGTCCCTATGCTTCTTTAAGTTTGGAAAGAAGATAAGCCCGCTTTAATATGACACTGACACACGAGTTTAAAAATACCATTCTTAAGGTTGAAAATGTTTCGCTTAACCTAGGCGGAAACCAGATTCTGCGCGATGTCAACGTCGACATCCGCGATGTGGTACGGCCAGGGCTGAGCCAGGGACAAATCGTAGGATTTTTGGGCCCTTCGGGGATTGGCAAAACCAAATTTTTTGAAATCCTGGCCGGCCTGTTGAAACCGGATACTGGTCAGGTATTATTGGGCGAACCACTCACTCCGGTAAAAGTGGGCAGGGTAGGGGTAGTCCAACAAAGTTATCCGCTCTTCAGTCACCGCACGGTGATGGGCAACTTGATGGTGGCTGCTGCCCGGAAAGGTATGCCTGCCAATGAACAAAAAACCAAATGTGAAGAAATGTTGGCCCATTTTGGCTTGCAGGGCCACGCCAATAAATTTCCCGCTGAACTTTCTGGCGGGCAACGTCAAAGGGTAGCCATCGCGCAGCAATTGCTTTGCTCCGATCACTTCCTCTTGCTCGATGAGCCATTTAGTGGTTTGGACGTCATCATGATTGAAAAAGTATGCGAATTGCTGCGCAGCATCGCCGCTTTACACGAACACAATACCATCATAGTGGTGTCGCACGACATTGAATCTACCGCGTCTATTGCAGATACATTGTGGGTAATGGGCCGGGATCGCGACGAGAAGGGTGAACTTATCCCGGGTTCGCGCATCAAGTATACCTATAACCTGATCGAACGTGGTTTGGCCTGGCAAGAAAACGTGATGGGGCGACGGGATTTCCACGAATTGGTGGATGAGGTAAGGGGGCTGTTTAAAACTTTGTAATTAACGAAGAAGCGATGGGTTTCCCTGGATCGGCACTTCGACTCCGCTCGGTGACCGGTCCAGGGAAACCCATCGCTTCTTCGTTAATTGAACTTCCGCTTAAAGAACCAGCTGCTGTCATTCAGCGTAAAGCCAAAGTGGAACTGCACGTAATTTTCTTTCAGCCCATCGGCTGCCCCAAAACGGCCTGCTTCAAGTGCCAAATTGACAAAAGAAAGGGTCTGGCGAGGCAAAATGATGGGAATACCTACGCCCAGTGTTACACCTAAATTGGTCAATTGTTGGCCATTGTTGCTGCGAGCGTCCTGGGCATGAAAAACTCCCAAACGGTATCTGGAGCGACCCCAGTTGTTGTTGTACGACTGTACATCTGGAATGAATTCAAGGCCAAAAGCCACACGCCGAGCGTTGGAAAGTGGTTCTGATTTGGCCTCATTTTGGTACTCACTCCAGCGGGTTTGTAGATACTCGGCGCTGATCCGCAATTTACCCAAAGATTCATAGGTCAATCCGAAGCCCATTTCACCGGGTAAAGTCCCGCCGCGTTCAATATCCGCTTCGTAGGTAATGGTATCCGCCGTTATAGTGGAAGGTGACAAACGACGGTACAAACGGCTGCTCACCGACTTAAGGTTGCTATTTGGGGTGTAGGTGAAACCAAGGATCAATGAACGATCCCCAATTTCCTGAGTTCCCTGTTCATTGGGTTTATCCAAGTTGATGACGTATTGAGCACCCAATTTAAAAATTGTACTGCGGTAGCTGATGTCGTCCTGTAAGTCGGTGGAGTAGGCCAGTGCTACACTGTCCAGGGTAACACTTCGACTATTGGCTACTTTGCCAAAAAGAGCCTGTAATTCGGCACCAAGTGATAAATTACCAATGCGTACACCATTGCCAAATCCCAATTTATAGGTTCCGCCCGAGCCCTTCAGGTCCGTAGTAATCCGATCAAGGGTTTCGCCCTGAATTTCTATGTTTTGGATATTGTACCCAACTTCGGAGTAGGGCGCCAGGTGAAAACCCATGCCCCAGTTGAAATTGCGCTTTTTGCGTTCTTGCGCCCGGTTGATAGAGTTGTTCAGCGGGAATGCCAGAGAAAGCTGGCGCAAGTTCCCACTATATGCCGCATCTTTTTGATCTCCATCCGACAGGGCGGAGTATTTGGCTGAGACTCCCAATTCAAAAGCGGCAACTTCCAGTGAGCTCAATGCAGCTGGATTCAACCAATTGGTATGCGATCCATCGCGTATGGCAATCCCCATGCCAGCCATCCCAGTTTGTGAGACTAATGCTGGCGAAAACAAATCACCCAAGCCAAAGCGAGAATAGGGCGAATTTTGCTTGGGTAAAATTTGTGCGGTGGTCGTTTGTGCCGAGGCCACCCAGGGCATCCACAGTACCAGTACGGCAACACTTAGCGCCGTTTTTATCGTCCAACTACTCGACATTATGTTTCAATATTTTGTTCAGTCCAATGAATACTAAATCGGGTTCGTGTATCGCGCTGATGCTCAGGGTTTGTTGCAGTAGGGCGGCATCTCCTCCAGTGAGTATGGTTTTGCTGCTGCCTTCTGCCGTCGCCCATTTTTGACTATAACCTTCAATTTCCAGTGCCGTACCCAATAGTGCGCCATTGTTCATGGCATTTGGGGTGGAATCTCCAATCCATTCTTCCATTTTATTCAACTCCACTTCTGGAAGCCGTGCAGTAAATTCATGCATGGCCCGCAGCCGCATTTTTATACCAGGAGCAATATTCCCTCCCAGGTAAACCCCGGCTGCACTCAGAAACTCGTAAGTAATACAACTTCCTGCATCCACCACCAGGCAATTCTCGCCTGGAAAAAGGGCAGAAGCACCTACTACTGCGGCAAGGCGATCTTTACCCAACGTTTGTGGGGTTTTGTACGCATTGCGGATGGGTAGTGGAGTGTCGGCTTCCAGTTGCACGAGGCGGCATTGGCTTTCCAAGCGCGTTAATTCAACTAATTCCAATCGCCGACCTACCGAACATAAGATCACATTCTGCACCTTATGGTTGGTTACCAGCTGTAATAAATCCTCGATCGTCCATTCCACCCAGAGTTGGCGCAATACCAATGCGTCCCCCTCAAAGAGAGCGAGTTTGGTGCGGGAATTGCCAATGTCGATCGTTAAATTCATTTTCCCGTAGGGGCGACCCTTCGTGGTCGCCTATGATTAGGGCAACCACGTAGGGTCATATGATTAGGGCAACCACGTAGGGTTGCCCGTACGAATTAATGTTTGAAATGCCGTACCCCCGTCATCACCATCGCCAGCCCGTGCGCATCCGCATACTCCACGCTGTCCTGATCACGGATAGATCCTCCTGGTTGTACCACCGCCGTTACTCCGGCTTCGTGGGCCAACTGTACACTATCGGAGAAAGGGAAAAATGCATCCGAAGCCATCACCGCACCATTGATGTCCAAACCAAAACGATTGGCTTTTTCAATGGCGTGGCGCATGGAATCCACCCGCGAGGTTTGCCCACAACCCATGCCAATCAATTGGGCATTTTTGGCCAGGGCAATCGCATTTGACTTGAGGTGTTTGACGCACTTATTGGCAAAAATCATGTCTTTGATCTCTGGCGTAGTTGGTGCTTTTTTGGACACCACCTTAAAATCGCTCTCCGTTTCGATGGCCAGGTCGGTGTCTTGCTCGATCACTCCATTGAGCAAGCTACGGAAATTGCGCACTTGTACATCAAAGTGTTTGATTTTGAGTAAAATGCGGTTTTTCTTTTTTATCAAAAGCTCCGCTGCTGCGGCATCAAAATCGGGTGCCAACAAGACCTCGTAAAATATTTCGTCTACTGCTTGAGCCGTAGCCAAGTCAATTTTTGTATTGGAAATCAAAATTCCCCCAAAAGCGGATACATTATCCGCCTGGAGTGCAGCCTGCCAGGCTTCCAGTACCGTAGGACGGGTGGCCACACCACAAGCGTTGGTGTGTTTGAGGATAGCAAAAGTGGGTTCATCGTCCAAAAACTCCCGCATCAAACCAACGGCGGCGTCAATGTCGACCATGTTGTTGAAAGAAATGGCCTTGCCACCCAGTTTTTCAAATAGCTGCTCCAGATCACCATGGAATACCGCTTTTTGGTGTGGGTTCTCCCCATAGCGAAGGGTTTCGTGTTGAATCAGGCTATGTTTGAACAAGGGTTCTTGTACACCCCGGTTGAAGTAATTAAAAATGGCGGTATCGTAGTGGCTGGACACCAAAAAGCCGCGACGAGCCAGCTCCTTGCGGTCTTCCAGCTCAGTGGTGCCTTGTTTGGTTTGAATCAGCTCCAGGAAAAAGGGATAATCATTGCGTGAAGCTACAATGGCTACATCCTGGTAGTTTTTGGCCGCAGCCCGAATCAAGGAAATGCCCCCGATGTCAATCTTTTCGATGATGGTTTTTTCATCGTTGGTGCTGGCTACGGTTTCCTCAAAAGGATAGAGGTCGACAATCACCAGGTCAATTTCAGGGATCTCGTATTGCGCCAACTGGGCCTGGTGTTTTTCCTCCCGCCGGGCCAGAATGCCGCCAAAAATTTTGGGGTGCAGGGTTTTTACCCGCCCATCCAAAATAGAAGGATAGGAGGTTAGCTCTTCAACTGGAATAACGGGAATTCCCAACTCCTCAATGAATTGTTGAGTTCCGCCAGTTGAATAGAGCGTTACGCCATGCTGGTGCAATTCACGAATAATTGGTTCTAGTCCATCCTTATAGTACACAGAAATAAGGGCCGACTGAATTTTCTTATGTGCCATTGTTTGGTTTGGTAGATACATTTTGAAAAAAGATGCGCAAAGGTAAATAGTTTTTGCGATTGTGGGAAGTTACATGTGGCGATTACAAAAGTGTTGAAATAAAAAGAGGCAAGGCGATGAACGCCCTGCCCCCAAAATGTAATAAGTTCCCCCTATAAACAATTTTTATACGTACGGACAAAGTCCGGTGTAAGCATCGGAAAAAAGGTCTTATAAACGTTACGCAATTTTGTGATTCACCGGTTGGTGTACACATTAAATGATTGGGATGGAATATTAAGGTTCAAAGCACAAAGGTAAAGGGTTTAGTTCGTTTTGCAAATTTTATCTTAAGACGAGAGATAGGAATTAGGTCACAGGTTTGTTAAATTTTTTTTGGAATTTTTTTTCAAGCTTCCATATTGAATTGATTTACAATATTTAAAAAAAACCCGCTGAAAGGTTCATTAACCTTTCGAGCGGGTTTGATTATGCATTCAGTATGCCCTAACCAGAAAAAAATCACTGAATGCGTTTCTTAGCCTAAAAATTTACTGACAGCGTAGTATTTGTGTTTTGAAATAAGTCTTTGTGCAAGCTGCGCAGGGCAGCGTTTTTGGCATCCCGACTCACGAGAATCGAGATGTTGTTGCTACTCCCACCATAAGAAACCATACGCAGCGGAATACTTTCCAGTGCCGAAAAAATATGTTTGGTTACTTCGGTATGTGCACTCAATGCATCCCCCACGATACAGATGATTGACTGATTCTTGTCCACACTCACGTCTCCAAAGAGCTCCAGCGAGCGAATGATCTCAGGCAAGTGTTTGTCAGAATCGATGGTCAAAGAAACCGATACTTCGGAGGTAGTAATCATGTCAATCGGCGTCCGGTATTGCTCGAATACTTCGAAAACCCGGCGCAAAAAGCCGTAAGCATGCAGCATCCGCCCACTTTGAATTTTGATGGCGGTGATGTCATCTTTTGCTGCAATGGCGGTGATGGTTCGATTCGAGGATGCATTTGAAATTAAAGTTCCCGGCGACTTTGGCTCAAAAGTGTTTTTGAGCACAATCGGCACTTGACGGTCTTCTGCTGGAATGACACAGGTGGGGTGCAAAATTTTGGCCCCAAAGTAGGCCAGCTCAGCAGCCTCCCGATACGATACCTGCCGGATCGGCCAAGTGTTTTCTACGATGCGTGGATCGTTGTTGTGGATGCCATCAATGTCGGTCCAGATTTGAATTTCTTCTGCCCGGATTGCTGCACCGATCAACGTTGCACTGTAATCACTACCGCCGCGTTGCAGGTTGTCTACTTCATCGGCAGCATTGCGGCAAATGTAGCCTTGAGTGATGAAATAGGTGGCCAGCGGGTGCTGTTGCGATAACAGGAGCTCCAAACGCTTTTGGATCCATTCCATATCCGGTTCTTCATGCTCGTCGATGCGCATAAAATCCAGTGCGGACAAGAGCACAGAAGGCCGTTCAATCAGCTCCATGTATATTTGAAACAGGTTGGTGGAAATCACTTCGCCTTGAGCCAAAATCCATTTTTCATGGCTGGCTTCAAAACGATTGACCCACAACAATTGCTCCATTCCATCAAAAATACCCCTCACTACAGCATGACCTCTCTCCTGAAAGGGTTCAACAGGCAGGAGCTCATTCACAAATACCCGGTATTCTTCACGCAAGGCGGCCAATTTGATAGAAGCGACCTCAATCTGCTGTTTGCGAATGAGTTCACTCAATTCCACCAACTTATTGGTCGTGCCAGACACCGCCGACAGTACGACAATTTTTGGCAACCCATCGTCGATCAATTCTCCTACCCGACGCATCCTTTCTGGATTCCCTACCGATGTGCCACCAAATTTTAGAACTTGCATGATTGTTTACTTGATACTGTGAATAATCAATGGATGGTTGTTAACGAGCCATCTTTGATTGATGAAACAAATGTAGGTGGCGAAAATAAAAACTGGAATTTTTAGCCTACAATTGTACAGAAAAATATATTTTCGTTAAAATTTAAACAAAGTGATAAAAATTTCTGAACACGTCAACCAAATCATCAGCAGCTCCCCTTTTATGCTGGAGGCATTGGCGGATGGGTTGGTCAATGTATCGTCCTTGGCTCGAAAAATTCAGCCGGACGTGGAAAAAGCGGCGGGTAAAGAAGTCAATAGCAGTGCCATAGTTATGGCCATCAACCGCATGCCCTTGGGCGATTTGTTGCATTTGGACAAAAATCTGCGCCTTTTTTTTCGGAAAATGACCGACATCAGCGTGCGCTCCGGCCTCTTGGATTACACCTTCCTCAACTCCGAGACCCTGTTGACCAAACAAGTGGAACTGCTCAATGCCATCAGCGAAGCAGCCAAAGTTTTTTACTCTTTTTCCCAGGGGGTATCGGAAACCACCATCGTCATTTCGGAAAGTATGGGCGAAAAACTGGAGGAGATTTTTCACAGCGAAAAAATGCTGGTCAAAGAAAAAGACCTCTGCTCGATTAGTTTGATGCTCCCCGAAGGCAACCAGGCGATTTACGGAGTGTACTACTATATCCTCAAAGAATTGGCGCTCAATGGGATCAATCTGGTGGAGATGATTTCTACTTCGAATGAGTATACGATTGTGTTGTCGAATCGGGATTTGGATAAGGCGTTTTCGTTGTTGATGGGGTTGAGGCATCGGTAGAAATGGCATTAAATTTGTAATATTGTATTGCCCTCGCTTCATACACATATTCTGACCCATGCAACACCTAGACACTCTCCTTCAAAAAATGATCCAGCAAGCCGATACCTGGGAAAAATCCGCTGATCGGCGTTACATCTTTCTGCGTTGTTACAGCATGATGAGTACCAATATGGTTGTGGCCATTCGGGAAGGACAATTTGAAGACCCGGTTTGGGTAAGCACCCTCATGCAACGTTTTGCGGAGTATTATTTTGTGGCTCTGGAGGCCTACGAACAACGGGCTGAGCATACCTCAAGGGTCTGGAAGCAAGCACATGAGGCGGCCCAACATCACGAGCTACACGTGTTGCAAAACCTACTGCTGGGAGTCAATGCCCACATCAATTACGACTTGCCACTATCCTTATACGATTGTTTGTGCAAGGACTGGGGCACCCTGGACGATGCCCAGCGCCGCTCCCGCCAAAACGACCATGAAACCGTCAATGCCATCATCAGTAGTACCATAGACGCGGTGCAGGATACTGTGGTGGAACCGGCTTCCCCATTTATGGCCATCATTGATCAGCTATTGGGACGGATGGATGAATGGCTGCTTTCACAACTCATCACCAGTTGGAGACAGGAGGTCTGGAATGTGGCCATACGAATGTTGGAAGAGACCGAGGAAGCGTCGCTGGAAAGCATCCGGCAAGAGCAGGAACGGAGAGTGTTGGAAAAAGGGGCGGGGTTGTTGGGTGGATAAGGACTGGTTTCCCTATTTCCTGATTTGACAATTTTGGCGGTGTATGGGTTGTAGTCTTTGTTGATCAAATGTTTGCTTTTTCAACGAAAATGAAGGAGCTTTATGCTAAGGATAAAATCTTGAAAATGTATTTAACAATCGAATTACCAGTAATGGTTGAACAATCCCTTCGTAAACGTGCTGAGGGGCAGGGGGTCTCGCTTGAAAATTATATTTCACAGTTGCTAACTGAAATCAACATTGAAAATCCTAATTCGCAGCCCAAAAAATGGACAGAAGTAGAGCTCTTAAGTCGAGTTCAGTTAAATGTTGATCCCCATGATTTGGAAGAATATTATCGACTTGGAGATCTATTTCAATCTGGAGAAATTACATCTGGAGAGCATGAAAAATTGTTGCAATTGAACGAACTCATTGAAATAGCTCATGCAGAAAGAATTAAGTACGTTATAGAATTGGCCAAGCTACGTGATCAAGCGCTTGAAGATGTAGTGATTGAATTGGGGATTAAGCGAAAAGTGGCATGACGGATTCATTGAGAAATGAAGTTCGTAAAAGAGCAATGCATTGTTGTGAATATTGCTTTGCCCAAGAAATGATTTCTCACGACCCTTTTTCGGCAGAACACATTATCCCCAGTTCCAAGGGAGGTAAAGATGAATTTGATAATTTAGCATGGTCTTGTCTAGGATGCAATTACCATAAATTTACCGCAACTACTGCTATCGATCTGGTCTCAGAAGAAATTGTCAATTTATTTCACCCTCGCAAAGACGTTTGGGCAGGGCATTTCAAGTGGAATGAAGATTATACCCAACTCATTGGCCTGAGTGCAATAGGTAGAGCAACCATTAATCGATTAAAACTTAACCCGAACAGGCTTGATCAATCTAAGGCAAATTTTGAGGACGGCAGGGAAACATCCACCGAATCTTTGATTGTCTCAATCTTCCCCCTGATTCAAATTTAATATGGCATCAGCCATAATCCGATCTCATTTCTCCATGCAAAGCGCCCCCACATAGCGCTGCCCCAACCACACTTTTTCCTTACCTTTGCCGTTCAATACCCAAAAAAAGTCCGCATGACGCGTTTATACTTCTACGTTTTTATCCTCTTCAGCCTTGCCATAGCCCTTGGTTCCTGCAACGACGACGAAAGCTTTACCACCGATGCCAACGCTAAGCTGGCTTTTTCCACGGATACCCTGCGTTTTGATACGGTTTTTACCCGGCGTGGATCGGCGGTGCGCTACATTAAAATCATCAACAACAACGATCAGCCCATCCGGGTCTCCAAAATATTTTTGCTCAACCGCGACAAATCGAAGTTTACTTTGAACGTGGATGGCATTCCCGGGCGCGAGTTTCAGGACGTGGAAATTTATGCCAACGACAGCATTTACCTCTTTGCCACGGTGACCATTGATCCCAACGACCCCCTGTCGGTGAGCCCCTTTATCGTGGATGAAAAAGTGGTTTTTGAAACCAACGGCAATATGCAAGAAGTAACCCTGGAAGCCTGGGGGCAAAATGCCAATTATTTCCCCAGCCGTTTTAATGGTGGGCAGCCGGTGGTTTTGTCTTGCCGCAATTCCGAAATTACGTTTAACGATCCCAAACCCTACGTATTTTACGGGGCCATTTTTATCGACAGTTGTACGCTGAACATTCCCGAGGGTACGCGCATTTACGTGCATGGGGGGGTGGCGAAAAACGACTTGTTCGACATTTACAACGACGGCCTCATTTACGTACTGCGCAATGGCCGCTTGAATGTCAAAGGCAGCAAAGAAAAACCCGTGATCATCCAGGGCGACCGCCTCGAAGAATCCTTTCAGGATGATGCCGGGCAGTGGAATGGCATCTTCATCGGGCGTGGCAGCCGGGGCAATGTGATTGAATACGCCACCATCAAAAACTCCAATATCGGGGTATACGTGGACTCTTCGGCACAGTTGACCATCCGCAATTCCCGTTTTTACAATACAGCGGGAAGTGGACTGTTGGCCATTCACAGCACCGTGACCGCCGAAAACTGCCTCTTCTACAACAACCAGGTGACTTCCGTGACCTTGCGCCACGGCGGCGATTACAACTTTACCTATTGCACGATGGTGAGCTATGGCATTCGAGCATCTGCTTTAGGCATGAACAATTTCCGCTGCTACAAAGACGATTGTAGTGTGGCCAATGTGTACCGCCTCAACGCCAATTTCCGCAACTGCGTCATTTACGGCTCCGACCGTGACGAGATGGAATTAAGCGACGCCTCCCAGGGCCAGACGGCAGGGATATTCAACGTGAAATTTGAAAATTGTGTCGTAAAGGTTCAAGACTTAATCACCCGTGGTCAATTTGTCAACTTTTTGGGCGAAATATGTGATCCATGTATCAATGGCAAGTCTGGAGATAAGGTCTTTAAAGATCCGAACAAAGATGATTATCGACTGGATAGTTTGTCAATTGCACTCGACTACGGCAAGCCCATCACGACTCCACGCGCCATTACCACCGACATTGAAAATGCGACGCGCAATGCGCAAAAGCCTGATCCAGGTTGTTTTGAACGTCAGCAGTGATCGGGCATGAGCCGACCATTGACGTCATGTATGTAGTCCAGGCGGATTTCCAGGCCATTGTCCAGGGTGACAAATTCCTCTTTGTTGCGGGTTTCGAGGTTGACGATGCGTACCTCGCACTGGCGCATGTTGCCCTCGGGCGTTTCAAATTCTACCACTACAATTTTTTGTTGCGTGGCGTATGCCTCCAGTTCATCGTAAAAGTCGCAACTTATGGGCTTGTAGGGTTGCTTTGGATGCATAAGCGTTTCATTTTGTGTTGTTGACTGATGCCCACGATTTGAATCGGGGTAGTTTGAGATTTCTAAGTTAAGAATTTTGAATTGAATTGTCAAATCAAATATTTGTCATGGCTTCAAATCCAGTAGAAAAGATATCAGTTTTGGGGGCAGGTTGGTTGGGCTGGCCATTGGCCAAACACTTGCAAAACTTAGGTTATGCGGTAAAAACCTCCACCACCACCCCAGAAAAGCTCCATTTGTTGCAAGCCGAAGGGCTAAATCCTTATTTGTTGCAAGTAGATCGAGGTCAGGTAGAAGTGAGCGACCTGGCATTTTTTGACACAGATTTGATAATTCTCAATATTCCTCCTTCGCGGCGGCGGCCCGATGTAGAACTTTGGTATCCTGCCCAAATTCAGGCGATTGTGGAATTGGCCCAGCAGCGTGGAGTTGCAAAAATTTTGTTCGTTGGTTCCACCAGCGTTTATGGAGATGTGAATGCGGAGGTGAATGAAGAATCGAAGTTGAAACCCGATACAGCCTCTGCCCGAGCCTTGATTCAGGCTGAAAAAATTGTAAAAAACAATTACCCCCACGAAAGCTCTACGATCCTGCGCATGTCCGGTCTGGTGGGTGGAGACCGCAAAGCGGGTCGCTTTTTTGCGAGCAAACGCGATGTGCCCGAAGGCAATGCCCCGGTCAATTTAGTACACCTCGATGATTGTATTGGAGTAATTGAAGCGCTGATTCAGCAGGCGGCCTGGGGCAAGTTGTACAACGTATGCGCTGACGACCACCCGCGCAAAGCGGATTATTATATCACCCAGGCGATTGCCGAAGGTTTCGACCCACCCACTTTTTTGCCAGACGATACGCCTCGGTACAAGGTGGTGAGCAATGGGAAGGTGAGAGGGGAGCTGGGGTACGTTTTTAAGCGAAAAGTGAAAAGTGAAAAGTGAAAAGTGTATACACAGTATGTCTTTCACTGTCCTTTATTCCAATTTTTATGTAAAGAGAAAGTGTAAAGGAATGAAACGCAAATGGTGTACATGCTTTTCACTTTTCACTTTTCACTTTTCACTCTCTTACTTCTTCCACTCCGCAATCGAAGTTTCATTCATGCGTACATAATCCTGGTTGTCGGCTTTTTTGGCTTCAGCCAGAGATTTCATGGCCACATCGATGGCTTCTTTTTTGCGCCCCAGATCAGCCAGGATCAAAGACTCTTTGCGCAAGGTCCAGAACTGTGGAGACAGTGCATTGGCTTTTTGAACCCACTCCAAAGCCTTGTTCAGGTCTTTTTTGGTATCGTGGTAGTAGGCACCAGCGGTGTAATAATCGTTGGCAGAAGCACCAGCCAGTGTGCGATCGATACTGGCTTTTACCTTACCATCTACGTCTACACTCAGGGGCATGCTTACCTTGGTGTTTTCCCAGATGATGTTGATGCTTGCCTTGTCCATCGTTTGGTCATTGATGTCGATGGTGAAGGTTTCTACTTTTTCAGCTACTTTTTGTGGCTTCAAGGTCCAGGTTGCAACGGCAGTTTTGTCGCCATAACCACCCGAATTGGGGGTGTCATAGGTAAAAAGCATGACCTTCCACTCGCTGGCACCAGGAGTAGAGAAGATGGCATAATCGCCTTTTTTTACGGCGGTTCCGCCAATGGTTACATCATCGCCAAAAGAGATCTTGGTGGCAGAGTTTGCACCAGTTCTCCACATGGTTCCAAATGGGACAACGGCATTTTTGTCGGTACCAAAAATAATCCGGCCTTTGATACTTGGACGAGAGTACAACAAAGTTACATCGGTAAGACCAACTTTGGTTTTTACCTCAGCAGTTGGACTGGCTGCGGGTGTTTGAATTTGGGCACTCAGTGGCATAGCAAATGCTAGGGCCATGGAAAGGGCTGCAACAATCGAGCAGAACTTTTTCATAGTTACGTTTGATTTATGTAATAAAGATGGTAAAACAAAGTTGTGGTTTGCAAACGTTATATTCATCCGTTTATTTCTAAATAATGTAGTTATACACCCTTTGTAGTGTATATTATGCCATCGTGGCGTATAAGTGTCATTGTTTGTGCAAACCAAACATACCAGACAAGTTTTCTGGTATTTCTTACAATTTAAGAGGGCAAAAAGTTTATGCCGCGGATTACTTAATCTATTTTAGCCCCAAAAATAGTAAAAAATGACCATTGCACTGATCGCACACGATAGCAAAAAAGTAGATATGGTAGGTTTTGTTCGCGACCACATCGATTTTTTTAAGGAACACGATATTCACCTCATCGCTACGGGTACCACCGGATCCTATTTAGAAAAAGCTGGCTTGGAAATTGAACGGATGCTCAGCGGCCCTCTCGGTGGCGACGCCCAAATTGCCAGCCGCATGGTAGAAGGAAAAGTTGACATGATCATCTTCTTTCGCGATCCCCTGGGCAAACATCCCCACGAAGTGGATGTAAGTATGCTGATGCGCTTGTGTGATGTGCACAATGTTCCGCTGGCCACCAATCCCGCCGCTGGCCTGCGCTTCGTTCAATCCCTTCAACTCGAAATGGACAAAAGGGTGTGAGTGTGTACGGGCAGCCACATAGGGCTGCCCATACGTGCCTTTCATTGATATTCCGCCAACCCATGGATTTATCCATGGGAGGCCACCCAGATACTCAACCCATGGCTTTAGCCGTGGGATTCTGTGTCTCCGACGCAGAAAAAGCCCTGCTCCTAGAAAGAAGAAGCAGGGCCCAAAATATAAAGCTATGAAAACTAAACTTGTATTAGAAGCTGATTGAGTGGATGCTGTGAGCTACAAAGGGGCAATTTCAAGTCAAATATCGTTCTGAAAATACTCATTTAGCGCTGCTAAACTCCGCTTTTCATGCCTCATTTGGCTTGAAATTGCCTCCTTTTCGCTTTCGCAGCATCCACTCAACCAGCTTCTGGGGAAGATTAAGACTACTCTTCCCGGCCACCTTTCAGTTCGTCCTGATAGGTTTCCAGTTCCGCCCACTGGCCAGCATCAGCCATTGCGGCTTGTTTGCCCCAGGTAGCTGGATCATGAATGCGGAAACGAGGACCAGCCTCATCCAGAATTTCTTCCAGTTTTTCGATGGGAGCAGCTGCCAATTCCGCCCAGGTAGTAATTCCTGCAGCGTGCATCAACTCTTCGATTTTTGGACCGATGCCTTCAACCAGTTTCAGATCATCCTGCTTCACCTTTTTGCCGCTAGGCAGGGTAATGGAAGCAGATTTTGCAGATTTTGCTGGCTTTTCAGCTACTTCTGCAACTGTTTCTTCAACAACTGGTTCAACAGGGACCTCCACTACAGTTACAGGAGCAGCTACTACTTTAGCAGGAGCTGCGATTGCTGTTTCCAGAGGAAGGATGCTAACGTAGGTACGGTCTTGCTTAGACCTGGAAAATGCCACTGTGCCCGTAATTTGTGCATGCAGGGTAAAATCTTTGCCCATGTATACATTTTCGCCGGGGTGGAATTTGGTGCCACGCTGACGAACGAGGATGTTTCCTGCCTTAGCATACTGGCCGCCGAACAATTTTACGCCGAGGCGCTTACTCTTACTGTCCCGGCCGTTGTCGGAACTACCGACGCCTTTTTTATGTGCCATGACTAATTTCTTTTAGTTTGGTTTAACCAGCGATGCTGTCAATTTTGATTTTGGTGAAAGACTGGCGGTGACCGTTTTTAACACGGTAGCCTTTGCGTCTTTTCTTTTTGAACACGACCACTTTATCACCTTTCTGGTGGCCGATTACCGTTGCACTGACCGAGGCACTGCCAACGAAAGGCTTGCCAATTTGCACAGCGCCGTTGTTTTCAATCAATTGAACCTGATCGAAAGAAACTCCGTCGCCTGCATTTGCGTCGAGCTGGTGGACGAAGAGCTCCTGCCCTTCCTCAACTTTGAATTGTTGACCAGCTATCGTTACGATTGCAAACATGATGAATGAATTTTATTGCTTTTTAAGAAATTGGGTGCAAAGATAAAGCTTTGTATGACATTGCAAAATAAAAAGCTAAACTAAATAAGGTCTTCCAATTTCATCTCCTTTTTAATCCGCTCTCCGTTGCGCAGGATGATCATGTTGATCTTTTTTCCCACTTTTCCCCTGAATTTATACATCAAATCCTGGAGTTTGAAAAAAGAGGTAGGCACACCATTGACGGATTTGATTTCATCACCGGAAACGATACCAGCCTTGTCTGCCGGACTAAGAGGCACGATGTCGAAAACAATAAATTTGGAAAGCGCCGCACCGGAGGCAGTAATAAACAGCCCACTGCGGTCAAATTCAAATTTTTTCTTGAAGTAGGGGTTAGGCTGTACAAACACACGATTGTGGATGTAATCGATAATGAGCGTGAAACGATCCAGCAATTGGTTTCCAATGATGCCATTGCGCTTGTTCATGTAAGTACTGTCTTCAACCACAGGGATTTCCTGAAAATTGGTGAGTACCTCATTGAACATATGCTCAGAAAATTTCAAACTTTTGACCCGACCCAAGTAACCGTAGATGACGCCACCCAGGCCTCGCCCTAAAACGCTGCGGATCACTTTTTCGGGTATTTTAAGCCCGTCGTGGGTATCCGTATAGAGCAACAAGGCAATGCTGGCCCCCGTGTCCATCAATAATTTGGTTTGGACTGTGGTGTCATTGCCCAACCTGACTGGAGCGAGTAAATAAGGTTTGCTACGGTGCATTTCCAGTGGGAATTCTGTGAAATGCCCTTTGGGCAACTGAAAAACAGCCGGGTCGTAAAGGGTGATGATTTGTTTGTAATAATTGATTTTGACAATAAAGCGTCGAAAAAAATCAGCGCCTAAAATGCCGTGAATGTCAATCCCCGAAAATTCGTCGAACCGGAAATAGTCCTCTTCCAGCACTAAGATAGAGCGTTGGCTGGCCCGCATGTCGCCAATGCGAAAAGAGATGCCCCTGACTAGGTAGGCGTAGAGGGTTTGGCTCAAATCGGAGCCGTAAATGGTAAAACGTTTTTGATAATCGATTTGAAACAAATCCGTGATCTCGCGCTTGGTTAAAATTGTATTTTCCGCACCCGTATCAAAAATAAATTTAAGCGGGAAGATGTCGTTAAACATCAGTTTGATGATGATGAAATTGTTTTCATAGTCAAAAGGAATGTCTACATGGGTTTCACCATTGAGAAAAGTCAAGTCGTTTCCTTGGGCTTTAACATTGACGAAACATCCAAAGTACAGCAGAGCAAAAACAACAATGGCAATAGGTTTCATACAGTCAGGTTTTAAAAGAGGTTCCATGTTCCGAGGTTCCAAAGTTCCAGATTTCCAAGTTCCACGGCTGGCTCCCAACCTTAGCACTTTGGAACCAACCTTGGAACCCTGGAACTTTGGAACCTTGGAACGCTCTTTTCGATTCACAATATAATTTGGTAAAACAAAATATCCCGAAAATCTTTTTACCTATTCTTGGTTATTTCATACTTATTTTAGACTTTTACGCCCGTTCAATTAGTGTAATGCACACACCAAGTTTGGGGAAAACCTATCCCAGCAAATAAGCGCAGTTAAAATACGAAAAGAGATAATGGTTCAAAATCATTTGCAGTGAAAGAATCCCTACTGTGAAGTGGGTTTCCTATACACACGCTTTTTGAAAGGAAAGCAATTTTTGATGTAAGCACAATTTTTTTAACAAAACACTAATAATGTATGAAACTTAAAGTCGGCTATTGCTCGAGGTGGCTTCTCGCGGCAGTTGCAGTTCTTTTGTGCAACTTCGCTTTCGCCCAGCGTTCGCTTTCCGGTAAAATTACCGACAAAAGCAACGGCGAAGCGCTCATCGGTGCCAACATCCTCGTAGTAGGTACCAGCACAGGTACAGTTACCGATTTCGATGGGTCTTATACCTTGGAGGTTCCAGCAGGTGCAACCGAACTGGAAATCTCTTACACAGGTTATACTACCCAAAGAGTTGCCCTTGGTAGTGCAAGTACCTTGGACATTACCCTTGCTGCTGGCCAATTGCTGGACGAAGTGGTGGTAACCGGTTATGGTACAGCGAAAGCTCGTGAAGTAACCAGTGCAATCGTGAGTGTAAAAGCTAAAGATTTCAACGGCGGTAACGTAACCAGCGCGGCACAATTGCTGCAAGGTAAGGTTGCGGGTCTGTCGATTGCACGTCCGGGTGGTAACCCCAACGAAGGCTTTACCATTCGTTTACGGGGTTTGTCTACCCTGGGTGCCAACAGCTCTCCATTGATCGTAATCGATGGGATCATCGGTGGGTCTTTGGACAACGTTGACCCCAACGACATCGAAAACATTACTGTGTTGAAAGATGCCTCTGCAGCAGCGATCTATGGTGCACGTGGTGCAGCAGGTGTACTGCTGGTGACGACCAAAAAAGGTCAAGCTGGTAAATTCTCGGTAGACTACAGCGGTTTTGTGAGTTCTGGAAGCAGAATGCGTTCACTGCCCGTTATGACTGCCGATGAATGGCGCGAAATTCCATCTTTAAACATTCCTGCCAGTGTAAAAAGTACTTACGCTGACCGTGGTGCCAGCACTGACTGGGTGGATGCGATTTCTCAAAATGCAATAGGTCAAACCCACAACTTGTCCATGGGCGGCGGTACACGGGATGGCAACTACCGCGTATCTTTCAACTATCGCGACAACGATGGTGTGCTCATTACCACGGGTCGGGAATCATTGAATGGTCGTTTCTCTTTCACGCAAAGAGCGCTGAACGACCGTCTGCGCCTGAATGGCACGCTATCGATCACCAATACCAAGGCTAACTTTGGCTTCAACGACGCTGCACGCTATGCTTTGTTGTTTAACCCAACCGCACCCATCAGATCTGACGATGCGTCTAATGCCCGTTATGGTGGCTATTACCAGGAATTGTTGTTTGACTACTTCAACCCGGTAGCGATCCTTGAGCAGAACACCAATGAAGGTGAACTGAACAATTTTCTGGGCAGTTTCCAGGCTGATTATGACTTGACTAAAAATTTGACCATCTCTGGTTTTTATTCTCGCCAACGCGACAACCAGTTTACCGGTCAGTACATCAGCCGTCAATCTTTGTTTGGTCAGGGTGCTGACCGCAAAGGGGTGGCTTCTCGCAATTATGGCCAACAATCTACTCAGCAAGCTACTTTTACAGCTACCTATGCCAAAGAATTTGGCAAACTTGATTTCCGTATTTTGGCTGGTTATGACTACACCAGTAACGATTTCCAAGGTTCTGGGTCTAGTGCGTTCAACTATTTGACGGACGTATTCACCTACAACAACCTGGGCAACGCTTTGTCCTACTCACTTGGTGAAAGTTCTGCAGGTTCTTACCGCAGCGGTTACGAAAACGTAGCAACATTTTCACGTTTGAGCCTGGGTTACAATGATACCTACAACTTCACTGCGACCGTACGTCGCGAAGGTAGCTCTCGTTTTGGAGAAGGCAACAAATTTGCGATTTTCCCTTCTTTTGGTTTGAGTGCTGACCTCGTAAAAGCGATGGGGCTTGACTTCGCGGATGCCTTGAAATTGCGTGTGAGCTGGGGTATTGCGGGTAACTTGCCAGGTTCCAGCTTCTTGTCTTTGCAGCGTTTTGGCCCTGCGGGTCGTTTCTTCTACAACGGTTCGTTTGTACCCAGTTATGGTCCGGTATCGAATGCCAACCCAGATTTAAAGTGGGAGCGTCAAGCTGAGCTCAACATCGGTATGGACTTCTCGTTCATGAACTACCGTTTGAATGGTTCGATCGACTTCTTCAACCGCGTCACTAGTGACCTTTTGGCTGAAGTTGCAGTTCCAGTTCCACCCAACCTTTTCCCAACTACCTGGGTAAACCTGGGTGAAATGCAGAACACTGGTTTGGAAATTGCACTGAACTACAATGTGATCAAAAAGCAAAATTTCACGTACAACTTAGGTTTGACGCCAACTTTCTACTTGTCCAATAAACTGGTCTCTTTGTCTAAAGGTGATTTCTCCTTTGGTAAAGAATTGTTCTTGGCCAACGTAGGTTCTCCGGGTTTGAACGGCACACCAATGATTCGTGCTGCGGAAGGTGGGAACATCGGTGACTTCTGGGGCCCAATTTACGATGGTGTAAATGACGATGGTACCTGGAGATTCAAAGATTTGAACGGGGATGGCACCATTACGCGTGACGATGAAACCAAAATCGGTAACGGTATGCCAAACATGGAATTGGGCTGGAGCAACAGTTTGACCATGGGCAGATTTGACCTGAATGTGTTCTTCCGCGGGGTATTTGGCCATGACTTGATCAACTCCTACCGGATTTTTTACGAAACCTTGAACACCTTGACTTGGAATCGCGTTAAGACGGATGATTTTTACAATACCGCTTTGACCGATGGTGCAAAGTTCTCTAGCTATCAAGTAGAGAGTGGATCTTTTTTGAAGTTGGACAATGCTGAAGTGGGTTATAATTTCAACCTCAAGCCTGGCAGCAGCATCAATAAGATTCGTGCATACGTGGCTGGTCAAAACCTCTTTGTGTTGACCAAGTATAGCGGTTCTGATCCAGAATTGCGCTTGGCCGACAGCGAGCAAGGTGGTGCCAACGCCATCCTGTCTCCTGGTATCGACCGTCGTAATACCTACTACATGGTGAGAACTATGACGTTTGGTGTTAAAGTAGGTTTCTAATTCAGTGTTAAAGAGCGATCAACAATCGCTCACATCAATTCAATTAAAATCAATTGCAATCATGAAAAAATATTGGTTTAAGGCTTTATTAGCGGGCCTTTTCGTGATAGCGTTCAACCAATCCTGCTCAGATCTTGAAGAGAAGCTGTATGATCAGGTGAAAGCGGACGAGTTCTTCAAAAACGATGAAGAATTTATCGCAGCGTTGGGCGCAGCTTATACCAACCTTTACGGGTTTCAAAACCACGGTAGCTACATGTCTTTGCAGGAAGTATCTTCCGACGAAATCATGATTCCTCAGCGTGGTGGTGACTGGTTTGATGGAGGTATTTGGTTGAATGCACACCGGGCGGAGTTCAATGCCCAGGATGAGCCAATCAGAAATGCTTGGAACTTCTTGTTTGGTGGGGTAAACACTTGTAACCGTTTGATCTTCCAATTCAATGACCTGATCAATAAAGGTGCAGTGGATCCAGCTTTGGCTACTCCATTTCTATCTGAGTTGAGAACCTTGCGTGCCCTGTGGTACCTGTGGTTGGTTGATAGTTATGGTAACGTTCCAATCGTAGACAGATTTGACGTGGAGGCAGGTTTTGCACCTACCAATGCTACTCGTGCAGAGGTGTATGCCTTCATCGAAAAGGAATTAAACGAAAGTGTACCTAGTTTGAGCAAAGCGGTAAATACTTCTACATATGCTCGCATCAACTACTACACTGGTAAAGCCATTCAGGCGAAGTTGTACCTGAATGCTCAGGTGTACAAAGGTAGCCCCGAGTGGGACAAAGCACTTGCTGCTGCTGACGAAATCATCAACTCTGGATCTTACTCTCTAGAAGCCGATTATTTCAGCAACTTCAACAGCAACAACGCTGGTTCCAAAGAAAGCATCTTTGTGATTCCTTACGATCAAGTAAATGCACAGGGATTCAACCTGCCACAAATGACTTTGCACTACGTGAGCCAGGAAACCTTCAGCTTGCGTGAGCAGCCTTGGAATGGTTACTGCTCATTGGCGGAGTTCTATAACTCTTACGATGATGCCGATAAGCGTAAAGGGGTATCCGGCAACCAAAAAATCCGTGGTAACTTCTTGGCTGGCCAACAGTTCAAAGCGGATGGTGTAACACCTGGTACTGATGGTTCTGCTGATGACGCAGATGGACCAAACGTATTTTTTACCCCTGAGATCAACGCTCACTTCCCCAACTGCCAGCGTCAAGCGGGTGTACGGGTAGGTAAGTTTGAGTTCCCACAGGGTTCTACTACGAGCTTGAGCACTGACTTTCAGATTTTCCGCTATGCGGATATCCTGCTGGTGAAAGCTGAAGCCCTATGGCGCAAAAGCGCAGGTGATGCAACTGCATTGGCTTTGGTTAACCAAATTCGTGCTCGTGCAGGCCAACCAGCATTTGCTTCATTGACTGCCGACAACCTTTTGGCTGAGCGTGGCCGCGAAATGTTCTTCGAAGCATGGCGCCGTTCGGACTTGATCCGTTTTGGCAAGTACGATGCAGCACGTCAGTGGAAACCAGCGTCTCAACCTTGTAAGCAGTTGTGGCCAATCCCACGTCAGCAGATCGACGCCAACAAAAACTTGAAGCAGAACCCTTGCTATTAATTGGGTTTTGATATAAAGCCTTCGGCTTTGAAAAAATGGATGCAGGTGCTTTGTGCCTGCATCCTATTTTTTTTTATTTTTGTTCCTGATTTTGGGCGACCACGGAGGGTCGCCCCTACCGGATGCCTTACCTATTGTTTTTACACAACCGCGATTTTTTCACCTTTCACCATTCGCGGTATGGCATATCATTTTAATCCAAAAAAACATGATCGTCGATCGATTCGACTAAAGGGGTATGATTACGCACAGCCGGGTGCGTATTTTATTACCATTTGTGTACAAGACAAAAAACATCTATTTGGGGAAATTCATGAAGGGCAAATGTTCTTGAATGATGCTGGTATAATGATTGAAAAATGGTATTCTGAATTGGCAATTAAATACCCGGATAAAAAATGCCATGAAATGGTGGTGATGCCAAATCATTTTCATTGCATCATTGAAAATTTGGATGTTGCGCATTCCCGCGAGGGCACCCACGTAGGGGCGCCCCTACGTGGGCGCCCCACCCCGGACGAACGTGGGCGCCCCACCCCGGACGAACGTGGGCGCCCCGTCCCGGACGAACGTGGGCGCCCCGTCCCGGACGAACACGAACATCCCCACCCCGAATACGGCATGCAAAACCAAAAATTCAATGCCACAATTGGTGACACCATGGATTGGTTCAAAACGATGACTACCAATGAATATATTTGTGGGGTTAAACAATTTGGATGGGAACGATTCAATCGCAAACTCTGGCAACGCAATTACTGGGAACACATCATCCGCCACGAAACGGCCTACAACAACATCGCCCGTTACATCATCAACAACCCCCAGAACTGGCACGAAGACCGGTTTTACTAAAAACAAAAAAGCCACCTGGCGCACTCCGCCAGGTGGTCCCATTTTCGCACACTGATTATTGCCATGATAAATATATCGTAGAAGTTGAAAGGTTGAAGTGTTGAAGAGAAGGCTACCGCAGCGTTTTTGACAAGGTCGTGTCTGAGTCGCTGCGGTAGCCTCTCTTCAACACTTCAACTTTTCAACCTTTCAACTCTTAAAACCGGATCCCCGCACTCAAAGTGAGCACATTATTCCGACCAGTCGTATTTGCAAAATAATCTGACATGCCAATTTCGTAGTTCAAATCCACAGTCAGGATGCTGACGTCCATGCCCAAACCCACGTTGGCACCCCAGGTAAAGGTTTTGAGGTCATCTTTGCTGAAGGGGATACCTGCTTTTTCACTCACCGCTAGGATCATCGTTGGCGTTACCCCACCTTTCAAGTAAAGGTTGAGCAATTGTTGTTTGCCCGTGATGTCAAAGCCGATGTTTACGGGCGCTTTCAGGGCCTGGATGGTCGTTTCCTCCTTAAATTTAACTTGGGTATCGGTATCGATGTCGTTGACCAATCGAGCAGTGTAGTTGTTGAAATGTAAACCAGGACTGAGGAATAATTTTTTGCCGCCAACCCGAAAATCTACCCCGGCGTTCCAGCCTACTTTGGCAGCTGCCTGTAGATCATTTAATTTGCCATCCACTGCGGAGAGGTTTACACCTACTTTAGGGTTGATCACGGTTTTGTTTTTTTGGGCTTGGGCGTTGTAAGTTGAAAAAGTCACCAGCGTCAGGACAGCTACTATTGCTTGCAAAGTTCTCATTGTTATTTAGTGTTTTTTGGTTTTGAAATTGAATATGACCCTACAACGTTTGAGGGAATTCATTTTAGCACTTCCGAATGCCACTTAAACATAATTTTAATGTTTCCTTCAGAAAACCTTAACGAATGTCGAATTTTTCGAATGACGAATGACGATCACTGGTCACTGAGCGAAGCCGAAGTGGCCCTTATCGTCATTCGTCATTCGAATAACTCGTCATTTATCAAGGACAGCTAGTCAGTCGAGGCCCTTTAAAAGGATACATTCGCCCGATGAAATTTTTGTCTTCCACTGAAAGCAGGTAATTCCAGCGCACCTCAAATCCATTCAAGGTCAATTGTTTGGGTACGGAATAATGCATGATCGAAAGTGGATCGTAACGACAGAACTGGGTCTGGGTGCTGCTGTATTTGCGGAAGAGGTTTTGATCCACATCCTGCCGATTCCAACCCTGGGATTGGGCATAATAAGTATACACCTTTTCCAGGTCCCACTGGATGTTTTGTAGCGGGTTTTGGTGCTCATGGATCAAACCCAGGGCATGTCCAAATTCGTGGAGGGTGGTGCGCCGGATTTCATAATCAGGCGTCCGATCGGTAAACCAGCCAAAATTCATCGTTTTGGACAAAGAATCCAGGTACAAGGCATCCCGTCCCATGTACGACCAGGAACCTTCGCGTGGACTTAGCCCGATGCGGATTTCCGCTTTGCCCCTACGTACAAATTGCAGGCGTACATTGGCGTACAATTCCCACTCCCGCGCTGCTTTTTCGATGCGCAAGCGGAGGGGACTGCTCAGGCTATCCATAAATTTTACCCGGATCACTTGCCCTACGTTCCACAGTTTATTGCGGAGCGCCGCAGTACGCAGGTGGTCTTCACCTTCCAGGTTTTTTTCCACACAACTATGAATGATGGAAGGATCGGCATTGTCTTCCGCTAGTGTTTGTTCCAGCAAATCGCTGATGTCCTGGTCAGGATCGGGCATAATTTCACAACTTAAAGCCCCCAATCCAAGAAGGAGGGTACATATCCAGAGGTAGCGCGCAGCAATTTGCTTTTTCATGGTGATGGTATTGATGGATGAACGAACTCGATTGTTTGATGCATCAAAGTTCGATCAATCCATTGCGCCAAACATCACCGCAAAACGGGAGGGGGGAAAAATCCTCAGAAATGAGGAGATCGAATCATGGGTACAAAATCCCAAAAACTGGCTTATACCCATACCATTAACCCTCAAAACAAAAACCTATGCGCCAAATCCTTACACTCTTGATCGCCCTATTCTCCCTCAGCCTCCAGGCTCAAAAAGACTGCTCCATCCAGCCTTCCAGCCACACGCCTCTCATCGATTTACAAGGCCAAAACTACCGAGGTTACCTTGGTGGCTTGTACGCCAATGGCCGCAACGAACGCCCTGCTGCCCAGCTCCGCACGATCCAGCAGCAAATTGCCCAAGTAAAACCCTTGAATGTCCAAGGGCAAAGTGATGCCAAGGGAAAAATCGTCATGATTGGAGTAGGTGCCTCCAACCCCCGTACCGAATTTGAACGCTTCAAACAAAAAGCAACGGCTTTTGCGGGTATCAATCCCAATTTGGTGCTCGTCAATACCTGCATTGGTGGACAAGGGGTACAAAAAATGAACGATGCTACTGACAATTATTGGCAAAGCGCCACAAATACCCTTAAAAGCAGCGGCCTGAGCGACAAGCAGGTGCAACTCGCCTGGGTGGAAACCGACAACACCCAAACGGGCGACACCCTCTTTCCTCGCGCTCCCTTGCAACTGATGGAAGATTACCGCCTGCTACTGGAAGTGTTGCACGACAAATTCCCGAACTTGAAACTCGTCTATTTTTCAGCGCGGACTTTTTCGGGCTACGCGACTCCGGTGCCGGGTGGAGTAGGGAAGGGGCTACTTTTTCCAAGGGATTACTACTCCGGTTGGGCGATCAAATGGTTGATTGAGAATGCCGATCAACAAAAGCCAGGCTACATTACCACTGGGACTGCAGCGAACATCCCCCACGTCACCTGGGGTTCGTACCACTGGAGCAATGCCAGTTTGCCCCGCAGCGATGGCTTTAAACTGGATTGCCGAACCGATGTGGGCGAGGACGGCCTGCACCTGAGCAGCCTGGGCGAAGACAAAATTGGGAAGTTGATGTTTGACTATTTTCAAAAAGATGCAACAGCGCAGAGTTGGTTTTTGAAAGCTACTCCCACGCCGACCTTTTCTATCACAAGTGGATCGCCCGCTATTCATATCTACCCCAATCCAGTTGCTGAATCCTTGCACTTGCGTTTGACACAACCGCTATCGGAAGTTACCTTGACCTTGCGCAACCTGCAAGGCATCAGCGTATGGCAAAAACAGGGAGATTTGAGCACGGAAAATGAGTACAGCGATTTGCCAAACCTGCCCGCCGGGATTTATATGCTGGAATGCCGCTGGGAGCAGGAAAGGTGGGTGTTGAAGGTGCTGAAAGGCTAAGGCTAATCCGGTACCACCGTCAAGCCCAAAGACCCCCATTTGACTCCTTGAGCACCACCTCCTTCACAATCCAGGCGGATGTTGTCAAAAATCAGGCGGTCGCCTATTTTGGCCATACTGATCAGCTGTTGAGTACTCGTGTTTATTGGTGCACCAGGATTGTTGGAGCCCAGCGTATCCTGTTTTTTGCGCAGCAGAAACAAATTAAAACCTCTGACTTGGCAGCCTGCCTGGTATTTGAACCCCGGTGCAGATTGGTCCAGTGCTTTTAAGTTTTGAAGGGCGGAAAAAGTGATGTCTGCTTCTACCGTAGCGACAGGTAATCGTAGTTTGCTGGAATTCATGGTTGGTAAAAGCAGAAAAATGAAGCCCAGGCAAAGCATGGAGTTGCGGAGAAGTTGGAATGGGTGGAGCATTAGCATGATTTTTTCCAGGATAATGCGGAAAGTGGAGATTGGTTACAGCAGCTGAGCTTAGTTCGAGCTGCTGTAACCATCTGCTTATAGCGGCTATTCTTTTTTCTCAGGATCGGCAATGATTTTGAGCGAGATGTTATTGATTTTGCGGCCTTCTGCATCTCCAGGGCATTTGGCGCGGATGTTGTCAAAGATCATCATATCGCCAACTTCAATAGAATTTAGTAACTCAAGCATCTGGGCATTAAATAGTGTGCCAGGATTTGAAACTTGGATAGGGTTACTTCTTTTACGGATAAAGATAAAATTAAAGCCTAAAATACCACAGTTCACATCGAAGTCAACACCACTCAGCTTGGTATCCAATGCTGTTAATGATTTCATATTTGAAATACTGATTTCTCCACCCATCATCCCAATTTTTTCCAAAACAGCCACGGGATCCGGAATCGGCTTCACCCGAAACTCTACCTCTTGCCGATAATTCGGCGCTTCCACCAGAATTGATGCCTTTCCTGGTCTAGCCGCTTTGGCGATGAATTTCCCTTTTCCTGTTTCTATCAACTGAACATCCCGGCTACTAACTTTTACCTGATCAGCAGAAACACCCGAAATGGCCACACTAATGGGGTTATCCACACCCATGTACAACACATTCATTCGGTCGGCGGCTACACTAAGCACGGCATCATTGTTGCTTTGGGGGAGACTGTCAATAGTGCTGGTTGTTATGCTTGGAGGAGGATTTTCTACAACTATTGAGGGGGAAATTGTTTCTGGATCTTTCACCAATGGTTTGGTCGTCGCCTTTGTCGCTTCGGTTTCGGGTTTTTCTGGCAATACAAACGTAGGTTTAACTTTGGGTGCAGGTATTTTCTTTTCCGCTTGCGCAACCGGGGCGAAGAGCCCCAAGGCAAGGAGCAACAAGGGCATCAACAACACAGCGCTACTCCAGTGTTGTGTAAAAATCTGAGGCTTGTTGGCAGTGGGGCCGGCCAAAATCTGGCGTACCCGCGTTGCAAAATGAGAAGCATGATTTTGAGCTTGCATAACCAAGGGGATATTTTGATGGTGATGTAATCGTTGCAAGTACAGGAGCGCCTCTGCGTACACGAGTTTGTGGCAACCAGAAAGCAGGACCGCTTCGTCACAAGCCTCCTCGCGCAACTCCTGGATGCGGCGGCTGAGCGCCCAAATCAAGGGGTGATAAAAAAAGAAGATTTGCAAAAGAGCCAGCAACAGGTTGACCAAAAAATCGGCCCGGCGAATGTGGATCAACTCGTGACGGATCAAAGCTTCCAACAATGCCGGAGGCGTTTGGCAAAGCAGGGCAACAGGCAGAATGACCACCGGGAAAAAATGCCCAAAAGTAAGCGGTGAACTCAAGGTGGGACTGCTGTAAAACCGGATTTTTTGGCGCAAACCCAGGCTCGTTTTTACTTTTTGAACCAAATGCAAAACCTGGGGATCAACTATGCTACTACTCTTCCGCCGCAGCACCGTCAAAGCCAGGTAATTCCAGGCAAAACGCAGGCTGAAAAAGGCCGTCCCCAGCACCCAAATGCTCACCAGCCAATACAAGTGGCTTTCGATCCACCATTTGCAACGTTGAAGCAAAGGAACTGGGGTTTGGCCGCTATCAATCGAATGAGTATAAACAGGGTTGGCAGCATTTGAGATAAAATCAGTTGTCAAGTTCGGGGCAAGGTGCTGCACTTCTGCGAAATACCGCCATTCCAGGAATAGGGTGTAAGCACTGGCCAGCACCATGCCACCGAGCATAAACAATATTACCTGGTGCCGCAATTGTGCGGAATAGGTACGCAAGAGTCGCTCCAGGCCAAGCGTGCAAAGGCCGAGCAACCCGATTTGCCAAAGGGAATGTAAGAGGGTCCAGCCCAAACTGAGGATGAGTGCATCATTCATGGGATTGCTGGTCTTTAATGTTTTTGAGGAGCTTTTCCAATTCCGCCAGTTCAGCCTGGCTGACTTTACCGGAACCCAGGGCCTGGATGGCCAATTGGGTACCCGAACCTTCAAACAGTTGTAGGGCCAGTTTATCCACCAGGTTTTGCCGGGCTTGTTGCTGCGGAAGGGTACAGCGGTAGAAATGGCCGCCCTCCTGGTCTATTCGGCTGAGAAGGCCTTTTTTCAACATGCGTTGTATTTGGGTCAGGGTGGTAGTGTACCCAACCCCTTTGTTTGCACTCAACAACTCATGCACCTGCCGCACCGTAGCTGGCTCAATTTTCCAGAGGATTTGCAGTATCTCCAGTTCGCCTTCCGAGGGCTGGTTATTGGTTTCATTGGACATGGTCTACGACATTTGTCGTAAATATAAATGCCTTTTCAATTAGATGCAAATTTTTCTACGACATTTGTCGTAATATTTTTCATCCAAGCCTTTTGAAAGTGAGGTGAAGGTTAACAAATAGCAAAATGATTGTGACTAGCAGCGCTTTCCCCAAAAAATCCCCTAATTTTCCCGCGAAAACACTCGAAGCCCTTTTTTTTGTTCAAAAACCTGTCAAATGAGAAGCTACCTTGCTCTTTTTGCTCTACTCTTCCTTGCCAATTTTGTAGTTGCGCAAACGCCTGCCGAGCGTCCAAAATTGGTGGTTGGCCTTGTAGTTGACCAAATGCGTTACGATTACCTCTACCGCTATTGGGACAAATATTCCAGCGGAGGCTTCAAACGTCTGATTACCCAGGGTTTTAACTGTCGGAACAATCATTATGCCTACGCCTTTACCGAAACAGGCCCTGGGCATGCCACCATTTACAGCGGAACCACCCCCTCCGTGCATGGCATTGTGGGGAATATGTGGTACGACAAATACCAGGAGCGAATGGTGTATTGCGCTGAAGACAAAACGGTAGCGGCAGTAGGTGCACCCGACAACGCTGCCCTGCAAATGTCGCCCCGCAATCTGCTGGTCACTACGCTGGGCGATGAGCTGAAACTGGCCACCAATCATCGGGCGAAAGTAATTGGGGTAGCTCTCAAGGATCGGTCTTCAATTTTTCCTGCCGGATTTTTCTCCAATGGCACGTATTGGATGGATGTTAAAACCGGAAACTTTGTGACCAGCAATTTTTACACCAACACGTTACCCAACTGGGTGCAGCAGTTCAACGAGCGTAAAATGGCACAGGAATTAGCCAAAAAAACCTGGACTCCCCTGCTACCTCTGGCTCAATATACCGAAAGTGATGTCGACGATAGCCCTTACGAAGGCAAATACAGCAATGAAGATAAGCCGGTCTTTCCCCACAAACCCGAGGAAATCCGCAACTTGCCGTACTCGCCCTGGGGCAGTACACTCACCACCGAAATGGCTAAGGCTGCTTTGTTGAATGAGCAACTGGGCAAAGACGCCATCACCGATCTTTTGGCGATTAGTTATTCCTCTACCGACTATGTGGGCCACCTTTTTGGGACCAGCTCCATCGAAGCGGAGGATACTTATTTGCGTTTGGATTTGGAATTAGCTGGCTTGCTGAACTTCTTGGATCAAGAAGTAGGGAAAGACCAATACCTGGTTTTTTTGAGTGCCGATCACGGTGCCCCTTTCAACCGCAGTTACATGAGTGACCGCCGCTACCAAAAATGGGCCGTAATGGGCCCAGCCATTCAGGACTCACTAAACCAGCACTTGGCCAAACTTTTTGGTGCAAAAAAACTGGTGCCGATCTACAATGAACAGGAGTTGTTTTTTGACCATAAACTCATTCAAGAGTATAAATTATACAAGCCGGATGTAGAGCGGGCTACGGTTGAATTTCTGCTGACTCGGCCAGAGATTGCCTGCGCCTTTGTGCCACTCAATGCCAACATCAGCACTTGTAGTGGTTTCAGAAGAGACTTACTGCAAAACAACTATCATTCCAAACGTTCGGGGGATGTCATGTTCAGTCTGGAGCCGGGCTTTCTCAATTCAGACTACCCCAAAGGTGTAACCCACGGCGTAGCCTACGAATACGATACCCACGTTCCATTGCTTTTCTACGGCTGGAAAATTGAGCCCGGCACAACGAATCAACCTACTTATGTCCATGATATTGCGCCCACAGTAGCCGATTGGCTGAGCATCAATGCGCCGAATGGCGCTTCGGGAAAGCCGGTGATGGGGGTGAAACTTAAAAAGTGAAAAGTGAAAAGTGAAAAGTGAGCTACCGCAGCGACTTGTTCAAGAGCCCAAGTCAAAGTCGCTGCGGTAGCCTGCTTTTCACTCTTCACTCTTCACTTTTCACTCTTACACCGCCGGATCCGCAGGCGTATTCGCCTGATTGTTGTCCCGTTCCACGTTGGGGTAGGGGAAAAAATTGCGGTTGCGCTCAAAGTTAGGGTCAGTGGGGCCGGGGCGACCGAAACGACGGGAATCCTCCAGCTTTAAACCCGACAAATACAGCTCGATACTGCGCTGCTTGTAAATTTCCTCCAATACTGCGGCCTGTGTTTCCGATCCACTGTAGGCTGCTAGTTTCGCAGTTACGCTGAGCGGATCGGTGGCCTTGGTACGGATTTTATTCAACTCGACAATGGCTTCAGCGATTTTGTTTTGGCGCGCCAAAATCTCTGCTTTGATCAAAGTCATTTCACTAGGCAGGTACACTGGAATTACATCCAAATCACTTTTGAAAAACCCAGTCGCTTTGCTCAAAGTGGCACCACCCAGGTAAAATGGAATCCGCGCATCGGCTGCTTCTGGCGCCAGAGCGCCCGTGAGGCCAAAGTTGGCTACCCCCGCTACGACGTTGTTGCTCACAAAACCGGAGCGGTACACCGGATTTTGATTCACTGCATCGTATTTGAACACTGAAAGCACCGTTGGGCTAACCGCATTGGCAGCAGCAAGTGCATCATCCAGTTTTCCATTCATCAAACTGAAACGGGCAATCATGGCTTGAATGGCATTGGGCAAACTGATGTCTGTACCCACTTTGGCATTAAACGTAGCCGAAGGTGCATTTGCTTTGATGGTTGCATCAGCTTGTTTGAGGATGGCAATGGCCTCGTCTAGTGCGGCGGCGCGGGGTTTGAATCCGGGGCGCTGACCGTCAATGTAATCATTGGAAGAAATGACCTCTGTGGGTACCTGTTCCCAAAACTGGGATAAGGTACCGATGGCCAGTGCTTTAAAGAACAGGCCGTAGGCTTCTACGCCTGCCTTGGTGCCTGGGTCGCCAATTACTGATGAATTATCGATCAATTGTTGCGCGTAAGCTTTGACCAGGTTGGCGCTAGTCCAAAGGTTGGCCATGGTTGAATTGGCACCATTCAGTGAACCCTTGCCTGCTTCCAGAGAAGCCAGGGTGTTGTTGCCCGTATTCAAAACCGTCAGTTCTTTGGTAGCGAGTCCATTACAAATTACTACATTGAACAGGGCACTCGTCGCGCCTACCGACCACTCCCGGCGGATACCCACTGCCAGGCCCATCAAACCATCAGGTGAACTCAATACCTCAGTTTTGGTAGCGGCATTGGGGTTGACGTATTCTTTGGTACAGCTACTCGAATGGAGGAGGGCTGCCAGGGCTAAAAAGCTACAAATAATATGTTTTAGTTTCATTGTTTACCTTTTTTAGTGTTAGAAACGACCATTCAAACGAACCATCAAGGTGCGTGGAATTGGAACTGCGCCAAAATCGTCGCCTCTGACTCGGTCACTTTGCCCAGCCGAGTTGGCTTCGGGGTCAAAACCCTGATAGTTGTCAAAGGAGTACAAGTTGCGGCCAATGATACTGATGTTGAAATTTTCGAACAAACCTTTCACTTTGCCTAGTTCGTAACTCAATGCTACTTCACGGATTTTGACAAAAGATCCATCTTCCACGTGCTCTTCCTGAATCCGACCACCGTTGATCCCGCCAGCTACTGAAGCTACGGTACCCCGAGGCACTTCACCCCGGATTTCCTGCTCAGCCAAGGGGCCCCAGCCCACGTTGTTGGAAGTGATGCGGTTCCAGTTGTAAACATCACCACCAATCACCGCATCGAACAAGACGTAGAAGCTCAGTTTTTTGTACACGATGTTGGTATTGAACGACCCCGTCCAATCTGGCGTTGGGTCACCAATCACTTTGCGCAATTCGGTGCTACCTACTCCAGTGGTTTTGGGTTGGCCATCTGCGCCACGATCGGTGGTGCCTTGAAAAGCAGTAGTTTGTACCCCACGTTCAGGTTGCAGCAAGCCCTGGGTGGTTTTTAACAAGTTGCCATTGTTGTCGCGGGCGTAATAAGTGCCGTAAAAAGCGCCAAAAGATTGACCATTCAATACTGCCTGAGGACCTCCGGTACGCAGGAAGAAGAAGTCGCCATCGATTCCATACACGCGGTTGCGGTTTTGGTTGTACAGCAGTCCCAGATCCCACTTGAAGTTTTTGGTGCGCACCAGTGCGGCGTTCAGCATCAACTCAAAGCCTTTGTTGTCCATGTAGGTATTGTCACCCACGTTGGTCACAATGCTGGTACCGCCTACGGAAGGAGGAACGGGCTTGGTCAACAACAAGTCGGTGATTTTCTGGCTGTAGACGTTCACACTCAGGCTGAGGCGGTTTTTCAAAAAGGCAAAATCGCCACCAAATTCAAATTCGGTCATCTTTTCAGGCCGCACTGATGGGTTGGCAAAAGTGGTAGAAGGTGTAATTGAGGCCAAACCACCAATCGAAGACAAGAGGTAGTTGTCAAAACGATCGTAAGCACCAATCCCGGTCAGGTTACCCGCCTGGCCGTAAGCTGCGCGCAGTTTAGCTGAGGAAATCAGGTCTTTGTTTTTGATGTAATCGGACAATACCCAGCTACCCGAAACCTTGGGGTAGAAATTGTTCTGGTTGTCTTCAGCAAAAACGGAAGACTTGTCGATCCGACCAGCCAGGGTGATGAACACCTGTTCTTTCCAACCAAAAGTCTGCTGAATGAACGCACCAGAAATGAAACGTTCAGAGATGCTTTGCACCGGACGGTTGAAGAGGTTATTGGCTGCGGCAATGGTTTTGCCAAACGGCGCCAAATCGCGTCCATCCTGTGCGGCGTACTGCCGGCGGTTGTACTGAATTTGGTAGCCCGCCATCGTGGTCGAAGTCAGGGCCGTGCTCAGGTTACGGTTGTAAGTGATGTTCAAGTCGTTGTTGAAGAGCATCAGGTTGTCGGTGGCCAAACTCACATAACCGTCAGGGAAGAAGTCGGCACTAACCCCGCTGTAAGGTAGGCGTGGGTGGTATTCGTTCCCTTGCAGTGAGTAGATATCGCCGCCACCAATCAAGTCGATGTTCAAACCCTTGGCTGGGAAAAGACTCAGCTTGACGTTGCCCATGGTGCGGTAAGTCTGCTGGCTGATGTCAAAGGTTTCGATGATGCTGAGTGGGTTGATGCGCACTTGCTCTACTTGACGAAGGTTGCCATTGGCATCCCGTTCGTTGAGGTCCCACACGTTGTCGATGATGAACACCCCGGAGATGGGGTTAAAGAAGTTGTTGCCATTGGGCATGTCCTGCGAGCGGGAGAGGTTGGCCCCCAAGCCGAAGGACAATTTTGCCCAGGAATTTAAGGTTTGGTCGAGGTTGAGGCGGAGGTTGTAACGTTTGAAGTTGGTATTTTTCAAGATACCTTCATTGTCGAAATAGCCGAGGGAGGCGTAAAATTGGGTTTTGTCGTTGCCCGCACTAAAGGAAAGGTTGTTTTCCGTTCCCATGGCACTTTGGAAAATGTCATCCCAGTAGTTGTACCGTTTTACTGCATATTTGTCGGTGACCAAGGTACGAGGCGTGTAACCGGCTTTGACAAATTTGACTCCTTGTGAAGTTAAAGTGGCATCTGGTAAACCAACGGTTAGCAGAATGGACAAACGATCCTGCGCGGTTTCCAGACGATCGTTCCCTTTTTTACCAAAACGCTCCCCAATGGTGGTCATCGGGATTTCCTTGCGCAAGGCACTCGTGACGAGGCTGGTAGAAAACTCAACCCTTAGTTTTTCAGCTTTGCCCCGCTTGGTGAAAATTTGAATCACGCCGTTGGCAGCACGAGCACCGTAAAGGGCCGCTGCCGAAGCGCCATTCAACACCTCAATCCGCTCAATGTCGGCGCTATTGAGGTCGACAAGGCGGTTTTGACCAGCCTGAAAACCCGTAGTTTGTGCATCCGCGTTGCGGTTGATCACGTTTTGGGAAGAGTTGTCCACGATGATCCCGTCGATAATGTAGAGCGGATCACTGGAACCGTTGATCGAAGAGGCGCCGCGCAAACGGATGCTGATCCCACCGGCAGGGTCACCCGAGTTTTGGGTGATTTGTGCACCCATCACTTTGCCTTGAAGGGCACCTAGTGAGTTCGTTGTTGCCGAGTTTTTGATTTTGTCCGAATTGATCACCGAGATGTTATTGCCCAGCGACTTCCGTGTAGTTGTAGAAGTGTTGCCTGTAACGACCACTTCATCCAGATTGAGCATGTCGGGCGACATGTCGAAGTTCAGTTGAAACGTGGCATTGCTGGCCGAAACCTGTACCGTTTGGCTACTGTTGGAGTAGCCGATGTAGCTGGTCACTACGTTGTATTCACCTTCAGCTACTTCTCCGCTGAGGGTGTAATTGCCATCCAAATCGGTGATACTGGCGACGGGTGTGCCTTTGAGCTGGATATTCACACCAATGAGCGGCTCTCCAGTCTCATCTTTGACGATTCCATTGACCTTGAGCATTACCTTGCCTTGAGCATAGCCGACCCAGGGAAGCAGCAAGAGCAAAGCCATGCCGCTTATGTACCTGAACACGTACTTTTTGTACATACGCTTAAGTTTTTTTTGTAGTTGAGTAATTGTGATCCAGCCATTTCTTGCGAGCAATTTTGCAAGTTTTGATGCTGGTATTTGCAATAATTGCAGCTAAATTAGTTTTAATTCCAGTATTTACTACAATTTGCCGTGTATTTTTCGACAATTTGCAAAATTTTAGAAACATGTATGCTTGATCTTGCATTTGAATTTTGAATACAAATCTTGTCGTCAACTGAGTTTGGGTAGTCAAAATGACATCTTTTAGGGCAATAGCGAAAATTTGGGGTGGTCAAATGAGGGTAAAAGTTCCTTGATTGAGATTGAAAGAGCTAATATTTTTACATCAGAAATCAGAGATAAATAAAGAGCAATGGAAAACTTCAACGAAATCTTGAACACATTATCCACAATTGTGGCTAATGTGGCAGAGTGTAAATTAAGAGAAGTACAAGACTTACAGCAGAATTTAACTTACATCGTGCCTCGTACTTCGTTCATTCGTACATTAATGACTCGTGCTAAGTACATCGTACATTTCTAGTGTTTCATATCTCCCAACAATCCTTTATTTATTATGGTTAAGACTAGTTCGAAAAAACTCTACTTCCCCCTTTATCGCCAACACGATACCATGGACTGCGGGCCAACCTGCCTGCGGATGATTGCCCAGTACTATGGGCGCAACTATTCAGCCAATTACCTGCGCACCCACTGCCACATTGATCGGGAAGGGGTGAGTATGCACGGCATTGGCAATGCAGCTGAAAAAATTGGATTCCGCACCTTGTCGGTCAAAGTCCCTTTTACGAATACTGGTGAAATTCCCGGGCTCATGCAAGCGCCACTGCCCTTGATTGCCCATTGGCAACAACGCCATTTCGTGGTGGTTTTTCGCATCAGTCGGCGTTTCGTATGGATTGCTGACCCGGCTGGGCAAAAAATCCGACTTAAACGCAGCGAATTTCTTGACTCCTGGCTCAGCGACGGGGACAAAGGTGTGGCCATGCTCCTGGAGCTGACGCCCCATTTTTATGAAGAAGAAAACCCTGGTGAGCGCAAACGAGGTTTTGGTACCTTATTTTCCTACTTGCGGCCACAACGGCGCATGCTCGTACAATTGGGTATGGGCATGGGGCTAAGTGCCATCCTCACCCTTTTTGCTCCCTTTTTAACCCAATCGGTGGTTGACAACGGGATTGCCCTGCGGGATTTAAGCTTCATTTACGTCGTCCTACTCGGACAGTTTATGCTTTTTGCCGGGCAAATGGCGATCCGCTTCATTCAGTCCTGGATTTTGCTGCGTGTCAGCAGCCACATCAACATCAGCTTGATCAGCGATTTTTTGGCCAAACTCATGCGTCTACCGCTGGGTTTTTTCGACAGCAAAATGACCGGGGATTTGCTCCAGCGGATTGGCGACCACCACCGCATCCAGAGCTTTTTAACTTCTTCCGCCCTTTCGGTGATTTTGTCCCTATTCAATTTGGTGATGTTTGGCGGCGTTTTGGCCTGGTACTCTTTGCCGATCTTTACGGTTTTTGCGATTGCAGCGGCGGCATACACCCTCTGGGTGGCCTTCTTTTTGAAAAAAAGGAAAGAAATCGACTACCTCTCCTTTCGCCACCAATCCCGCAACCAGGACGCCCTGCTGGAGATCATCCAGGGTATGCCCGAAATCAAACTACAAGGCAGTCGCCAAAAGCGCCGCGACCAGTGGTTGGACATCCAGATTAAACTCCTGCGCGCCCAAATGCGCAGTTTGAACATTTCCCAATACCAGGATCTGGGTGGTTTGGGCATCAACCAACTCAAAGACATCTTCATCACCTTCCTGGCCGCACAAGCGGTAATGGCTGGGCAAATGACGCTGGGCATGATGCTGGCCGTGCAATACATCGTGGGGCAATTAAACGGCCCGCTCCAACAACTCATTGGTTTTCTACGCTCCGCCCAGGATACCCGGATCAGCCTCGAACGCCTCAATGAAATCCACGAGCAGGAAAACGAAGACGCCCACGACGACAGCAAATCTCCCACCATTCCTACGCAAGGTGACATCCACCTCGATGGGGTTCGTTTTCGCTACAATCCGCTCAGCGAATGGGTTTTGGACAACCTGACCCTGAACATCCCCCGTGGAAAAGTTACGGCCATAGTAGGCGCGAGTGGCAGTGGCAAAACCACCCTGCTCAAACTCCTCTTGGGCTTTTATCACCCCCAAAAAGGCAGCATTCGGGTAGGAGCTACCTTGCTCAACCAAATCCAATCCGATGCCTGGCGCGGACACTGTGGTGCTGTACTCCAGGACGGGTACCTTTTTTCAGATACCATTGCGAACAACATTTCCGAAAGTGCCCGCTTTCCCGACTCCGCACAACTGGATCAATCGGTACGCATCGCCAACATTCGCCCCTACATCGAATCGCTCCCCTTGGGCTTCAATACCATGATTGGGGCACGCGGCAACGGGGTCAGCCAAGGCCAACGGCAACGCCTTTTGATTGCTCGCGCCGTGTACAAAGACCCCGCGTTCCTGTTTTTCGACGAAGCCACTAATGCTCTGGACGCCAACAACGAAAAAGAAATCATCGAACAACTGGATAATTTCTTCCAGGGACGTACAGTCATTGTGGTTGCACACCGCTTGAGTACGGTTCGACATGCGGATCAGATTGTGGTGTTGGACCAAGGAAAGATTGTGGAATTGGGAACGCATGAGGAGCTGACGGAGAAACGAGGAGCGTATTATACGTTGGTGAAGAACCAGCTGGAATTAGGAAAATGAGATTAATGTACGAAGGAAAGAGGTACGAAGTACGGTTAAACGAAGTACGAAGTGACAATGTACGAAGTACGAATGCCGGATGCTGTGCCAAATCGTACTTCGTACTTCTTTCCATCGTACTTCGTACTTCTTTCCATCGTACTTCTTTCCATCGTACTTCAAAACGCCCAATCATGGATCAGACTCAACAATTAAAAGAGCGCTATAAAAAACTGGCCATTGCAATAATCCTGATGGTGAGAAAACTGCCAGTAAAGCAGGAATTCAAAATTCTTGGGGCACAATTGATCCGTTCTGCCACTTCACCTGGAGCCAATTACCGTGCCGCATGTAGAGCCAAGTCCGCGAAGGATTTTTTGAATAAAATCAAAATTGTGGAAGAAGAGCTGGACGAAACCCTGTACTGGCTGGAAATCATCGCTGAATTACATCCCGAAGCTAAAACAGATCTGAAACCACTGTGGAAAGAAACGAATGAATTACTGGCGATTGTCGTAGCCACTTTGAAAAAGCTCAGAACCAATGAATAAAGCACAATAAAGCAAAGTACGATTTGACGAGGTACGAAGTACGAATACCGGATGCGCCCGGTATTCGTACTTCGTACCTCGTCAAATCGTACTTCGTTTGATCGTACTTCGTACCTCTTTCCTTCGTACATCAAAATTAACTTCTATGCCAACAACAACCTCATCCCCTGCATCTCGCCCCGATGCCCTCCAGGATTTTCTCGCCACTCCTCCCTCTTGGCTACTCCACTCCGGAATGGGGCTCATGTGTACCATTGCCACAATGGCGGTAGCCATGAGCTGGTTTATCCGTTATCCCGATCGCATTCAGGCTATGGCGCTTTTGCGTACCCAACAAGCTCCGGTGGAAGTAGTTTGTGCCAATGGCGGTCGACTGGGGTCCATTTTGGTGCCCAACCAGCAATGGGTACAAGTTGGGCAAACGCTGGGCTTGATCCATAGCGCTGCCCATTGGCCAGACCTCCAATGGGTGGAACAAGCTATTGCCAAACCTGTACAAAGCACCATTGTACTGCCAAGCCGCCCATTGCAGCTTGGCGATGTACAAGCTAGTTTTGCGTCCTGGTTGCAAACCAGAGAAGCTTTGCAGCAATTCCTTGCGCAAACCATCACTCAGGAACAAATTGCCGCTTTGCAGCAGGAAGCCGAACGCAATACTGAATTGGCTCAAGCCCTTGATCAGCGCAGTACGCTATATTCCGAGGAAGTTGAACTGGTGCAACGCGACTACAATCGGGCCAGCAGCCTAAACAAGCAAAAGGTCATCAGCGACCAGGAATTGGAGGGCAAAAAAACGGCTTGGCTCCAGGCTCGCCGCTCCGCACACAGCATGAAGGAAGAGGCCATCCAAAACCGCATGCGCGCCGAACAACTCCGTACCGAACAACTGCGCCTGCACGCCGACCGCCAAACTGGTCAGGAAGAACGTACCCGCAGCTACCAACAAGCTACGCAGCAATTGCAAGCCGCTTTGGCCCAATGGAAACTTCAATACCTCATCACCGCCCCCATTGCTGGCACTTTGGTGTGGCAAACGGGCCTGGGCGAAGGGCAATTTCTAAACGCTGGCAAAGCTCCAGGCACCATCATTCCGGCCAGCTCCGAGGGTGTAGTGGCCATTTGCACTGCCCCCACTACGGGTAGCGGACGCATGAGCCTTGGCAACCGGGTGCAAATCGAGCTCGATGCCTTCCCTCCCGATGAATTTGGTTACCTGGAGGGTACGGTGAGCTATATTTCCAGACTGCCAGCCACTGATCAAGAGGGCAAGTTCTTTTACCAAGTGGAGGTGAAACTCTCCGATACGCTGCGTAGTAGCTACAATAAAATCATTCCTTTTCGCCAAAACCTGAGCGGCACAGCTCGGATTGTAACCAAGGAACGGCGGATGTTGGAACGGTTGCTCGGAAAACTGTGGCAAATTGGACAGTGAAATGTACGAAGGAAAGAGGTACGAGGTACGATTAAGCGAAGTACGAAGTGCCGAGGTACGAAGTACGGATATCGGATGAGTGCCAAATCGTACTTCGTACTTCGTCAAATCGTACTTTATTTTATCCTGCTTCATACATTAAAACATTTTCTCTCCTATGTTTAAATTCTTCGAAATCCTCGATCTCATCGACCGCCTCGACGGCCTCATTCGCCGCAAAGCTACCGGCAAGCCCAGCGAACTGGCTCGCCGCTTGAATGTATGCGAACGTAAAGTGTATAAACTCATTGATACCTTGCGGAGCCTGGGCGCTCCGGTGGAATATTGCTCGCAGCGGGAGTCTTATTATTATACAACGGATGTGGAATTCCGCCGGGAGCTGTTTGTACAGCGGGTGGATGCAGAGAAAATTAAGGGCGGTGAAAATTTTTTAAGGGAATTTTGGGTACTGCATGATTTGTGCAGTGAGGAGGGGTAGATTTGTATATAGATGAGCCTAATTAGAGCTCTTTCTTTTATTTTTTAACTAAAATCAAAACCTAAATGAAGAAGTTTATTTTGTTTAGTTTGCTAACGCTTTCAATATCCTTTTCTTGCCAAAAGGAAAATTTCGACATTAAATCAGATGAGGAAATTGCAGAGATTTTGGCTCAGGATGAAGTGTTTATTAGTGCTATCAAAAAAATAAGTAGCCTAATCGTAAAGTCTGCGGACATTAATTCTCGGACTTTAGAAAGGATTAACTATTCGCAAGATGACAAAGAGAAGGAAATTTTTTTGATTGAAATTGGAGTAAAAGATGAACTTAATCTTATTAGACAAGACATGAATAAACTTTTAAATAAATATGGTGAAAGAATTAATTATGAAACTATTTTATTGACACTAAAGGTGGGAAATTCGGATTTGGTAGATGCCGAGAAAGGGAATATAGAATCTAAGCACAAGAAGCTGCGGGTCGCAAATCTTATTTGTACTGACGGTATGAATGCCAGTATTGCCCAGGCAACAGCACTTTATGGCGGAGAGCTAATAGCGTGCTTAGCAGCAGGCCCGTTTTGGGCTGTTTGTGATGCAGCTGCATCTGTGTATTATTTATCTACTGTTAACGCTGCACTGAAAGAATGGAATAAGTGTATGTTTGAAAATTATGGCTGGGATGCTGAGCCGTAGGTATAGTGTTTTTTAATTTGATTTGTTGTTTGCAAGGTTTCCTACAAATAGGACTTATTTAGTCCAAATTTGATGACTTTAGCAAGCAGCTATTCGATTCATGCTTAAAAACCAATTTTATGGATACTAATCATTTTTCTAAATGGAATATTTGGGCTATAGAAAAACCCAAATCCAAATTAATTCAGGGTGGAGTTGCTCCAGATTGTGGGGGAGGATTATTTAAGGGCGCCTTTACTTGTGTCACCTCATTTAAAGTGAATGGAACAACTATCACTGACACAGGAACAGCCTGTTCTGATTCGTGGAGGGAAGCAACAGAAGCAACTTACAAAAAGCATTTGTACGAAGGATGGGCGAAAGATGAAATCGTAAGCGTAAGCTGTTCTGGAGCGGTTGAATAATCTAACGGGCAAATGAAATTGTTACATAGAGCAATCAGTTTTGGTTTAGGCCATTGTGCAAGTTTCATATCATTAATTACCTTGCCAATATTGATTGTTTTAAATCAATCGACCCAAAATTGATTGCTTTATATAACAATAAAGTTCGCAAAAAAATAAAAGAGTTTAAGTTTGTGTGATGTATTGGTATGACTCATTTTGCTTGCAGCATACTGTAAACAAAATGAGTCATACTTATTATTAATTGCATTTTAATTTTCTTACTATGAAAAAACTTGTTTATGTAGTCTTGTTTATATGTTTTAGCATATTACTATGCGCCCAAAATGAGAACCTTATGATAAATGGCATCTGCGAATCATGTATGGATCAACGGGTGTACATATCTACAATGTCTGAGAATGGTGAAATAATTGATACCGTTAAAATGATAAAAGGCTCTTATGAACTAAAAAAGAAAATAACACACGAAGAGTGGATACAAATTAGATATGAGCAAAAATCAAGTTACCTTGAATTATTTACAAAGCCAAATGAAACTATAAATATAAAATCTAATAATTATGTCACAATTGATTCCTCGATAATACAAGGATCTCCTTCTTCTATTGACCGAAATAATTACATTAATAAGATTCAAGAAATTGGCAATAAAAGAAAAACAATAATAAGAAAGACACATGGTAGTATAGCTAATAGCGAGAACGAAATAAATTTAGATGGATTAGATTTGGAACTTGAAGAGTATACTTTTAAGTTAATAATTAATACGCATAGCTTTTTACTTAAAGAGCTTTGTCTTATTGGTATAAACTCTAATATTTATCTAAATGAAATTAAGAAGCACATTGATACATTAGAAGAAAGATTTGAAAGTAATTATGATTTTCGACACTTCACTAAAACTTTTCGTTCAAAGTTTCAATATACTAACAGTGTTATTAGTGAAATCCCCTTTAATTCTAGAGTTAAAGGATTTAATGATCAGGAAATACGTTTGAATGATTTTCAAACAAAATATATTTTCATTGTATTCTGGGCTAGTTGGTCTAAACAATCCCGTGCTTTGAATTATGAGTTTATAAACAATGATTATATTGCTAAAAATACTTTACTATTCCCATTGCTTGTCTCATTAGATTACAGTGAGAATAATTGGAAAAAAGCAATTGCCGAGGACCAACTCATGTCAGCTAATCACAGTATTGACTATCCATCTTTCAAAAATTCTTTTGCTAAAAAAATCGGAATAACATCTATTACAACAAATTTTCTTATTGACCCCAACGGCCATATCATTCTCCAAAACGCAACACCTGAAGATGTCAAAGCCTTTTTGGACAAACTCAAATAAACAGGACAACATCCTGGAAACGACCTTTTACTTGCTTAGGAGTATACTTGATTTTCAAGTCTCGAAGCAAGAACTAAAGACACTTTTTTTATCGCATCCCAGCTACCCCAGCTTGTTTTCCATCCACGAAGTGTTGAAAACATATCGGGTAGATAATTTATGCATCCAAGTTCCTTCGGAAAAACTACCTGACTTGCCCAGTCCATTTATTGCCCATTTAAAAGTGGACAATGGGCTGTTTTCCATTGTTGAAGGCATCAATGGCGACTGGGTCATCCGTCGGGATAATGAAAATAGGAAATTAGAGGAACGGATTGAAGATTTTCTAAAAATTTGGTCAGGTGCTGCATTAATCGTAGACTGGCAAAATATTCAACGCCCTAAGCGCTCTTTTTTAGAAAAATTAAACTTCTTTTTTGCAGAGAATAAGCAGGATTTTGCCAGGACAGGCCTAATTATTTCTCTACAAATTTTCATCAGCGGTCTTGCACTAGTTCATCCCTGGCTTGGCTACCTTTTGCTGATCGTCAAAATTTTTGGCATCATCATTTGCTCCATTTTAGTGCTGGACCAACTAAGCCCCCAAAATCAGCTAGCGGCCAAAGCTTGCCAAGTCATCAGCCGAAAAAGCAAATGTGACAATCTGCTTAAAAGTAAATCGGCTAGCTTTTTAGGGTTGATCGGCTGGTCAGAACTGGGCTTGTTGTATTTTATTGGAAGCATCGGAGCACTTTTAAGCCTCAAACAGGCCTATCTTGCCAACCCTATTGTGCAGATTTTGAGTGGGCTAACGCTGCTTTTTTCAGCATGGTCGGTGTATCACCAAGCTTTTAAAGCAAAGCAATGGTGTCCACTGTGTTTGGTGGTGCTGGGGCTTTTTGTGATAGAATTCGTGACGGTGGTATTGCCATTTCGGCCGCTGCAAGCCTTGGCGGGCTATGATACTTTATTTGTATTCACCTCTTTTGCTATTCCTTTTTTCCTGTGGCTCTTGTTGAAGCCATACATTGAAAAAGCCTTAGCTCATGATGCGGTTTGGTCAAAATTAGCAGCGATCAAAAGGAATCCAGCACTTTTAAAGGCTGCGTTGCAGAATGAAACTGCGTTGCTTCCCTTGCCTGAAGAAGTGGTCATTCCTGAATTTGGAGCAACGAGTGCCAAGCACGAAGCTGTATTGGTTACCAACCCCTGGTGTGGTGCGTGTGAAACTGCTTTTAAAGAAATTGATCAACTCCTTCAAGAGGAAGTATCACTCAGAGTGAAAGTGATTTTTTGCGTGGGCGAATCAGAAGAGCAGGCCGTTTTTAATCAGGCCGTCCAAATGATGGTTCATCACCTGATGGGTACAAGCATCCAGCAAATTTTTGCCGACTACTACCAACTATCCAAGGCCCAATTTGATCAAAAATATCCCCAGGAATTGGAGGCCGCTATCATTCAACAAGCTAAAGCCTCCATCAAACAACATGGCCTATGGTGCAAGGCTGCTCAAATTCAATTTACCCCAACACACTATCTCGATGGGCATGTCAAGCCTAAAATGTTTGAGTGGAAGGATTTGCATTTTCATTTGAGTGAGGAGTAGCTCTGTATCCCACGGGGCTGAATAGTTGACCCTAAAAAAGTCAGATGACTACTTAACCCAGTGGAATTGGAATGAATGAGGAATAGGAGGTAAGACCCCTGATTCGTCATTCTGCTTTATTCGCCTAGCAAAGACGAAAGATTCCAAATTGTTACACCATTGCCAGTCACCTCAGGCAAATAAATTCCATCCACTTTGTCAGGGCGGACATATTTGACCAAAAATTCAACTTTACCTTCTCGCTCAACGCGCCAAATGGCCCCCTCAACTGGATCCAAGGCACCATAATGACTTTCAACCAACAGCTGCATGGCTGCCTGAATAGATAAAGCTTGAGCACCGACATATACTGTGGGGACAATGGCAATTTCACTGGAGGCCAGTCGGCTTTGAAACTCGGCAAAAATGACCCTTTCGTGCCGATTGTACAACAGGTCGAAAGCCACAAAGGGTTCGCGGTTTTGCAAATTGTAACGCGTGCCATGTGCTTGCAACAACCACTCGCCACAGAGGCGTTCTCCCTCTAATAAAACGGCATCGAATAGTTTGTAGCGTTCTTGCACCCAAGAGGCAAAATGGTGGTGCTGTTCATAAGGAGAAGAGGAAGCATGATGCCCGGAACGAACCAAGGGAATGATTTCGCCATGCAGTTTGGCAATGCCCACATTGGAGCCATCGAGTTTTTCCTGGACGATCACGAGGTCTTTGGCATCGCGGGTTTGTTGGGTAGCAATCCGTGCTTGGCCGTCGTGGCAATGATGATCGCCACTCCCCAGTCTTGAACCAGGTAAGTGCGGAATAGAGCCATAAGATTTGTGACCGAGCGGCTTTGGCATTAATAATACGGTTTACCTTCCATTTTTTCCACATACTGCACCTCACCCAAGCGGACTTTCACCGGAAATTTAATGGCCTTTTCCATTTTGACTTCCATTTTGCAAAAAAAAGGAAGTTGATCTACGGAATACCATTGCGGAAAGCTGGCGGCTGAAGTAAAGTTTTGGCGTTTTTGCTTGTCTGTAACAGCGACAAGGGGCGTTCGGTTCCAAAAAGATAGAGTAGGAGTAAGGGAGATTTTTTGCTGAAGAGCAGGAACGGATTTACCCGCAATGCGCCAGTCGTTTTGCCCAGCTAGCAGGCAAATGTTACCAAAAAATAGCAATGAAAAGGCAAGTAACTTGATCATGATGCAAAAATAACACCAAGAGGGACCTCGATGTTTAGATTTGGATCACGCAAAATGTGTTCATGACTGAATACCTGATAGTCATTTGGTGCTTTAAAAACATAAATGCTCTTGAGCGGTGGGATGGCTACCCAGCAGGATTTTACGCCAGAAGAGAAATACTCATTGGTTTTGTCCAGTAGGGTTTGTAACACCTGGGTGGGAGAAAGGATTTCGATGGTCGCGAGCGGGGGAGTTGGTTTTTTGATTTCATCCCTATTGAAATCAACAGGACTAAGTTCATCAATAGAAAGATCCGGTACAGACTTCTGACCTGGAGTGTCCAAGGCGAATTCGGGTAAGAGAATGTATTGTTCGTTATAATGGGTTCCCAAATACAGGATTAATCTCATTTGTACCACTGCATGTAGCTTACTAGGAATAGGTTTACCACGCTCAATTTCGTAATCACTCTGGATCGGCAAAGTTGCTGCTTCCATGATTTTTAGCTTTTGTAGAAATATAGTTTTTTTGAGAGAATAAAGCAAATGAATTGTTTAGCAAGGGCCTTCGCTGGCGGCGAATATGAGTGCGGAGCAGAAGCGGGTGATCAATTGGGACCCGGTAAACATCAGGCTGAGGTAAATTGATAAATACTTAGGTTGCTGAAAAATTCCATTATTGATGTAACATTCCTGAGGTGTCCCTAAAGTGTCTCGGGTGTCTAAGGTGGTGAAAAAAATATATGCTCTTAGCGCTTGCGCGTAAGAGTTTTTATTTGAACCACCTTAGACACCCGAGACACTTTAGGGACACCTCAGGAATTATGAGCTGAAGGCACTTGAAGGTTTTATGGTTTAATCACCACCTCATTACCTTTCTTATCCAACTCCACCACTTCATAACCCAGTTTTTCCAAACCTGGTTTGATCAGGGCTTTGTCGCCAACGACCAAAATGTAAGCACTTTCTGGCTTCAATAACTTTTTGGCCAGGGTATTCAACTCCGTTTTGGTGATAGACTTGATGATGTCGCTTTGTTTTTTGGTGAAATCGACAGGAAGGTTGTATTTAGCGATTTGGCCCAAAAATCCTGCTTTTTGGAAACCCGTTTCATAACGTAGGGCATCCCGTTGGCCGATTGAACTTTTCAGGAAGGCTAGTTCAGCATCAGTCATGCCCGTATTGCGGAACTTGTTGATTTCCTTCATGAATTCTACTACAGAACTATCGGTTGCTGTCGCTTTCACCCCAGCGCTGGCCACAAAAGTTCCCCAGCCGAGATCGCCAGAAAAGCCGGAACGAGCACCATAGGTATACCCCTTGTCTTCGCGCAGATTCAAGTTGATGCGGCTGTTGAAAGAACCGCCCAGGTTGTAGTTCATCAAACCTGCTTTGAAGTATTCCCCCGTTGCGTCAAAAGCCATGGCTGGGTAACCGATGCGGATCTCCGATTGGGCCGCCTTGGGTTGATCTACGAGGTAGATTTTGGCTTTTTCGGTTTTGACCACGGGTTTGAATACTGGAAGTGCCACAGCTTTTGTCGACATTTTATTCAAAAATGACAGCTTAGGCAGGATATCGGCTTGCTTTACGTCCCCTACAATCACTACATTGCTCAAGGGCGCCGAAAGGTTGTTTTTGTAGAATTGCTCCACATCCGCCAGGGTGATTTTGGCTACGGTTTCTTCAGTACCATCGATGGCATAACCCCGGATGTCCTTTTTGCCATAAATCATGGTGTTGAACAAATCCGATGCCACGGCAGCGGCCTGGGTAGAACTGTTGATGATGCCCCGAATGGTATTTTGTTTGAGGCGGTTGAAGTCTTCCTCCTTTAATTTGGAGCGGAACAGCCGCTCTTCAAAGAGCATCAAACTTTTGTCCAGGTTTTTGACCAGGGTATTCATGGAAAAAGTCAGGGCAGTTTCGCTGACGCCCACGTTGATGCTGGCGCCGAGGTTGCGCAACTCATCTTCGAAGGCTTCTGCTGTGTAGTTTTCGGTGCCTTCCCGTAACATTTGGCTGCACAAGTTAGCCAACCCAGCCTTTTCAATCGGATCGAGCATTTGCCCACCTTTGATGCTCAAGGACAAGGTAACGGTGGGGACTTCCGTATTCTGGGTACCGATGATCTGGATGCCGTTGGTCATTTTGGAGCGCCAGAGGGTGGGTACAGTGATGCTTGGATTGGTAGTCGAAACGGGCTTTTTGGTGCGGTCAAAATTGTCCTTGGCTTTAACATAAGTCAAACCCGCGTATTGATCGGGTGGCGCTACGTATTTGCTTTCGTCAATTTTGTAGCCATCGGCAGCAGCGGGTTTCACGTCCCCGGTTTTGGGCAAAATGCTCAAAATAACCGCTGGTTTGTTTTTGATGTACTGGTTGAACACCCGCAGGATGTCCGCTTTACTGAGGGCGCGTACGTTGGCCAATTCAGCTGGAAACTGGTTGGGATTGCCCGTAAAGGTTTGGTAAGCGGCCAATTGAGACACCTTGCCAGATACACTGGATAAGGCATTGATGCTCCGGGCTTCGTATTGGGCTTTGTAGCGTTCCACTTCTTCGTCGCTGACCCCTTTGGTTTCAAAATCGATGATGGATTTGCGGATCAAAGCCTCAATATCTGCCAAGGTTTGGCCAGGAGTGGGTTGGACGCCGATACTGAACTCTCCACTCAATTCCACACCCGAGTTGAAGGCACTGGCCTGTTGGGCTTTTTGGGTTTTGATGAAGTTTTGGTAAAAAACAGTGTTTTTGCCCTGAGCCATCAAAGCAGCCAAACAGTCTAGTGCAGCCTTGTCAGAATGGTAGTTAGGCACGCTGGGCAAGGTCATTTGCAAGCGGGGGAAACGGATGTAATTGTCTACGTAAGAAATGTAGCGGTCGCCTTCTAGCACGGGCACCATTTTGGGCATGTTTTGCACTTCCGGGCCACGAGGAATGCTGCCAAAATATTTTTCCGCCAATTTGAGCACCTGAGCCGGAGTAACATCGCCACCCACAGTCAGGGTTGCATTGTTGGGGCCGTACCAGCGCAGGAAAAATCGTTTGAGGTCGTTGACATCCACCCGATTGAGGTCTTCGAGGTAGCCAATGGTCAGCCAGGAATAGGGATGGCCATAAGGGTAGAGGTTTTTGCTGGTCACTTCACCCGCCAAACCGTAGGGGCGGTTGTCGTAGTTTTGGCCGCGTTCGTTTTTCACGGTAGCACGCTGGATTTCAAATTTTTTCTGGGTTACGGCGTCCAACAAGAAGCCCATGCGATCGGCTTCGAGCCAGATACCAATCTCCACTTGGTTGCTGGGTAAGGTTTCGTAATAGTTGGTACGGTCGCGGTTGGTGGAGCCATTGAGGGTGCCGCCTGCTTCGGTCACGAGTTTGAAATGTTCTTCGTCCGCTACGTTGTCAGAGCCCTGGAACATCATGTGTTCGAAGAAGTGGGCGAAACCGGATTTTCCAATTTCTTCCCGAGCCGAACCAACGTGGTAGGTGACATCGACGTGTACAACCGGATCGGAATGGTCTTCGTGAACAATCACGGTGAGGCCGTTGGCCAGGACATACTTTTCGTAGGAAATCACGAGTTCGTTGCCCTTGCGTTCTACTTTCTCGATTAGTTTGCTTTGCGCAAAAGTATGGATGCTGAAGCTCAGTAGCAAACAGCAATACAAACTGGATAAGATGGCTTTTTTCATTGGTTGAGTGTGCGTTTAGATCCTCTAGAGAGGCAATTTGTGGTAAAGATATGTTGCTTTAGCTATGCATTGTACACATTCGCGAACTTACTCTCAAAAGGCCCCTCCGGGAAAATCTGCAACAAGTGGTGCTTCAAATGCTCCACATAATCAGCCATAATAAAGCCCAAGGTGAAAGGGACAGCACCCTGGATCAATATGGCGTGCTGAAGAGTGGCCGGGTCTACATGTCGAATCACATGCGCCAAATGGCGATTGTAAGCGATCCATAAATCAACCAAAGTCGACCACTCAGCTTCCTGATAATGTTGCGCACTGACCCAAAAATCCTGCGCATAACCTGGAAATTCCAATTTTGGAGTGGCCATCGTGCGTACAAATTTCTGCTGGTTGTTGCAGGCGGAATCGATCAGGTGCCCGATGATTTCTTTGGGCGACCATTTGTCGGGGCGAGGTTTTTGCTGGGCCAGGGCCGGACTTAGCTGCCGCAAGAGTGGTTCGGCAGCAGTGAGTACTGCGAGAAGGTGGTTTGCTGTTTTGGTCATTTGTTAAGCAGGTTGAGGAAAGTTTAGGGAGGTTGAGGGAGGTTTAGGCTACCGCAACGTTTTTGACAAAGATCTTGTCTAAGTCGCTGCGGTAGCCTAAACCTCCCAAACCTTTCTCAACTTCCCTGAACTAAATCATTGTTTTTTATCCCGCACACACCTAAACCCGGTATGCTCCAAACCCGTATCCGGGCTGCTTTTCATCCGTGCCGCTACCCGATAGCCGGAGCAATAGGTATCGTTGCAGAGGAATGATCCCCCGCGGACTACTTTTTTAGGTGTACTGGGTTCGTCAGGATCATAACTGTCGGCAGGGCCTTGCGGGTTCCGCAACAATTGTGCTTTTTCGGCATAATAATCCGGGCGGTACCAATCGGCGCACCATTCCCAGACGTTGCCAGCCATGTCGTACAAGCCTAAGGCATTGGCGGGGAAGGATTTGACGGGTGCTAGTCGCAGGTATCCATCCTCGTTGAGCTGTTTGACCGGAAAATCACCCTGGAAAAAATTGGCCATTTTAGCACTGACGGGTTCTTTTCCCCAAGGGTAAATGTTGCTGCTTTCCCCGGCACGGGCGGCGTATTCCCACTCTGCTTCGCTGGGCAGGCGTTTTCCTGCCCATTTGCAATAAGCGACCGCATCGTACCAAGAAACGTGGACTACGGGGAGCTTTTCTTTGCCTTTAATATTCGATGCTGGCCCCTGCGGGTGTTGCCAACTGGCCCCTTTGACCATCTGCCACCAGTCATTGGGTGCCAGGGTTTGTAAGTTGCCACTGCTGGGCGCTTTGAAGACCAAAGAGAATGGTTGTAGTTCTTCAGCACTGGGTAATTCGGTACCTGGTGGCACTTGTTTTTTGAGTTCCTCCAAATCGATGTCTCGCTCGGCAACGGTCACGTAACCAGTAGCCTCCACAAATTTTTGAAACTGGGCATTGGTAACCTCAGTGGCGTCCATCCAAAAATCCTGGACTGCTACGGGGTGTTTTGGGAATTCATCCGTTCGAGCTTGTTCATTGTCGCCGCCCATGTCGAATTGCCCTCCGTTGATTTCGACCATACCTTCCAGGCTTTTGGCCATGGCGGGATTGGGTTTGATCTTGTCGATTGCTTCCAGTAAATCGGCAATGAGAAAATCGGCATGGGTGCCATAAGGTGATGCGCCAGAGTAGCAGTGCTCGTCGGCGGTGATGGGGGGGACTTCGTTGGTTTTGGGGGAGGAGGAGGATTGGCAAGCTCCCAAAAAAACAGTTAGACCCAATATCGCAAGCAGGTGAACGCGCATAGTAGTGAATTGGTGAAAGCCCAAAATTAGGAATTTACTCTTGAGGCAAAACTGATTTTTTTACATCCACTACCATTATGTTCCATTTCCCCCTCATCCTTGCAAGATTCCCCCTGCGCAAAAACGGAGCCGACTCTTATCTTTGCCCAAGTTAACACCAAGCTTAAAGATCGCAAAAAGCTCCACTGCTTATGAAAGGAATACTTACATTGGCTTTCATGATTCTGACGTCATTGTTTCTTGGCGCACAAGCACCTACCATCAACAGCATTAACCCGCTGAGCAACAGTGTGGGCAAGTTTCAAAAATTTGAAGCCCTGGTCGACCTGAGCGCTACTTTTTCCAACCCTTACGATTACGATCAAATTGCCCTCAGTGGCATTTTTTTAGCGCCAAGTGGCAAACAAGATACCGTGGATGGCTTTTACATGCAGGATTTTAGCCTCAATACCAGTTCGGGTAACCTGAGTGTAGCGGGCAATGCGGGTTTTCGCATCCGGTTCTCTCCCACGGAAATAGGGACCTGGAATTTTATTGTGAAAGTCAAAACAGCCGCTGGTGAAAGCGCAGCAGTCAGCGGTAGCTTTGAATGTACTGCTTCAGACAGTCCCGGCTTCGTGCGCAAAAATACCACCAACTACCTCTCCTTCGACAGTGGAGCGCCCTACATTCCAGTGGGCCAAAACGTATGTTGGCAGCGCAGCAATGCCTATTTGGATTATAAAAAATGGTTGGGTTCGATGGGTGCTGCTCAGTCCAATTTTATGCGGCTCTGGTTGGCGCATTGGGGACTGGGCATCGAGTGGCGCAATGGCAACGGCTTTGAAGGCTTGAAACGTTACCGCCAAAACAACGCCTGGCACATCGACTGGATGCTGGAAGAATGCGCCCGCCAGGGGATTTACATGATGTTTTGCATCAATCACCACGGTCAGGTTTCGTCCAATGTGAACCCCAACTGGAGTGAAAACCCCTACAATACGGCCAACGGTGGCCCTTGTGCCCAAACCTGGAATTTTTTTGACCTCCCTGCCGCAAAAAACCTGCACAAAAACCGCCTGCGTTACATCGTAGCGCGTTGGGGCTTCAGTACCAATGTGATGGCCTGGGAGCTGTTTAACGAAGTAAGTTTTACCGATCAGTTTTCCACTGCCCCAGTGCGCGATGCCGTGCGCAGCTGGCACGATGAGATGGGCCAATACCTCAAAAAACTTGACGCTCGCAAACACCTCGTCACGACCAGTTACGGTGGAGAAGAAGACCCCGAATTGTGGCGCTTGAGCTCGATGGATTTTACCCAAAATCACCTTTATGCGGAAGTGGACAACATCGAAAAAGCGGTGTCGGGCAAAGGCCTCGACAACCTGAACGCTTTTGGGAAACCAACCTACGGCGGTGAATTTGGCATCAGTGTGGGTGGAGAAGGTTTGTCGAATATCGACCCCAATGGCATCCACATCCACAATACCATGTGGGCTTCTGCTTTTTCTGGCGCACTGGGGGCGGCAGCTACCTGGTGGTGGGACAGTTACGTGGAACCCCGCAATTTGTACCCCTTGTTCACGCCTTTGAGTAAGGTACTGGCCAAAGTCCCTTTGTTGCAAGGCAATTTTAAACCCGCCAGTGCCCGCAGTACAGGTGGTGGCGGCGGCGAGCTCTCCATTGCCCCGGTATCGGATTGGGGACAGGCCACTGACAATAAAATTGTGGTGGATGAAACGGGAGCCATCAGCCCTGCGAACGCCCGTTTGGGGCGCTTTTTGTATGGCTCGCAATTCAATACCCAGTTGCGCAATCCCCCCACTTTTGAAGTATTTCTCCCTGGCGGTGGAAAATTCAAAGTAAGGACGGGAAGCGGCAAAGGCCAGGGCCCCTCGGTAGCCATTTACCTCGACGATAAATTGATCAAAGACAATCCCAATGCCGCCATCAATTCCACCTTTAGCATCGATGTGCCCGCAGGTTTGCACCGCATCAAAGTGGATAATCTGGGTACCGACTGGATCAACATCGGCGCCTACCAAATTGAAGGGGTGGCTACCTCGCCGCACAATGTGTATGCTGTACAGGCTGCCAACCGGGATATGGCCGCGGGCTGGGTGCACAATGCCAAGTACAACTGGCGTCACGTGCGCGATCAGGGCATTCCCGCTTCGATCATCAATGGGGGCGTGACTTTGAATGACATCCTGGATGGCACCTACAAGGTCAGTTTTTATGATTGTACCACGGGAGAGGTGAAAACTACCCTCAAAGGACTCAATACCCAAGGGGGTAAACTAAATTTTGGCGTTCCCGATTTTTTGTGGAACTTGGCTTTCATCGTTGAAAAAGATGATACAACTGTTCCCACCTTGGAAGTTTCCCTCGATGTATCTATCAATATTTACCCTAACCCGGTGGCCATTGGCGCCGTTTTACATGTGGATACCCGCAATTTGCCAAGTGGTGAATATCGGATCGATGTGTTCAACGTCAGCGGGCAATTGACAAGCCAAAAAATCATTGGTGCGACAGGGCAGGTAGAGGCTGTATCTACGGTAGGTTTGGTGCCAGGTGCTTATTTGTTGCGCTTGAGCCAGGGAGACCGGGCTACGGTGGTACGTTTTGTGGTGCAGTAAAGGACTTGTTATTTTTCGTATTCTTCGAATCTACATCATCGATCATGCAACGTATCGGGATTTTGCTGCTTTTTTTGTGGATTTGGGTATGTGCTGCAAGTGCGCAAGAGCCCACTTTTAGCCGTTTGCCAGAAGACATGGTGGTGTCTAACGTGGCTGCAACCGCCATGTACCAGGACAAACAAGGTTTTTTGTGGATCGGAACCTGGAATGGTTTGTACCGCTACGATGGCTACAATTTGAAAAAATTCAAACTCACCATTACCTCTCCAGATGAAATCAAGGGCGAAAAAATCATTGCTTTGTACGAAGATCGGGAAGGTTATCTTTGGGTAGGGACCGAAAATACCGGATTGTATCGCCTGGATCGAACGACCGAACAGTTCAAGGTTTATCAACACGATTCCAAGCAAAAAAAATCGCTGCCAGACAACAAAGTAGGTAGCATTTTTCAGGATGACCAGGGGAAAATCTGGGTAGGTACCGCGCTTGGTTTATGCGTATTGAATCAAGATCATACTTTTACGCCTCTTGAAGATTCTCCCATCACCAATGCGGAACTTGCAAAAACCATCCGGGGTCGGGATGGTTCTTATTGGTTTGCGACCACTTACGGCGTATACCGAGGCATATTGAGTGCCGTGGGGCGGTTTTCCATCACCCGGATGGAGGTTGTTCCCATAGGAGCTGTGGCCAGTCAAGTACCTGCTCACAACCACGTTTACGACATTGTCGAAGATCCGCGTAAAGACAACCTCTTTTGGATCGCTACCCGCGGCGGGCTTAAGCGTTTGGATTTTGCCAGCAACCAAATTCAGCACATTCAAGCTTCGCCGGATGGCTTATCGAATAATTTGACTACCAGTATTGTTTTTCCCTCTCAGCAAGGAGATGGTGGCTTTTTTGTGGGCTCTGATTATGGTTTGAACTATTACATTCCCGATAAAGGTATTTTTAAACGTTATTTTCACATTCCCAAACAAAGTGGCAGCTTACATGCCAGTACCGTACTGACCCTTTGTGAAGACCAGGTTGGGCAGATTTGGGTAGGTACGAACAAGGGGGTGGGAAAAATGAATTTCCAACGCAATCCCTTTGCCGCCATTCATTTCCCCGAAGACGTCAGCATCAACAGTATGGCCTATGCGAATGATCGGGTATGGGCTGGAAGTTTTGGGCAAGGGGTTTTTGAAATCATTCGCAACAAAGAACAAGTAACAACCCGGCGGATTTCCCTGGGTGGCCAGGCGGATTTTATCCATGCCCTACACGCCGATAAACAAGGCAACATCTGGGCGGGTACCCGAGGCGAAGGCCTCATCGTATTTAATGCTGATAATCCCACTCAACGCAAACAATACACCGTAGCAAATGGCCTGAGTCACAACTACCTGATGAGTGTCTGGGGTGATACACGGGGCTTGATTTGGATCGGATCCTGGGCGGGTGGACTTATTCGACACGACCCGGCAAAAGGAACTTTTCACATTTACCGCAAGATGAAAGGTGGGGTAAATTTGGATCAATTTCCAATTGTGCTGACTTTTGAATACAAAAATGAAGCGGGTGAAAATGTCCTCTGTGTGGGCACTCGGGGTGGAGGATTGCTTGAACTGCTTTTGGACAAGGAAGGCTTTCCTCAAAAACTCTTGCGTAAATCTACGAATAACCCAACCCAGGCCAGCACCATTTCCAGCAATTTTGTCAATTGTTATTGGAAAGATGTATTTGGACGCAGTTGGGTCGGTACCGAGGATGGCCTCAACTTATGGAATCAAAAGAAAGGCACATTTAAGCAATACTTCAAAGCAGACGGCCTGCCCGATGACATCATTCAATCCCTGGCGGAGGATGAAAATGGTCATCTCTGGGTTTCTTCGACCCGAGGTGTGAGCCGCTTTTCACCGGAAACCGGGAAAAAGGATTACGCTCGGGTCTTCGACACTCAAGATGGATTACCTTCCAATTTTTTCAATTCCAATGTGAGTGTTTATACTCAGGATCGATATGTATTTTTCGGCAGCAACAGTGGTGTTTTGTATTTTCAGCCACACCAAATTCGCGAAAACCCGATCGCGCCTACGGTAGAATTGGTGGATTTCAGGCTCTTTAACCAGTCTGTCGGAGTGGGCGATCAGGCGCACAATCGGATGATTCTTCAGCAAAGCATTGGATCTACGCCCGAACTGGTTTTGCGGTACAACGAGAATTTGTTTTCCATCGAGTTTGCTGCCATGCACTTTTTGGAACCCAATAAAAATCAATACAAATTCCGCCTTTTGGGCTTCAACGAGCAATGGATTCCTTCGACGGCCAAGGAGCGGGTTGCCCACTACAGCAATTTGTCTCCAGGGCGTTACACCTTTGAAGTCCAAGCCGCCAACAATGATGGGCTGTGGGCCAAAGAACCCGCCCGGCTCAAGATTCGAATTTTGCCTCCTTTTTGGCTCACCTGGTGGGCTTACCTCATTTACGCTGGATTGATTGCGGCGGCGATTGGAGTGTACCGTCAGAGTATTTTGGTACGGGAAAAACTGCGCAACCAGGTCAAAATGGAGACCTTTAAGCGGGAAAAAACGGAAGAAATTGGACAAATGAAAATCCATTTTTTCACCAACATCTCGCATGAATTGCGCACGCCGCTGACTTTGTTGTTTTCGCCCCTGGAAGACCTCCTCAAGCGGGAACAAACCGATCCTACCACCCATGAAATGTACACCTTGATGTACCGCAATGCCGAAAGATTGAAGGGAATGATCGACCAGTTGCTGGAGTTCCGTAAAATTGAAGAGGGCTTGATGCACCTGGAAGTGGTAGAAATGGATTTGGTGCGTTTTTTCAAAAACATCGCCATTGCCTTCCGCGATTTAGCGCGGCACCGCAACATCCAGTTTAATTTTGTCGCCAGTGTAGACGAACTCAAAGCCTGGGTCGACCGCGACCTCCTGGAGAAAGTACTCTTCAATTTGCTTTCCAATGCCTTCAAATACAGCGACGACGGAGGCACCATTCAGCTGAAACTGGACACTGACAACAAACAGGTGATTTTCTCCCTGGAAGACGAAGGCATTGGCATATCCGCAGAAGAACTGCCCCATATTTTTGAACAATTCTATCGGGCGCGTTCGAGCCAACACGGCAGCCGTCGACAAGGCACCGGGATCGGTTTGGCGCTGGCGAAAAGTATTGTTGAATTGCATAAAGGAAACATTGAGGCCTACAGTATGATCCACCGAGGCTCGGTATTTGTGGTGAAACTGCCGTTGGGCAAGGACCATTTCCCGCCAGAAGTCATCAAATTCAATTACCGCGATCCCGAGGATTCCGGCCATTATCCTTATGATGAAAATGGAGTACTGCTAGAGACTGCGCAGGAAGAAACCATTCATTCCGACAAGCCACTGGTGTTGGTGGTGGAAGACAATGCCGACATCCGTACCTACATCCGCCGAAGCCTGCACCCCGATTACGAAGTGATTGAGGCGGAAAATGGGCAAGAGGGGCTGGAAAAAACCCGCAAATACATTCCCGATATCATCATTTCGGATGTGATCATGCCGGAAATGGACGGGTTCGAATTGTGCCGCAAGGTAAAGCAGGAGGAAGCGACGGCGCACATTCCGGTGATTTTGTTGTCCGCACGTTCCTCCCAAATGTATCAGGTGGAAGGTTACGACACCGGCGCGGATGACTACATCAGCAAACCTTTCAGCATTGACCTCATGCAGGCGCGGATCCGCAACCTGCTCAACAACCGGGAACGCATCCAGCGGCATTTTGACCAGGAGTTTGCCCGCAAACACGAAGTGGATATCTCACCCGCGGAACTCAGCATCAACCACCTCGACAAACAGTTTTTGGAAAAATGCATCGCGCTGGTGGAAAAACACATCGAAAACCCCGATTACTCCGTAGAGCAAATGAGCCACGAATTGCTAGTAAGCCGCATGCAACTCTACCGCAAAATCAAAGCGATCACGGGCGAATCACCCAATCATTTTATCCGCACCATCCGGGTCAAACGTGCAGCACAATTGCTGGAGAAAGGCTATTCGGTGGCGGAAACGACGTATAAAGTCGGCTTCCAGGACTTGAAGTACTTCCGGGAGTGTTTTAAAAAGCAGTTTGGGATGAACCCTTCGGAGTTTGTGCAGCAAATCCCGAAAATTTCGAGTGGCTTGAATTGATTGCATTTCTTAGGTGTGTCTTCAGTGTCTTAGGTTTCTTAGGTGGTGAAAGAAGCCCCTTGCGGAGCAATATTTTCACCACCTAAGAAACCTTAGACACCAAAGACACACCTTAGCATTGATGCGAACGCATTTACTCTTTCACAGGAGAGTTCAGGAAGGCCACTATTGCCCTTTTGTTTACCTTTGTCGTACAAAGCTCATTACAAACAAAAGCAAGAGATGTCCACCACTACATTCAAACACGTAAGCTACCTCTGGGACGAAGCACACGCTGCATCCTTAGCCGGAAATGAGGTCGACCTGTTCATTTACCGCTCCAACCTGCTGGGAGCCGACCTGCGCCTCACCAATTATGCGGGTGGAAACACTTCAGTCAAAATTGACGAAACCGATCCCCTCACCGGCGAAAAAGTTGAAGTGATGTGGGTCAAAGGTTCGGGCGGCGACATTGGTACCTTGACCAAAGCTGGCTGCGCCAACCTCTACGTCGACAAGTTGCATACCCTCAAGCGCCGCTACCGGGGCCTGGAGTTTGAAGATGAAATGGTGGACTTGTTCAACTATTGCCTTTTTGATCCAAAATGTGCTACCCCTTCCATCGATACACCTTTACACGGACTTTTGCCCTACAAACACATCGACCACCTGCACCCCGATGCCCTGATCGCCCTGGCGGCTAGCAAAGACGGAGAAGCCATCATGCACGAAATCTGGGGCGATACCATGACCTGGATTCCCTGGCAGCGCCCCGGTTTTGACCTCGGTCTGCAACTGGAAGCAGCAATCAAAGCCAATCCAAACTTGCGCGGGTTGATCTTGGGTGGACATGGTTTGTTTACCTGGGGTGACACCGCCTATGAGTCTTACATCAATACCCTGGAAGTGATCGAAGCTGCTTCCTTGTATTTGGAAAAAAATTACGGCAAAAATCGCCCAGTATTTGGTGGTGCCATGCGGGAGGCTTACGCTCCAGCTGATCGCGCCGAAAAAGCCGCTGCGGTGATGCCAACCCTGCGCGGGCTGGCTTCCAGCTATCGCCGCATGGTGGGCCATTTTACCGATGACCCACGGGTGTTGGAGTTCATCAATTCCAATGATTTGGCGGTGTTGGCTCCGCTGGGCACCAGTTGCCCCGATCACTTTTTGCGCACCAAAATCCGCCCGCTGGTACTGGATGTTCCAGCTGAGACCACAGATTTGAAAGCGCACATCCTCCAGCAATTTGAAGCCTACCGCGCCGATTATGCTGCCTACTACGAGCGCTGCAAGCACCCGAATAGCCCCGCCATGCGCGACCCCAATCCGGTGGTGATTTTGTACCCCGGCGTAGGCCTGTTCACTTTTGCCAAAGACAAACAAACTGCCCGGGTAGCCGCCGAGTTTTATACCAACGCCATCAATGTGATGAAGGGTGCCGAAGCGGTATCCAAATACGTGGGGCTGGCCGAACAGGAAGCTTTCAACATCGAATACTGGTTGCTCGAAGAAGCCAAACTCCAGCGGATGCCCAAGCCCAAGGCGCTTTCGGCCAAAATTGCCTACATCACCGGTGGTACTGGCGGTATCGGCAAAGCCATTGCCGAAATCCTCATCCAGCAAGGGGTAGTGGCCGTGGTTGCTGACCGCGATCGGCTGGAAGAAACAGAGACTGAACTCAAGAAAAAATACGGTAAAGATGCGGCCGTGGCTGTAGCCATCGATGTGACTAAACCGGACGCCATTGCCGATTCGTTGCAAAAGACCATCCTGGCCTTCGGTGGGGTAGACATCATTGTGAACTGTGCTGGCTTGTCGATCTCCAAACCGCTGGAAAGCACCGAAATCAAGGATTGGGACATCCTGCAAGATGTACTGGTCAAGGGGCAATTCCTGGTGAGCCAACAGGCAGTAGCCATCATGCGCGCCCAAGGCCTGGATGGCGACATTGTGAACATTGCTAGCAAAAATGGCCTCTTCGCCGGACCGAACAACGTGGCTTATGGTTCTGCCAAAGCAGCTCAGTTGCACATGAGTCGCTTGTTGGCCGCTGAATTGGGTAAAGACAAAATCCGGGTGAATTCCATAAACCCTGATGCAGTACTGCGCGGCAGCAAAATTTGGGAAGGCGACTGGGCGGAAGGCCGCGCCAAAGCCTACGGCATCGCTGTCGAAGACCTGCCCAAAATGTACGCAGCGCGCACCCTGCTCAACGAAGAAATTTTACCAGAAGACATTGCCAAAGCTGTCCTCGTTTTTGTAGATGGCAGCCTCTCCAAATCCACCGGGAATATGTTGAACGTGGACGGGGGTGTGGCGATGGCGTTTACACGATAAGCAGTCAGCTATCAGCAATGAGCTATGAGCCAGGTGGTGCTGTATCCGAATTTGTTCGTTTCCCACCAACTGGCTGATAACTGACTGCTGATAGCTGATGGCTGACTGCTCATAGCTGATAGCTAAAACATGTACCACCTCCATCTCAATCACAAGTCCAAAACGCCCAAATACAAGCAGATCGTAGAGTCCATCATCACGGATATTGAAAGGGGATTGTTGAAAAAAAACGATCAACTGCCTTCGATCAGTGAGATGAGTGCCCACTACGATTTGGCCCGGGATACCGTAGAAAAGGCCTACCGCGAACTACGGGAACGGGGATTCATTGTCTCGGTGCAAGGCAAGGGCTATTACGTATCGGGGGGAAACGATGGCAAGCTGCGCATCCTGCTCATTTTTAACAAACTCAGCTCCTACAAGCGACTCATTTATTACTCCTTCCTGCAAGAGCTGGGCGAACGGGCACAAGTAGACCTCCAGGTACACCATTACAACGCCAAATTGTTTGCCGACATCATCGAGCGCAACCTGGGCAAATACAACTACTACGTGGTGATGCCCCACTTTGTGCACGACCTGGACAAGGTGAACCTTGAAGCGGTGATGCAGACTATCCCCGCCGAGGAATTGTTTTTTTTGGACAAAGATTATCCTAACCTACCGACCAAGCACAGCGCGGTTTTCCAGGATTTCCAACGCGACATTTTTAATGCCCTGCTCTCCGCCAATGAACTGCTGCAAAAATACCAGGAAATGGTACTGGTGATGCCCAGCGACGGCAACTATCCCACCGAAATTGCCCGCGGCTTTCACAACTATTGCGTCAACTACCAAAAGACCTACCGCATTATTGAAACAGCCACGGAGGAATCCATCCAGGCGGGTGCGGTGTATTGTGTGATCGAAGAAACCGACCTGGCGGAATTGATCAAAAAAATCCGGCAAACGGACTTGACATTGGGGCAAAACATCGGGCTGATTTCTTTTAATGATACGACCCTGAAGGAGGTGCTGGACATTACGGTGATTACGACGGATTTTGAGGCGATGGGGAAGACTGCGGCACAGTTGTTGTTGGAAGGGAGGAAGGAGAAGGTGAAAAATCCGTTTTATTTGGTGCGGAGGGGGAGTTTGTAAGTACTTCATAATTCTAAATTCGTCCGCTCGTCCTTCCACTTCAAAACTCGTAAGTCATGTATTCGGAACTCGTCACTCAGTTAATTTTTTTTGAGTTCCGAGTTCCGAATACATGACTTACGAGTTTTGAAGTAAAGGTAGAATTGCGAGTTTTGATATGAGAAATCATCGCTTCCTCAACGCCAAACCAACCGTGTGCCGCATTGCCTTCGTAATGTTCGGAAACTCCCTGAATTCATTGGACAAACCAAAATAATAAGTGTAATAAGGTGCAACCACCAGTGATGGAGAGATGGACCAGTCGTAACTCAGGTTTGCACCCAAACCCAGGTAAGTCTTGCGACTGTAATGGGGGTATTTTTCCACTAGAGTAGTCTCTCGAGGTGTTTGTCCACCTATCCAGCTGCCGTATTTTCCCTGCAATTGCTCGGCCAACAAGTAGGCCATTTCCGTACCTATGCTCAATTTGAAATTTTGTTTGATGCGAAAATTCAAGGGGTAAATCCCCAAGGTGAGGATCGATTTGTCCACCCGGGCATCTACCGAGTAGCCTCCACCTAAGCCTCCATCGCCAGCAGACAATTGAGCACCATAGCGCTCGAATTTAAAGTTGAAAGGAATATTCCTCCAAAACCACTTGATGCGGTCAAGACCAATGCCCAGGCTATAACCCAAGCCTGACTGATAATCAGAACGGTAATGTCCCTCAAAGGAATGGTAATCGTGGAGGACGGTTCCATTGAGGCCAGCAAAAAAAGAGAGGTTTTGGCCGGGGAGGTTTGTGTGAATGGATAGGGTAAATGTGAAGAGGATCGCTTTTAGGTTGATCTTCATTTTTACGAAAAATTTTGAATCAAAGTCAAGGCAATTTTTTGTTTTAATTTATTCAGTCGCACTATTGCAAAATAGCTTGTAAGTCGGCCAAAGCCACATGGCGCAGGGCGGATTCGTGCGTAGCCTCCAACACCACGGGTGGAGCAACCCCAGCCTCGTAAGCCTCCTTCCAGCGCAGCACGCAGAGGCACCAGCGGTCGCCTGCTTTTAGCCCGGGAAAGTGCCACTGCGGCTGGGGCGTAATGAGGTCATTACCCTGGCTAAGCGAATAAGCCAGAAAGGCTGAGGTCATTGTGGCGCAGACGAGGTGGCGACCGGAGTCTTCCGGGCCGCTGTTGCAGCAGCCATCGCGGTGAAAGCCCGTCAGGGGATCGAGACTACATGGCTGGAGCGGATTGCCCAGGACATTGCGTGCAGCTTGGCTCATAGTTGGTGTGTTTATAATAGGAACAATGCTGTACGTTCAATTGTTATAATTGAGTTTTTGCTTTCACAAAATAAAAGCTTTTTGGTACCAGTGTTAATCTCTACCTTTCTCGTAAGGGAAAAGTTGACTATTCCTAAAACTCCACCCCCCGGATAAACTCCGCCCCATAACTATGTGGAACAAGCCCCCGGTATCGCAGCCTACCAATGATCATTGCGGGATGCGTTTGAAAGGATTGTGCAAACCAGCTTCATCAATACCTCCTCTTAAACTCCAATCGGGTTCGTACCCAGCACAGGCGGGGCATTTTATTTTTGTAAAAACGAGTGAGATTAAATATTTCGGTAAATACCAGAGACACAGAACCTTTTCGCACGCAATCCGCCCAAAGATTAGAAAAATCAGTAAAAGTGAGAAAAAATTATAGGCCAGCCTGCTCCAACCAAAGCGTACTACTTGAAGAATAGAAATGCAAGCGACGATAACAAGGATTGCCTTTATCATAACTAAGGGATTAAGCTTGACGAATATTTTATTTACTACATAATTGGGACACTCATTGTAGTGGGAAATATAGTAACTTTTGGTAATCTCTACGCGTAGAAAAAAGGTCAAATAGCGTAAAAAATGCCCAATAACCTGAATTTGCCCTGGTCAGAACGGGTAGAAAATGGCTTGATTGTCGGGTTAAGAGGCGGCATTTTTGCGTAAACGACTTCAAAATTCGTCCTTCACTTCTAAACTCGTAAGTCATGTACTCTGAACTCTTCCCTCACTTCTAAACTCGTAAGTCATGTACTCTGAACTCGGCACTCAAAAAAAACTTTATCTGAGTGACGAGTTCAGAGTACATGACTTACGAGTTTAGAAGTGAAAGGGAGAATGACGAGTTCCGAGTGCATGAGTGGCGAGGTTTCACTCCAATTCCCCCAAATACGTCTCCCCAACCGCCAGCCAAGTTCCGCCCACTTTGACCCGCGATTTTTGCACCACTTCGAGCTTCTCCACATTCACCACTACCGAGCGATGAATCCTTCTAAAACCCTGCCCATGCAGCCGCTCCGCCAAATTTTTCAAACGCTCCAAAGTCAAAATTGGCCTGGGCTGTGATTCCAAATAAATCTTCACATAATCCCCCATACTCTCCAGGTACAACACGTCTTTGAGCAAAATTTTAACCTTTTGGTACTCCGAAAACACAAAAATGTGATCCTCCAGAGGAGTAGGAGAGGAGGCGCTAGCGGCCTCAGCTTTACGTCGCAATTCCAAGAGATCAGCCGCTTTCTGTAAGGCTTTTTTGAACCGTTCTGGCGCAACGGGTTTGACCAGATAATCCACCACATCTAGGTTGAAACCCTCGTGGGCGAATTCCTTGTATGCGGTCACAAAGATGATCATGGGCCGTTCATCTGGCAGCGCTTGCACAAATTGCAGCCCACTGATGTCGGGCATGTTGATGTCGGTCAAAAGTAGGTCGACCGTGTTGTTTTGTAGATATTCGCCCGCTGCGGCCGCGTCGGTGAAAGTGGTGAGCAGTTTCCACTCCGGTACATCCCGGGCGTATTTTTCAATGAGTACCAGCGCCAGGGGTTCGTCGTCGAGGGCGATGAAGGTCATGGCGCGAGGTTTAGTTCCAGTTTAACTACGTGGGTTTGGTCGTCGTTTTCGATCTGCAAATGATAGCGATTTGGATAAGAATGTTCCAGTCGCTGCTGGGTGTTGGCCAGTCCGATTCCAGAAGGATTGCCGCTGTACGCTAATTTGGGGGGCAAAACAGGGTTTTTGACCTCCAGCGTCAGGTTTTTACCTTGCAAGTGCAGCACCACCTGTAATTCACATTCTTGCTTGGTAGTCAAGCCATGTTTGAACGCATTTTCAATAAAAGGAATCAAAATCATGGGTTCAATTTCGATTTCAGGCGGCACAGCACCAGGCAGATCCACCTGCAAATGAGCATTTGGTGGCAGTCGCAGGCGTTGTAATGCGATGTAGTTTTTAATGAATTCAATATCCAGGGCGAGTGGGACTTTGGGTTTGGCGCATTCGTGTAAAATGTAGTTGACCATTTCCGAAAGCTTCAGCAAGCCGTCCGGGGTCTTTTCTGGTTCAGTTAGCGAAAGGACGTAGAGATTATTGAGGGTATTGACCAAAAAATGCGGATTGATTTGGGATTTTAGCAGAGCAATTTCCGCTTCCAGGCGGCGGCGATTGGCTTCTTCCTCACTTTTTTTCTTCTTTTCAAAGGCCGACAGCCCGCCTACGGAAGCTGCTGCGCCAAAAAGCATCAAACCCAGAAAAATCGGAGGAATGATCAGATACTTCATGGACAATCTCGGTTGTTGCCCTTTTTTTTGGGCTTCAGCAGAGATTTTTGCGGGGATGCCGAAATTGAGGTCAATAACTACCGAATAGGTTACGTTGCCCGCCAGTACAAGCAGCACCGCAAGGGTAAAGAGCATCTTTTTTCCTGCAAAAAAAATAGGCAATATCAGGCGGTGGAACACATTAAAAAGCAAGACAAAGCCAAAAACCCTTAAGGTGTTCAACAAGTAAAAACCTGGCAACTTGTCCTCATTATTGCCAGTGAAAGAAAAGACTGCCCAAATCGTGATCCACACGGCAGCCTGAATGATGATGGCGTAGGATGTTTTCATATCTGGGACAAAGGTCGAGAAAAAAACGAGGTGAAAAAATAGGCTACCCGGCGGTTCACCGATACATTCTTCCTGCTCATCGAGACTCCCTTTTTAGTAGCAATGAAAGTAGCATTTTTGTAGCGGATTTAAAAATAAACCGACACGGCAATGCCGACACAAAATTTCAGCATCATGCACAAATTAATCACCCTCACTGTTCTCTTTTTAGCGCTGATCACCCGACTCAGTGCACAATTGCCCGCTGGTGGCCCGCCCACTGCTGGCAAAGGTTTCGATCCTTCCAAAATGAACATTGCCCGCGTTTACGGTAAAGTAGTAGACGAAGCTGGCAAAGGCGTCGGTTATGCTACCGTACAAGTATTGGGCAAAACATTTAACCCGGCTACTCGTGCGCTCAAGGATACCATGTGGGCTGGCCAATTGACTGAAGAAAACGGCGATTTCAACATTGAAAAACTGCCCATGGTTGGTGACTTCGAATTGGTCATCAATTTTCTAGGCTTCGCCGAAACCAAACAAAGTTTCAACTTCGGTATGTCTGCCCCTAAAGCGCCCGCTGCTGGAGCCCCTACTGGCATGCCCGGAGGGGGAGCTCCTGGTGGTGGATTCCCAGGTATGGGTGCCGCTGGTGCCAGCGAAAAAGACCTGGGCAACATCAAACTAAAAACGGAAGCCAAAACCTTGAGCGAAGTCACCATCACCGATAAAGCTTCGGTGGCTACCCTGGCGCTCGATCGCAAGGCCTACCGCATCGATAAAGACTTGACTACTGCGGGTGGAACGGCGCAAGACGCGCTCAAAAACGTACCTTCCCTTTCCGTTGATTTGGATGGAAATGTGAGTTTGCGCAACGGCTCGCCCCAAATTTTTGTGGATGGCCGCCCCACAACGCTCGCTTTGAACCAAATCGCTGCCGACGCGATTGAAAGTGTAGAGGTGATCACCAACCCTTCCTCCAAATTCGACGCAGGTGGTGGTACCGCCGGGATTGTGAACATTGTTTTGAAAAAAGAAAAACGCTTGGGCTACAACGGCAGCGTGCGTGCCGGAACCGACACCCGGGGTGGGGTCAACTTTGGTGGCGACATCAATGCCCGGGGCAGTAAAGTGAACGTTTTTGGTTCCCTCATGGCCATGCGCAACCGGGGCAAAATTGAAGGAGAAACGCTGCGCGAGAACTTTTTTGGCGAGCCTGCCTCGAATCTGACCCAAGTTTCTGAAGGCCAGATGAAAGGCATATTCGCCAATGGTCGGGCCGGAGTAGACCTCTTGCTGGACAACCGCAATACCCTGACTTTTAGTGGCAGTTATGTGCGTGGGAAATTCAGTCCCAATGACGCCATCACCAATACCACCGACTTTTTGTACCCCGGCAATACCGTAACCAGCGAGTATGTACGCAGCTCGGAGCAAGACCGCAGCTTCCGCAACTTTGGGGTGACCACCCAGTTCAAACACCTCTTCCCCAAAAAAGGCGCAGAATGGACGGCGGATTTCAACTTCAACCAGGTGCGTTTTGAAGGTGGCAGTGCTTATCTGACCCAATACGATTCGGGCTTTAGCAGCCGGGAAATGCAGGAAAGCCTGGGGCAGGGTAGCTTCATGACCATCCAAACCGACTTTGTAAACCCGCTCAAAAAAGACTTCAAACTCGAAGGTGGCCTGAAAGCCGTGATGCGCAACAACCGCAACGACAACATGAACTCGGTGTTTGATGTGGACCTCAATGCTTGGCGGGCAGTTCCACAGTTGTCCGACCACTTCAAGTTCGACGATGACGTGTATGCTGGCTATTTGCAACTCGGCAAGCAGAGCAAAAACTGGGGCTTCCAGGTGGGTCTGCGCGCCGAGAGCAGCCTTTACCGGGGTGCTTTGACCGACCGCGATTCTTCGTTCAGCATTGCCTACCCGATCAGTTTGTTTCCCAGTGCGTTTGTGACGCGGAAGTTGAATGATCAGGATCAAATTCAGTTGGCGTATACCCGCCGGGTCAATCGCCCGAATTTTTTCCAGACGATGCCTTTTACTGACTTCTCCGATTCACTCAACCTGCGTCGGGGTAGCCCAACTTTGCTTCCAGAGTTTACCAACTCCCTGGAATTGTCGTACCAGAACATCTTTGCCAAAAACCACAACTTGCTCATCTCGGTGTACTACAAGCAGGCCAGCAATTTGATTGCTTCCTACCAGTTCACCGAGTTCAATGCAGTTTTGAATAAAGAGGTAGTGATCACCAGTTTTGCCAACAGCAACAGTGCTTCGGCTACCGGGGCAGAATTTACCCTAAAAAACAGCTTCTTTGGCTGGCTGGATCTGACGACCAACCTGAATATTTTCCAGGCTTCGGTGGATGCCAGCAATGTGGAAACTGGCTTGAAGGTGAACCGCACCAGTGGCTTTTTGAAGGAAATTGTGCAAATCAAATTGCCGAAAGGTTTTGCGCTGCAATTCAACGGGGAATACCGCTCGCGGGCTTCCTTTACTCCAGCGACAAACACTGATCCTTTCCAGGGTGGTGGTCCGCCTTCTCAAAACACGGCGCAGGGCTACACCAAAAATTACTGGTTCCTGGATGCTTCCATCCGCAAGGATATCTTGAAAAATCAAGGGACTTTGACCCTGAGTGCTTCGGACATCTTTGGAACCCGCAAGTTTGGTTCCTATACCTTGACCGATTTCTTTTCGCAAGAAACGTCTCGCATCATGAACCCGCAGTTGCTTCGCCTGAATTTTTCCTACCGTTTTGGAAAAATGGACATGTCCTTGTTCAACCGGAAGAACAACCGGACGAACATGCAGGGTGGAGATATGATGCAGAATTAATTGTGTGTTGTTAAATGATTAGACTTGAGGAGAGTTGATTATCTGGTGATTGGGAGATTTTTTTGCTTTTTAGAGTGACTCGGAACTCTTAACTCAAAACCATTAGGCAATGAATCAATGGCCTGATAATCAACTCACCTCAAATCTAGTCTATTTCATATCGTATCGTTACCAGGTCAATCCGCTCAATTTGCCCTGGTCAAAACCTTACAAAACTGCCTTGCAATTGCTCACCCCATTCCCCATTTTTGTGCTGATAAACAAATGTACCACTTGACTCCAAGCCTCAAAAAATTGTATCTTGTTCCAAAATCATTCAATATGTCTGTTCAGATACAGCGGCGATTGTTCACCGTAAGCGAGTACAACAAGATGGCTGAAGCAGGAATACTGCCTGAGCGTGGGGTGGAGTTGATCAACGGAGAAATCATCAACATGAGCCCAATTGGAATAAGACATAACGCCATGGTGAGCAAATTGACTCACTTTTTAGTAGAACAGGTAGGCCAAAATGCACTGGTATTCCCCCAATGCGCTTTCATGGCGAGTGAATTTACTCAACCTGAACCAGACCTTGCTTTGGCCAAGTTTAGATCAGACTACTATGTCAATGCGATGCTTCGTAGTCCAGATTTATTCCTCCTGATCGAAGTGTCTGATACCACGTTTAACTACGACAACAAGGTGAAACGAAACCTTTATGCTGCCGTAGGGGTATCCGAATATTGGGTCGTCGATTTGAACAAACAAAAAGTCCATACCTATTGGGATAGCCAGGAAGGCAGCTACCAAAACAGCAAGGTGTATAAAAAAGGTGAAACCTTGTACGCACAGCAGCTGGATTTAACCTTGGAAACGGATTGGCTTTGGACCTGGTAAACTTATTTGAAAAAGTAATTCAAGCCAATACCCAATACCCCGCTTGTAGAAAACCCTCCCGAAAGAGTAGATGCGTAATTTTGATCAGATTTGGGTTGAAACCGCAAATAAAAGCCTCCAAAGGTTCCGCTTAAGCCAAAACGAGGGCTCAAGAAATAAATCAGCCCTGGGCTAAAGTTGAGTGCAACATCGTTTTGTTTCCATTCACTAACTTGTTCGTTTTGCCCGGGAATTTGTTGTGAATTATTGCCAGATCGAAAGCTAGCCGCAAAGTTTCCATCTAAGACCAAGTACAACCTTTCTTTTAAAGAAACAAAACGATTGAGCCCCAATGACAAACCAAAGTTGTTGTACGTGTTTTTAGTGTCAGCTTCTTGTCGGGTGTACAAAGCTTGCCCATCTGGTCTGATTTCAGCCTGGGTGTAAATCTCATTGTAACCTGTATTTTTACTCTGCCCTATACTGAGTCCCAGGGTTAGCGCTAGGTGGTCCTTAAGCAAATACCCGCCACGGAAATATACACCAAAGTCGTTGCTGCTGTTGGTCTTGTCTGAATCATTTACACGGGAGTTGTAGTTGTTTACCGAAAAACTGCCATTGATAAAAGTCTGCCCTTGATTGAGTTGAGCCGTCAACGAAACAGGGAGAATTACGATTAAAAATAAAAGCAGATTGATATGGTAGGTTTTCATATCGGGTTACTGTTTGTTGGGTGATTTATTCTTGAGAAGAATGGGGGAAATAGTAGCGCAAACCAACTACGGGCGTAGATTGAATGCGGAACTGGTTAAAGCTGGTTTTTGAATCCTGGACGCTGCTGCGAGAACGGTTGGATACATAGGTAAATCCACCAAACCCCGCTTCCAACGCGAAACGTGGGCTGAAAAAGTAACCAATGGACGGAGTCGCTTGAACTTCCCACTGTGTGGATCGAACCGTTTGGCGCCCAAGGTTAAATTGTGTCTCGGCTTGTAAGTGCAGAATGGCATAAAAGCCGGATTTAAGATCAAAATACCTTCGGACAAAAGGCCCGACACCAAGTCGATAATAGGGTCGATTTTGGGTTGAAGCTTGAATGTTAAAAGGAGCACTCACACCAATGCTCCACTTTTTGGAGAGCATCAACCCTATCTCGGGCTGAATGGTGCTTGAAAAACTTTTTCCGCCCTCGTAAAAGTTGTTTTCAAAGGAGAACTGCCCCCCCAGGTGAAATTGTCCACGCTGCACTTGTGCCACCAACTGTGTGGACAAGCAAAAATAAATAAGCAAAAGGGAGCCAATGCGCCAGGGCGGAGCTTTGTATCCATCTCTTCGGTACAGTGTTGATAAGGGAATCATAGGTCTGAGCTTGAAAGGTGTAAAGCAAAATTACTTTCCTTCAAGACGAACTTAGCAATACAATTGCGGCCTAGGAAAATGCTAATAATTTGTTAAAAAACCATCACCTCCTGTTTATCCTGCTTTGACTCAATCAAACGAATAAGTTTCCTTAATTCCCGCCACTGCCACTTCCGCCTTTGCCAATTCCGCATCGAAACATGGCCGGTTTACGACCGCACACTCGGGCAGATTTTGGTAATAAGCGATTGCGTCTGACAAATTGCCAATAAAGGATCGGAAGTAGTTTCTAACTTTTCTATCCTCTAGTTCAGCGTATTTACTGATCAATTGTTCCTTTAGGTAGTTGATGTACAATTTCATTTCTGCCATAAACATATGGGGGCGGCTTGGATTGTTGACCAAATCAACTCGACCATAGATGTGGTCCACCATGGTTTTTAAGGACACCACTGCCGAAAAATTTACGATGTTGGGGCCGGGGCAGATGTTCACCGCCTGGTATTTTTCCAGAAACGTAACCCCGTGCGCTAGTGCAGCCGAATTGCTCAGTCCGATGCACAAACATTCTTTTTCCAGGACTACTGTTTGTTGCTTCTCGAATTCAGCTTCGGGCAACTCCATGGTTTTTAACTGCTTCAGTTTTAAATTCTGGTATTTGCGCGATGCCGTACAAATGGGTTCTTTGGTGAATTCAGTATTAAACCTCAACAATTTTTCGGGACAAGGGCTTCCTGGTTTGCCATTGACGATCCGGGTTTGTTTCTCGATGTCGGCCGTGGTTCCCCGCAAATAATGAAACCGCACGCCCAAGGGGGAACTATTGCTCAAAACCAAATCTTGCTCCTTGGCCTTGATCAGCAAGTTGAGCGTGTGTTCATCCACGGTTGTTGCTTCAGGAACCAACAAAAATGGAGTTCCCCAACCCGTGCTGGCCACGTCGTAATAGGTGCGTAAAAAAGTATCTTCACGAAAGGTGCCTATTCCGCCCTGCACCGTAATGTCTACTGCAGGACTTTGACTGAGTTCCCTGCCCAGTTTTTGATTGATGGCGGTTTTGTAAAGCTCAAAGATGCCATCGGTCAGTTCTTGCCGTTTTGATTTGAATTCTTCCAGGATTGGCCCCAGTAAAAAACCATCGCTGGCAAAAGCATGCCCTCCGCAGTTCAGTCCCGATTCAATTCTGAATTCACTCACCCAAATCCCTTTTTTGGCCAAAAACTTGCCTTGAATCAAAGCTGAGCGGTAATCACTCACTTTGATCACTATTTTTTTGCGGAACTGCAAGTTCTCATCTGGATCAAAAGCATCAACCTGTTCCAGGTAGGTGTATAGCCGGGGATTCATCCCTGCCGAAAAAACAATCGAAGAATCATCAAGATCGCTTTCGATGTAGCCACGCAAGGCGGTCACTGCATCTGATCCATTGGGGATGATGTTTCCTTGTTTGTCCCACTTGTCGCCATCAACCTTGGTCATGATATTGACCAGAATACTTCCTGCTACCAATTGGGTTCTCAGGTAGTTCTGGATCGCCAGACGCTCCTCCTCATCGGTGCATTGCAGCATGTCCAGATAGCTTTTTTTTAAGGAGCTATCGTCAGGAAGCATTTCAAAGTATTGCACTATTTCATTGCCTTCCACAAATGCTTCTGTTCGCATTTTTTGCATTTGTTCGGCAACAATGGTGTTCATCAGGTTCAAATAAGCCGTAATTCTTTTAGCGCGGTAGTCTGGAGCTTTGTCGGCAATGGGCTCATAATGCCTACCGGTGTCGCGACAATAATACATGCGCATCGTTTCAGTCAGGTGATCTTCCATGATTGAAACTACGGATGAAATGCCAAATCGAGCTACCTTGATCGGGGAGTCAATCGTATAAGAAAGTCCCATTACCGGGATGTGGAAAGTATGCGCTGTTCTTTGATTCATTATGCGTTTTTTAGCTGCAATCTGGCTATTCAAGAGTGTAGGGTAACATGATAATAACTAGGGAGAGTAAGAAGAAAGGGCAATGATACAATTTTAAAAAAAATTAATTGTCAAAGTTAAGTTTTTAACTGATGCCTGAAATGACTTTTTACAGCTAGTAAGGCGAAAATTGATCCACTACAAAAAAGCATAGTAGTGGGGCAAAATGAGCACTTATTTTTTTATCGCCCCATAGTCGGTATACCCCCGTTCATCTCCGCCATAAAATGTGCTCCGATCTGGCACTGCCAGCTCGACTTCATTGGCGAAACGCGACACCAAATCCGGATTGGCAATGAACAATTGCCCAAAGGCAATCAAATCGGCTTGTCCAGATTCAATCAGAAAATTCCCTCTGGTCTGGTTGATGCCGCCATTGGTGATCAAAGTCCCACGGTACAAAGGCCGAAAATGTCCGGATACATCGTAGATGAAGTATGGGTTGGGATGCTCCTTGACAAAAGCTTCCATCACCGACAAGTAAGCGAGATTGAGTGCATTCAATTTTTCAACCAAATAGCCGTAGAGCGCGGGTGGGTTGGAATCCAACACACTATTGTACACATTGCTGGGGGCGATGCGAATGCCTACCCGTTGGGAGTCCCATACGCTGCAGAGTGCATCCAATACTTCCAGCACAAAACGGGTACGGTTTTCGACACTGCCACCGTATTCATCGGGGCGTTGATTGGCGGCATCGCTGAGGAATTGATTGGGCAGGTACCCAAAGGCGGCGTGGAGCTCAACCCCGTCAAAACCCGCCAGTTTAGCGTGTACCGCAGCTTGGCGGTATTCTTCAATGATGGTGCGAATTTCCGCAATGCTCAACTCACGAGGGGTAACATATTCCTTCAACCCAGCGGCGGTAAAAGCTTTGCCGTCTGCCTTGATGGGCGAGGGTGCCACGGGTTGTTCGCCGCCAATGTTGTCGGGGTGGGCTACCCGGCCAGCGTGCCAGAGTTGCAGGAAAATTTTGCCGCCACGTTCGTGTACGGCTGCGGTTACTTGTTTCCAGCCTTCGGCTTGTTCTGGTGAAAAAATCCCAGGGGTAAAGGGACCGCCGATGCCATAGTTGTTGATGTTAGTGGACTCGGCTACAATCAATCCCGCACTGGCTCTTTGGCTGTAATACAATACATTCAAAGCGTTGGGGACGGTATCGGGAGTGCGGCTGCGCGTCATCGGCGCCATCACTACGCGGTTTTTTAATTCGAGGTTCCCTAAGGTGTAGGGAGTCAATAGAGGTTGCATAAATTGTAAGAATAAATTGCTTTCCGCAAAAAGAACAAACAAAAATCGAAAAAGATCAAGCCCCCCAAAAAACAAAGGCTGGCCCATCGAAAATGAGCCAGCCCGTATCATTAAGTGTTAGCACAATTTTCTTTACGGCACCATCTTCTGCCCTTCAAAACTTGAACCCATTGCACCAAGTTTGATGGAAATCACTTTCCCTTGGCCATCGCGTACAAATTCAAAAGTAGCCTGGCCACCAGCGTCAAACTTATCAGGGGCGGCCAGTGGGGTCAATTCCCCGCCTTGTGTTCCTGCCATAACCATTAGTTTACCCTCTTTTACACTGATTTCGATGCTCTCAAAAGGTAAACCCGTCATTTTGTATTTTCCGGCGTATTGCTCGAATTTCCCAGCGGCTGGTGCTGCTGGTGCGGCACCGCTACTGGCCCCAGTACTTGGCGTTACATCCGCATTGTACATCAAGCCCGTGATCACAAATAGCCCTCGACCAGCTTCTGCTTGATCGTTTTTGGCCACGTAATAAATGTCGTGTACGCCCGTAGTTGGTTTGATGACAACCAGTGTGGGTGGCGGAGGGGCAAAACCAGCGCTTGGAGCACTCTGTTCAATTTTGTTCGAACTACCGATTAATGTTCCGGTAGGACTATCCAAACGGATTTCCACAATGCCTCCTGCAGCATTCATTTGGGCAGGCGCCGAAAGGCGGAACCCAATTTCTGCTACCCCCGTCAGGTCAATTTGTTTGTAACCAATGTAGCTACCGCTACCACTTGCAATGGCCAAATGATTGCCGCCGAATTTCATCTTGTTGATGTCCTTCAGGTAGTCGATTTCAGCCATGTCCACGTTCGAGTTGCGGAGTACGTAGGTTTGCTCGGAGCTCAGGGCTGGGATACCTTTTACACCACGGTCTTTGTAGGCTGCGCGGAGCAGGTATACGCCGATGCCTTTGTCGCCACGGGAAGGAACAGTCGTATTGAAAGTACCTTCTGCTGGCAAAGTCAATTCTACTGCAGAAGCATCTTCATGACGCATGATGTAGCGCACGATCACTTCCGCATCGTCTTTGCTCAGGGCAGGGTGCGCGGCCATGGCCGTTTGTCCCCACACACCGCTGCTGCCATTGATGACCCGACCAGCCAGAGTGGCAACAGCATCAGCCTGACCACGGTAACGCAGGGCAATATCGCGGAAGCTTGGCCCGATCGACTTGTCAGCCGATTTGTGGCAACCCTTGCAGTCGGTTCCGTCAATGAGTTTGGTAGCCCGGGCAAAACGGGTGGATTGATCCGCGCTGCGGTGCCCCTGGGCAATGGCGATCTTGTCATAACCTTCGGGTAGGTAATCGATGTTGACTGCTACCTCTGCTGGATCAATTTTGCCATTGGCAATAGTGCCGTCTTCTTTATCGGTTACAGCTACTTTGTAGGCAATGTCTTTATTGGGGAAAAAGAAGGTCTTGTTCCCTTTGGTCAAAGTGAAATCGAGTTTTGGTGGCTCGTTGCCCACGATCAGCTCCAAGGAGCGGGTAGCACTTTCACCTTTACCGTCTTTTACCGTCAAAGTTGCGTTGTACACCCCGGCTGTGCTCAGGGTCAGTTTAGGATTGGGAACGGTAAAGGTCAAAGGTTTGGCCGCACCTGTTTTGGGTGCAATCACCCATTCGTAGGTCAGCGGGTCGCTGTCGTAATCCTTGGTACCTGCCGAAGACAATTGCACGCTGAGTGGTCTTGCTCCGGCAGGTTTGTCAGCAGCTACTTCGATCACTGGTTTGCGGTTGCCTCCATTGTATTCGATGCGGATCAGGCGAGCGTCGTCGTTGCCCTGAAACCAGCCACTGCCGTATTCCAGCATGTACAAGTCGCCATCGGAGTTGAACTCCATGTCGATCGGGTTGCTAAACTTGTGGCTGGGCATAAAGCGCTCCATCGACACAAAGTTGCCTTCGGCATCCATGGTCACGGCCATGATCCAGCCGCGCATCCACTCGTATTCCAGGAATTTGCCGTCGTAATAATCGGGGAAAGCCCGCTTGGCAGTTTTGAAATCATCCTTATAGTATACCGGCCCTGCCATGGCGTTGCGGCCACCTGTACCTACCAGTGGGAAGTCTTTGGACTCAGCGTATGGATACCACACAAATGCTTTTTGAGCAGGAGGCAAGGTATTCAATCCGGTATTGTTCGGCGAATTGTTGATCGGTGCATTGACGTCGTACACAGCACCCGATTTTTTGGCCTCAAAATCGTAGTAGGTATAAGGCTTGTTGTCTCCGATAAAATAAGGCCAACCGAAGTTGCCCGCTTTGCGCGCCTGACCTACTTCGTCAAAACCTTGTGGCCCACGACTGGGCATCGGGTTGTTGCCATCCGGGCCTACATCACCCCAATACACATATCCGGTTTTTTGGTCAACGGAAATGCGGTAAGGGTTGCGGTGGCCCATGGTGTAAATTTCCGGGCGGGTTTTGGCGGTTCCTGGAGGGAACAAGTTGCCTTCAGGAATGGTATAAGTGCCATCGGGCTGAGGCTTGATGCGGATGATTTTGCCACGGAGGTCGTTGGTGTTACCCGAAGATTTCTGGGCATCCCAAGGTGCACGTCCGGGACGTTCATCGATCGGGTTCATGCCATCAGATCCGTGAGGATTGGTATTGTCGCCCGTAGACAAGAACAGGTTGCCCTTGGCGTCAAAGGCGATCGAGCCGCCCGTGTGGCAGCATTGGTCACGCTGAACCGGGATTTCAAGCAGTACTTTTTTGGAGTCTAAAACCAGTTCTTCACCGCGCAATTCATAGCGGGTGAGGATGTTTTTGGCATCAGTTCCAGGGGGAGAATAGTACAAATAGATCCAGTTGTTTTGGGCAAAGTTGGGGTCTTTGGCCATGCCTAGGAGCCCATCTTCAGCTTCCGCCTGATTGCCTTTGGCATCTGGAAGGTATTTGGTACTCACCGGAATGGTCGCAATCGTTTTGGATTTGCCAACTTTTGGGTCGAAGATTTTCACTGCACCCCGGCGTTGGATGTACAGCACGCGATTGTTGTCGAGCATGGTCAATTCAACCGGTTCTTCCAGTTTGTCTTCCAAAACCACTTTGGTGAAGCGGTTTTCTTCCGGCATCGCTTTGCTGCGTGCTTTGGAATAATCCAGTGGTTTGTTGCCAATGGCGTATTTTAAACCCGCAGCGAGGTGGCGCAGGAAAAGGTCTTCCGAAAAACTCTCGTTGGTATGGCCCATCGCGGTGTAAAAAGCACGACCACCATCGTAATCGTGGTACCAGCTCATGGGGTGTTTCGGCACACCCATTTTGGCACCGAAGTACGATTTTTCATCAATGCTCACCAATACTTTTACATTCGGATTGATGTCGCGGAAATCGTAAAATTCATCGGTACGCTCCCATGGATCGGGCAGGAAGTTGGTACTTGGATGCGTTTTGTCCTCGATGTGGAAAATCCCCTTTTGTACGTTGCTCGGCGTGCTGGGATGGCTGGTGAAGTAACCTCCGGCCAGTTTGCCATACCAGGGCCAGTCGTATTCGGTATCGGTAGCGGAGTGGATGCCCACATAGCCGCCACCCGCCTGGATGAACCGTTCAAAGGCGTTTTGTTGCAGAGCGTTGAGTACGTCACCAGTGGTGCAGAGGAACACCACCGCAGCGTAGCGCTTCAGGTTGGTTTCGTTGAATTTGCTGGCGTCTTCGGTGGTATCCACCGCAAAACCCTGGGCTTGGCCCATTGTAATCAAGGCTGGTTTGCCCGGATCGATGGAAGTATGACGGAAAACCGTCGTTTTGCTAAACACCAGAATCCGTGGTGTTTGCGCCTGAATGAATCCTCCAAACAGCAATAGTGTAAGCAATACAGTGGTCCGTTGCAGGAGGGACTGAAAAATTGGGTGCATGATGTAGATTTTAAAATGTAGAACCCTTTGTGTAAAAGTTACACAATGATAGGAAAGAAGGAGGATTTTTACAAATTTCTGACAGTAGGAATTCGACGGATTGGGGAAATAAATGGATGCTTGGATTGATTTTGAATGCTGATAATGGGTAGATTGAGACTCTTGAAGGAGTATTTAAATCACTTCAGCTGTAACAACTTTTATAAAAAATAGCTTGAATTTATTTGGAAAGCAATAAAGAAGGATGTCGCAAAAAATAAAATTTCGCCACCTTACAACCTTGAAGATGGCGAAATTTTAAGCCCTTGTGGGCGATAAAAAATAAGTGTTTATTTTGCCAAAGGATCAGATAAGTAAACGGTTCATTTTAAGTGTCTTATCTGATCCTTTGGCTCAAGAAAAATGAACATTTATTTTTGCCCCACTACTTATGGTGCTTCTATTTTAAAAACTCACCAACTCAATATCAAAAAGGATCACCGTATTTCCAGGCACCCCACCAGCGCTACCATTGGCGCCATAACCCAACCTGGACGGGAAAAGAAAAGTCCCCTTGCCCCCTTTTTTCAACAGTGGCACGCCAATTTTCCAACCTTCGATTAGGTTACTCAACGGAAACTGGGCCACTGCGTCCGTTTTGGTCTCATCAAATACCTTTTTGTCGGTAAAATAGCCTTTGTACTTGACGGTCACCACGGAACTTGAGATTGGGTTGTCTCCAGTGCCCGGCTCATTGATGATGTAGTACATGCCCGAAGAGTGCTTCTCGGCAATCAAGTTATTGTCGGCAATGTACTTGCGGATGATTTCGTCATCGTTTTCAGCTTGCGTGCCGAAGCCCACCAACTCCACGTCGAAGATAACGATCGCGTTGGAAGGAATACCCTGCGGTGGATTGGAGCCGTAGGCCAAATCCGAAGGGATGATAAAGGTCGCTTTACCTCCCTTTTTCATTTTGGCAATACCTACCTGAAAGCCCGGAATGAGGCCCCGTAAGGAAGCCGTAATCGGTTTGCCTGCTTCAGATTTGTCAAACTCGGTGCCATCAATCAGGTAGCCCCGGTAATTGAAGGTTACCAAATCCGTGGAGTCGAAACGAATGGATTTGCCCGTTCCTTCCAGGGTATTGATGTAGTACATCCCGGAAGGATCTTTTTGAGCGGTGAGGCCCTTATCGCTCAGGTACTTTTCAATAATGGCCTGTTGCTCTTCAAATCTTTCTTCTTCTTTAGAGGCCAAGTTGAAACATGCATTGAGCATGATCAAACTCAAGAGCAACATAAAGCTTGTGATTCTTTGTCTCATTGTGCATTGTTTTAGTTGAAAAACCTACTTAAAGGCTTTTTGTATTCAACTGCTGAACATTTTAAGCCGAAAAATAAGGCAATTATTCCTTTATTTTGGTCGCATAACTGTTAAACACCTAAATAGGCATTTATGAAAAAACTGTTTTTTGCTTTGTTTGTAGCTTCAATAGCTTTTGCCTGTACCCCAAAGGGAGACAATTCTACAGAACAAATGCCTGATTCCAAGGACTTTGCTTATTTGCATTTTGTAGGAACCATTGGTGATGAACCGATTCGGATGAACTTGCTTCAAGACCTTGATTTCGACGACAATCCCTGGTACAATGGGTATTACCACTACGAAAACACACAAGAGCCCATCGGCTTTTATTCATCCACCGATTCCACCGGGCAGGGGCAACTGATTTTGACGGAACATTCCGTTGGCGACGAACCCTTTGGGAGCTTCAAGGGCAAACTCGAAAAAGGCGTTTACAGCGGAGAATACACCAGTTCCAGTGGAAAAAAATCCCCTTTTAAACTCAGTCTTAATTTCCCGGAAGGAACCCAGCAATTCGCCGCAAAGCGCCTCGAAAAAACTGAAGCAGCCGATAAAGACCGCAAAGATTCACCCAAAGGCCACTTTGGCTATGAGTATTTTATCCCTAGTGAAAACTGGTTAAAAGACGCACTTTTACAAGAAATGGTTGGTGATTCTCTGGCACAGGTGTACAAAACTCCTCAAAAAGCATTTGATGCTGAACAGCAACAGTTTTTTAAAGATTACCACGAAGAAATCGCTGGAATGTTGGAAGAAGGAGAGGATGACCTGTACCTGAATTACGATGCGGATAAAACGATGGAAGTCCTTTTTAATCAGGATAATCTACTCAGTATCGCGGTAATGGACTACAGCTACGCGGGGGGAGCCCATGGCAATTACGGCTCCGCCTGTGCAAGTTTTGATTTGGTCAAAAAGAAAAAAATCAGTTTGGAAGACGTATTTAAACCTGGCTATGAAACGGTACTCACCAAAGCCCTGACCGAAAGCGCCAAGAAAAAATTCAACACTCAAGACTTGAGTGAAATACTTTTTGTAGACAAAGTTGAACCCAATGGCAATTTTTTCCTCACGGGAAAAGGCATCTGCTTTAACTATGTGCCTTATGAAATTGGGTCTTATGCTGCGGGAGAGTTAAAGATTTTTGTGCCGTTTACGGAACTGAAAGGAATAATAAAATAAATAACAATAATTATGGCAAAAAAGCACGCACTCCTTATTGGATTGAATGAAGTTAAGGCTCAGCATTATGGGGGCTGGTATGGCACCTTGCGGTATGCGGAAGCTGGGGTAAAAAAAGTAAATGGGGAAATTATCGCTCTGCGCGGATTCAACACTCCCCATATTTTGCTTCAAGCTCAGGCTACCCGCCTCAATGTGCAGAATAAACTAAATTCGCTTGCAAATGCTGCCTTTCCCGGAGATTTAGTGGTGGTGTATTATGCTGGACATGGCAAACAAGAGCAGGATAAAGAAAGATTGGAAGTTGATAAATTGGATGAAGCCTGGTGCTTATACGATGGCTTGTTCCTCGACGATGAATTGTGGACGGCCTGGTGCCAATTTAGAAGAGGAGTTCGAATCTTGCTTGTCTCTGATTCTTGCAATAGTGGCACCATTGGTAGAGAAGACGAATCTGCCTCCCTGGAAAATAGTCAGGTAGAATTGTTCTCAATGGAAAAAAAGATGCAAACTTATATCAACAATCAGTCCTTCTATGATCAATTGATGAAAAATACCCGGGGTGCGCGGACGAAGCCAATGGAGGCCTCTTTGATTACCCTTACTGCATGTAAAAGCAACCAAAAAGCACTAGAGAATAAAGATTTGCAACATAGCGAATTTTCTTATGCATTGTTGAAAAACTGGAATAAGGGTAAATTTGTAGGCGATTACAGGGCGTTTTATCAGGCTATTCTAAAGGATGTCAGGACTCGCAACCCCAATCAGACGCCACAAATCATTCAATATGGCATACCAGACCCACAGTTCTTAGACTCAGTACCTTTTTCTGCATAAACAAAAGGCCTGGCTCCTCTAAGTAGTGGGGCAAAAATAAATGTTCATTTTTTTTGAGCCAAAGGATTAGATAAGACACTTTAAATGAACCGTTTTCTTATCTAATCCTTTGGCAAAATGAACATTTATTTTTTTATCGCCCCTAAGGGAGTCAGGCCTTTTACCTTGAATCGTAGGAATCAGTATCCTTGATTCTGCGCAATATTTCCCCCCGCCAGGTCAATCTCCGTTTGCGGAATCGGGAACAATTCGTGCTTTCCTTTGACAAAGTTTTTGCCCACGGCTTTCATTCTCGCTTCAACTTGCCCAGTTCGTACCAGGTCAAACCAACGTTGTTGCTCCATGGCCAGTTCCACCCGGCGTTCTTGCCAGATTTTTTGGCGCAGGGCATCCTTGTCTGTGATGGTAACATCGGGCAGGATATTTCTGCGGGTGCCGCGAGCCCGGATGCGCACCGCATTGAGTTGGATCAGGGCTTCTTGGGGTTTACCGTTTTCATTCAGGGCCTCAGCAGCAATGAGCAAAACATCGGAATAACGCAATATGCGGATATTGCTTGGCCCGTTGTCTTGCAGCAGGGCGTGTGCCGGAGTCCAGGCTTTTTGGTTGTAGCGCTCGTTTTCTATTTGCGGGTTGTCCTCTACCAGTGCTGAACCATCAGGCAATGCTTCGCCTACCAAAAGAGCGGTGGCATCGCGGCGCGGATCCCCAAATTCAAAAGCTTTCATCAGGTCATCCGAAGGCAAATTGAAGCCCCAACCCAAATTGGGTGTGCCCCGTACCCCCTGCACCATGTTCCAAGCCGTTGCACCCGCGTAGGATGCTTCCAGCGCGGTAGCTTGTACTTCAAAAACCGACTCGCTGGAGTTTTCACCTTCGGGCAGGAAAATTTTGGGGTAATCCGCCAGCAGTTTGTACTCATTGGAATTGATGACTTCCAGTGCATATTTTTCTGCATTCGGATAATCTTTAGTGGTCAAATACACTTTAGCCAACAAGCCACGGGCGGCACCCTTGGTCACCCGCCCCAAATCTTCGGGGGCATAGGCTGATTTTTCCGGCAAACTGGCAATGGCTTCGGTCAGGTCAGAGGCAATCAACTTGTAGATTTCTGCACTTGCTGCCCGGGTTTGGGTATAAAACTCATCCTGAGTCAAGGGCCGCGTGATCAGTGGCAAGTCACCAAACCAGCGCACCAGATTGAAATAAAAATGGGCGCGGAGAAATTTGGCTTCACCAATCAATCTTTTGCGCAGGGTCTCATCCATCGCTGGCACCTTGGGAATCCCATCAATGGCCACATTGGCGCGGAAAATACCCTGATAATGCCCGCGCCAGGAAGCGCGAATGTCTTCAGGGAAACCGGGGTCCCAACTGAAATCATCAAATGCAGTGAGGCGCTGTGCATCGGCAGGGAAGCTCCCTTTGACCGCATCGTCGGTAACGATATCCGTCATGGCCAACCACGGCAATGAAGTCAGGTTCCAATCCCGCAAGGAATTGTACGTAGCATTGACCGACCAAGTAGCGTGTTGAGCAGTCTGGAAGTAATTGTTGGCGTTGATCACGCCTTGTGGTTTTACCTCCAAAAAGTCTCCATTTTGACAAGCGGGCGCCAGCAGTAAAACCAGCAGGGCACTTGTCGTTATCCGAAATAAATACTGTTTGCGCATGAGCTTTGAGTTGAAGGGTTGAGGAGGTTGAGGAAGGTTGAGGGAGGTTTAGGCTGCCGCGAGCGATTTTGACAATTTCCATGTCTAAGTCGCTTGCGGAGCCTAAACCTTCCTCAACCACCCTCAACCTTCTCAACTTTTAAAAAGAAACATTGATTCCAGCCAACCAGGTACGCGACAATGGATACACTCCACCATCGATTCCTACTTGTAATACGTTCTCACTGGATATTTCGGGTGTAAAACCAGAGTATTTTGTTTGGGTAAATAGGTTATTCCCACTTACGTACACCCGCAAGCTGTTCAACTTGATGCGTTCCAGCAAGCTTTTGGGCAGGTTGTAACCCAAAACGGCACTGCGCAAACGGAAAAAAGAACCATCTTCCAGGAAGCGATCAGATACCTGATAGTTATAACCACCATTGGTGATGCGTGGTTCAAAATTGGAAGTGCCAGGCCCCGTCCAGCGCTCCAGGAAGGAGGCTTCGTAGTTGGGAATCCCAAAACCACGGGCAGATCGTTTGTTGTTGTAGATTTTGTTGCCACTCACCCCATTGAAATCTACGGAGAAATCAAATCCATAAGCGTCAACCCCAAAATTGAAACCATAAATCAGTTTGGGAATGGGGCTACCCAGGTAGGTACGGTCTTGTGAATCTACGATGCCATCGCCATTGGTGTCTTCAAAACGCAGGTCGCCGGGTGCCACTGCTTCACGCGCTGGGTTTGCGGCAATTTCTTCGGCATTTTGGTACACGCCAACTACTTTATAGCCATAAAAAGAACCGATCGCCTGGCCTACAATGGTGCGGGTCGCGGTGGCAAAAAGTGCTTCGTTTCCGGTACCCAGCGAAAGTACTTCGTTTTTCAGGGTAGAAGCCAGGGCGCCAAAGCGGTAGTTGATTTTCCCAACCGAACTGCGGTAATTCAGGGTGACATCAAAACCAGAGTTGCGCACATCCGCCGCGTTGACAAAGGGGTTAGAGGCCGAACCGACGTAGTCAGGGATGGGCACAGGAACCAGAATCTTATTGGTATTGCGCTGGTAGTATTCCACTTCCAGCGTCAGGCGATTGTTCAAAAAGCCCAATTCGGCACCCAGGTCGGTGCTGTTGGTTTCTTCCCATTGCAAAAATGGGTTGGCCAGGGAGATGAGTGAGGCCCCAAAATTCAGGCTTTCTGCACCCCCAAATACGGCGCTCAGGTTATTGGTAACGGTTGGAATGGCGGCGTCGGAAGGGAATTTATCATTGCCCAAACGCCCCCAACTGGCCCGCAACTTCAAGTTGTCGATTATTTTTTGACCTTTCATAAACGGCTCTTCAGTCACCCGCCAGGCTACTGCAAAAGCGGGGAAATTGCCGTAACGGCGCTCGGAACCAAACTTAGAAGAGCCATCACGACGGAAAGTAGCCGTAAAAAGGTAACGTTCTTTCAGGTTGTAATTGGCCCGGAATAGTACCGATTGGTAGCGCTCGGGGTTGTTGCCAATGTTGTAGTTGGTGGCGGTTTCCACGTCGCCTGCATCAAGGTAAAAGAACTCTTCGGTGTCGCCAATCAAACGTTGACGAGAGCCGCCGATGCGTTCCCCACTGCGCGCTTGTTGGGTGTAACCCGCCAGAATGCTAAAGCGGTGAATGCCAATTTCGCGCGAGTAATTCAGGGTGTTTTCCCATTGCAGGTCGTTGAAGCGCGAAAACTCAGCGTTGATGCGACTTTGTGGGTTGCGTTGTCTGTCGTCCACTTCAAACTGGGGCTCGTAACCTTTGCCCCGGTTGTTGATGCTATTGAACCCAAAGCTGCTACGCGCAGTCAGGTTTTTGATGGGGTAAATTTCAATGAAAGCATTGCCGTTGAGCTGCTGGCCATAACCGCGGTTATAGCTGTTGTACTCCAATTGTGCAGCTGGGTTACTCACGTTGGAGTTGGTGGAGGTACTGCCGTATTTACCCGCTTCGTTGATGGCCACCACGGTGGGGTCGGCAGCGTAAGCGTTGAACACGATGCCACCAGGCTCGCGGTTGTTGGCACTGGAGATAAAGGCCAGGTTGTGCCCCAGTTTTACCCCTTTGATGAGGTTGTATTCGTTGTTGACCCGCAAGGAGTAGCGGTTGAAATACGAGCTGCGGATGATCCCGTTCTGGAGGAAGGCATCGCCGCTGATGCTGTAAGTCATGGCTTCGGAGCCACCTCGAATGCTCAGGTTGTAATTTTGGATGGAGGCATCACGGAAGATGACGTCCTGCCAATCGGTGCCTGCCCCAAAAGATTCAGGATTGGGGTAAGGTCCTGCTCCGCCAGCATTGCGGTAAAATTCATTCACCAAACTGGCGTATTCGGATCCAGTGGCCAGATCAAGTCTTTTGCCTACCTGTTGAATCCCGTTGTAAGCGCTGAAGTTGAACTGGGCTTTTTGGCCACGAACTCCCTTCTTGGTCGTGATGAGCACCACACCATTGGAGCCACGGGTACCGTAGATAGCGGCAGCGGAAGCATCTTTGAGGACTTCCATACTTTCGATGTCGCTGGGGTTGAGAAAGTCGATGTTGTCGAGGATGAGTCCATCGACCACGTAGATGGGATTGGCGTTGTTCAAAGTTCCGGTGCCGCGAATACGGATGACGGGTCCTTCGCCGGGCCGACCGGAAGCCGAAGTGACGTTGACCCCGGCAATTTTGCCTTGCAGGGCCTGGGTTACGTTGGAAGCCGCTACTTTTTGTAATTCGCTGGATTTGATGGAACCTACCGAGCCGGTCAGGTCACTTTTGCGCTGGGTACCATAACCCACTACGACCACCTCGTTGATCATCAGGGTGGCTTCACCCATGATTACATCAACACTCGTGCGGCCTTTGACCGAGATTTCTTGGGTTTGAAAACCAGTATAGGTGAAAATCAGAATGGCTTGGCCATCGGGAACTTCCAGGCTGTAGTTGCCATCAATGTCGGTGACCCCGCCAAGGGTCGTGTTTTTAACCTGAATATTGACGCCGATCAGCGCCTCTTCTTTTTCATCCGTTACCTTCCCGGTAATGGTAACCTGGGCTTGCAGCTGCGAAAAAAAACCAGTCGCACCCAATAGGAGCAGAGTGTATAAAGATCGCATGTCGGTCTTATTTGGGGTTGAGTGAGGTTGAGGAAAGTTTAGAAAGGTTGAGGAAGGTTGAGGCTGCCATAAGCGTCATTGTCAACGTCGCTCGCGGTAGCCTCAACCTTCTTCAACCTTCTCAACCTCCCTCAACCTTTCTCAACTTATTGCTTAATAAACTTCGTCTTGGCCTTCATCAAGCCATTCTTATCGTAAGCAGCCAGAATGTACATGCCACGTTCGAGTTCGGCAGTATTCAGGTTGACGTAGTTTTGACCACTGGAACGAATAGAGTAAACCTTTTGTCCCAAAGCGTTGAACACGTCATAGCCGTACAAATCTTTACCATTTTCGATGATCAACTCGGCGCTTACCGGGTTAGGATAAACTTTGAGGTTGCTCAAAGCAAGATCACGTACACCAACGGTACCAGAACAAGACTTGTCACCAATCGCGAGGTCATCGAAATAGTAACGTTTTTCGGTAGTAGGTACGGCACCGAAATCCATGATCATGGCGAGGGTGGAGTACAGAGCTCCGTCTGGAATGTTCAGCGTAGTGAAATCCCAGGTCAGTTCCTGCCATTCGTTTGGCGTAGTGTACTTAACTTTGGTATCACCAGTATTGGGGGCACCATTGCTGCTGCGCTCCAACTTGAAGACTACATCAGCTTCGTGATCCATCAACACTTTCATGGTGATCTTCTTATTGGTCCCCATGGAAATTTGTGCAGGAATTGCATCATTGAAATACCCGGCGAAAACTTCTCCCCCTGGCCGCTCAATGAATTCGGCTACCTTGTTGCTGGTATTGATGCCACTCTTCTTTGGATTGTCCACGATGATGTTTACCTTTTGTCCATCAAGGGTGCCGTTGGCAAAATACTGCCAGCCACCCAGGTTGTCCAATGCGGTTTCGAAGTTGGAAACACAAGAAGTGTAAGGTGCTCTGCGCAGTTCGACGTCATCGATGTAGTACACGTCATCCGCAGTTGGCAATTGGCCTGCGTTGAAGAAAATGACCAGTTTGGTATTGCCTTTGCCTGCGGCAGCGCTGAAGTCGATGGAGTATTGTACCCACTTGCGCGTATTGGCAGCAGTTACTTCCGAGAATACTTCAGGTGCTTGACCGGTACCCCCTTCGAGTTTGAACAAAAGTGGAACAGCTTTAGGCGACCAGATTTTGACTTGCAATTGGTTCAATACAGAAAGGTCAATGGCTTGTGGGAATTCGTAAACGATGGCAGACCATTCGTCCCGAGGATCGGTGTACTCACCTACTTTGTCACTAGCCGAAGAGTTGATGCCACTTGGATCAGGATTGTTTACTATTTTTAAGACATCACCAGTCGGAGAAATTTTGGCAAAATTGCGCTGGCACTCAAAGTCATCAACTTGACCTGCCACGGCTACTACGCCTTCACAAAGGTTGACCGTAGAAACAGTTTGCGTCAGGTTGTCGTAATACCAGGTAGCGGTAGAAGTCAAATCTGGGTCAAATACCACTTCAACCTGTTCAAAATCAGTAACGTTTTTGAAGTTGCTGAAATTGAAATTCAAATCAACCCACTTGCCAGTAGCATCAATAGGACGGTTGATTTCCTTAGTCCCTTGTGAAGCAGACACCAAACGCAGCGTCAGGCTCTTTGCACCAGCTGGTGCCCATACCTGCAAGTTAACTTGTGGTAAGGCTTCCAGAGTGAAACCTTGGGGCAACAATGCTTTCAAACCGCCCAACTTGGAGCTTCCTTTGGTGTAAGAACCAACGAAAGAGGAAGGGTTACCCACTTTATCCGGGTTGGGAATATCGCCATTGTACTTGCCGAAAACTGCCTCAGCACCCAAGGACTCCCAACCTAATAAGGAGCCATCTTCAAAATCTTCCAGTGCGCTGCTCTTTTCAGGAGCTACGAGGCTGATGTCATCTATGTAGTAAATGTCATTTGCACCTGGCAATTTTCCAGCATTGAAGAAGATGGCAATTTTGGTGTGGTTGGCATTTTCTTGGTTGCTAAAATCGGCAGTATATTCTACCCACCTGTTCAATTGGGTTACGGGAATGGATTTTTCTTCTGCGCCAGAAGTACCTCCTTCCAGTTTCAGCAAGAGGTTGCCTGCAACTGGTGCCCATACTTTCAGTTTCAACTGATTGCGGTCTTTGAGCGGGATGCTGCCCCCCCAATCGATCACCAGTGCATGGAATTCACCGCCTACATCTTTGTAACGACCTACTTTGGCGCTCAGGTTGGCCCCAAATTTGTCTGGGTTGTCTACCGCAGTGATGTCATCAAAGCCAGGTTGGCCGTAAGCCGCATTACGCTGACACTCAAAATCGTCCAACACATCTGGATTTTTGTCTACCCCGGCACAATCACCCGCGGGTACCGCGATCAGGTTGTCGAACAAGTAAGTGTCCGAACTTGCGTCGACCCCGGGGTCAAAGAACAGGATGATTTTATTAAAGGTTTTGACCCCCGCAGATTTGCTAAAGTTGAAGGTATATTCTACCCATTGGTCTTTGACTGCAATGTTTTTCACTTCTTCTTCTGCAACTCCAGGTCCTTCCAATTTGAGCAAGAAAGAGCTGGCTACGGCTGCTTTTACCTGAATTTTAAACACGTTGTAAAGGGACAAATCCAGGGGCTGTGCCAATTCAGTCAGGAAAAGGCTGTAACCAGCACCTGCTTTTTTGGTATAAGCACCCACCTGGGTACTGCCGTTGAGCATCAGGGTGTCGCCACCAGGAGGATTGGGCACTACTACGAATGATCCATCGGCAGCATTCCAGTTCAATTTGGCACCCCCTTCAAAGTCTTCATAAACAAAAGAAGTGGGAGCAGGATCCAAAGAGATGTCGTCTATGTAGTAAACGTCGTCAGCCCCGGGCAATACCCCTGCGTTGAAGAAAATTGCCAATTTGGTGTGATTCGCGTCTGCCTGGTCGCTGGCGTTGGCGGTGTATTCTACCCATTTGTTCAATTCGGTGACGTCAAGGAAGATTTCTTTTTGAGGGGAAGTACCAGCTTCAAATTTGACGAGTATTTTGCCCGCTTTGGGGGCCCACATCTTAAATCGGACAACGTTCCGATCCTTGAGCGGCATTGCACCACCCCAGTCCAGCACCATCGCGTGGAATTCACCGCCGGTATCTTTGTAACGGCCCACCTTGTCACTGGTGTTGATGCCTGTTTTATCAGGATTATCAACTGAGCTGATGTCTGCAAAACCTGGGCTGCCGTAAGAGATGTTGCGTGCGCACTCGAAGTTGTCCAGAATGAAGGCGCTAGGTGCTGCTCCACTACAAGCTGGCCCTACCGTCAGGTTGTCAAACAGGTAAGTGTCAGAACTGGCATCCACACCTGGATCAAAAAACAGGATGATTTTTTTCAGGTTGGGTGTAGCTGCCGCCTTGCTAAAATCGAAGCTGTACTCAATCCATTCGCCGCTTACGGCAATGTTTTTGTTGCCTTCGATGGCACCGTTGGCACCTTCCAGTTTCAGGATGAACGCCGAAGCTACGGCAGCTTTGACCTGAATTTTGAATTGATTGTTGGTGCTGAGGTCCAGTGCGGTAGCCAACTCAGCGAGGAGCAGGCTATATCCAGCCCCAGCTTTTTTGGTATAAGAACCAACCTTAGCGCTGCTGTTGAGGCCCAAAGTATTGCCTCCAGCGGGGTTGTCTACCACCGAGAACTGACCATCGAGGGCGTTCCAGGGCAACTTGGCGGCGCCCTCGAAGTCTTCGAGTACTACTTGAGTCATACCCAGCAAGGGTAGCAAAAGCATTGTGAAAAAGAGCAGATGTTTTTTCATGTTGTTGAATTTTGGGTTCATGTGTTGAACCTATTGCGAAATGACCAGTGGATAAGTGCTTGTATACGTGGGTGAACTGATTTGCAAGAAGTAAGTTCCTTTGGGTAGTGCTGGCAAGGTAAATTGCTGACGCTGTAGTCCGGTGTTGAGTCGTGTAGGTCCTAATAAACGGTGTACTACCCGGCCTGCTGTATCGTTCAGCTCAATCTTGACTGTTTCGCTTGAAGGTTGAACAAAGGAAAGATCAAGATTTTTTTTGACCGGATTTGGGTATATTTTGAGTTGCAAGTCGGTAGCAGGGAGCGTCTCAACTTTGGTTACATCGGCGGTAAAGCCAATTTTTTTGAGCGCCGTCTGGATTTCAGCATTGGCCATGAAGTGCTTCCACAACAGACCACTGCGGTGGTTCTCGATCATGTTGATGATCGGGCCTTGGTCGATGGCGAGGTAACTGTCCGCAGTCCAATTGAGTTGAGGGTTGAAGGCATCATAAAATCCCATGGGGCCAAATAATTCGGCACCGTATTCGCGGTAAAAATGTTTGAGTGCCCCCAAAGATTCTACCGGAGTATAAGGAAAAGAGCCAAGTGCGGCAGTTGGGGCGATGGTGCCATTGTCTTGGGGGCCACTATTGGGTTCGTGTGCGAGGTAACCTTGTATGGGGTCGTCGCTGGCGGTTAAGCCCCAGCAGTTTTCGCCATAGCCCTTAAATTTCTTGGGATTGGCGATGCAATACGCCCGGTTGATCAGGGTGTGATTGCGGTTTTGGGTGAAATAGTTGGTGTATTTATCCTTGATGTTGCGTGGGTCAAAACCCATGAACGAATAATGGGCGAAGAAAAGGGGCCCACCTAAGGCAGGCCCTAGAGGTAATAGAACACTGTAATACTGATTCTTATTGACGTAGTTGCTGTTGCCAGCCCATCCTTTTTCATACAAACCTTCGGGTACGCCGTGGGTAGGTGCGGCAATGCCCAATAGGTAAACCATCATGCCTTCATTCCAGCCGCGCACGGGGAAGTTCATGGCGAATTGATGGTTGGGAGACCAGTGCCAGTAAATAAAGTTCTGGAAATATTGGCGGTACCAATCCCACTCAATGGCTTCCCACAATCCGGTGATTTTGCTGCGAATCTGCTGTTCTTCAGCTGTACTTCCCTTAAAATATTCCCGTGCCGTCAACAAGCCTTCAAAGAGGAAGGAAGTTTCTACCAAGTCACCACCATCGTCACGGGGGCTAAAGGGGATAACTTTACCAGTCACCCCATTCATCCAATGGGGAAAAGCGCCTTTAAAACGATCGGCTTTTTCCAGGAAACTGAGCATTTTTAACAAACGATCCCGCCCTTGTTCTCTGGTAATGAATCCTCTTTCAATCCCAACCAGCAGCGCCATCACCCCAAAACCAGTTCCGCCGATGGTGACAATGTCTCCAGAGGTATTCCGTTCGCGGCTAAGGCCCGATTGAGGGTGGGCAAAATCCCAGAAATAGCGGAAGGTATATTCCTGCACCATGTCCAGCAACTGCTCGTCGCTCATAGGCGCACTGCTGGCGCTGGCTACGGCGCTGGGCTGGCTTTCCTGGCCACTGCCACTGGCACTGGTGAGGCGATAACTCACCTTTACATTGAGTCCAAGTGGGCGCACAAAATCCAGGTAAATGCTATCGGATTTGCTCACTTGCCCGATGAGACTGAATGTTTGCCCTTCATTCAAAGAGCGGTAAACCCGAAAAGCGGTGCCGCCTGAGTTCCCACTATTTTTCCAGCGCAATTCGATGTGGCTATCGTAACCTTTGGCCCGAAACAGTTCTGGTGCAATTAGATTTGAGGTAGCAGCAGCCCGATAAGTCCGCACTTCATCAATCAAGAGGGTATGCTCCTGAGCATCGGCGGCATTTTGCCCAAAAATGATGGCTTTGATTTGTTTAAAATTGATGCCCGTTTGATTGGGATCGCTAAAAAAGACACTGAGGGGGATTTTGACCTGGGTCCAGGTTTTTGCATCCAGACCAGATGCATAATTGCCTAAGTTGTACTTGCGCGACTTGGTGGAACCAGGGGCACCTTCCAGAAAAATATTGGGCCAATCCGCCTTGTTAAGGCCATTGGGGGCATAAACCCAAAAAGCGAGGGTGTCGGTATTGCTGATGTCTTGAAAGGGGAAACCTGGGGCGATCACTATGGCCGACCAATCACCAGCGCTGCGTGAATTCCAACGCAGGCGCAAACTATTGCGGCCCTGAAAAGCAGTGCCATCGGTGGGGAGCTTGTCACCACTGCTACCGGTTTGTTCCAAAAAACTGGTTCCAGACTTAAATGCCAATCCAGTATCATAATAGCCAGGGTTGTTGCTGTCACTAAAAAAGTAAACTTCCTGACTATAAGTTGGCACACATGCCTGTAAAGAGAGGAATAGAAAGCTAAAAAAATGTAGGTAGCGTTGCTTCATACTTGCGATCAAATAGATGTAAGTGCAATCTTATCTCATTTATACTACAATAGCTATTTTTTAACCTCACCATTACTACGCCACTGCGAAAAATCACCGGGCTGGTGATTTTTTTATTATTGAAAATCAATGGTTTGTTATGAGAATTGTCATAAGTATAAAATGCGTGATTGTCAGGTGTTGAGCAGATGACAATCACGCACTTATCTTCCAAAACAGTACTACAAACTCATTAAAAACTCCACCAGGTTATCGTCCCCTTCCAGTTCAAGTTTTCGTCGAAGCCGGTAACGTTTGTTTTCAATGCCCCGAATGGAAAGGTGCAGGAGCGGGGCAATTTCTTTTGAACTCAAATTCATGCGCAGATAAGCAGCCAGGCGTAAATCTCCCGGGGTGATTGAAGGAAACATGGATTTGAGCTTTTTAAAAAACTCATCATGGACTTGGTTGAAATTGTCTTCAAAAACCTGCCAATCCTGCTCATTGCCCAGGTGTTCGTCCACCAGGCGCAGCATTTTTTGGTAGTGCTTGGCGGCAGTGCGATCCCCACTTTCGGCTTTAAAACGAATCAGTTCTTCCTTGATTTGCAATAATGCTTCATTTTTGCGGATCAGGTGAAAAGTGGAACTGGCCAATTCCTTGGACTTGTTGAGCACATCATTTTGCAGCTGAATGTTGCGGTTTTGGATGCGTTGTTGATGGAGTTCCCGCTCTTTTTCCAGGAGTAACTTGCGGCGCTGGATTTGAAGCCGCCGGTGGTGTACCCGATTCAACAAAGCATACAACCCGGCTAAGCCCAAAAAATACAAAAGGTACATCCAGGAGGTTTGGTACCAGTGTGGCGCAATGACAAAACTGCAACTTGCAGTCTGTTCATTGAGGTCTCGCTGTACTTCCAGTGTATAACGGCCCGGAGACAAACTGCTGAATTCTCTCTCGGAAAAGCGGCTCCAACCGGACCACTCTTTTTGCTCTTCCTTCAGCCGATAGCGAAACTGGGTCGTGCGGGTATATTCATCCAGGGAAAAAACAAAACGCAGCGTATGTGTGCCTGCTGGAAAATAAATCACCCCCTCCTTTCGGTATATTTTGTGTTTGTTTTTAGGGTTTAAGGATTCGATTTTTTTGATGCGTAAGGTTGATTCGGCATTTTTTTCCAAAGCATCAATCTGATTGAGCAAAGCATAACCGTTGTCGATGCAAAACAGGTAAGTTCCTTTTTGCAATTCCACAATGGGGTTGTAGTGGGTGGCAAGGGTGGTATTGATGATGCTTTTGAGTTGTTTGTTTTTTTTGATCCGCACCTGTTGGGGCATAATTTCGAATACCTCAGCAGCAGTGGAGCGGAAGAACTTGGATTGGGTTTCACCGGTAAGTGGAGCGGGAAGGCATTTTTTGATCTTGGGTTGGTAAATAAACTGCCGCCCTCTGGACCAAATCCACAGCTCCTCATCCTGCACAAAAACATCCAGATTGGAATTAGCGGGCAAACCGTCTGCGGTGTTGATCGTATCAATCGTAGTGATTTTTTGGTAACTGGAATCGAGGGTCAAGTGATAGATGCTTTCGTAGGGATTGACAGCCCAGCATTCATTGGGGGCTTGAAATACCAGCTTTTGCAGCGGCTCTTTTAGACCTTCAACTTGATGACTGAATTGCCATTGCCCAGCGGCATCTTGCCGGAAAACGACCAAACCGGTGTAGGTGCCTTGGAGTAAATATTGTGGCTTTTGAGGCGGCTGTACAAACCACCAACCGCCAGTCACGCTGGAAATGCGCCGAAACTGATTGCCATCAATAACAAAGGTGCCTTCATTGTGCCCACAAAGCAACTGGTCATTAAACACGGCCAATTGCCAAACTTGACCTTGTGAGCCCGGTAACAGTTGATACCTTTCATTTTTGATGAGTGGCCAGCTCCGATGAAAAACGCCCTGATTGCTGCCAATAAAAAGTCGCTTTTGGTGGATCGCAGCAGTATAAATGGCCCCAATCTCCCCCTCTCGATCGGTATAGTACAACATGGGATCGTGGAGCGCAACCAGGTCTAAACCTTTGTCCAAGCCCAGCCACAAGTTTTGTTTTTTGTCCTCAAATAAACTCAGAATGGTATTGTTTTGTAAACCATTGTTCTGGTTGAGGTGGTACTGAATTTGTGCTCCTTTGACTATAAAAACGCCATTCAAAATGGTACCCAAGGCCAAACGACCATCGCGCAGCCGAATCGCTTTGTTCAATTGATACCGCTTTAATTCCGGATTTACAGGATGCTCCCAAGGGACAAACATATTTCCTTTTTGCCGGAACATACCTCCGTTGCTGGTACCTACCAACAAACCAGCCGGATCAGCAATGAGGGCCGTAATGGTTTGATTGGCAAAAAAATCACTGCCTTTTAGCTCGTTTATTTTTTGCTTTGCCCCCAATTCATAAATCGGCGCTCGGATGGCTGGAATCAACAAACGGCCATTACATTCTTTGATGAACATAAAAGGAAAATACGCCGGAACTCGCTCCACTTTTTTGCCAGCATACTGGTACATTACCCCAAAAGACTGAAAATAGACTACCTCACGATGAACCAAGATGTGCCAAAACTCTTCCTTGCGAATGTCTTCCCGTGGCAATTGTTTGCTAAGAGAGGTGTAGTATAAGTTGCCAAGTTGATTGCGTTGCCAAAAGCCAAATTCGCCATAACTGCCACAGTAGATTTTCCCGGTTTGATCGCTTGCCACGGCTCGGGCGGTTTGGCCATTGGGCAAGGGGTGCAGCTCCCAGTTGGCGCCGTCGAACTCTAACAAGCCATCTTTGTTGCCTGCATAGATGATGCCGTGTTGATCCTGGGTGATGGACCAAATTTGATTGGAGGCTTGGTAGGTTTTTGCAGGAAAATTGAGGATCAAAGGGACGTCGGCGGCTTTCGTATTAAAGCTTGAACATGCAAATAACAGTAAAAAAAAATAGATGATTTTCATACGCCTGTCCCCAATCTATGCTTTGAGTAACAAATTTAATACAAAGGGGCAAAAACTGCTTTAAAATATCGTAATGCAAAAGAAACCCGGATGGACCATCGGCCAGCCGGATTTCAAATTTAGTATAAAGACCGATTGCGTGAATTATTTAATGCACTAGTTGATCAGCCTTCTTTTTTTCTTTTAATTGAAAAACCCGCGATAGGTTAAACCCAAACTGGATGTCTCCGTTTAGCCAATCTCCATTTGCTTCGGTTAACAATGCTCTTTCATTCATACCAACGGCATTGGAGAAGTGCAATTGAAAAACATGCCCGCCAGTATCAATATCAAAACCAATGGAAAGTGGATTGTGACCTGAATTGGGAAACGGTGGATTCAGGATATAGGAATAGTCGATAATCAATGCGACTCGTTTGACAAGTTTGTAACGAGCGCCGAGCTCGATTGCCATCAAGTCATTGTCAATTTGTTGTTGCTCAACAATATTCCGATGCAGCCAGGTTGGTGCCAATTGTAAGGAAATTTTTTCATTGAACTTTCGACCAATGATGAGCTGCGTGTAGTAAGCCAACCTGCGTTTAAACGTAGGCTCAATTTCAGGGTTGCTAAACGGGGCCCGCAAACCATTGTAGGCAGCTCCTCCAACCAAAACAAGGGAAATGGGTATAGGTTTGCTCCCTTTGGTTTGTGAGAGTAAGCGGTATTTGGCAAATCCATCCATTTCTTTTCGATTGGTACTCCGTCCGATCCCTATGCTTAAATTAGAAGAGATACCATAATCAAAACTCATCCGCATGGAGGCATTATCCAGGCCAAAAAGATTGTAAAAGCCATCGCTAATTTTACCGAATCGGTGCAATATGCGAAAATCAAGGGCTCCTGCCCCCAGCATTTCAATACTATGGCTGTTGACAACTCGAGGAGATTTGAAGGCATTCACTACTTGCTCCTTTTCTGTTTCTTCACCCAATAAGCCAATAAGGTTATCCTCTTGGGCCATGATTGCTTGCCAGGATATGCCGAGAAGCATGATCGAGCTTATGAAAAATCGATAGCTTTGTTTCATCGTGCTATTTGTTTGTGTTTAAAATTTCAAGCTGGGTACTGACTGTAACTTTGGCACTTTCAGCAACTTTTAAAAAGACCACGGTTGGGATATCAATTTTATAGTCCTTCAACAAAACTTCAAAGCTAGAATTTACCCGAACTTTACCTTTCTCGATGGTGATGACCCCTTTGAAATTTGATTCCTTTACTACACCATGTAAGCTCAGCATTCCTGCTACATTAACTGGGTAGGTACCATCTTTTGTGAAATCAACCTTACTGATTTCATTAATCTTGCCTTTAAAGGTGGCTTTGGGATATTTTTCGCTTTCCAAGTAGTTTTCATTAAAATGTTTCTGCATCAATGAATTCCTAAAGACAAATTTGTTGATGTTTACCGACCATTCCATTTGCCCTGTATTTGAATCAATTACGCAGAAAGCGCTGTTGTTTTGAGCCTTAATATCCTCAATGTCATCAAGTTTACCTTCTGCATCAAAGATGACTGAACCTGATTTGGAATAGTATTTTGATTGCCCTTGGACGAGTCCACTGACGCTCAACAATGCTGTCAGCAGGAGATACATGTGTGATGTATTCATGATAAAGTTTTTGATTGGAAATGAAGAGAAACCGGAATGTGATTTACCCATGCAGGCTATTGTAGACTAATTTTTCGAAAAAGCATAGTCTTGATTTTTAACCAATGAGTGACAGTTGTTGCAGGTATTTGAAGCGCTGCGAGAAGTTATTTTACTAGCTGCATCGATTTGGAACCATTCCCAACCATTGTGAGCAGGATTGAATGAGCCGCCACGTTTTACCATGGCAACAATCCCGTAGCCCCCTTTTACTTCTTTGATAAGGATCGTGCCAATAGGGTATTGCCCATTGGTACCCCGTTTGGTATTTGGTGGTTTGATCCAGATGGTCCTTGCTGCATCGGTATGAGCTCTCCCTTCGGCAGAAAGTGCCTTATCCAAAATTGCAACTACTTCCCAGTTTCTAAAACCATCGAAGTCAGCGTCCTTCGCGATGAATTCTTCTACGGTCGACGTTGGCGGCGTATTGCTGTCTTCTTTCTCATTTCCACATGAGTTGAAAAATACGAGGATACCAAGCAGAATGGAACAAATGAAAAACATTGATTTTGCCATGATTTTTTTCACAAAAAAACAAAGGGGTTTGGTGTGGTGCTGTCCGTGAAAAGACATGTTATGTTAATGAAAATGTCATTAGAATTACATTTTATCTGATTTCATCAAAAGCTATAATGTTTTGGAAATTATATAGATAGCGCCTTAGTGATTTCCCTCTATTTTAAAAAATTATCTCTAATATTTGTCTTGGTTATGCATTCTTTTTTTTTAGGAAAATCGTCCATTATATTGCCCTTTTCATCCATTATCAAGAGCACTCTATTCGTTGATCTTTGCTCCAATTAATTGTTTACTTTAAATCAACGAATCGCATGAAATCGAATTTATTCCTGAATTTACTGCTACTTTCAGTGGCAATTATCTTCACAAGTTGTGATGATGATGACGCAAAACCCACTGGCGTCAATCCTGATACTGCCGCAAAACAAGCGGTAGATCGTTTTTCAGCTAGTGCAGGAATGCTAATGGTAAGAAGTGCTACCAATGGCCTACCGGAGGCAAACGCTGCAATTGATTTTGACAAGACTCCATTTATTACAAAGGGCTTTGGCCCATCAGGCAACATCGTAGACTACTACAATTTTGATGTACAATCGACCGTCCCTGCCCCAATTTATGTTCCGATGAACAATGGCAAAACCATTGAGGGGCAATTAAACGTCATTGAACAAATCCCAGGTGATGCAGGATACAATGACTTTTGGGTGGTCAACGCAGTTGAAGTGCCTGCGGATTTTGTTGCCAATAGTGTTACTTCATTAGCAGATATTAAGGCCAAAGGGTATACGGTCAAACCTACTACCAATTTGGTCAATTGCCCGGTTGTCCCTGAAGGCTCTACCGCAACGAAACGATTGGGTAGTGGAGGAAAAGGCCTCGTCCGGGGTTGGTACAAAGGGAAAATTGTCTTCTATTTTACTTTTGAAGAAAAGGCCCTTACCGGAAGTACTGTCCCCCTTTCTCCTATTTATGTTTCTTTCAAAATCAACCCGGACAAACCTGGTGGTGGACCTCCATCTGGGTTTATTGACAATGGAGCTGGACTGACCCACAACGTACTAGCAACTCTTCCAGCAGACGCGAGCTACTCCCCTTTGTGGCTGGTTAATGTTTTTGATAATGCTGATTTTAACAAAGTCAGCAATTTGGCTACGGCAAAAGCTGCCAAAATTCTCGGTACCGGCGTAGCAAACGTAAACTGTCCGGTGGTTAGCCAACAATAGAACCTGTGAAATTTATTTTTAATTGGATGCGCTGCTTAGGAACGAGAACGAAATAAGTTCCCGAATTTACCAAAGCTATTTTAAACTTAGTCGAGTATCTTTTGAGGCGAATAGCAAGCCTATTTAACGAAAAAGATAGGAAGAATAAGTTCGAAAGAGCGAAGGTAAAGCGGGAAGTTATTTCGTTCTCGTTCCTTATGGTATAGGCAGCGCATTTTTTATGTTTGAAAATGGCCAAAACGCGAAACTGTCCGTCAGCAAGCCAACACAAATGAGTAATGTTCAAGTACAAAGACTAATTTTGAAATATTAAGGTATACTCTGCTACTCCTAGCTTTGTGCATGATAGTACGCCCCAACTAAGCTCCTGTAAGAGTTGCCACTATGCCCAAAATTTGGCGGAGTAAAAGGTGATACCCTCAACCCAAAAGCTTGCTTAACCATGACTCCAACTGGACAACATACTCACATTTTCGAGAACAATGCAGCTGCTGCTTTACTGATCAAGCCGTTTAATCAAGATTCATTTAGTCAAATACAAAGGCAATATCACTATTCTATTCTTTGGCTTAAAAAAGGTAGCGCAACGCTCAAAACAAATTGTAATGAATATGAATTGAGGCAGGAGACTATGATGTTTTTTTCTCCTTATCAGCCATTTATCCTGAGTTCTTCCGCTGAAATAGTTGGTGAATTCATTCAATTCCAGGCTGATTTTTTTTGCATTTACAAACACGATAAAGAAACAAATTGTAATGGATTACTATTTAACAACCTGTTCAACCCTCCTTTTATTTTTATCGAAAATGCCGGGTATAGTAATGAATTTTTACGGCTGCTTGAAAAGATTAAAGCTGAAATGAACACCTTTGATTCTTCCAAACAAGAAATGCTGGTTGCTTACCTTAAAATTTTTCTCATCCATGCTGCGCGCCTCAAAAAAAAGCAGGAAAAAGAGCATGAACAGCAACCTTTAGTGGACAATCATCCTTCTGTTTTGCAAACCTTTAAAGAATTAATTGAAGCCCACTTTAGAGAAAAACACTCGCCCAGGGATTATGCCTTGATGCTTAATATCACGGCTAAAACCCTTGGGAGAATCACCAAAATGTATTGCAATAAAACCCTCACTGAACTCATCTCCGAACGCATCATCATCGAGGCCCAACGAGAGCTGTATCTTACTGAAAAATCCGTTAAACAGATCGGAGCGGAGGTCGGTTTTGACGACGAATACCATTTTAGCCGGTATTTCAAAAATGCAACCGGGGTTAGCCCTGCTCATTTTAGAGAAAAACTTGTTGCATTTCAAGTCATTATTTGATTTCCGTTCCTTAGGGGCGATGAAAAAAAAGTGTTCATTTTGCCAGTGGATTAGATAAGTAAACGATTCATTACAAGTATCTTATCTAATTCTTTGGCCTAAAAAAATGAACACTTATTTTTGCCCCACTACTTATGGTTTATCCTTCACCTTTTCCTACCTTCGCCCCAAGCAAACATTCAATTCAACTATGGCCAAGCCGAGCTGGTTCAGACAAACCATCAGAGGTATTTCAAAGTTTTTAGGTAGTAATACGGGCACTGATGCATCAGCAGCAAAGCCTGATTTACAAAAAATGACTCATCCGTACGCCGAGAAAAATGGCCAACTGCTGGAATTGGATGTTTACCAGCTTGCCACTGAAGTTGAGCGCAAAGACCGACTTGCGGTACTGTATTTCCACGGTGGTGGTTTTTCGGAAGGCAGCCGCAGCGAAATCCGCTATGTACAATTCGCCGAAAAACTGGCCCGCCTGGGGCTCGTGGCCATCCCTTGTTCCTATCACCTGAGCATGCGCGGCCGTTCGATGAGTTGTGATCAACAACAATCCATCAAAATTGCTGCTTTTCGCAGTGCGGCAGAAGACGTGTGGTCGGCTACCCGTTTTGTGCTGGAACATGCCGAAGCATGGGGCATCCACCCTGAGCGAATTATCCTGGCGGGCAGCAGCGCAGGAGCGGAAGCAATCGTCAATGCTGCTTACTGGAAAGAGGGTGAGCTGGGGCTGGAGCAACGTGGGTTACCGGCTGGGTTTCGATATGCTGGCCTTTTGGTTATGGCGGGTGCTTTGCTGGACATCAACTGGATTACGGCCGAAAATGCTTTGCCATCACTCCTGTTTCATGGTGAAAGCGACCCCTTGGTGCCATATGGAGCTGCATCTCACCATTTGTGCAAACCAGATCAACCGGGCTACCTGCCCCTGTTTGGTGCTGGCGCCATTGCTCAGCGCCTGAAAGCGCTCAACAAGCCCTATATGTTAGTGAGTGGTACTGAAGGTGGGCACGGGTGGGCGGACAAACCGATGTTTGAGCACCTTGACGCCATCGCTGATTTTATGGGTAGTGCTGAAAAACTACAAACCTTTCGGCAAATTGAAGAGCGCTGGAAATGGAGCAAAAAAATTTAAACCCCGTGTCATCGCTTCCTAAGCCAAACTTTTTTACATTTAATGCCTAGTATGACGCAAAAAATTAATTCCCGATTTTTTTTGAGGCTTTTGAATAGGAAGCTCACTTGAAATGAAGCGTTCGACTTCCTATTCAAAACCCAAAATCGGGAAGTTAATTTTTCTGCGTTGCTAAAACACTTGATTGTATGAAATCCGCTTACCTTTTGCTTGGATTGGGTCTGTTTTTCGTTTTGGCTTGTCAACCTGCTGGCAAAAAACCTCAAGCAGAAGGAGTAGACAATGGACGGCAGGCCGCAGGTGGAGATTTTATGTTGGTGCCTGGTCAACGAATCGGACCCTTTTACGCAGCGCATAGTTTAGAAAACGATCTGGTACAAACCTTTGGGGTGCAAAATGTAAAACGCCAGGAGATTTACCTGGGTGAAGGCGCTACGGCTCCTGGTTTTGTCATTTTTGGAGATACCCGCAATGCCGTTGAAGTGTATTACGATACCAGCATTGTAAAAGATCGCCCGGCATTGTTGCGCATCACTGAAGAAGGAACTGATTGGAAATCGCCCGAAGGCATTACGATTGGTACAACACTGGAAGAACTGGTGAAAATAAACGGCAAACCCGTCACCTTTTGGGGCTTCGGCTGGGATTATGGCGGAGCGGTTAGCAATTGGAATGGTGGGAAAATTGATGCTGGGCTGATGTTGGTTTTAGAAGACAGCCGGAAAAATAGCCCAGAATCATTGCTGGGGGAAAAAGAAATTGTTTCTACGGCTAATGGTGTTGATCCCAAACGGATCAAGGTAACAACGATCAATGTGCGACTTTAGCGCTGGGTTTTAGCGCTCACAATAAGTGATATGAAGATAAGATGTCTAATTGTTGATGATGAACCATTGGCCCTGGATGTGTTGAGTTCTTATATCAATCGCATCGAAGGCCTGGATCTGATTGGGCGTTGTGAAAATGCCCTGCAAGCTTTTGCTCTCATGCAGGAGCAAACGGTTGATCTATTGTTTTTGGACATTCAAATGCCTAAGTTGGATGGCATTGAATTTCTAAAAACTTTGCAGCAAAGACCCAAAATTATCTTCACCACTGCCTATCGTGACTACGCCATCGAAGCTTTTGAAATGGATGCGGTGGATTATTTGTTAAAACCCATCCCCTTTAGTCGCTTTCTTAAAGCATTGAGTAAGGCTTACTCGCAATTTCAACAGGCGGCCAATAGCGCTGGTGAAACGCCGAGTGCCTCTGGTCTGGGATCTTCAATCATCATCGCTCCCGGCATTTCCAATATTCCGGCCATTAGCGAGGACAATATGCCGATGCAAACCGCCGATAGCATAATAGTGCGGGCGGATAAAAAAATGATCAAGGTCCCCCTGGAAGACATCCAGTACATTGAAAGCCTGAAAGATTACGTGATCATCCATGTGGGAGGGCGCCGGATTGTGACCAAACAAAAAATTAGTTATTTGGAGCAAAAACTACCTGACGGGAAATTCTTGCGCATTCACCGTTCTTTTTTGGTAGCACTGAATAAAATTCAGGCTTTTTCACCCAATCACGTAGAAATAAACAGCCAGGAATTGCCGATTGGGCGGAGTTACAAGAGTGAAGTGGCGAAGGTGTTGGGATTTGTGTAAGGGGCGATAAAAAAATAAATGTTCATTTTGCCAAAGGATTAGATAAATAAACGGTTCATTTAAAGCGTTTTATCTAATCGTTGGGCTCAAAAAAAATGAACATTTATTTTTGCCCCACTACTAGTGCTTATTTTACTTTCCCTTTAACTTGTTCCGTTTGAAGTGCATGGAGTACCTGCTCTGGGCTTGCATTGCTTTCCAGTACCTGCTCCATCAAAATCAACTGCACAAAATTCCGCTCAGCATTAAACATGCTGGTGTAGGCATCATTGAAGTAGAACAAGGAATAATCAAAGTTGGAACACAACAGCAACTGATACTGGCCGATCCGAGGATCAAAAACCAGAATGTAATGTCCGTCCTCTTCCTGTGTTTCCCCCCCATAAACCAGCAGTGGGTAGTCAAAAAAGGGTAGGGAAGGGTAACCAAATAGATTGGCTTCAAAAAGAGGATAAAACTTGAGGGGTAGGTTCAACCGCATCTTAAGCGCCGTTTGGCGCAAAACTTCCAATTTGACCCGCATGCGGTAAATGGGAAGTTCTTCCTTGGTAAAAGCAGCATAAGGCAACCACTCCCCCGAGCGCAAGTCGTAATAATCTACCGGCCCAATGCGCAACTTGTATTCAAAACGATCGTAACCCGGCACCACATAGCCCGGATAGAAGTATTTGAACCCTTGAATTTTGCCGTATTCCACCTCCATGAGCATTGTGTACAAGCCCAGGCTGTGGGCTTTGTATTCAGGGTCGTAAAAACCCAAAATGCTGGCAATGCTGTCTTCCCCCAGGTCAAAATAACTGACGGCAATCAGCTTGGCGCCATCGTACACCGTAAATTCATAGGTATTGTACACATTGAAATGATCGCCATCCTGCAAAGAGTCGAGAATGGAAGGGGCAATCATACCGGGAAAGATGGCCCGGTAGCGTTGGTACAGATTTTCTCGACTCACATCGATCACCGCCTTGCCAAAATGGAACTGAAAACGCTCATTGTTGCGCTTAATGACCTTGCGCAGGCTTTTGCTGAACTGGTGCGCTTGCAAATCGAGCCGTACCCAAATGGCCGAGTAAAAGGTTTCGCCAAAGCACAAAAAGTGGGTAGTAAATATCGTTTGCCCCATCCGGTACCAACCATTGGCCAGATAGTCATCCAATTCTTTCCCCTTGATGCGCTCCGGATAGTGTTTTACTGCAAACATAAGGCGTGCAACATCCGAAAAAAAAATCAATGCGCAAAGGAATGGGGGAGGATTTAGGAATTTAAAGCAAGGGCGATAATCCGGGTTTGGCTTTTATTTTTTCGATTGAGCCGCCAAATTTGGATATGATAACACACACTTTTCCCCACTCAACCAATAGCCCAGTAAGGCGCGGTTGTAAGTAATCTCCGCGATATACCAGGTTGTGAAATGCTGAAAAACTGATTGCATCAGCGGTTGAATGGTAACCACAGCATCCCCGGTGTAGTTGGCATGGATAAGGTACAACTCACCCTCCTTCTTCAATAAATAGCCCACATGGCTTTCGTCCAAACCAATGAAGTACAGACCTTCTTTCAATTCCTGATTGATCTTTTGGGCCATACTTCTCGCCGGGAAACCGGCAAAAGTCTGGCAGCTTTTGTGCAGGCTCAGCGCTATGGCCTCATCTCGTGGGCCTTGCTGCGCCAACTTGTAACGATTCAGAGCAATCCCCGCATGGAGTAGGGTAGTGGAAACAAAGTAACCACAGGCAATTTTCCCTTGGTTGGGCGTATCAGTATAGCCGTTAAAATCCCAGGGCGTGCCATACCAGTGCGGGAAGATTGTCTCTAATAAGCCTTCGGTGAATAGAATCCCGGCTTGAGTGCTGTCGATTGTGCCACTAGCAAGTTGTTGGCGTACTTTGTTGCGTAAAGTCAGCATCTGGGCCTTTGCTTCCGCGTAGTTTTGTGTACTAGATGCTAAAAGGGCAAGTGGTACTTTTTTAGAGACGTGCTGAAAGGGTTTGGGGTGTCTGGGGCCTAGGTTGTTGCAGGACAAAAGCAAGAGGATCAAAAAGTACAACGATATGTATTTGACTCTTATTAGGTTTAGGTTAGGGCTATACATCAAGCATTTTTATTAACCAAGTTAAGGCAGGATCGTTTTCAGCCATTCGGAGTAATCGATATCGTTTTGCTTCTTTTTCATTGAACTCGGGATGCCTCATTTTTATTCCGAATAATTGCAACTTGATTGCATCATCAATCATTTCTGCGCTAAGCCGGAGTCTTTCTTCAATTGATTTGGACAACCAAATGTCTTGTTGAATCTTTTTTACGTGTAAAGGAGTGTCTGGAGATAAATACATGATTACAAGAGGTTAAAGGTTTTCAAATTCAACAGCTCACACCATTTGAGAACATAGTCCATGTTGAGGGCTTCTGTACTCAATAAATTTCGGATGTCGGACTTTTGCTTTTCACTTTCCAATTCCTGTATCCATCTGATTTTTGAAAGGACTAAATCTTCTTTGCTAATAATCCACAATTCAACGCCTTCAAAAATAGCCTTTTTCCGATTTTGAAACTTGAATTGTTCATAAAAATCATTGTTACGCAAAATGAAATCGACTTTCATTCCAGTAGAATAGTCAATAATGTTAAACATGGATTTTCTTTCAATTGCATCATACATCGCATCTTCTGAAAAATAAAATCCATCACCCAAAAGCTTGATCAGATTTGGAACATCTTCTAGCAACATTTCTACGATAATATCGATATCCTGTGTAGTCCTTGGTTCAGCGTAAACATTCATGGCTACACTACCTGAAAGCATGTAAGGAATACCCAGCATATTCATCATTTTACATATTTTTTCAAGTAAATTCAGCATTTAAGGAATTTTCTCCAAAGATACATTTGATTCTCCAACTACCCCAACAAAAACAGCCCCCAAATCAACAACTGCGCCACGACCCCCATCACCGCCGTCACTGGCGTATACAACCTGAACAACACATCCGTGCGCAAATTTGAAAACGTCGAAATCACCCAAAAATAGGCGTCATTGGCATGTGAAATCACCATCGACCCCGCACCCAGCGAAAGTGCCGCTAAGGTCCGGCCCCATTCACTATCCAAACCCAGCCCCGGCAACAGGGGTGCCACAATACTCGCCGCTGTAATCGCCGCCACAGTGGATGAGCCCTGCGCCGTTTTTAAAACCAAGGCTACCAAGAATGGGAAAAACAAGCCCAAATGCCATTGCTCAATACTCGCAGCCAAAGCAGTACTCACATTCGTCGCGTTGAGCATGGCCCCAAATGTACCGCCGCCTGCAATAATCGCCAAAATCGGCCCCGCTTTTTCCACCCCCTCACCAAACCACTTTTGAATTGACTTGCGGTCGTTCGCCCTGGGCAACAACAGCACCGCCAGACCAATCGCACACAACAAGGCAATAATTGGATCACCAATCAAACTCAAAAACTTCAACCACCCACTTTTGGGGGCATCCGCCGCAATCCCCAAAAAGGCCAAAGACTTGAGGCCAATCAAAAAAATGGGTACTACCACGGGCAGAAAAGAACGCCACACTGCTGGGAGTTGTCGGGGTTCACTGGCAATTGGGTCCACTTCTTTGGACAACTCAGCCTCTGTCACCTTTGGCCCAAAACGCAAAGCCCAAAAATAACCCAAAAGGGTCAATGGAATGGAAATACCAATGCCCAGCAACATCACCATGCCAAGGTCGGCCCCTAGGGTAGCGCCTGCGGCAGCAATACCTGGATGAGGCGGCACCAGGCAATGTACCCCGTACAAAGAGGTGGCCAAACACAAAGTCATCAGCGGCATGCCGAAATTGGTACGCCGAACCAGGGATTGTTTCAAACCATTGAGAATGATGAACCCTGAATCACAAAAAATGGGCAAACCCACCAAAAAACCGGTGATCGAAAGCGCGGCGGGTGCCCGATTTTCGCCCACTTTTCCCAGAATGTAATTCGCCATGCGCAAGGTGGCACCACTGCGTTCCAGCAAGACGCCCAGCACTGTGCCGAGAATGATGACCAGCCCAATTTTTTTCATGGTCTCGCCAAAACCTTCTTTGAGGGTATCCACAATTTTGTCAAGTGGCATTCCTGAAACCAATCCCAGCAACAAAGCAATCAAAAACAGCACCAGAAAAGGGTTCATCCGCCAACGCGCGGTACTCCACACGATAAGCCCCACACTACCAAACAACAAGCTGAACATCCAAAGCGTAGACATAGGCGTTTTTTTACTAAGTAGTGGGGCAAAAATAAGTGTTCATTTTCTCTGAGCCAAAGGATTAGATAAGACACTTAAAATGAATCGTTTACTTATCTAATCCTTTGGCAAAATGAAACACTTATTTTTTATCGCCCTAAAAGAAACGGAATGCTCAAAAATAATTCGATTTTCGACCAAAAAATCAAAATATTTTTCTCTTCTCCCTTCCTCGTTTCAAATGAATCTCTATTTTTACTCCAATAATACAACCCACTTTGGAAACCACCAATACAAACGATTACCAACCAGACGAAATTGACCATCTGATTTTGCAAACCCTGCAAAATGACGGTCGAAAATCTTTTTCCGATCTGGCAAAAGAAATGGGTATGGCCGTCAGCACCATCTCCAAACGATACATGAACCTGGTCGACTGTGGCATCCTTGCGATAGTCGGGCGAGTTGAACCCGAGCGCATTGGCCTCAACGCCTACGCGGCCATCAACGTACAGGTGGATACCGTAGCGAATGTTGAACGAGTCGCCCAGGAACTGATGGCCCTCCCTGAAGTGAGTTTTTTGGCGCTACGTACTGGCGATTTCCAACTGGAAATCAACGTCATGTGCCGCGACAACTCCCACCTCATGGAAATCCTGCGCAGCAACATGGACAAAATCAACCATGTACGCAAATACGAGATCAACATGTACCTCAAAGTCTATAAGTGGGGGAGAACGAGTGAGAGTGAGTAGTGGCAACCCTTAGTGGTTGCCGCTGTATGGGTGTGATAGCCTTCCACCGCCCAAGAGATATCGCCAACCCATGGATTTATCCATGGGAGGCCACCTACCGCCCCAACCCACGAATTTATTCGTGGGACACCAACCCGTGGCTTTTGTCGTGGGAAAACTCCGTAAACCAATGCCAAAATTCTTCAAATCCCTCAACCCCTACACCCAAGAAATCGTAGGGGAATACATGGAAGCCAGCGCAATTCAAATCGATGTCAAGCTGGAATGGGCCCAAATGGCCCAACGCGACTGGGCTGCCCGCAGCTTCCCCGATAGAGCCGCCTGCTTTGAGCACCTGGCCCAATACCTGCGCGAGCAGAAGGCCGAATTGGCCCTGCTCATGACCCAGGAAATGGGCAAAATCCTGCCCGAATCCCTCGGCGAGATCGAAAAATGTGCTGCTCAATGCAGCCATTATGCCCAACACGCCGAGTCTTTGCTGCAAGCACAAAACATCCCCACCGACGCCAAAGAAAGTGGGGTCAGCTATGAACCCGTCGGCATCGTTCTGGCCATCATGCCCTGGAATTTCCCATTTTGGCAGGTTTTTCGCTATGCAGTTCCGGCTTTGATGGCGGGTAATGTCACACTACTCAAACACGCGCCGAATGTGTTCGGCTGTGCCGTGGCTATCGAAACCGCTTTCCGAGCGGCAGGTTTTCCAGAAGGAGTATTCCAAACACTGATTGCTGATGTCGATGCAATACAAAGTTTGGTGGCCGACGACCGCATTGGCATGGTCACTCTCACCGGGAGCGAACGAGCTGGATCATCTTTAGCTGCACTGGCGGGTAGCCACATCAAAAAAACGGTGCTGGAACTCGGGGGCAACGACGCCCTGATCGTCTTGCCCGATGCCGATTTGGACAAAGCAGCGGCGGCGGCAGTGCAATCGCGGATGATGAATGCCGGGCAAGTGTGTATCGCCGCCAAGCGTTTTTTGGTGCACCAGGACATAAAAGCGGCTTTTACAGAAAAGGTTTTACACTTGATTCAAAATCTCAAACAAGGCGACCCACTCGATCCAACCACCCAACTTGGCCCATTGGCCCGCCTGGATTTGGCCGAAACCCTGGAGCGCCAACTGCAAAAAGCCCTGGCCCAAGGAGCAACCCTGCTTTACGGTGGCCAGCGCGACGGCTGCAATTTTCAACCCACCCTGCTGGACAACGTTCAGCCCGATTCGGTGGCTTTTCGAGAAGAAACCTTTGGCCCCTTGGCCGCCATTACCACCATCTCTTCCGAACAAGAAGCGATCAAACTGACGAACCAATCCCGTTACGGCTTGAGTGCAGCGATCTGGACCCAAGATTTGGATAAGGCTAAAACCCTGGCCCGCCAACTGGAAGTGGGCAGCGTTTTTGTCAATGCGGTGGTGCGTTCCGACTCCCGTTTACCGATCGGTGGCGTGAAAAAATCGGGCTATGGTCGGGAGTTGTCGGAGGCGGGGATCAAGGATTTTTGTGTGGTAAAAACGCATTACATTAATGGTTGAGAAGGTTTAGGGAGGTTGAGAAGGTTTAGGCTGCCGCAGCGACTTGTACATCGTCCTTGTCAACATCACTGCGGTAGCCTCAACCTTCCTCAACCCTCTCAACCTCCCTTAACCAAAAACAAGATAATCCAGATGACATCCAAAGAGTTAATGGAGCGCCGCAATCGGGTACTGCCAAAGGCGATGTACACCACGTCTACGCTCAATGCAGTCTCCGCCAAAGGTGCCACTTTCACCGATGCCGAGGGGAGAACCTACATTGATTTCAGCGGAGGCATCGGCGTGCTCAATGCTGGCCATTGCCCTACTCCGGTTAGCCGGGCTATTGCCAAACAGGCTCAGACTTTGATGCATACCTTCTTTAATGTGCTGACCCACGAACCTTATGTGTTACTGGCCGAAAAACTGGTGGAGATTCTGCCCCACGGTGACGCCACCAAAGTGATGTTTGTCAGCACAGGTGCCGAAGCGGTAGAAAATGCAGTAAAAATTGCCCGCCAGGCTACCGGGCGGCAAGGCATCATTTGTTACACGGGAGGTTTTCATGGGCGTACGCTCATGGGCATGACCTTGACTTCCAAGGTGAGTTACAAAATCGGTTGTGGTCCTTTTGCCCCCGAAGTGTATCGTCTGCCTTTCCCGGATTATTACCACAATGGGCACGGGCAAAACTTTGATGCTTTTGTGGAACAAGAGTTGGAAAACTTTAAAAAATACTTGAGTACGGTAGTTGCCCCGGATAACGTAGCTGCAGTGATTGTGGAGCCAGTGCAAGGTGAGGGTGGTTTTTATGTAATGCCACCCCGGTATTTGCAAGGCTTACGTGAACTCTGTACCCAACACGGCATGATGCTCATCCTGGACGAAGTGCAATCTGGCTTTGGCCGTACGGGCAAATGGGCGGCTTACGAGCATTACGGGGTTATTCCGGACATTTCGACCTGGGCCAAATCAATGGGATCGGGCATTCCCATAGCAGCTGTAATGGGTAAAGCTGAAGTGATGGACAAAGCCCTGCCCGGCACCCTCGGCGGCACCTACGCGGGCAATCCGGTTGCTTGTGCTGGGGCACTAGCAACCATCGAATACATGCAACAAATCGACATCAACCGGAAGGGCGAAAAAGTGGGTAAAATCTTGTTGAATTTTTTCGCCAAACTCAAAAAAGAATGCCCGGCTATCGGTGAAGTGCGTGGCTTAGGGGCGATGGTGGCGATTGAATTGGTTAAGGATCAAAATCCCAACCTACCTGATGCTGATTTAACCAAAAACCTGGTTGCTACTTGTTCTACCCGCGGTCTCTTCTTGATCAGCGCCGGAGTCTACGGCAATGTTATTCGGGTACTTTGTCCTTTGGTGATCAGCCAGCCCATGTTGAAGCAGGGTTTGGAAATCATGCGGGAAGAACTGTTAAAGTTAAGCTAGACCATGCAAAAAAACCACATCAACGGCACCTGGCTCGACGCCCTCAACGGCGGCACCTGGCCCGTCATCAATCCAGCTACTGAACAAACCATTGTCACAGTTCCCTTTGGCGGAGTCGCGGACGTTCAGGTGGCGATCGACGCGGCAATAGCTGCGTTTCCTGCCTGGAAAAATACCAATGCCTGGCAACGCGCCGATGTGCTCAAAAAAGTAGCCGACTTGATGCGCCTTCGCAGCAAAGAACTGGCCCAATTGACCATCGCCGAGGCAGGTAAACCCATGCTGGAAGCCAATGGTGAATGGGTGGTTGCTGCACAGTTTTTTGAATGGTACGCCGAAGAAGCCAAGCGCAACTACGGACGGGTTATCCCGGCTAGTCGCAACAACAAACGCATGTCGGTCATCAGTCAACCTATTGGAGTTGTAGGCATTGTGACGGCCTGGAATTTTCCGGTTTGGAACCTTTGCCGGGTCTGGGCAGCTGCGCTTGCGGCGGGTTGCACCATCGTGGCCAAGCCTAGTGAATACACCCCCCTTACGGCCATGGCCCTGATGGAATTGTTGGTGGAAGCCGGGCTGCCAGCCGGAGTGGCCAATCTGGTATTGGGCGACGCAGCAGCCATTGGTGAAACCTTGTTGGCCCGGCCAGAAGTGCGCAAAATCCATTTTGTCGGTAGTACACGAGTAGGTAAAATCCTACTGGAAGGTGCGGCAAAAACCAATACCAAATTGTCCCTTGAACTAGGCGGCAATGCACCTTGCCTCATTTTCCCCGATGTCAATGTGGAAGCGGTGGCGAAAAGTGCCGCGATAGCCAAAACCCGCAATTGTGGGCAGGTTTGTGTATCGCCTCAGCGTTTTTTGGTGCACGAGGAAATTTATGCCAGTTTTGCCGAGCGGGTCAGTCACTACATGGCTCAACTAAAAGTGGGCAATAGCCTGGATGAAGGCACCCAAATTGGTCCACTGATCAATGCCCGCCAACGGGAGCAGGTGGAGCAAATTGTGAACAACAGCATCGCTCAAGGTGCGCGATTGAATACTGGTGGACAACGCCCGGCTCACTTGTCCAAAGGGTACTTTTATACCCCAACGGTTCTATCAGAAGTTACTCCTGAGCAGGATATTTTCCGCAAAGAGGTCTTTGGGCCGGTGATGGGCATTACGCCTTTTTCCAATACTGACGAAGCCATCGCCTTAGCCAACGACACCGAATACGGACTGGCCAGCTACCTCTGGACAAACGACCTGCGCACCTCCATCAAAGTATCCGAGGCGCTCGAATTTGGCATTGTGGGCATCAATGAATGGGCGGCACATGCGACCGAGGCACCTTTTGGCGGCTGGAAACAAAGCGGCTTGGGTTATGAATGTGGGGAAGAAGGATTGCAGGAGTATTTGGAGAAAAAATTGATCAGTATCGGGGATTTGTGATAACCGCCTGAGGTGTACATTTAGTGTCTTAGGTTTCTTAGGTGGTGAAAAAATATGCCACTCGTTTTTTTCACCACCTAAGAAACCTAAGACACTAAAGGTACACCTTAGTAATTATGGGTCTTGTCGGATTTGTAACTTCTCCACTCCATTCCGGCCATACAACACCGGAAAATACATCTCCTCCACCCGCACCGGATTCAAAGTGTAAGTCCCACTAAAACGCGGCTCCAAATCCACCACAAAACGCTGTTTCCCAATGGGCAATCGCTCGCAAAAAATGCTCACCTTTTCAGCAAAATACTCCCGATGCACTTCGGGCGCGTTGTAACTTTGCGGCTTTTTGAAATAGGAACAGCCCGCAGGAATCGGGATTTCAATCATGGCGTATTGCGCCTCCTGTTTGACCTCAATTTCAACCACCAACTGAGCAGGTTTGCCAAATTGCAGTTGCTTGATTTCTTCCCCATTTTGCTCCAAATGACTTTTTACCGCAAAAAGATCGGACTTGGGCTGAGGGTTGGGATTCCAGGTCTGCTGATAGGCGGTGCAGAAAAATGGGCCTGCGCCGTTCAGTTTTAATGATAAGGGTTGGCTGGCGTCAAAAGTGGCTTCCAGGGCGGAGGTACTAACCTCAGCATTTAAAGCACCCGACAATTGGAGTCTTCCCAACTGAGTGTTTTTTTCTGCCAATAAATCTGGTAGAATGGTTTTGAGTACGGAGGCCACTTCAAGTGTATTTCGCCAACCATAAGCGCTCCGTAGGCCATTTTGAGTGTAACCGCGATTGGCTAATAAATGGATTCGGATGCGACGTAGTTCGTCTTTTAAACCAGCTCCTCGTGCAATTTGATAGGCGAGCAGGGTATTGCTCAGGCGGTTGTTGTACCAGTCGTATTGCCAATCCTGAGTTGCCTCCGATTCTTCCCAAAAAGCGCCGCCATGTGCGTCCAATTTGCGGTATTTCATTAAACTATCCAATGAAGGTTTCAATCCGAGCTCCTGCTGAACCCATAGCTTCAACAAGCGATTGTGCAACAACTTCTGGGGTTTATTCAAGGAGTCGCTGAGTTCCTTTGAAACTGTGATTTTTTGGCCAGTCAACAAAAGGGTTTCAAATGTCTGTAAAAACTCCTGCTCATTTTTTAGAGGAAATTGATTCGTCAACCAACGCAATCCATTTTCAAGAGCCTTGCTTGGATAACCCATGGTTTGGGCGCTATGGAGTGCCCGGATCACGTAATTGCTCATCCAGACATTAACCGGGCCATTCGGCCACCAGCCCCAAGAACCATCCGCGTTTTGGGCTTTTACCAAACGAGCGATGGCGCCGCGGATCATTTTTTCGCCAGTAAAGGGTTTATTCAAGGTCTGACAAATTTGTTTTTCACTCAATAAACCAATCAACTTACTGGACGTTTGTTCATTGCAGGTGTAGGCATAATCTTGCAGGTATTGGAGGTCTTCCTGGAGCAGATGGAGGGCTGTGGGTTGGGCTCGAAACTGGATTTGCCCACTTTTGTTGCCAAAATTCAATAGGGTATCACGTTCAATAACCATGAATTCACCCTCCATCTCCAGTGTTCCAATGGGCAATATGCGGATGTTCCGTTCTTCACCATCCGTGTAGCCTTTTGTAGTTTCTAGGGCAAAACGAAGTTTTAGGGAGTCGCCGCTATCGGGTGCCTGGAATTCAGTTTTTTCCACCAAAGCTTCTTTTACCAGGCTTTGTTTTTCCGACAGGCGCTGCTCTGCGGCTTGGAAGTAAGTTTTGAGTTGGAAACTATCCTGGGTGTAATTGAGCACTTTGCCACTCAGGGTGGTTTGATCTCCATGCACCAAAAACCGGGGGAGGGACAGTTGCGCCATCAGTGGCTTATAGGATTGGATATTGCCTGTGTAAAGCCCTGCCCGGCGATTTTTATCAGCACCCAATACAAAGACCTTCCAATTGGTGATGTCGTCTGGAAATTTTACTTTGAATTCCGCTTCGCCGCTGCAGTTGCTGCGCAGGCGAGGTTGCCAGAAAGCATGGTCGTGAAAACTTTTGCGGATGCCTGAAAAACTGAGGGTGTCGGAACTTTGATTCCTCTCATCTAGACTAGCTAATCCCCGGATACGTATGCCATCTACATAGTAATCCGTATTTGAAGCACGGGCGCCTCGAACCACTACTCCCGCCGCTTTACCTGCCAATGATACACTAGCCTCTTGGGTACGGGCGGTAACTGTACCATAACCTGTCACAACTACTTCAGATAAGTAGGACGCATCTTCGTCTAACCGGACATCCCGCGAAGCATAGTTTCGGTCATTCACTACAACTTCTTGAGATGCATAACCCGTATAACTCACTACAACAGTTTGGGTTCCCAAGGGTGCAAATACACTGTAATTGCCATCCAGATCGGTAACAGCCCCAATACTGGTTCCTTTTACCAAGACCGAAGCGCCAATCAAAGGATCACCATTGGTATCCAAAATCCGGCCTTGCAGGAGTTGGGTTTGGCCATAATATTTACCAGTGTGTGTGGAAGAGCTTGGTACAGACTGAATGGGCACATATTTTTCACCTAAGAGAGACGGCAACAGGGAGTCGATTTGCTGGAATTGAATCTTGGATAAATCTTCATACAGCAGCGTGTCTCTGCGGATTTGGATGTTTTTGCGGAACACAGCCTCTTTTTGGTTAAAAAGCAACAACTCATAAGTACCTGCGGGCAAGTTGGGAATAAACCTCGTGCTGGGATTTAACAACAACTGACTGTCTGCTTTCAAGTTGCGGATGATCACGAAGGAGAGATTTAAGGAATCAGCAGGTGTTTTAAATGTAGGGTAAAAAAACTGGTATTTACCCGCTCCCTTCTCCGGTTTTGCAGGCGTTTGATCAAAAACGATGGATCGCTGGGCTGGTGAAAATGCCCTAACCGACTTGGGTGAAATGACATATTGCCCTATGGCTGGATGAGGCAAACTGCGGGGCAAGAGAACTTCTTTTTTGCTGGTTGGAAATAACTCATGCTGGTACAAACGTTCCCGGCTTTTTTCCACAGCATAACTGAACTCAGGCTCAAAGACAAAGGCGTTTTTGAACTGATTCATGCTCAAATAGGTCAAGCTTGAACCCGCATTAAATGGCCCGACATGATTGTTTTGCCCGGAACGATAGGTGATAAAATGGATGTTTTGTGGATCATCCCAAATGAAAATACTGTCCTTGGCTTTCAGATTTTGGATGACAAAAATGTTGTTGCGGAGTAACCCTTTTTCAACCGCACTAAGATTTTGGGCAACCGGTATCCGTTTGAAATGGGTCGGAGCAATTCCATGCGGCCAGAAATCTTCGTTAAGCACCAGTTCCAGTTTTTCGCCACGCCGCAAAAAAATACTGTCCAAAACGTACTCATACTCACGGGTGCGAATGGTGATTTGATGATATCCCTCTGTTCCGAGAAAGCTATAAGGGTGCGCATCCCGGGTAAGGTGGGAATACACCAACTTGCGATTGAGGTAGATGAGGAAAATGGGTTGCATTTTTCCTCCCTTGACCACAAATGGAGCAAATTGGGCAATGTTTTGATAAAAAGAATCCTGGCGTAGTACCGAATCCCGTCGAGTGAGTAAGAGTTGTGGGGCATAACGATATTGGTAATATAGGGCGTCTTGAACTTGAAAAGTTTGAGCCAAAAACCGCGTCATCGGAAGCTTGTAATTTCGATCCGTATCGTACAATCGGAAAGAAGGAAAATTGCGGGGGGCAGCTTGCCGCCGATAACCAATATTGGGTGTACTGTAACTGGTTTCATCACCAAACTGAGCATTGATGGCTCCTGCACTGAGGTCTACCCCTTTGGCTGGGTGCCCGGAGCCACGTTTCACCTGTACCTTGTAGCTGTTTTCCTGGCCAGGAATGACTAGATCGGGGCCTTGTAGGTCAATGGAGAGGGCTTTGGGATAATGACGAAATTCTTCATGTCTTTCAAAAAGCTCTCCAGCCCAGAGGAATTCGTAATTGAGGTGGTAAAAAGCAGTACTTTGATCACGGTGCTGCCAATGCCACAAGGAATCACGAGTAAAGCCTGTTTCGATTGTACCGGAATGGGTTTTGATTTGGTACCAAAGGGGCAAATTGCGTGGATTTTCAATGCGAAGATGGATGGAATCGGCGCTGCGTTTGCCGACAATCTGCAGGCCTTCTTCTTCCTGGTGGAGGGGGAGTTTAAATTCAGCTAGCGTTTTGGGGTTCAGCAAGGTATACGATTCTACATTGGGGTCAAGGGGTAGCTGTGCTGGCAATAATACCTTTTGAGATTGGCTTTTTTCATCGGCGTATTGTGCGCTCAGTATCAGTGAATCGGTAAGGGCCGAGGTACTGCTTGCCATGATTTTGTTACCGTCCAAACTCAGCTTAAAACTGGGTTCATACTTGAATTGAAGTGTTTTGTCCTTAAAACTCAATTGACCGGAACTGCTGTTGAAATATACATGGCAGCGCAAGTCCAACGAAGCAGCCGGGAAAAGGGAATCGGGCAAAATTACATCCCATTCGCCGCGTACACCCAGATTTTCGTTGCTGTGCCAAAGGGTATCGGGGACAAGCACCTCCTGGCCATGAAAGGTTTTGATTGTTCCTGCCAAAATGTAAATTTCAGCAGTCGCGTCGGGAACTGCCAGGTCATTGGTCGTTTTGGCACTGAGTGAAAGTGTACATTTCTCCCCACGTGTAAAGGATTCAGGGGACGCTTTTAAGGTATAATTGATTTCATCCAGTTCGTATTCCTCTAAACGGAACCCTTGTTCGATGTCCGATTTGCGCTTCGATAGTTTAAGCTGGTATTCTTCATCTATGTCCAATGTATCAGCCAAAGGCCATTCGAAGAGGTAAACACCGGGTCGTTCTGGTTTGATTTTTTTTGTAAAAACCTGCTTTGACCAATCCTTAGATAGCTGAAAATCAATGCTTTTATGCAAGGGTCGCCCTTTGGTTGTGGTCACAAAAGCCTTCATTTTTAGGGTGTCCCCTGGGCGGTATACCGGTTGGCTCAAGGCAATATAGCCTTCTAAATCACGATTGTATTTTTTGCGAAACCAATACTTCCAAGGCAAAATCCAATGGTGGGAACGAATGCTCCGAACCACGTAAGCAATGGGAGCTTGTACAATTTTTATGGGTATGGTGACGAAACGCCCTATTCGACTAGTAGAAAAACGCCGGTAATTCGTGAGGATTGCAATGCTCTTTCTACCACTTTTTACCAAATTATAGTAGGCACTGGAAGTAGGGGTTTTTATTTCCAATATCCTTTCTTTGGGTGAATTTTTGGTGCGGAAAGATTGTGTTTCAGGATCATAGCGGAGCAGTTTTTCACCCAACAAAACCTGAACATCAGGTAGCTGCTGGCCCAGGCTATCCTTAACCAAAATGGAAAGATCCTGTTGGTTATTCAGCACCTGGACTTGAATTGGAGCAGTAGATTTAAGGGCCAAATCCACCGATTCGCCTCGGATGAGTACTTGGAGGTAATGCCCGGTTTCTTGCTCAGCCTGCGTTTTGGTGATTGGTGTATGAAAGAATGTGGAATCAGGCTGCTTTTTTGGATACTGATATAGGTAGGCAGCTTCGTTGGCATTCAGGCGAAAAAACTGGAGCAGGTTTTGTTGGCCCGACAAGTTTAGGGCACAACCCAAAATGGCAATGAAGAAGCAGAAAGTTGAGTGTGGCTTCATATGGTGTACGTTTAGTTTTGTGGATGCACAAAACTATTCTATTACACAGCACCATGCCCTTGATTTTTGTCGGACAAAAGTCAATTAGAAGCGTGAGTGAAAGGCAGGATTGCCTACATAATCTCAATCCCCAAATTCCGATAAGGATTCAATTTTTGATGCTCCGGATCCAACTCCGTAATCAACACATCCACTTCATCCAGGCCACAAACCCGGATTTTTTGAGTAGAATCCAGCTTTTCAGCAATCGACAGCGCCACTACTTTTTTGGACGATTCCATCATGACCTTTTTGATGGTCACCACCTCCCAGTCCGATTCGGTCATGCCATCGATGGCGTCGATCCCGTTGACCCCCATCAGGCAGATGTCGGGTTTGATGTCTTTAAGCGTGCGCACTACTTCACCGCCTACCGCAATGCCCGCCGCACTGGACAAATGCCCGCCGATAAAAATCGTCTCCGAGCCCTGGTGTTCCAGCAATTGCATGGCGGTGGAAAGGCTCATGGTTACAAAAGTCACTTTGAGGTCGGGGGGTAAAATGCGGGCAATTTCCAGGTTGGTTGAGCCCCCGCTGATCAGCACCAGCATGCCTTCGCGCAGCAGGCTGATGGCCTTGCGGGCAATGATGGTTTTTTCCTGGTAAGCGTATATTTCATTTTCCTTGTAGGAATAGACGTGATAAGACTTGGACAAGGCACCACCCCGTACCTTGATTACTTTACCTGCATCGGCCAATTCTTGCAAATCCCGGCGCACCGTGTCTTCGGATACATCCAATTTTATACTCAGGTCAGTGAGTACAACTTTGTTGTGGATATTGACTTCGCGTAAAATCAGTGCTTGACGTTCTTTTTTTAGCATATGGTTGATACATTAGCGTGGGACTAAGATAACTACATTCTGAGAATTTGCGGTGAAATCTGCATTTTTTTGAAGGATTTGCCACAAACCAATACTAAAACAAAAAGCCTGCCAGAATTTCTTCTGGCAGGCTGGTAATAGCTAGCAAATAGTGTGTTTATTTTAATTGCGGTTTTTTCAACCGCTAACCAATCTTTTCGTATTTCTTGCACAAAAATGCAGTTTTATTCTCAAAAACCCAAATTTTCAGGCAGAAAATATTTCAATTCTGGCAATTTTAGCTTTTTTTTGCCTGGTTTCTTGCACAAAGATGCAGTTTAACCATGGTACTGGATCAAACCTGGCATGGGATCTTGCTGGAATCGGGCCAATTGCAGGCCAAAAGGCACGGCATTGCGGGCAATTTCCTCCTGAAAAAAATGAGCGACAGAACCCACGAAGTGAATCGGCAACTGCTGACTACCTTCCAATAAAATGACGCTGCGTTGGAAAAACAAACTAAACTGGCGGTCCAACAAATCCCGAATGCTCGGCTCCTGGCGGTGTTCAAAGGCAAAGGGAGCAAAAGTGGCCAGAAAGCGATTGGGGTAGGGGAGTTGATACACCGATTGCAGGATGTTGTCACGGGTAAGGTGATAGTGATTGTTGAGGTCTTCGCGGAGGTTTTCGGGCATTTCGCGGTTCAAAAAAGAGCGGATCAGTTCTTTGCCAATTCCGGCACCGCTGCCTTCATCGCCCAGGATAAAACCCAGTCCACCTGCGGTTTCTACAATTTGACTCCCGTCATATCGACAGGCATTGGAACCGGTACCCAGGATGCACACAATTCCTGCTTCACGTTGCGACATGGCCCGTGCTGCCGCCAATAAATCCGTCTCAACTTGCACTTGCGTGGCTTCCTGAAACATCAGGCGCAACAACTGATTCATTCGACGACGTTGGTCTTCGGCCTTACAACCCGTGCTGTAAAAGTAGAGTTCATTGACTGGTCCAGGAATGCTGCGCCGCACTTCGCGCAACACATCGACGATGCCTTCGTCACTCAGAAAGTATGGGCTGATGCCTTGGGTTTGGAGCTGATGCAGGGTTTTACCTTCGCTCACAGCCACCCAATTGGCTTTGGTGGCGCCGCTGTCAACCAGGATTTTCATAGGCCTGCACTCAGGTTGTGCTCGGGGGAAAAGGCTTCCATGGCTTTGCGTACGCTGCCGTGTTTGAGCAACAAATCGCGGGCTTCATCGTAAGGCAAACTCAGGTTTTGTACCAACATTTTGGCGCCCCGATCGACCAATTTGACGTTGGAGAGTTTCATGTCGACCATCTTATTGTCCAAGACTCTGCCCAGTTGAATCATGATGCTGGTACTGATCATGTTGAGTACCAGTTTTTGGGCAGTTCCAGCTTTGAGGCGCGTACTTCCGGTTACAAACTCGGGTCCTACCACGGCTTCAACCGGGAAATCCGCGTTGGCCGCCAAGGGGGTTCCGGGGTTACAGGTGACACAGCCGGTGACAATCCCTCTGGCCCGGCAAGCTTGCAAGCCTGCAATCACATAAGGAGTAGTGCCCGAGGCAGCAATGCCAACTACGGCATCATCCTCGTCTATTTCATGCCCTTGTAAATCTATCCAGGCCTGAGTTAGGCTGTCCTCAGCGGCCTCGATGGCATGCCGAATGGCCCGATCCCCACCGGCGATCAAACCAATGACCAGATCTTCTGGCACCCCAAAGGTAGGTGGGCACTCGGAAGCATCCAATACCCCCAAACGACCACTAGTACCCGCCCCAATGTAGAACAAACGGCCACCGCGTTGCATTTTAGGAACAACGGCATTGACCAATGCTTCAATTTGGGGAATGGCACGCGCTACCGCTGTGGGAACTTCCTGGTCTTCACGGTTCATGTTTTCCAATAATTCTCGCACATTCATCTTCTCCAGGTGGCGATAGCGAGAAGGTTTTTCAGTAATCCTTTCCATACTCGGTAGCTATAAAATCCAAAATAATCCACAAGTTGCGTTATTTCATGCAATAATTTGCAGTTTTTGAGGATTTTTTTGCAAAAAAGCTCGTTTTTTTCTGCAAAGGGCTGCAAGAAATATTTTTGCAAAAAATATTTGGATAAGTCACCATGCCGCCTGTATATTTGCAGCCACTTAAATAGAAAGTGAATTGGGGGTATAGCTCAGTTGGTAGAGCGCTTGCATGGCATGCAAGAGGCCAGGGGTTCGAATCCCCTTACCTCCACAAATAAAACGCCGCAATTGGTTGAATTTAAACCTCTTGCAGCGTTTTCTTTCGCAGCTATGCCTAAATAGTTCACTCCTGCTTCACCGCCTCATACATCTTTTTCACCTCCTCCAAGGAAAACCGCTGATTCAGCGCAGTGGTGAAAACAATTTCCGTGTCCCGTACCAAATGCACATAGCGAAAACTGTAGCGGTCTTCCCGATGGCCTTTTACTTCGTAAATAAAACCATCGGTGTGTTGTTCCACGATTTTGCTGAATTCGGGATTGCTGTGTACTTCGCGGATTTGGCGGAAGGTTTGTTCCACCACTTTATTCCCGCGGGCCTTGCCCGCGTAAATTTGCACAGCAAAGGGTGTAGCACCCGTAGAGGTGATAGAGACGTCTTTGATTCCCGAAAGTTCAAAATTTTCTACCTGGGTGCTGTCAGCAGGGGCGAGGATGGTCGCCGGGATACCATATCCTTTGAGGTCCAGTGCCTGCCAGGATTTGGATTTAGAGCCTCCACAGGTATGGAATACCGAGGCCATGAGTAGGAAGATTAAAAATTGTTTCATTGTGGTTACTCAAGAATGGGTGTGGGTGTGGGTGTGTGGGTGTGAATCCAATTATTTTGATGCAAAATTAATGCTTTGCGCAAGAAGTCCAATTATTTCAAACAAAACCTTTATTTTTACGCGCAGTATTTTTTAAAGCGCTATGATAAAAAGGCTTCACATCCGCAATTATGCCATTATTGAGCACCTGGACATTGATTTTGCCAGGGGCTTGACCATCATTACCGGGGAAACTGGCGCCGGTAAATCGATCCTCTTGGGGGCATTAGGTTTGATCATGGGCGACCGCGCCGATACCAAATCCTTATACAACCAGGAAGAAAAATGCATCATCGAAGGGATCTTTGATCTGGGCGCGCATGATTTGCGCGATTTTTTTGTCGAAAATGACCTCGACTACGAAACCGAAGTGGTCGTCCGGCGCGAGCTGACACCCTCTGGTAAATCTCGGGCCTTCGTCAACGACAGCCCGGTTACCCTCAGGGTGCTCCAAGACCTCAGTGCAGAGTTGATCGACCTCCATCAGCAGTTTGATACCCTCGACATCCACAACCTCTCCTTCCAACTCAGGATGATCGATGCCCTGGCGGGCAACAAAGAACGCCTCCTCCAATACCGCAACGTTTACCGCGAATACAGCGCCAACCAGCGCCGTTTGTCGGAGTTGCTGAACCGCAATGAGCAATCAACCAAAGAAATGGATTTCATCCAGTTTCAGTTGGAAGAGTTTAACAAAGCGGGATTGGTGGCGGGTGAACAGGAGACTTGGGAAGAAGAACTCACCCGGCTCAGCCACGCCGAAGACATCAAACGCACCCTAGGCATGGCCTTTGATATTTTGACTGAAAACGAACAATCCATCGTTGGTCAAATGCAAAGCCTGAGCGTTGCGCTAGTGACCATCGGCAAATACGCACCCAAATTGGGGGAGTATTCGGATCGTTTTGCCGGTATGATTTTTGAGTTGCGCGAGATGAGCAACGAGTTTGAAAAAGTGGCCGACCAAACCGATCACGACCCTGAACGGATTCAAGAGGTGCAACAACGCCTGGACTTGATTTACCGTCTGCTCAAAAAACACACTGTTTCTTCCGTTGATGAACTTTTGGCCATTCAAACCAATCTGGAGCAGCACTTGGCGGGTTTTGCCGATCTGGGAAATGAAATAGGTGCCCTACGCGATAAAATCAAGGTGCAGGAAGAACAGCTATACCGTTGGGCAGACGAGCTCAGCGATCGACGCCAGGCGGTCATTCCGGGGTATGAGCAAAAAGTGGTGAACATGTTGACCCAATTGGCGATGCCCTATGCACAGCTCAAAATTGAAAACCGCAAGTTGGATCACTTGTGCCCAACAGGTCTGGATGAAGTACAGTTCCTATTTGCCGCCAACCGGGGTAGCCGTTTGCAACAAATCAAGGACGTCGCTTCCGGTGGGGAAATGTCGCGCCTCGCCCTGGTCACCAAATCCTTGGTTGCCAGTGCAATCCCGCTGCCCACCCTCATTTTTGACGAAATCGACTCGGGGATATCCGGTGACGTGGCCCTCAAAATGGGCAATATCCTGCGTAATTTGTCGAATGAACACCAGGTGGTGACCATTACCCACTCACCGCAGGTAGCTTCAAAGGCGGATCGACACTATTTTGTCTTCAAAGTGGACAAACCCGATCGCACCATCACCAATGTCCGTTTGCTCAGTGATGATGATCGGGTACGCGCCATTGCCGTGATGCTCAGCCAAAGCCCACCGAGTGAGTCGGCCTTGGTGAATGCGCGGGAATTGCTAGGACTTTAATTGAGTGAAAAATGAAAAGTGAAAAGTGAAAAATGGGATGTTAGGCATGAAATGTAGTGCTTTGTCAACTTTTCGCTTTTCACTTTTCACTTTTCACTTACTTTTGCTCCGCCTAAAACATTAATGTTAAAAAAACGACCAATGGCGAACAACTTATTGAAAGGGAAACGTGGAGTCATTTCTGGCGCCCTTGATGAAAACTCAATTGCCTGGAAAATAGCCGAGCGCTGTGTAGAAGAGGGGGCAACAATTGTGCTGACCAATGCACCTGTAGCCATGCGGATGGGCGAAATCAACCACCTCGCTGAAAAAACCAACGCCCAAATCATTCCGGCAGACGCTACGGATATGGATGATTTGGAAAACCTGTTTGGCAAGTCAGTAGAAATTTTGGGTGGCCCACTCGATTTTGTCCTGCACTCCATTGGAATGTCGATCAACGTGCGCAAAAAGAAGGACTATACCGACCTGAACTACGAGTGGATGCAAAAATCATTCGATATTTCGGCGATTTCTTTCCACCGCATGATGCAAACCCTGTACAAACTAGACGCCATGAACGAATGGGGATCTATCCTGGGTTTGAGTTACATCGCTGCGCAACGCAGTTTTCCCGATTACAGCGAAATGGCTGAATCGAAGGCACTGCTCGAATCTTTTGCCCGCAGCTTCGGCTACCACTGGGCGTTGAAAAAACACGTACGGGTCAATACCGTTTCACAATCCCCTACCAAAACGACAGCTGGTTCGGGCATCAAGGGATTTGGTGATTTTTATGACTATTCCGATAAAATGTCTCCGCTGGGCAATGCTTCTGCTGATGCCTGCGCTGACTATTGCATCGCCATGTTCTCCGACCTCACCAAGATGGTCACCATGCAAAACCTTTACCACGATGGTGGATTCTCCTCAATGGGGATGAACCCGGCGATACTTGGACTTTAATATAGTGATGAGTGATGAGTGATAAATGATGAATGGAAATTCATCGCTCATCATTCATCACTTATCACTCATAACTATTCTTTTGTGCTAAAACTCCTCACCACGCTCCTTTTCCTTTCCGGTACAACCATGCTGCTGGCTCAGTTTCCAACCCAAGGCCCGGGTGGTTTTGGAACCAACAATGGTTTGAATGTACAAAGACCAGAGCAATCAGAGCGGGATTCTATCCAGGAGGAAGTCAAGCGTGATACTTTTGGGGTTTATCGATTTTTTGCCAAAAATCCCTTTCAGGAAAAAATCTTTGCGGATACCCTGCTGAACGATTACCTGTACCAGCACGATCCCGCCCGGCAACGCCAATGGGATTACATGCACCTGGGGATATCCGGATCAGCGGCACAGCCCATCGTGTATCAGCCTACTTTGCGCCGCGGGTTCCATTTGGGCTGGCACCAGTACGATCTGTACTTAAAATCGGCCGATGACATTCCTTTTTACCGGCACGAGTCCGCTTTTACCAACATTGGCTACAATCAGTTGGGGAATCAAAACAACAGTTTTTTTAACCTACAATTCTCGCGCAATTTTGGCAAGGGTTTTAATGCCTCTATTGATTACCAGCGCCTATCGCAGCGTGGGACTACCACCTTGTTTACCCAGCAATCCTTGCGCAATACGACTTTCGGCCTCAATTTTTGGTTCAAAGGCCAGAATGGTCGCTACAATGCCTACCTCACTTTTGTCAACAACAAACTGGAGCGCCAAGAAAATGGAGGCTTGGTCAACGATACCCTTACCCTGGAAGGCAATTTGGCCACCCCGTCCCAAGCCAAGGTTTTTCTGGAATCAGGGCGCTCTCGTTACCAGCATGAGGAGGTGCAGTTTACCCAATATTTCCAATTGAATCGCCTGGGCAAAAGGGATACGAGCCAATTAGATAGTTTGCCTCAGGTCGCTGTAGCTGGCAAACAAATTTACCAGGTGGCGCACAGTGTGAGTTTTCAAAAAATCTTCTCGCGCTACGACGATGAAGACATTACGCTGCTGGATACCTACTACCGCAATTTTAATACCGATACTCGCGGGATCCGCAATTTTGTCGGCCACCAAAAAATCGAAAATCAGTTTCGCCTCTTGACTTACCGCAGCCAAGGGCCATTGGTCGGCAGAGTGCGCCAGGAAAATGGCTTGCTGGAATTGGGTTTGGTACATGCCTATCACCGCCTTGAATTGGAAGGTAAGGACTCCAGCCTCAACGAGGTATTTGCTACCGGGCGCTGGGATTTACAACCGATTCCGCTGCTCGATTTGCGCTTGAATGCCAAATTGGGCTTATTGGGCAATATTGGAGACTATCAGGCTAGTGGAGAACTTGATTTTAAATTGGGCAAATTGGGGAATTTGACGGGTAAAGCCACCAACCAATTGTACAGCCCCAGCTTGATTCAGCGCGAGTTTTGGGTCACCCAACAACGCGTCTGGAACAATGATTTCAAAAAAACACTGGAAACCAACCTGGAAGCGACCCTCAATATTGAGCGCTTTCAAGTAGAGCTTGGCGCAGCTTACCATTTGATTAATAATATGATATACTTTGATACTACTGGATATGCGCTGCAATCCGGAAAACCCGTGAGTATTTTGCAGTTTTTTGTAAAGAAAAATTTTGTACTTTGGCGTATTCATCTTGATAATCAAGCCATACTGCAACAATCTTCAGAAGCCATCGTGCGTTTGCCGCAATATTTTGGTAAACACAGTTTATATTTTGAAGGCAAACTGTTTCGGGTTTTGAACGCTCGAATCGGGGTTGATGTGCGGTATCAGGCAGCTTATCGAGCCGACTACTATTTACCACTGACTGGACAATTTCAATTGCAAGACAAGCGTACGGTAGATTTTTACCCCGCTGCCGATGTATTTGCAGCGTTTCAAATAACTAAATTTCGGGCCTTTTTTAAACTGGAAAACATTACTCGATTCATCTATCCCCAGAATCAATTATTTTATCAAACTTCCTTCTATCCAATGCCACCAAGTAGTGGATTTCGTCTGGGAATCAGATGGTTATTCCTGGATTGATCTATTTCTTTAGGCAAGGCATCTAACCCAAAACAAAATGAGAAACGTTGAACTAGGTAAAGTCGGACGCAAAATCCGACAACTGCGCAAGGAGCGCGGCATGAACCTACAAGAGGTATCCGACAAAAGTGACATCACTGCTGGGTTGCTCTCACGCATCGAAAATTTTCGTACCCTTCCCTCTCTCCCGGTTTTGCACAACATTTCGATGGCATTAAATGTGCCCTTGGCTGAGTTGGTCGATCTGGTGGGCAACAATGGTGAATCCAGTTATATCCTGGTGCGCAAAGGCCAGGGTGAAAAAGAAGAGCGGGAAGATTCACAAGGGCTTTTGTACGAAAACATCCTGAGTACCGGCGTGGCGGAAACCAATCTGCAAGTATCCATCATTTCCATTCCTGCTGGTACTTACCGCAGGCCACTGGCGAACGACAGTATGGAATTGATCCACGTGGTGCAGGGCTCGGTTGAATATGGTTTGGGCGACAACATCCTCGAACTCCACCACGGGGACACCCTTTTTTTTGACGGAAGTATTCCGCATTCTTTGAACAATACCACTGCCGAGACAGCGATATTGTTCAAAGTGTATTTGTTGCGGAGGAGGTAAGGGCGTTTATTGTCCAGGCTGGTAAGTCCGGTTGGCACCCTTTTGGTAATCCTCTGGATAAAACAATACGTCCTTAAACTCCCCTTCCGTATACATCTTCGCTTGATCAAAAAAGTGCGGGGAGTTAGGGTTGCTGCTTTGCCCACCCGTTACAATGGACTTGGCTTTAAGGCGTGGCCCAAATTCTACGACTGCTACAAAGCTGTTGCCAACACTGCCGTACCGTTTTTTGGTGCCGGGATAGGTTCTTGCGCCAAAAGCCGCGAGCGATCCCCAGTGTGAAGAGGTAAATGCAACCGGTAAACTTGGCTTTTGATCGTCGAAGGTTTCACGGATCTTGCCTGTCAAGCGTTGAAAGCGGTTGATATCGCCCCAGGCAATTTTCCAACTGCCAAAATCGCGGGTCAATTCATCCAGAACGAGGTTGAACAATTGGATTTTTTCCTCGGCCGTACTGCGCGTGATGATGTGTTCACTCAAACTCAAAGCATCGTTGGGTTCATCTTCCGGCAAATGATAACGGGTATAGGTCAACATCTGCTCTCCCCAATAAATGGCTAAAGTGGTAGCCTGAGACTCAAGGCTGTATTTAAAATCCCATTGCCGAAGGACGTTGATGGCTTCCGCAAGCCGGGGCGTTTTATTGGCACTCTCTTCGTATGCCTTGATCAAAGCCGGAATGATGGGCTCAAAACCGGGGAGGTGGGGTTCATAGGCGCTTTCAATGAGTTTATCCAGGGTGAAACCACTGGCGTCTTTCAATACCCGCACGGCATGGATCCCCCGGTAGTTTTCAGGATCGGGGGCCATATAACTGGGGTATTTTTTGGGATCAGGGCTTTGGGCAGCAGCAGTAAAGGGGGTTGAGTTGCAGTTTTGCAACCAGCCTGTAGTCGGGTTCAGCAATTGGACGGTCTCTTTAACCGGGTGCAAACCCTGCCAATCGGTCAAGGGGTTACTGCCATCAACTGGTTTTTCCCAATCAAAACTGCGGTTGCGCCGAGGCATAAAGTTGCCATGCCAATAAGCGATGTTGCCCTGACGATCAGCAAATACCGTATTGTTGGAGGCATTGCCCCGCCAATCCATCGCTTTGTTGTATTGTTTGTAGCCTTTTGATTTGGTGCGCAGGAAGGATTGAGCCAGCGCTTTGAAAGGCTCATTCATCATGCTGATACTGATCCACTTGCCGTCTTTTTCAGATATAACCGGACCGTGTTGGGTGTGGTAGGTATCAAACTCGCGTGCTTTGAGCTCATTGCCATCCTTGTACCACAATTTTACTTTTTCTACCCTAACGGGTTTGACTAATCCACCATATAGATAAAAGGGTTTCCCTGCTTTCCATTCAATGGTTTCGAGGTATTCATCCAGTACATCGGCAGCGCTGGAAGTATGCATCCAGCCGCAGTTTTCATTGAAACCCTGGTAAATAAAAAACTGCCCCCAGGTCACCGCACCGTATACATTCAAGCCTTGGTTACTGCGTACATGCAGTTCGCTTCGAAAATAAAAAGTAGTGTGTGGATTGATGAGCAACAAAGCATGACCAGAGGCACTTTTGGCAGGAGCGATGGCAAACCCGTTTGAACCAACCGGTTCCCATTCTTTTTCCTTCCAGTCCTTGTAACGCCAGGAACTTGAATGGTTTTTGGTGTAAAAACTTTTCAGCCGCTCCACAGAGATAGCGCTAATGTTGCCCCCAATACTCCCTTCGCTGAACATCAGCGGCATCCAGGGTTCAAATCGTTTGATCAAACGCGGTTTGACCTCCGGGTGGGTGTAGAGGTAGTAATTGCAGCCGCCAGCAAAGGCATGGAGCAGCTTTTTCATCCAGTTTGGGCAAGTTTGGTAGATGGCTTTTACCCGATTGGTATCCAGAAACAGGCGAGCCCGTAAATCCTGGTACAAATAGGCTTCGCCTTCTACTTCTGCCATACGACCAATACTGGTGATGTAGTTGTCTTCTACCCGCATGAAGTCGTCTTCACACTGAACGTAAAGCATCCCGAAGATGGCATCCGCATCGGTTTTGCCATATACGTGGGGGACGTCCCATTTATCGCGGGTAATGGTAATGCCTTGGGCCTGGGTTTTCCAGTAGGCAATTTCCGCAGCACTGAAGGATTGGCTCCAGGCATTGCAAGCGATTAAGAGTAAGGAAAAAATATAAAATGGTTTCATGGTCATTTATTTGGGGCGGCCACATAGTGCCGCCCGTACGATTTATTTGGGGCATGTGGTAGGGGCCGCCCTACGTGGCTGCCCCATTTTTCGGCCAAGGGCGGCCACGTAGGGCCGCCCCAACGGACCCGCCCCAACAGCAATTATTTCCGGTAATCGAGCGGCGGTTTCCGCGTCCCAATCAAACATTGGTATTTAAAATCCTTCCCGGTGCGCTCCTTCAATTCCGCCTTAGCTTTGATACAGGTTTCCGGCGCATTGAATAAGTCAATTGCGGTTAAAGCCATCGTTTTGGCCGCCACCATCATGCCTTTTGCGCCGATCCCGGTGCCACCTGCGGCTACCGCTTGCCAGCTGTGTGCTGAGGTGCCAGGCACCCAGGTAGCGGTGCCTAAACCTACAGTAGGCACGACCCAACTGATGTCGCCTACGTCGGTGGAGCCACTGTTGCGTTCTTCAACTTGTTCAAAAGGAGAAATGGCCGCTGCCGACTCTATTTTTACATTGGGCAAGTTGAGAGAGGGAAAGATTTTTTCTGCAAACTGGCGTTCTTCAGCGTTGTAAATCACCCCACCTACCGCGCTCAAGTTGCTGTGCATGATACGGGCCAGGGTCTCGTTGGGCATGAGGTTGTATACGCCGTTGATGAGTTCGTACTCCATGCGGGTGCCCGTACCCAGTGCGGCCCCTTCGCCAGTTTTGACGATGCGGTCAAAAATTTCCTGGGCCGTTTTGGCATCGGGGTGACGGGAGTAATAATACGTTTCGGCAAAAGCAGGCACTACGTTAGGCGCATCACCGCCTCGCGTGATAACATAATGGATGCGGGCATCTTCCGGTACGTGCTCGCGCATGAGGTTGACCATATGGTTCATGGCTTCTACGCCATCCAGGGCTGAGCGACCGCGGTCGGGGGCCATCGCTGCATGGGACGCTTGGCCGTAAAAACGGAACTTGGCGGAAATATTCGCTAGTGAAGAACTGGCTCGGGCACTGTTTTCATTCCCAGGGTGCCAGTGGATGACCGCGTCTGCATCGTCGAACAAACCTGCACGCACCATGTATACCTTGCCACCACCACCTTCTTCGGCAGGAGTGCCATAAAAACGGATGGTACCTGATTTGCCACTTTTTTGCAACCATTCTTTAACCGCTACTGCCGCAGCGGCCGAACCCGCCCCAAACAAGTGGTGTCCACAGGCATGACCAGATTTTACTTCCGGGCGCTCTTGACGTGTAGGTACTGCGGCTTGAGATACCCCAGGCAAGGCGTCGAACTCGCCGAGGATGCCGATGACCGGTTTGCCAGAGCCAAAACTGGCCACAAAGGCGGTAGGCATATCGGCCACTCCAGCTTTGACCTCAAAACCTGCGTTGCGCAATTGTTCTTGCAGGAGCTGGGAGCTTTTAGCTTCCTGGTAGCCCAATTCTGCCCAGTCCCAGATTTTCATGGCGACTTGGGTATAGCTACCGGATAGTTCATCCAGGCGCTTGAGGGTTTGAGCTTTGTCTTTGGATAGGGTAGGGGTGTTTTGGGCAAAAAGACCCAAACCACCCAGTAGTAAAAGAAGGCTAAATAATGGCTTCATGCAATTTGGTTTTTTTCATACTGTTGGGATAAAGCTAGAGTTTTTTGGGCTTTTCAGGTGTGGAAGTCGATATAAATATGGGTATCGCAGCAAATTCAACTCAGGATTCGCTTCAAGTGCCATTTCCGCCGCTTCCCTGCATTTCATTTGCATTTCCCCGCCCAAAATCCCGTATTTTGTTGCATCGCTTAAAACCATTGCAATGAAATTGTCTTTTTTCATATTGAGTATAAGTCTCCTACTGTGGAGTTGTAGCAAAGAAAAACCACAACTTACTCAGCCCGAAGTCACCAAACTAACCGAAGCCGTTTACGCCTCCGGTACCCTGGTGCCCGAATCCGAATACCGGGTGATGAGTGTATCCGACGGCATCATTACTGCGGTGCGCATCAAAGCTGGAGACCTAGTCAAAACGGGTAGCCTACTCTTTTCCCTCAGCAATTCCAATTTGGCGGCCAATGTGAATGCGGCTCAACAATTGCTCAACAAAACTTTACCCCTGACCAGCGATGCTGCGCCCCAATTGCGCGAACTGCGCAACCGCCTGCAAAACGCTCAGGCTAAATTGCGTTTCGACAGTTTACAATTCCAGCGTTTCAGCAGTCTATGGGAGTCAGAAGCCATTTCCAAACGAGAATTTGAGCAAGCCCAGTTGCAATACGAATCCAGCCAGCGCGAAGTCCAGGCCTTGCAGCAACAAATTCGTCAGGTCAACCTCAATGCAGCCCTGCAAACCCAGCAAGCGGAAAACCAGTTGCGCATCGCCAATACCTCGCAGCAAAACACCCAATTGAAAAGTTTTGGTGAAGGCATGGTCTATGAAGTGCTCAAAGACCCTGGTGATATGATTTACCCCAATCAACCCTTGGCTATTATCGGTAGCAAAACCTTGATTGCCAAACTGATGATCGATGAAACGGATTTGGGGAGAATACAAATGGGGCAAAAGGTTTTGCTTACCATGGATGCCTTCCCCGATCAAATTTTTCATGCCGAAATCACCCGAATTTACCCGATGCTCAATCGGGTGGAACAATCCATTCGGGTGGATGCCACTTTGCTCGATACTTTGCCTCAACAATTGTACGGCCTCAATGTGGAAGCCAATATTGTGATTCAGGAAGCAGAGAATGCGCTGGTGATTCCAAAATCTTTGCTTTTGCCTGGTGATAGTGTGTGGGTCATGGAAGGAAAGGACAAGCGTAAAGTCAAAATACAGCGTGGAGTAGAAGATGCCCAGCGGGTACAAGTGAAAAGTGGTTTGACTGAAAATTCTCAATTGATACTTAAATAATGAAGCGCAGCCTGACTTTGGAAATTGCCTTGACGCACTTGTTGACCAAGCGCAAACAGACCGTTGTGGCCATGTTGGGGGTAACCTTTGGCATCTCCATGTTTTTGGTGATGATCAGTTTTATGACCGGGGTAAACGATTTTACCAAGCGTCTGGCCATGGAAGAGGCGCCCGATATTCGCATTTACAATCCCCTGGAAATTGAAAAAAATACCATCATCGCCAAAGCCGCGCCGGATACCACAGGCAATGTATACGTAGTCCACCACCAACGCCCCAAAAACGTGTTGCCCAAATTGCGCAATGCCATCATGCTGTCACAATCCCTCGAAGCCATGCCGGAAATCAAAGGCGTTGCGCCACAAGTGGCCACCCAGGTATTTTTCAACAATGGCCCGATTCGGATAACGGGATCGCTGTTGGGCATCGATGTCAAACGCCAGGGAGAGTTGTTTACCCTCGCCCGCAAAATGGATGCTGGCGAGTTGCTTGACTTGTTAGGTGTCAACGATGGGGTCATTCTAGGTTATGGTTTGGCCAAGAAGATGAACGTAGGCATTGGAGATCGAGTAAGCATCACGACTTCGGAGGGCAATATCTTAATGCTGCGGGTGGTGGGAATATTCTCCTACGGGATGGCCGACTTTGACAATGCCCGGGCCTATGCTACACTGGCTACGGTGCAAAAAATAATGCTACGCGACCCCAGTTTTATCACCGACTTACACATCAAAATGTACGACAATACCCAGGCCCAGGTCATGGCCGAAAAAATCAGCCAGGAGTTTGGTGTGCATGCTGAAGATTGGACTACTGCCAATGCTCCGTTACTGGCTGGGGAGAACATCCGTTATGCGATGACTGGGATCATTTCTTTTACCTTGTTGCTCGTAGCTGGCTTTGGCATTTACAACATCATGAACATGAACATCATCAACAAACTCAAGGATATTGCTATTCTGAAGGCCACGGGATTTGAAAGCCGCCAGATTGTAGGTATCTTTTTGTGGCAATCAGCCATCATTGGTTTGTTGGGAGGGATAGTTGGTCTGACCTTGGGTTATGGATTTTGTTTGGCTTTGTCGCACACCCCGTTTCCCAACGGTGATATCATCCGCATCGAGACCATGCCCGTCAATTTTAATCCACAACATTACATCATGGGATTTTGCTTTGGCGTAATCACCACCGTTTTGGCGGGGTTCTTCCCTTCTTTGAAGGCCGCCAAGGTAGACCCAGTGCAGATCATCAGAGGATAACATCATGCCGATACTACAAGCCAAACAAATCACCAAATACTTTCACGAGCCCGAAACGGTGCAAGTACTCAAGGAAGTGGACATCAGCGTGGAGCAAGGCGAGTTCTTGTCCATCGTGGGTAAGTCGGGTTGTGGCAAATCAACTTTGTTGTACATCCTCAGCACAATGGATACCGATTACGGTGGTGAACTCAACATCAAAGGGCAAAAACTCAATGGGTGGTCGCAGAATCAATTGGCGCGCTTTCGCAACGAAAACCTGGGCTTCGTATTTCAGTTTCACTTTCTCTTGCCAGAATTTACCGCCCTGCGCAATGTGATGATGCCCGCACTGAAGCTGGGCAAATACAGCTACGCTGAAATAGAACAACGCGCCCTGGACAAACTACGTATGGTGGAAATGGACGGATTTGCGCACAAAATGGCCTCCAAACTCTCCGGTGGACAACAACAACGCGTGGCCATTGCCCGCGCGCTCATCAACGACCCTACGATCATCATGGGTGACGAACCCACCGGGAACCTGGATAAGGTAAACTCCCAAAGGGTCTTTGAAATCTTTCAGGAACTAGCCAGACAAAATCACCAAACCATCATTACGGTCACCCACGATCAGGATTTTGCTGCGGGCAGCGATCGGGTCATTGTGATGAGTGACGGGCAAATTGTCCAGGAATGAAACGGCGGTATTGGTCTTACCTGTTTATTGGGCTGTTTTGTTTGTTTGGCACCTATGTCCGTTCCCGAATCTTGGTAGGGTTACCTTGGTATGTATATATGCTGTTGTTTTTTATTCAATTTGCGACCATCCTGGGCATTTGGGAGCTGATCATTTGGGTGAACCGAAGGTTGGAGGTTCATTTTTCATTGGATAAACGCCCTTTTGTTCGTATCCTGGTACCTGTATTGGTTTCTACTACGGGGATTTCGTCTGTTTTTTTAGTCACGATTCGCCTTTTTAGTAGCTACTTTCCCCGTTATGCCAATCCCGAGTTTTTGATGGTGTTGGGTGCTTTGGCGGTTGCATCGATAACCTTGTTGAATTTCATCTTTTTCACTTTTGATTTTTTAAAAAAACTCAACTTGTCTCAAAAGGAAAAAGCCACTTTTGAGCTACTGGCCGCCCAGGCCGAGCGCGAAAAAACCTTGATGCAGTACCACAATTTGCGCAATCAGGTCAATCCGCATTTTTTGTTCAACACGCTTACTTCTTTGGATGGATTGGTGCAGCAAGATCCAAAATTGGCTTCCCGTTTTATCCGCCATCTGGCTAAAGTGTACCGCTATGTATTGGAACACAAGGAGAACGAGGTCGTGAACCTGCAAACCGAACTCAACTTCATCGAACATTATAGCTCATTGTTGAACATCCGTTATGGCGAAGCGCTCCAAATCGAAATAGACATTTCTGAATCAGCCAAAGACCAGGGGATTGTGATGGTCACTTTGCAGATGCTGATCGACAATGCTTTGAAACACAACATTGTCCAAATTGATCGACCACTCTACATCAGCATTACTTGTCAAAAGGGTTATTTGGAGGTGAAAAACAACAAACAGATCCGCCGCCAAATCGAATCCTCCAATGGCCAGGGCTTAGCCCAATTGCAACAATTGTACCAGTTTTTGAGTGAAAAACCGGTGCAGATTCTGGATGATGACTTATTTTTTAAAGTACAAATACCTCTACTTTGATGCCCAATACCTTGAACATATTGATGCTGGAAGATGAACCCTTGGTGGCTTTTAGTCTTTTGAGTTTGGTTCGAGAAATAGAACCGAATGCCACCATTGTCGGTCCTTTGGGCAGTGTAAGGGAGGCGCAAGAATGGTTGGATGCTCACCCTAGCCCGGATTTGGTGCTGGCTGATATCCAACTTGCGGACGGCATCAGCCTGGATGTTTTTGCCCAACGGCCACTCGATTGCCCCATCATTTTTACCACGGCCTACAATGAATACGCCATCCGCGCCTTCAAGCTCAACAGTGTGGATTATTTGCTCAAACCCGTTGAAAAAGAGGATTTAAAAGCTGCCTTGGACAAATTTCACCTGCTGCAAGACAAGTTTAAAAACAGCACTTACCTCAGCCAAATGCAGGAGCTATTTGCCAATTTTGCCCAACAAAATAAAAAATACAAAACCCGGTTCTCTGCACACCAGGGGCGCAGCATGATCCTGATCCCGGTGGAAGACATTGTGTGTTTTGGCAAAGAGGAGTTCATCTACCTCCTGAGCACCGATGGCAAAAAATACCTGAGTGATTACCGCTCGCTGGACGAGGTGGCAGAATTATTGGACCCGACGCAGTTTTTCCGTGCCAACCGCCAGTTTTTGATTGCCTTGAAGGCTCTGGAGGGATTTCGTGCAGATGATTGGGGGAAGTTGAAATTGAAATTGAAGGTGTCGCCAGGAGAGGAGGTGACGGTGAGTCGGGAAAAGGCTGGGGAGTTTCGGCGTTGGGTCGAACGGTAGGGGCAACCCTATGTGGTTGCCCACTGTCGTTGCCCAAAAGGCAATCGCAAGGGTTGCCCCAACGAGCGTCACATCCGATTCATAAAAAACACAATTAAAATTTGCGTTTAGATTTTCGACTTAAGCCCTACCTTTATTCCTGTCAAAAGCCTCTCCACCATAACCCGATTTTCAGCAACCTATGCAAGTATTCAGCAAAATCATCTTAAGCTGCGGCCTGGCCATCATCACTCTATCTGTAGCACTGGGGCAAGACTGCGCCACCCAAATCATCCCTCCCGTATTGAGCGAAGCCGCCCGTACAAGTATGGAAGAAAAACGCGCTGCAGCCAAAGCCGACTACGAAAAAGCCCCCAACAGCGCCGACGCCCTCATCTGGTACGGCCGCCGAACGGCCTATCTGGGGCATTACTCCGAGGCCATCGAACTGTATACCCAGGGCATTGCCCAGCACCTCGCCGATGCTCGACTGTACCGCCACCGCGGTCACCGCTATATGAGCATTCGTTGTGTAGACAAAGCCATGGCCGATTTTAAACAGGCTTATGCACTCACCAGAGGCAAACCCGACGAGGTAGAACCCGATGGTGCACCCAATGCCAAGGGGATTCCTACCAGCACCTTGCAGTCGAACATACGCTACCATCTGGGGCTTTGCCTCTACCTGAAAGGGCAATACAAAAAGGCCGCGCGCTACTACGAAGAAGACCTCCGCAAATCCGCAAATCCAGACATGTACGTAGCCACGGCCAACTGGTTGTACTTGTGTTACCGGCGGCTCGGCGCGGAGCAAAAAGCCCAAAAATTGCTCGAAAGCATCAAACCCGACCTGCCCTTGATCGAAAATTTTGATTACCTGCGGATCTTGCTGCTGCACAAAGGGGCACTTGAGGCCACAAAACTCAAGGAAGAAATCGCCCAGCCCAATTCATTGAGCAACAGCACAGTGGCGCTTGGTTTGGCGAATTATTATTTACTCAATGGGCAAAAAGAGGAGGCGGAGCGGCTGTTTCGGGTGATTACTGGGGGGAATCAGTGGGCGAGTTTTGCGTTTATTGCGGCGGAGGTGGAGTTGGGGAGGATTTGATAGGGAAAGGCAATGCTAAGCCCTAAGGTGTAAGATATTATTTTAATGTGAATTTTGATTTTTTCGCCTTGAATATCAAGGAATTGACTTTTTTGGCAAAAAACCATTCACACACCACATTTTTCACCGCAGAGTTTCGCAGAGTACACACAGAGTTTCACAGAGTTTAGGCCACCTTCGGTGGCTAAGATTACTCAGAGGCGAATTGAATAAACCTTATTAAGGGCGATAAAAAAATAAATGCTCCTTTGGCTTAAGAAAAATGAGCACTTATTTTTGCCCCACTACTTAATGCCAAACAATCAAATTTTAATTGTACCCGACCTCCAGCCACCAGAGGTGGCAAAACTCCTGAAAACTTATAAAACTCTGAGAAACTCTGTGTTTACTCTGAGAAACTCTGCGGTAAAAAAATCAATTAATTCACATCTCACGTTATTGTAGTAGAACCCCATCCCTCCATTTCCCACCCCGCTTCAAAATTTGAATTAAAAAAAATTTCGCTACATTTGCTAAAACGCTACAGCTACATTACGGATGGAACCTACCCCGCTGAAGACTTTTATCATCTACGCCCACGAAGACCGCTCGACCGTCAATGCCATTCGAGGGCAGCTCAGAATTTTTGAAAAATAAAGACTTGTAAGCGTCTCGAGAATCAATTTCTGCTATTCAAACCAATCGATCCTTTCAAAAACCCAATACCCCCCTGCCTTGTTTCATCCAAAAACACCCATATGCCTTCACCCATCACCTCTGAAAATTGGCCAATCATCCGCCAAAACTTCCGGCATGGTTTTGCCACCAACCTACACGTTTCCATTGCAACAGCGGATGCTGAGGGGCAACCAAACGTTACGCCCATCGGTTCGTTCTTTCTCAATCGGGATGATTTCTCGGGGTTTTACTTTGAAATTTTCACCCAAACTATTCCCCGCAATGCTGGGACCAACCCCAAAGTCTGCATCATGGCCGTGAACAGCGGGAAGTGGTACTGGCTGAATAGCCTGTTTTTTGGCAAATTCAAGACACCACCGATGACCAAAATCTATGGCACAATCGGCGAACGCCGAGCACCCACCTCTGCTGAAATGGAACGGGGAAACCGGCGGCTAGGTCGCATGAAAGCGCTGTCCGGGGGCAAAAAATTGTTCGGCAATATGGAGTTCGTGCGGGAGTTGCATTTCCATGCTTTTGAAGTGGCAAAAGTGCCAATGTGAGGAAAAAAAACAAGCCCTCCCAAACCTTTAGTGAGGGTTTATTTCCGATTTTGCCCTATCTGATGATTTTGGCTTAAGGCTTTTTTGAGTTAAGAGTTCCGAATACATGAGAACATGAGTTTAGAAGTGTGCTACCGCAGCGACTTAGACACAACCTTGGCTTAAGTCGCTGCGGTAGCTCACTTCTAAATTCGTAAGTCATGTATTCGGAACTCTGAACTCAAAAAAAGAAAATCATCAACTGCTTGATAATCAAATAATACCTTTCTCTCAAACCAAAAACGGCCAAGCAGATTCCTCTACTTGGCCGTTTATAGCTTCAAGCCCTTGCGTCAATTACGCCCGAGCGTGCTTCCAAGAATAAAAATAAACCGAAGCAAACCCGATCGTCATCATCACGTGGTACACGATGAAGATCGTTTCACCCCAGTAAGCCGACCACAGTACCGCAGTACCGAAGTACAAAGCCATAAACCCTTCGAGGTAAGTGCCCCAGGTCAGGTTTTTCTTCAGGTACTTGTTGTTGGAGAACTGGTCTTTGCCGTCTTTGATGTTGAACTTCGGTGTACGTACGAAAGGAGATTTTTTACCTCTCCAGCCTTCAATTACGGCAATGGTATTGTGCAAGGACAAGCCCATCGACATAGCCAGGAACAGCGGGAAGTGCGTAATGAAGCGGAAAACCGATTTCACCACAGGCAAATGCCGCGCCTTGGATTGTACGTTGGCGATGTAGTACATCAAGGTGATGCTCAACATACCCAGCAGGTATACTGTAAAGAAGTCTTTGTCGAAATTATGCTGCTTAGCCAAAACGTTCACCAGATACAAGAGTGGAACACTGGACATCGCCATCACAAATACAAACACAAATACCGTACTTGCCAACAAGTGCAAGGTGGAATTCATTTTTTGCATCAGGCTCATGTTGGAGTTCCAAACGATGGGCAACATTTTGCGAGCGGTTTCAGCACCCCCTTTCATCCAGCGGAACTGTTGCGCCTTGAGGGCGTTCATGTCGGCTGGTAACTCGGATGGAACCGATACTTCTTCCAGGAATTTGATTTTGTAGCCTTTCAGCTGAGAACGAATGCTCAGGTCGAGGTCTTCAGTCAGGGTATCTGCTTCCCAACCACCCGCATCTTCGATGGTTTTGCGACGCCACAAACCAGCGGTGCCGTTGAACTGCAAGAAGTGTTTGCCTTCCATGCGGCCTACTTGCTCAACCGTAAAGTGTACATTGAGTTGCAGGGCTTGCAGGCGAGTGATCAGCGAATAATCTTCGTTGATGTGCTCCCAACGAGTTTGTACCACCCCTACCTTAGGATCTTCGAAGTGTGGAACAGTCTTTTTCAGGAAGTCGGGACGAGGCAGGAAGTCAGCGTCAAAAATGGCCATGAACTCACCTTTGGCGAATTCCATACCATCCTTCAGTGCACCAGCTTTGTAACCTTTGCGCTCTTTCCGGCGAATTTGTTCGATGTTGATCCCCTGAGCCTGGTGGTAAGCAACTCTGCCACGAACCAGTTCCTGGGTTTCATCGGTGGAGTCATCCAATACGTGAATTTCGAAGCGGTCACGTGGGTAATCCATTTGTACCATGTTGTCAATCAGGCGCTCTACTACGTATTGTTCGTTGTAAAGTGGCAACTGGATGGTCACAAAAGGGTAGGTTTTTTCGTACTCTTCAGTACTCATTAGGCTGTAATCAGCGTTTGCTACGCCAAGGTTTTGAGCAGAGGTGATGGTTTTTCCCCCAACGACAGCGGCAGCAGCGACTACAGCTTCGGCCTGAGCCGTTGCCGCGAATCTTGCTTTAAACTCCTCTTTTTTACGGCGCCAATCAAAGCGCTTGTAGTAGTAGAGAAGATTGAATTGTGACAAGCAGTAAGCGGTCACGTAGGTCAGGGACAAGGTGTACACCCCCAAAAAAAAGAAGGCAAGTGCGGACATCATATTGGTTATGTGCGTTTTTCTCTTTTAACAGGTTTCTCAACATGTGCTGAAAGACGATGCAATTTATATCGTTTTTCACTAGTTTAGAACGAATTAGGGGGGCAAAGTAACGCCTTTTTCAGAAATATTTTTTTTATAATCCGTACAAACGTTTGCGGGGCATTGTTTGTCACACAATTCCTAAAAACCTTATGATTGGATTCTTTGAAAACACAGAATCTAATTTCGTTTTTTCGTTATTAGAGCTCAAAGATGTTTGAAGATGGTATAAAGTATTTTGTACCCGGCTAAGATGGTTCCTTTGATTGTTCCCGATACTTTAGACACCCCAACCCGCTTCCGGTAACGCACCCCGACCTCCGTACAGCGCAATTTTTGTTTGGCAGCCTTGATTTGCATCTCCACCGTCCAGCCATAATTGCGATCGACCATGTTCAACGCCAGCAAACTTTTCCAACGGATGGCCCGGAATGGCCCCAAATCGGTAAAATGATAATTGTACAAATGCCGGATGAGGAAAGTAGCCAGCCAGTTGCCAAAAACTTGCTGTGGGGTGAGTGAACCTTTTTCTGCTTTGCCAGAAGATAAACGTGAGCCGATCACCATATCGATACCCTCATTCAGAACTGGGCCGACAACCAAAGGCAATTCCTCGGGATAATCCGAATAATCTCCATCCAAAAAAACAACGATATCGGGCTGCTCCGCCAGAGGCTTTTGCCGGATGTACTCCATTCCTTTCAGACAAGCATTGCCGTAACCTTTGCTGGGCTGAAATACTACTGTAGCTCCTGCTGCCTGCGCCACTTGAGCGGTATTGTCGGTACTCCCATTGTTGCACACGATGACCTCCTGCACCCAATCCCGGGGGATCTCAGCCAAGACCAAACCAATGGACTTTTCTTCGTTAAAAACGGGGATGATGACGTGGATGATGGGCGTGTGCAACAGTTTGGGTGATTTTAGTTAAGACCGCAAAGGTTAGAGATGAGAGATGAAAGATGAGAGATTTGGGTTGCCACTTTCATCTCTCATCTTTCATTTCTTTAAAAGTGGTTTGGCAACTCTTACTCCTTCCACATCAAACATCAGCCAATAAACGCCAGGGGGCAGCTGAGTTAAGGCAATTTGAGCCTGACCGAGCGTCCGTTCCCCCAGGTTTTGGGTACGCATTACTTGTCCAATGCTGTTGACCACACTTACCCGAACCAGTCTGCTCCGATCAAGGTTGAATTCAACGTTGACTTCGTCATGGGCTGGGTTGGGAAATATTTTGAGTTGATACGCCAATGCCTCCTGTTCGGCGGTTGAAGTGGCGGTACCCACCTGAATGGTTTTTACACTGACATCACTACAGCCTTCGGCATTGGTGGCGCTCAGCGAGACCAGATAAGATCCCGCTTGGGCGTAGCTGGTGCTTGGATTACTTTCGGTACTCACTTGCCCATTGCCAAAATTCCACAATATCTCGGTTGCTCCTGTCGACAAATCCTGAAAACTCAAAGTAGTATTGGGCTTAAGAGAGCCACTGGGTACCGCAAATTGAGCTTGTGGTTTGGCGGCGCTCGGATTTACATCAATAAACACGGGAGTCCTGCCACAAGGATAACCATATTCAATTTCCCAATTGAAAAAGAAGGGATAATCATCCGTACCTACCACATTGTTGGCATATTTGATGGCCAGCACGTCCGCAATGGCGATGGGGTAGGAGGAATCGGTTTTGAGTACGGACAATTCCGCTCCACGGGTCAATTCTAACACCTGATCGGCTCCTGGCATGACCTTGAAATTAAGCGGGACTTTTTGCTCCCCAACTTTACTCACTCGATAACTAATCGTTTGTACTCCTCCAGTAGAATTCCGCAAGGTGAAAAAGCGCAAACCGGTCCGATTCGGATAAATGGTAACCGATTTGAGGATAAAGTCGTAATAGGCGTCAAAAACCAGTCCACCGACTGAATCACTATAAACGACATCACCGCCCGTTTGATTCAAGCGACCAGTGGATCGATTAAATGTTAGTTCGGCAAAAAGCACGGTATCTTTGTTCAGGGCGCCGGTGACAAAATTGTTGCCAGTGCCCAGCACTGTGCCACCCGTATTCTGATTGAACCAACGCACTGTCCCTTCACCTTCGTAGTTGCTGCTCAACAAAACTTCACTACCCGCACAAATATTGACAGCCGAAGCTTCTGCAATTGGCAATTGCGACAAGGCGCTAACGTTGACGTAGGTTTTGAACTTGTTGTTTAAAGCCCGGGCATCGGCAAAACCATTGGGGTTGCGCAATTCCACTTCCACAATGTAGCGTCCAACTGGGGCATCAAAAGGAGGGACAAAATAGCTGGTCAATTTGCCTGGTGCCAATTTTCCCATCCAACGGTTTTGGAATAAAACAGTGCTTTGCCCGTCGCGGCGGATGATGATGTCCATGCTGCGCAGGGTGTCCGCCCCGCTATTTTCAAAACTGACTTCAATATAGGCTTGCCGATCACAACCAAAAATGCGCGGTTTGGTCAGTACGTGAATGACATCATTGGTCGCTCGCAGGGGTGGAGTGGGTTGAAAACCCTGGCTGATCAACCAGTTGTAGGCTGCACCTACATCAATAAGACCCCTGCCGTAATCATTGTCTTCCCCGGCAGTGCCCAAATCTCTTGCTGAATTGTACAAGGCCAGCCCCAGTTGGCGGCCACTCAGGGTAGGGAAAGCTTCTTTGAGTAGCAAAATCGCCCCTGAAACATATGGCGCAGAAAAAGAAGTGCCATCTACCGTTGAATAACCACCTTGTAAAGTGGCAGTCCGCACGCGTTCACCGGGAGCAACCATTTCTGGTTTGATCAAAAAGCTACCATCGCGACCGCAGACAGAAGGACCACGGGAGGAAAAATCCGAAATGGGATAATTGAGGGTATTGCCGTTAATCGAACCAATCGACATGGGCACTACCAGATCGAGGTTTAGCCCACCGGGAAGGTTAACGGTGGAAGGATCTGGCCCACGGTTGCCTGCGGCAAAAACGACGGCAATTCCAGCAGCATCCAAGGCTTGTACCACGTTGCGGAAGGAACTCCGACACTCATCAGCATTGTTGCTATTGCCCCAGGAATTGTTGACCACATCGGGAATGTCGCTAGAGGTGAGGGTATTCCCATCGGGGTTGAGCGCCCATTGCAAAACTTCGATCGTGCTCGTTGAGATGCCCTCCAAGGGGCAGATCTCGTTAGTGGTTGGATTGCGGAAAGCGGCTGGCCCCCCCATCCACAAAGCATTGAAGGCTGCACCCACTGTATCACGGGTCAAACGATCCAAACCAACGGCTACGGCTGCTACGGCAGTACCGTGCTCGCCACATAGGTCGCCAAGGATGGAACTGCGGTAAGTGGAAGCCATGGAGCCATAATTGTAGGCAAACTGGGTACGTAGAGCTGGATGCTCATACTCTTGTCCGGAATCTATAATCAATACTTTGCGCCCGTATCCGGTATAGCCCAAACGCCACAAAGCGCGGGCATTGATCGCGTTCAAACCCGGCTCTATGCCTCCCGGACTAAGCGGTGGTGGAGCCGGTGCAGACCGATAACTTTCGATGGCCATTTCCGGAAAAGGTTCAATCCAGTCTACTTCTGGGTGATTGCTCAATTCAGCAATAAAGGCTGCGCTAGCTTTTAGTTCAATGATGTTGGCAATCCAGTAAGTTTTGACCGAGTTTTTTTCCACCCCATTCGCCGCCTGCATCCAGTTGACCAAGCGGGGCTGGGTAGCTGCTGCTTTGCTTTGCAGCGCATTGATCAGGGAAGCAACCTGCTGATCGCGGGAACTGGAGCTCCGCAGATCTCCTTGTTGCCAACTGGAAAGGTCCACCTGACTTTTGAGGCTGACCAGGATATGGAAATGCTGTTGATCAGACTTATGCTCTAAAGCTTGGTACAATGCCGTTGCTACATTGGCTGCGTTGAGGTTTTGCGCTTTGAGATCATGCTGTCCAGCGGAAAAAAACAAGGCAATACAAAGCAGGACTTTGATTATAGATCGTTGTAAGTACATCAAACACATGCTCACTTGTTTTTAAGATTATGATGGGGGTCAGAATAGAGTGTCAATTATAGGTATAAACACGAGAATAGCAAAAACCCCCATTGTAGAGAAACGAAAGTTTTGTCTCAGGAAGTACAAAAAGACTTTATGAACAGAAGCTGCTTGAGTTTATAAAGTCTAATTACTTAACCAGATTGATTAAGGTTCGGTAGTCATCAAAGGGGGCATCTTCCCTTTTTAGTTCCAAAAAAGCCAATAAATCGTCCTCGGCATACTGTTCCTCCAAATGGGCAATGGTGGCTGCGCAGCGGATTTCCACCTCACCGCGGCGAATCTGTGTCAATCGCCACTGCAAAGTAGCCTCCATCTTTTGGAGTATACGTTTTCGCACCTCAATTGGATTCACATCGGGGCTAATTGGGGTAATGTCTTTGAAAGCAGATCGGTCCCGAGCAATGAGCCACCCATTTTCCATAATGAAATAAGCAGTATGTACCTGGTCTGTACTCAGCGGCAACAAATGAGCGTACAGGGCGAGTTGCAAATCTTCTTCGTTTTTGATCATCAGTTCCCGCCTTAGGCCACCGCGCCATTTCAAGTCCAATACTGTTTGTTCCAATTCCCGTGCCAAAACCAGGTCGGCGCGGGCGTTTAACTGAATTGTGGCAAATTTCCCTTCGAGGGGCAATTCTGTAGCGGCTACCGCCCACTCGTTGTTTTGTAACAAATTCACCAGGCTCCAAGCGGCAAATTTTAGGCGTTTTAAAAAACGTTTGCGTTCTGCTTCTTTGCCATACATGAGCAAAACGGCACCTTCCCTGTGCAATAGCCGTTCCGCTTCCCGATCGATCCACTGATCAACCTGCGATTTAGTCCAGCTACTTAACTCAGGGATGAGTAAAAGGTTTTGGAAAAAACGATGCGCCAAATTCCCCTGTAGCGTGCTGTCTTTTACAATGCTGAGGATGGAAGATTTACGCAGGCGGATGTGGTGCCGAAACAACCACTGATAAGGGTAGTACAACAAACTTTCCAGACTGGTAAACGTTTCTTCAGCACGTTCTACCAATTTTTCCGGGTGATTCAAGCGCAAAAACGCCGCTGGTTTGCCCAAACGTCGGAAAGGAATGTTTACTTTTTGGGGCAGTTCAAAATATCGCTTCAGCAACTGATTTTCTTCAGTGCAGGTAATGGCGTCTAAATGACCAAAACAAGCCTCCAAATCACCCAACAAGGGATGTGGGAGCATGGCTTCCCCTTCCGCGATTTCGGGAACGACCAAAATCAAACGATGTTTGCTCATCCAAACGGGGTGACGGCGTTGAAAGCCCAATAAGGCATTTTGATCAGAAGGACTACTCAATTGAATGTTGAGCCCCTGTAGCCAGTTGCGCTCCTGATCGTACCAGCGGGAGAAGAAATAGTCGGGTTCGTTTTGGGTGAAATTCCACCAGATCAAGTCCCGTACAGGGGCCGTCAAAGCATTGGGTTGGTGGACATAGGGGAATCGACCTACTTCTTGCAAACTCATCTGCATGGGAGCAGGTTCGTAAACTGTCCGCACGATGCGCTCCAATTCCAGACGGGTCAACTCATTCTCGGGTAGCGTTTGCAACAAATCGACGATCTGTTTGGCTTGTTCAGCCAGGGTGAGCAAAGAAGGATTGTTGCTCTTCTGCTCTAATGTGCGAGTAGCCCAAATATGCAGGTACAGAAAAATTTCTTCCACCTCACTTTTAGGAACTACTCCAGCAATATCGTAGCGCCGCCGCTCGAACCAAAAACGGTACTGCTGGCGAATTTCCCGAATGTCCAGGCTTGGTTCTTTGGCGGCTCGTTCTTCTAGTTCAGCGAAGTATTGCCCCAGCATGGCTTGCCAGGATTCACCAAGGATTCCCGGGGTTTGAGCCATTTGTTGCGCAATGCGGTTGGCCAATTCAGTTTCCAGTGGTTTAAGCGGTAGACAAACGAACTCCATGATTTTAAAAGGATCAATCGGCGTCCACAAAAAATTGGGGATCAATTTGAGTGCTTGCAGCGTGGGCCTTGCCAAGGACGCGGGTTGGATACCCAAACTGGGCAAACCTTCGTGAATGAAAGCTTCATCCAGCGTGCGCGATTTATCCGGGATCAGGAAACAGGGGTGGAAGTTAGGATTGCGGCGCAATAAGGCAGCCAGGTAACTCCCCAAATCGGTGTCTCTTTTACCCCGCAACAACAATAAGGTACCATCTTTGGCCAGCTCTTGTGTTTGGCTTTTTCTCGCCAAAAAAGCCTGAAAACGCCCCAAATCGGTATCGGACTGAGGTTGATGCTGAGCAATAGGGTAGTTGAGCTCTACGCCTTGTTGTAGCAAAGCCTTAAAAAGGCGTTGCCAATGTACCGGAATCAAGGTAGCCGGTTCAACGAAATTTATGCGTTGAATAGGAGCAGGTCGTTGCTTGATTTTTTGCTCCAAGACGATAAAACGATCGGCGAAGCCAGCGGGAAGGCTTTGCTCACTGTCTTGTAGGGCTTTTTCAACCTGGGCAATGCTGGTCAAACGAGCTGGGGTAGTAGCGTTTGGGGCAAAATCCCACCCAGCCAATAACAATTCATCCCGACGGCTGAGTAAATTGGCCGCGGTTGCGAATTGATCGGCAGCAAAAGAACGTGAAAAAAAAGCTGTTGAATCTTGTTCCAGGTGTTGGCGGATCGCCTGGCGGTATTGCTCAATGCGCAGGTGTTCATTGTTGTTTTTGTGACCTGCCAAGCCATAAAAAAATTCCAGCCATTGCAATAAGCCATTTGGCCCTAACCACAACGTACCGCCTTGTGAATGGTTGGGTAATGGCCAGGATGGATTGTCTAGTGCAATACCAAAAATGAGGTTCATCCGATGGAATGGTTTAGAAGGTTGAGGAAGTTTAGAAGGTTGAGGCTACCGCAGCGACTTAGAAAAGGCTCGTGCTTAAGTCGCTGCGGTAGCCTC
>NZ_JBGSLK010000042.1:0-55642 GCF_041740695.1 Haliscomenobacter sp. | reverse complement strand
CAGTCTGGTGCCTTATTTGGGTGAGTTGGAGGAAGGCTTTAGTGGTTCTTGTCGCAGCACGGAATTGGAAGACCTGTTGTCACTCGTTTATTTGTACGCCGTGCACCCACGTTTTGATACCAATAGTGTGGCCTCTTTCCGCAAGCGGCAGGAAAATGTGCTGAAGAACATGCTCAGCACGCCGTATTACCAGTTTGCCGACCTGAAACAAAGGGTGAAATATGGCACTACTCCCCGCCGAGGGCTCAACCGCCTGGAGGATTTGCCCAAACTCAGTAGCCAGAGTCTCAAACAAATTCACCAGGAGCGTTTTGGCGACCTCAGTGATTTGTTGCTGGTATTTGTCGGCGATTTTGAGCTGGATCAACTGAAAAGCCTGGCCCAACGTTACCTCGGCAACCTTCCCGCCGCAGGGCGACAAGAGAGTTGGAAAGACTTGAAACTGGATCTCAAACCCGGTCACATCGACAGCATTTCACGCGGCGGTCTGGCACCCAAAACCCTGGTCGAATACACCTGGCACGGTACTTTTGACAACACAGCCCAGGAGCGTTATCGTTTCAGTAGCATGGTCAGCGCCTTACAAATTCGCCTGCGTGAAGTGCTGCGTGAACAAGAAAGTGGCATTTACAGCCTCAGCTTCAATGGCAATGTGGAATACCACCCACGCCCAGTGTACCGGATCACCCTGGGCTTTAATACCGAACCCGAGCGCGATGAGGAATTGATGCAAAAAGCGATTGCCGCGATTGATGATTTTTGCAAAAATGGCCCGGATGAGCTACTTTTGCAAAAAATAAAAACCACCCAGCGCGAAAACCGCCAGAAAAGTGAGCAGGAAAACAGTTTTTGGCTGGCCCAACTGCACCAACGTTACAAGGAAGGCATCGCACTGGACGGCTTAAAAACGGAGAAATACCTGGAACTGGTCGAGGGCCTCAGCGCCAGCGCAATACAAACCGCAGCGCAACGTTACTTCGACAATAAAAATCGTATTAAATTGGTTTTGAAACCACAAGGGGCGATAAAAAAATAAGTACTTATTTTTGCCCCATTACCAATGTTATCATGAGAAACTTACTTCCACTTTGCTTCGTACTCGGCCTGGCTTTTGGCTACTTGCAAACGGGTTTTGCCCAACAAGCCGACACCACCACCCTCGAATTCCGTACCAACCGCTGGTCGGAACAATTGGCGAAAGACCTCAGTCTGACTGCTGACAAACTCAAGGATTTTAAAACCATCCACCTGGACTACGCCCAACAAATCCAGCAAATGCGCAAAAATGAAGCGATCAACATAGAAGAAAAGCGCAACAAGTTCCGGGGTTTGCTGCTTGCTCAACGCACCGAAATTGAGCAATTGTTGAGCGATGAGCAGTACGAGTTGTACGTGACCAAGGCGGGGAATTGGTACCGGAAGGTGAGTGTGGGGGAATAGGATGGGCTTGATTAATTGATGCCCGCTACTCCGGGCATTTCATCAATTCAATCACCAACTCCTCAAATCCCGGCAGCGTTCTATACGCATAATCCACCTTCCACTTGCTTTTGAACTTGTAATTCACCTCCATAAAAGGCTTGGTCGGCGGGATCACCCGCCCGATCGTTGCATCGTTCTTACGCGTTTCAATCCGTACTGGAATATTGCGGTAGTACTGGAAATACTCAGGATGGGTAAAATACCCCAGCGGAGTCACATCGTAAGGAATGAAGCCCTCCACACCAAAAAGCTGCTTCGCCCTTTGCTGCCAGGGCTCCAACATGGAGTACAACCAGCGATCGGCCTCATTGCCAGCCTTCAAAAATTGAACATCAGGTTTGCCAATCAGCAGATAAGCGCTGCACTCAAAACCTGAAAAAACCACTTTTACCCCCGCATCCAAAATCACTTTGAAGGACGCCACGTCTTTTTCAAAATTGTAATCGGATACCGTGCTTTTTTGCAGACCGGGTTTGAAAGCAAAGCCTTCCGTACGCCCCGCACAAAAGACAATCTCCTTCATCTGTTTGGCCAATTCGGGGTGGTTTTTGATCACCGTAGCAATATTGGTAGCTGGGCCCAAGGCCAGAATGTCAAGTTTTTCTTTGCGCAAAGCCTCAGCTAGGGCTAGGGTCGCCTCATTTTCAACTCCCAAGTCAGCTGCTTCGGGTGAGCCTTTGTAGACCGGAATGTTGCGCTTGGGCGCATACCAGTTGAGGATTTTTTTGGTGACGTCGTAGCCATAATCCACATAAGTAATGGTGCTGATGCCCACAATTTCAATGGAGGGCAGGGCCAGGGCCATGATCAGGGTTACGCCGTCGTCAACCTCGCGAGGGGCACGTTCGGGCAAGCCGATCATGATGTCGGTGTCGAACCAGATGCGGCGGGGGGTAGTTTGTGCAAAGTTGATTTGGCTAAAAAACAACAAGGCAATGGTGGTAAAAAGATAAGCTGATTTCATAACTAAAAACTTAGAATGGTTGGGTGATAATGGGTGAATGCCGACTGAGGTGTCCCTTAAGTGTCTTTGGTTTCTAAGGTGGTGAAAAAAATAAGACTTTCTTTTCACCACCTTAGAAACCTGAGGTACTATAGGGCCACCTAAGAGATACATGCGTAATGTTTGAGAATATTGAGGTTGAATTTTTTTTAGGACACCAGCTGCCGAATTGCCAATAAAGTCAGCGCTTCTTTTTCAACGATGCTCATACTCAGTGGCAGTTGCCCCACACCATAAATCCGCCGCAGGATTTCCACTGCTGCAAAATCCTGACATAAAGCCACATCAAACACACCATACTGTTCCTGCAAAATGCCTGCGGCCGCTGCCCATTCCATTCCACAAAAGCACAAATGCGCCAAGCACACACCCAAATCAAACTCGGCATCGCCCTGGAAACAAAACTCTGGATCGATGACAAAAACACCCCGCTCGGTGCGCAACCAACTCCCTGGGAAAAAATCCCCGTGCAATAAAGTATCACCATCGGCCAGGTAGCGCAGTCCCAAGGCCATGGTTTTTTCGTGCAAGCCAGCTTGCTGAAAAATGGTATGCTGCGCCAATGCCTGTAAACCCTCCTGAATGCCATCCAGATTTAACCCATTGTCCGACTGAAACGGGAAATCAAAAATGTGGAAATGGTTCAGCTCCCGCATGGCACGGTTTTGGAACTTGTCCTTGGGTGGGGTTTCTCGGCTTTGTTGGTGCAATGCCCGTAAAAACTGGAGCAAGCTGGCCAATTCTTCCGCTGGAATGGGGCCTTTCTGCTGGTAAAAAGTGGTGAAATCAGCCCCAGCTCCCAGGTCTTCGATCATTTGCAAGTGATCATCCGGGGCGAAATACAACAAACGGGGTAGCATTTCCTCTACTCCTTCCCACTGGGCCGCAGCTTTAAAAAATGCTGCTTCCATCGCTGCCCGTTCTACCGGGGCGGCAATGCTGGGGTATTTTTCCACGTATGGCCGTGCCTGCTTGAGGATGAAACTCCGCAGGTTGCTTTTGATGCGCAGGGTGTAGTTCATATTGCCTTCCCCCGCTTTTTCAGCAGACAAAATTGCTTCTTCCGGGTCTAAAAGGCTGCGCTGCTGGAGCCAGGAGTTGATGGTGTTGAGTTGGTGTTGGTCTAAGTGCATGGATCAGAAGTTAAAAGAGGTTGAGGGAGGTTGAGAAGGTTGAGGAAGGTTTAGGCTACCGCGAGCGTTTTTGACATTGCCACTGTCTAAGTCGCTCGCGGTAGCCTCAACTCCTCAACCTCCCTCAACCTTCCTCAACTAAAAAATATACCGTACCCCAAACTGGAACTGCCGCGGTGGCGAAGCCGAATACAAACGATAAGTATTCGAGGACTTAGGTCCAATCTGGCTCAGGTTGCTCACGGTGCGGGTGGTGTTGTAACCCGACCAGTTTTGTGCGTTCAAAATATTAAAAATGTCTGAACTGAACTCTATCCGATGGGTGCCGTGTAGCTGCAATTGGTAGCGAACGGACAAATCGAAGGTGGTCGCCCAGGGCAAACGGTCGTTGCTTTTGGCTTCGCCGGGCCAGCGGTCGGCGGGAAGGCCAAAACTTTCGCCATCTCCATTCAAATCGGTGGTGCCAAAGACTGTCGCATCCGCTACGCGGGTGACCGGTTGCCCACTTTGGATCAAAGCCGTGGGTGAAATCAACAAACCCTTAAGCGGTTGGTACAAAATCACCGCGCTCATCAGGTGGCGACGGTCATTCTCATCCCAGGCGTATTCGGCCTCAAAGTTGTTGGAATCCTGCGCCCGGGTATTGATGCTGCTGGTGTTGCTTTTGGTCCAGGACAAGGTGTACAAAAAGCGGTAACCAATTTTATCGTCACCAATTGATTTTTGGAGCATGAAGTTCAAGGCGGAGTAACGCGCGATCCCGGCAGTTTCGGTGACAAAGACGTTGCGGGCAATGCCGCGCAAGGTATCATTGCCAGGAGCTACAGTGTAAAACCCTGCTGCATCGCGGGAAATGGGAACGGGGCGGCTCAGGTCGGCGGCAGTAGTGGTTCGCACTTTGAAATCAGCGGGATTTTCAAACACCCAGGGTGAAGCTGCATTCAAATTGCGGATGATGTACAAGTTATTGGTGCGGGTATGCACGGCATCGATCAAAAACAAATGCTCATCAGTCAATTTCTGTTGGAAGCCCAGGGCGTATTGGTGGGAGTAGGGATTCTGAAAACCATTGGGGTTCATGATCCGCAGGTTGTTGCTGAACTGTTGCTCCCGCCGCGCCTGCAATTCATCAAAACTAGGGCCCTGCAAAAAAGCCACATTGGGTGAAGTCGCCCGGATATTGCCCGCAAAAGTGACCCGATCGAGCTCGGCATCCGCAGACAATATGCCCGCTTGTTGGAGCATGGCCAGTTGCTTTTTGAAGTCCTCAGAGTCGCTGCTGAACTGCAGGTTATCGCTGTATACTGAATATTTGATCTTGTCGTAATAAATGCCGTAACCGCCGCGGATGACGCTGCGTGGGCTGAGTTTGTAATTGAAACTGGTACGTGGACCGAGGTTGTTGAAGTCCCCTTTGGTGCCTCCTGCCTTGGATAAGTTGTCATAATCCCAACGCAGGCCCAGCGAGAGGTTCAAACGGCGATTGACCGACCACTGGTCTTCCAGATAGGCACTGTAGACCTGTTGTACCGTGCCGAAAGAAGTTGGGCGCAATTCCACATCGTAGGTACGCACGTTGACATTGGTCGGTAAGTCCTCCACATTGAGGTTGGCACCTTTACCTTTGCTGCGCAAATCGGCCAATTGTTGATCGGTCAAACGTACGGTATAGGTGCCATAAGGGTTGCCACCGCCCAACAATTGAAAGTCAGAACCGATCCATTCCACCCCAGCTTTGAACAAGTGTTTGCCATGGCGGTATACCCACTTGTTTTGAATTTGGTGGGTGTATTCAAAATCGTCAAAAATAGCTCCTGATTGCCCAACGATGGCAATGGCGGTACCTTGTGGGTTTTGCACCGTAACCGAAGGAGTTGTTTCATTCACCGGCTGGCGGTAGTTCCAGCGGAAAAAACTGTGCTGATAGTTCAACTCACCGCTGATTTTGCTGCCAACTTTGAACTGATTTTTGAGGGCAAAAAGATAGGTCTCGTTGTCCTGGGCAGAGCTGGCTGAAGGGAACAAAATCCCACCTTCCAGGCCACCACCCTGGCGCTGGTTGAAAAAACGGCCTACTTGACCCCGGAACGAAGTGCGCCAATTGGGCGACCATACGTGGTCAATTTTGGCGGAGCCGTAAGTAAAATTGTTGCGCCCTTGTACAATCTCATTGACTCCCAATTGGCTTACATTGAGCAGGTTGTCTTTGAAATCGTAAGTTTGCTCCAGGTTGAAATAAAAGAAGGTTTTGTCTTTTTTGATGGGGCCACCGATGGCGGCACCGATTTGGTGGCGTTGGAAGCCGTCCTTGACCGGGTTGCCGTACAAATCCAGGGTTGCAAAAGAAGAAGGGGCATCTACAATGGAACCCGGGCGGGTCAGGTAAAAGGCTTCGCCGGTCCAGTCGTTGGTACCCGAACGCGAGAGTACATTCACGATGCCATTGCTGGTATTGCCCCACTCGGCGGAGTAATTGTTGGTCAACACGGTGATGTTTTCCACAAAACCCACCGGCGTATTGAATTTCATGTTGCCCAAAAAGCGCTCATTGTTGTCCATGCCATCAATGAGGTAATTGGTAAAAATTCCGTTCAGGCCATTGATGCTGATGTTTGGCCCTTCGGCGTAACCCAGGACGGACACGGTGACGTTGGGCAAACGAAACAAAGAACGGGTGACATCCCGACCTTCGATGGGCAGGCGTTGCAGCTCGTCTTTTTTTATTTGACCTGAAACAGCAGCATTTTCAGTGTTCATGCGCACCAGAGAAGTGCTAGAGATCAAAATTTCTCCAATCGAGGCGGTTCTTTGATTGGGCAAGTTGAAATTAACCGTGAGTAGGCCCTCTTTGGCTTTGATGTCGCCGAGAATGGCGGCCTGGTAAATTTTATCGTCGAAGGAGTAGATGAAGTAAGTTTTGCCGACACTCAGGTTTTCGAAGAGTATCATGCCTTTGGCATCGGTTTGAGCGGAGTCGACCAATTGTTGACTTGCATCGGTGCTGAGGTAAATCCATTTTTCGGTGATGGGGATGTCTTCTAAAAGTGAACTGACTTTGACTTGAAGACTACTTTGCGCCCAAAGGCTGCTACAAAACAGACTAAAGAGGAGCAAAAAAGGTATAGGCTTTTTCATAAACGTCTCTGTGTTTTAATGGCACAATTAGGTGAAGGGCACTTGCGTAGGATTTTTATAATATTGCAAGTTGCCTAAATGGCGTACGTACTTCCTTGAGAAATTGGATTGCTGAAAGAAACAATGGTAGCGCAGGAAAGTTTGGGGATTTGGCTTATAACCGCTTGTTTCGGAGCGAAGTGATGTAGTAATTCATTCAATGGCAAAATATTATCATCGTGTTCAAAGGTAGGTATTTAAGGGGAGCAGATATTATTTTTATTTAGCTACAAAATAACAAAGCCGCTAAGAAGAAATGCTTGGCGGCTTTGTTATTTGTTGCAATTCACTCTAAGGCTTGATCTTAGTCCCTGGCTGTTCAATTTCAAAATCTTCCTTCTTTTTGGAATCAGCCACCATCTTGCGCACATCCGCCAGCAATTGTTTGGCATCGTACACAATTCCATCTTTCACCGTGTATTTCACGCCACCAACCCGTACAACCTTGTTGTCATCAGCCAGTTTGATGGCTCCCGTTCCGTACAGGACTTGCAGGTTTTGCAGGGGATTTTCTTCCAAGATCACCATATCGGCCAGTTTTCCGACCTGGATGGTGCCCACCTTATCCGCAATGCCTAGCGCCTCCGCTCCATTGAGCGTTGCACTTTTGATCACTTCCAGGGGGTGAAAACCCGCTTCGCGCAACATTTCCAATTCACGGATGAAGGCAAAACCATATAGCTGGTAAATGAAACCCGAGTCAGAACCAGCGGTTACCCGGCCACCGCGGTTCTTGTATTCGTTGACGAAGGTCATCCACAGCCGATAGTTTTCTTTCCAACTGATCTCTTGTTCGGTACCCCAGGACTGCCAGTAAGAACCATGCGAAATCCGACTCGGCATGTAAAAACGCCAAAGCGAAGGCAGGGTGTATTCCTCATGCCATTCGGCCCGACGGGCGCGCATCAGATCGCGGTTGGCGTCGTAGATGTTGAAAGTGGGATCGAGGGTGAAATCCAGCGCCAGCAATTCATCCATGACTTTTTTCCAATGCTCGGAATAGGGTGCTGCGGCCTGCTTCCACAGTTTGCCCGCCTGCTCAAAACGGTCTTGCTCGTTTTGGTAGTTGTAATCCAGGGGGTAGTTTTGCACCGTTTGGTTGGTAAACAAGGCTTCCGGCAAACCGTACCAATGCTCCATCGTAGTGAGGCCGGCGCGGGCAGAATTGAGCACGTTCCAACGGGCCACATCCATTTGTGCGTGGTGGCAGGCCGAGCGCAACCCAAGCTTTTTGTTTTCGTCCAAAGCTGCCGTCATGATTTCTGGTGGCGCGCCAAAAAACTTGATGCCATCGGAGCCTTTTTGAGCGTTTTGCCGCACCCATTCACGCGCCTGTTCGGGCGTGCTGATGGGCTCTTTGGCACCTTGTCCGAAGAAAGAAAAGGCCAGTAGGCGAGGAGCGGTGATTTCATTTTTTTCACTGCGGCGCTTGTGCTCCAATACCCAATCGAGGCCATTGCCAGCACCAGGGTCACGCACGGTGGTGATGCCGTGGCCCATCCAGAGTTTGAAAACGTACTCGGCATCGGCACCCTGGGCTTGCCCGCCGATGTGCCCGTGCATGTCGATCAGGCCGGGCAGCATGTACATGCCTTCGCAATTGTATTCTTTGCCGCCGGGCTTGAGTTGTGGGCGACTTTTGGGATCAATGGGCACCCCAGGATAACCCACGTTTTTGACCTCCTTGATGATGTTGTTTTCCACCACCACGTCGACTGGACCAGTTGGGGGTGCCCCGTTGCCGTTGATGAGGGTAACGCCGCGGATGATGAGTTGGGCGTAAGGGCCGTCACCTTCTTTGCGGTCGGGGGATTTTTTGACCTGCGCGAAGGCAGCGCTGCACAGGGTAAGGAATAGGAAAAAGAAAAAGTATCTGGTTTTATGCATGGCTTCAGGTTTTAAAATGATGTTTGCCAAAGCGACATTTTTATTATCACAAAGGGAAAAAAGAGTACACAGAGGACACAAAGTTAGACGTTGACAAGAGTAAATGGTAAACGAAAGCTCCGTCGACGTCTAACTTTGTGTCCTCTGTGCCCCTTTGTGCTTTCTTTGTGAAAAAAAATGTCGCTTTGGTTATGTCGCACATTCTGTAGTGTTGACTCAACTAGTGTTGTTCAATCATTTCAACTTGGTGGTATAGTCGACCACGAGATTACAAAACAGCCTCACCCCCAATTGCATCCCCGCTTCATCCACATAAAAATCGGGAGTGTGGTGCGGCGGTGCAGTTTTGGGATCCTGGCCTTTGGGCATGCCGCCTACGAAGTAAAACATAGAAGGCACTTCATTGGCAAAAAAAGCGAAGTCTTCGGCACCAGTCACAGCGCGGGAAATCACCACATTGTCTTCGCCACAAACCCGTTTTAAAGTTGGGCCCATTTTTGTGAACAACTCGGGGTTGTTGAAGGTGATCGGCACGTGTTTGATAATTTCCACTTCAGCAACAGCGCCCGATGCCTCGGCGATGTTGGTGGCAGTGCGGCGAATGCGTTCGTGGAGGTCAGTTTGCATGTCTACATCCAGGGTACGGATGGTGCCTTCCAGTTCTACCTCTTCGGGGATGATGTTGTTGCGCACCCCGCCGCTGATTTTGCCTACACTGATGACTACCGCTTCGCGAGTCAGCTCCATTTGGCGGCTGACGATGGTTTGTAGGCCCAGCACAATTTGAGCGGCTACCGTAACCGGGTCCACTCCCGCCCAAGGCTGCGAGCCGTGGGTTTGTTTGCCTTTCACTTTGATGACATAACGATCCGCTGCCGCCATCAGGCCACCGGGGCGGATGTTGATGTTGCCTACCTCGATGATGGAACTGATGTGTTGGCCAAAAACGATGTTCATTTTGAGGTCTTTCAGTAGGCCTTCTTCGACCATCAATTTGGCACCGCCGCTTTCACCCGGAGGTGGACCTTCTTCGGCAGGTTGGAAGATGAAGACCACTGTGCCTGCCAATTGGCTTTTAATGCCGGTCAGGATGCTGGCTGCACCCATCAGCATGGCGACGTGGGTATCATGGCCGCAGGCGTGCATCACGCCTACTTCTTCGCCCCGATAATCGCCTTTGACTTTGGAGGCGAAGGGGATTTTTACCCGCTCAACGACGGGCAAGCCGTCCATATCCGCGCGTAGGCCAACTACTGGGCCAGGTTTGCCAGTTCGCAGGATGCCGATGACTCCGGTTTTGGCTACACCCGTCCGTACTTCCAGTCCCAGACTGCGCAGATGGGTTGCTACCTTTTCGGCAGTTTTAAATTCCCGGTTGCTGAGTTCGGGATTTTGGTGAAAGTCGCGCCGCCATTCGATGACTTTGGCGTCCATGGCGACGGCTTGTTTGTCGATTTGGTCGTACACGGTTTGGGCCTGTAACACGGTTTGAGCGAACCCAAACATGAGGCACCACAATAGAAATTGTGTTTTTTTCATTCTAATCCATTTATAAGATAAAAACAGGAAATCCGAATTTTGATTGTTTTTTTAGAGTCGAATCACGGCACAGCTTTAACATATCTTCTTAGGTGTCTATGGTTTCTTAGGTGGTGAAATATCTTGCCGTAGGCTTTTTTTTACCACCTAAGAAACCATAGACACCTAAGAAACACCTAAGGGTAGCTACTTCAATTCCGCATAATACTGATAAAAATACGGAATGGTTTCAATGCCTTTGTAAAAATTGAACAAGCCATAATGCTCGTTGGGCGAGTGGATGTTGTCGCTGTCCAGCCCAAAACCCATGAGCACTGATTTTACGCCCAAAATGGACTCAAACAAAGCCACAATGGGGATACTGCCGCCGCCGCGTTGGGGGATGGGCGCTTTGCCAAAGGTCTGTTCCATCGCCTTGGCCGCAGCCTGGTATTCGGGCGTGTCGGTAGGCGTCACTACGGGCAAGCCGCCCTGGTGGGCGCGTACTTCCACTTGCACCGAAGGTGGCGCAATGGCTTTGAAATGCCGGGCGAACAAGTCGGTGATCTTGTCGGGATCCTGATTGGGCACCAGGCGCATGCTGATTTTGGCAAAAGCCTTGGAAGGCAATACCGTTTTGGCACCTTCGCCGATGTAGCCGCCCCATACACCGTTCACATCCAGGGTGGGGCGAATGGAAGTGCGCTCCAGCGTAGTGTAGCCCGCTTCCCCGTGCACCGACCCAATGCCCAAATCGGACATGTAGTGCTTTTCGTTGAAGGGCGCTTCGTTCATGGCTTTGCGCTCTTTGCTGGGCACGGTCAACACATCCTCGTAAAAGCCGGGAATGGTGATGTGGTTGTTTTCATCCTGCATGGAGGCAATCATTTTGCTCAGGATGTTGATTGGGTTGGCTACTGCGCCGCCGTAAACGCCGGAGTGCAAGTCGCGGTTGGCCCCGGTGACTTCTACTTCCACATAACTCAAGCCGCGCAAACCTACGTTGATGGAAGGGGTTTGGTTGTCGATGATGGAGGTATCCGAAATCAGGATCACATCACAGGCTAGCTTTGTGCGGTTTTGTTCCAGGAAGGCACCGAGGTGGACGGAACCAACCTCTTCTTCCCCCTCAATCATAAACTTCACATTGCAAGGCAATTCACCCGCTGCCAGCATGGCTTCAAAAGCTTTGATGTGCATGTACACCTGACCTTTGTCGTCGCAGGAGCCGCGGGCATAGATGGCACCGTCGGGATGCAAATCGGTTTTTTTAATCACCGGATCAAATGGCCCGGAAGTCCAGAGTTCGAGTGGATCGGCGGGTTGTACGTCGTAGTGGCCGTAGACCAATACGGTAGGCTTACTGGGATCGATCAGTTTTTCGCCATACACGATGGGGTGCCCGGCGGTGGGGACCACTTCGACACTATCTGCTCCGGCGGCGCGGAGTTTTTCGGCTACAAATTCGGCCGTACGCGCTACATCATCCTTGTAGGCAGGATCCGCACTGATCGAAGCGATCCGCAACATGTCCAGGAGTTCTTCGAGGAAACGATTTTGGTGTTGCTGGATGTACGTTTGTGTCTTTTGCATGTGAAAAAGATTATCTGGTCACTTCGGCTTCGCTCAGTGACCGGGTGCTCAATACTTGAGTTTTCAAAATATGTGTCCTAACAAATCCAGCTGCCCCTCGCGCCAGCCCTTATCCCCCAGCATTTTCACCATCAATCCTCCGACCTTGCGGTTCAATACGCCGAGGGTTTGGTCGCCTTGCAGGAACAGCCATTTGCAGTCATTCTCCACTGCAAGAAAATCATTTTTCAGGTAAAATTCAGGCTCGGGGGCGATTAAAAGTAGGGCCTCGATTTGGGCTTCGCGGGCGACGGTTTCCAGGAAGTTCAATAGCTTGGTACCCAATCCTTTATTTTGGTAGTCGGGGTGGATGCAGACGTCGGCCAGGCCAAAGATGCGCAGGACCTGCCCGGCGTTGTGAATCATTCGGTGCTCTACGGCGATGTGGCCGAGGAGGGTGCCTTGGGAGTCGTGGGCGAGGATGCGGAAATGGGGGATTTGGCGGAAGTGGGAGCGGGGTGGGTATTGGGGGAAGGAGATTTGGAGCAAATCGGCAATGCGGGCACGTTGAAGGGAAGGGAGGAGGTAGTCGGGGGTGTGGGTGATGGTCATGACTTTTTTTTATCTAGTCAAAGATATGATCAATCCTGATGCTTTGGTGCATAGCCTGCAGCATTCTTTCGCAACGCATCTGCTGGAAAAAGGAGTGGACTTGAGTTATATTCAGGAACTGTTGGGCAGGAGAGTAGCAAAACGACTGAAATCTACACGCACATTACCCACAAAGGCTGGAATAGAATCAAAAGCCCAATTGATGATTTGAAAATTTAATGGATGATTGTTTGTTGGGTAAATAATCGTTTGCTATATTCGTTGGTGAGACTGTTCCTCTACTGCGTAGATAAACCGCGTAGACAAAAGAAAATGAGATGCAGACTAAGCAATTATACACGCAAGTAACGACTAAGTAAAAGACGCAATGCGGGTTTTGGTTAGTCGTTACTTGTGGTAGTACTTAAGTTGTAGGCAAAAAAACTATAAATAACATTCAAAAACTTTAAATTTGTTGTGATGAAATCAAAAATTCAAGCTGTTATTTCAAATAGAGGTGCATCAATTGATGCTATCAAGCAAACTTTGGAATACATAAACAGTGCGTTAATAAATCTTAGTGATTTAAAGAGGTTTGAGGACTGGTTAATCGAACAGGAAATAGTAGATGATATTACTAAAAAGGAGTTGCAAAACAATGATATTGAGAAATTTGTGGAACGTTTGTCCTTCGAAAAAAAATATTGGGAGAATATTCAAATAAGATTTGCAAGGCAGACGCTAAATATTGGAGTAGTGGGGCGAATGGGGCAAGGGAAAAGCACTTTTTTACAAAGCATTTCTGCCTTGACAGATGAACATATCCCGGCTAAGTCTGGCCAAGCCTGTACAAGTACCCAAAGTGTAATATATCACACAGAATCAAAAGAATTTGCAAAAGTCTATTACTACAATGAAAAAGACTTTATTAATGAGGTTTTATATCCGTACTATAGTAATCTCGACAATATTAAAGGTTTAGGAAAATCCAATTTGCCATCTTCGCTAAGTGAATTCGAGAAAACATCCTTTAAACCATTAGGTGATATACAAGGCTTAAGTAGCAAAAAGGAAGGCTGGTATAATAATTTATTAAAATTGCACTCAAATATTGCAGATTATAAAAACCTAATTTCTAGTGATTTTGAAGAAATTAATATTAGTAAAATCAAAGAATTCGTTCAATATACATATAATGAGAAAAACGATGATATAGCTTCATATAGATATGTGGCAGTAAAAAAAATTGAAATATTTACTAAATTCCCTGATAACAATGTATTCCAATTAGGACTTATTGATATCCCTGGGTTAGGTGATACTAGACTTGGGGATGAAGAAAGAATGATTCGTGCATTAGGTGAAGATGTCGACATAATTTTATTCATCAGAAAGCCAGATAAAGATCGGAATCAATGGCAGGATGTTGATACGAATTTATATGACATTGCAAGCAGTGTTTTGAGGGAAAAATTATCGTTAGACACTTGGTCGTTCATGCTTATTAACAATAGACATGGCAGTATAGAGGACTGCAATTTATTAAAAAAAACGATTTCTCTAAAAGGAAGAATTAAAACTATTGACTGCTTAATTGCAAACTGTAAATCTCCCGAAGAATCTAAACAAGCACTAGAAACTATAATTACCTACTTGGTTACTTCAATTTCAGAACTAGATGCGGTATTTATAAAAAACTGTAGAAAATTACTATACCTCACGGAGTGAGGATTTGTGCAAATGACTGAAAGTTTAATGTTAAAAGAGATTTGAGCTCATCTTTACGAACCGGACAATGATTAATGTCGAACATAGCTTGGACGATAGCTTGATGAAAGATTTTAGCTGATTCAAAATAGTGATTACTGATAATTTCCTTTTTGATGTACTTCCAAAGTCGTTCAATGAGGTTGAGATTCGGGGAGTAAGCTGGCAAAAAGACGAGCTCTATGCCCAGCGCGGTAGCCCAAGTCTTGACAAAAGCGCAGTGTTGGTAGCGAGCATTATCCAAGATGATATAAATGGGGATACCTTTTTTGCACTTTGCACTCAATAATTTGAGGAGTTCTACCACCGTATCGGCGTTTACATAAGTGGTGTTGATCACGGAATACACTTGTAAAGAGATGGCATCCAGTGCCCCCAAGACATTAATCCGATCACGCCCTGGGGCAGCTTTGATAAAGATTCTAGTAACAGACCAAACCATTTGGACCAAAGGCAGCAAAGTAAAATGAGCCCCATCCATAAAGAAAAGATAACAGCGCCCATTTTGAGCTTTGTGGATGAGTTTGTTGATTTTATTTTGCACAAAAAGCTGCTGTTGCTCGGGGTCGGCTTTGGCTGGAATATGCCCGGCTTTTCTGGGTTTCATCCCCAACTTGTGCATAAAATCGCGTACTGCATCTATGCCTAAAGTCTCTCCGGTTAAGTTCTTAATAGCGGCTTTAGCTTGCTTGGCAGTACGGGGAGGATGTACATTGAAATATTCCTCCAGCGTCATTTGATGTCCGCTAAGTCGTGACTCGGGCCCTTTATACCGAAAGCTCAGTAGCTGATTCAACCCACCTTCATGATAGCGTTTGATATACGTGACTATACTATTGCGGTGAACACCGCTGATGTCACTGACTTTTGTGCGACTATTTCCCTGGCTTGTCCAGTACAATACATCCATTCGTTTGCGAACTGATGCTAGAGGATTATGAAGTCTTTCGTATTTTGCACGTTCAATGTCGGCTTTGCTGATGTTGAGGGTAAGCATCTGGTTTGATTCTTGGTCGACTCAAATCTAACTTTGCTTACCCTTTTTTTATACCTTTTTGCACAAATCCTCACTCCGTGAGGTATACACAAAATTTTGAATTTAAGCGTGTTTGTTGGGCTTCTTTGAATATTTTTCAAAAAAACCGCTAAAAAAACCTTATATTTATCATTAGGCTTTGTGGGTAAAGAGGCACTAATGGGTGCCTCGCCAAGCTTAGTAATGTTATGCTTAAATTTACAGTCCACATGAAAAAATTGATCCAAAAAATACTCAGGAAAAACGGCTTTCAAATCAGCAAATTCCCTGACGAAGATTCAACAATACGCATGAAAATGATGGAGCATTTTAATATAGATACCTTGTTTGATGTAGGCGCTAATATTGGACAATACGCTTTTAAGATGAGGACGATAGGATACCAGAAAAAAATCATCTCGTTTGAACCTGTAAAAAGTGCTTTTGAGGGTTTGAAAAAGGCTGCTTTAAATGACCACAATTGGCTGGTAAACAATTACGCTTTGGGCGACGAAGACACCACGAGCACGATCAATATTGCCAACAATTCTTATAGTAGCTCGATTTTAAATATGTTGCCCGTGCACCTCAGCAGCGCTCCAGAATCTAAATATGTAGCAACAGAGGAAATAGAAATTAAAAAAATTGACTCGATCTTCAGTACTTTTTGTGCCAAAGAAGAAAGTGTGATGATGAAAATTGATACGCAGGGATATGAAAAAAATGTATTGGAAGGTGCAACTGAATCTTTGCATAAAATTAAAATCATTCAACTGGAAATGTCCATTGCTCCACTGTATGAAAATGAAATGACCTACCTTGAAATGATTAAATACCTCGATAACAAGGGTTATCAGTTGTTCAATTTGGAGAATGGGTTTACAGATTCAACGACCGGTCAATTGCGGCAAGTGGATGGAATATTTGTCCAAAAACATATTTTATAACCTCCACATCCATAAAATTGGGGCTCTTATGACTGCAAATGCCCAATCATAAGAGCCCGAAATTTAATAGCTAGTGGTGATCACCATAAAGGGCAGAACCTTTTTTCGTTGACTGTCCGCATGAACAAGGTAATAATTTCCAGAGGCCACATCTGCTGGAAGTTCCCAATTTAGCTTATTCCAACCAGAAACGGTTTGTTCCACAATCGTTTTAATGACCCGACCCAATTGATCAACGATGGTAAAAGTGGCCGTGGGTTGATCCGTGTAAATTTTGATGGTCAGGGTGCTTTGTCCTTTGCTCAAAACCGTAGGATAAATCATCCAGGAATCATCCGAATCGCAGGCAACTCGTTCTTGAAGCACTTCGCTGTAGGTGAATTTTTTATCCAGATTTACCGTTTTTAAACGGTAGTAATTGGTCGCTACCAGTGGGCTATCGATGTACTCAAAAGTTTGGAAGCCGTAATATTCTTCCTTGTTGACAATTGCGAATAGCTCAAAGTTGGTTCCATCCTCACTTTTTTCCAATTCAAAATGGCTTAAGTTTTCATCTACAACTGAGCCCCAATTCAGCGCAATTTTGCATTCATTCACCTGGGTCCGAAAATTGCTGTTTACGGTCGATGCTCTCGATTCTACCCTCGAAAGAGACTGAGGGTCTTTTAACAAAACAATGGATTCAAAAGGCCTCAACACCAGTTGACCAGAATGCTCTCTTTTTTCAAGATCAAGATAGTTTGCCCCCAATTGTATGGTTTTATTGACCGTGGATGGATTGTATTCAAATCGGATATAATCATCCGGATTGGTCATACTGACGCTGGTTTCCAACAACTGTACATTGTCCAGCCAATAGGAAAAATTCTCACTGGCTGCTTGAAACATGATGCATGCCGCAGTTTCTGAAGCTGGAAAGGAAAAAAGCACTTCATATTCTGACCTTGTAGGGGTAATTCTGATGGTTCTGATCGTTGACAAGGTTTTCCAGGGGGAGTTAATTTGTCGCAAAGAGACCTCGATATGGGTTTCTACTTGTCCGATTGCGCTGAAGCGGAGGAGGTACTGTTTGGTTTTTGTAATTGCACCGAATTCAAGTGAGAGCAGGCCTGAACTTGCGCCAGAAATTTTCATTGCTTTTTGATCCAGCGCGCTGGTGGAAGTCCAGTCAGTACGGCATGCCCCATCAGCAGACCAACAGTATACATTGGTCGGGCTAGATTCAAAGTTACCATTGGGGTATTTATTTAAACTTTCGTCCAATGATAGCACGGTGAAAGGGTTTATTTTTAGCGGACTCCCGCCCGCTTCCTGGTTTTGGCCCGTTACCATTTGTGGGCTTTTTACGTCGTAGAATTTTTTCTTCCGGTTGCCTTGGTAGTTGTCATATTCGGAAATGATGGTCAAATCATCATCAAACGGACGAGCATAATAATTTCCTGAAAAATTGCCAAGGTTCGCGAAGTCATTGTCCAAAGACTTATAAGAAGCAGCGACTTGTTCCTGTTTTTTGGAAAAAAACTGGTTGTCGGTAACCGTTAAATCCGAAACTGGGCCAGCCAAATGGTCGTGAACGGACAAAAGCTGAATGCCATTGTTGAATAGCAAATTGTTTTGAATTTGGATGCTTCTGGAATTGTGAATGAATATTCCATTGTTCTTACAATTGGCAACCGTGTTGTCAAAAATTTCTACATTGGTCGTATTGTCATCCAGGTAGATCCCTTCGGCTGGAAAAAAGTTGAGCTCGTTGGTACCTTCTGGGGCAGCTAAACCATTGATAACGATATTGCCGACAATGCTTCGTTTGAAAAAAGGAATGTCTTTGCCCCCAGTCCAGGTATAAATTCCAGCGCCATCGTCCAGGATGGTACAAAATGTATCGATGAAATTGTTTTTGATGAGGTTGGAGTCACCAAAAAAACGTATTCCTACATACCCGGTATTGATGATGGTATTGTTCTGCGCCACCATACCTTTGGCATAGTTGACGATGCCATAAGATTGACCAACAATCATCCCGGGATGAATTCCAGAATTGCGGATGGTGTTGTTTTTTACAATGGCATGCGGGTTATTGTAATTCAGGTTAACCGCTTTGCTATTCGAGAAGTTGATGGTGCAATTTTCCAGTACAAAATTGGAACGTCCGGACAATTGAATGGCGTCGATTCCAGAATACAAAATCTGGGAGTTTACAATTTTTAAGTTTTGCAGGTTTGACCAATCACAAAATACGCCATATTGGTTGGCGCCTTTGATGGTTAAATTGTCAATCACCAGGTTGCTAGCTCTGGGTTCAATCAAGACATCAATCGTTCCGACTTGTACCTTAAAACTGGACACCTTGCTGTTGCCCAAAAAAACATAGAGCTTTTTGGTGGAAGAATTGTAATACCACTCTCCGAACTTATCCAAGGTTTTTAAGTGATTTTGTATAAAATAACCATACCCATCCATCAAACCATTGGGAATCTCTGTCCCAAAGTTGATTTGTTTTTGGGAGTGGGAACTTATTTTCACCTTGTCGATCGTGTACCTGGTGCTTCGAACGACCAATTCTGCGTTGTCCCAATTGGTGGCAGAAGTAAGCTGTTCATCCACAATATAGTTAGCTCCATGAGATTCAAAATTCAGGTAGCCTTTATTGCCTGCATTTGCATTGGGGTATCGGCCCATTGCATGATTGATCCCGTTGATGACGACCAAATTTACAGCTGACTGATTGATTAAAAAAGGACTTTCGTAAATTCCTCCTCCAACGGATTTCCAGTTCGACACGGTGGTAAATCCACTGATCACTGGCCGTTCGCCCTTGCCATAAGCCCCTAATACAATGGGCGACAGGGGAGATCCTGACTTGGATGCCTGAATGGATCCAAAAAACACTTCTCCACGCTTGAACAGAATTGAATCTCCGGGTTGAAGCTCTCCAAAAAAGGCATTTAATTTAGCGGTGGTTTGCCAGGGCGTTTTTGAATTCTGGGCCAACAAAGGGCTTCTCGAATCGTTGCCTTGGGCAGTAGAAAAATAATAAGTAGTTGCTAGACACTGCCATGAACACCACAGCAGTAGCAAAAAAGAAAGGGTGAACTGTCTCATAAATCGGCTTGCTTGTTTTTGTTACTCGTGACAGAAACGAGTAAGGCCGACCTTTAGTATCTAGCTCATTTTATTAACTCTTAGAAAATCAGTGATTTATGTATGTTTAACTCCGGTTAAACTAACTATTCAATTTTTTTCAACTATCTAAAATGGTGTTTTAACCCCCTTCATTTTTTCTTTTAGCATGTAGCCAATGAAGACCGGGCCGTAAAATAAGTACCGTTTCCACAATCGTTTGGGCTCACTAATTAGGCGTCCTAACCATTCTAATCCCAGATTGATCCATACCTGGCCAGGGCGATTGACAGTGCCCGCATAAAAGTCAAAAACCGCGCCAATACAGCAGGTCAGCCTTGTTTCCAAGACGGAATGAAACTCGTGCGCCCATTTTTCTTGCTTAGGTGCCGTCATTCCGATGAACAAAACTTCGGGTTGAAAAGCATTCACCATTTTTACCATCATTTCGTTGTCTGCTGCTGAAAACGAAGCTTTAAATGGGGGTGAAAAAAAACCAGCTTCGATGGAAGGATATTCTTTGGTTAGGCGACTTTGAATTTTTTTTAAAATTTCTGCAGATGAACCCAAATAGAAGCATTTTCCTCCTTTTTGGTTCAGGTAATCCAAGAGGTATTGGTGCACATCCGCACCCGCAATCTTCCGGATGTGTTTGCCCGTCAGAAACTGCGTGGAGGCCGTGATGGCTACCCCGTCCGGAAGCAGGATTTCGGCATCCAATAAGGCGCGTTTAAACCCTGCATCTTTTTCAGCGATGCAGTAAGAATATTGATTGATCGTATCGATCAGTAGTTTTTCGCTCGAGTCTAGCTCTTGAAGGGCCCCTGAAAAGAGCTTGTATCCCAGGAAAGGGGTGAGGGTATAGGTCATGACTCCTTTTTTTTAAGTACCAGATCACCATCGATCAATGGCGATGGGGTAATTACCGCCGAATAAATGGATTCAAGTGTTTTTAAATTGACTGCGGGCGTGTAATACTTTTCATAGGTTGCTCTTGCCCTTAGTGCGTATTGCGTTTGTTCTCTTTCAGACAATGCCTTCCAGCCCTTTAGTTTTTGAGCCAAATCGACACTGTTCCCCGCTTCAAAATGTAAGCCATTGTAATGGTCTTCAACCATGGTTGACATGGCGCCTAAATTGCTGGCGATAACCGGAGTACCCGTTGAAAATGCCTCGAGAATGGTCAGGGGCATTCCTTCAAAACAGGTGGATGGAAAGACCAAAGCGGTACAACGCCTCAATTCCTCCGACACCCTATCCGGGCTTAAAGGGCCTTTAAATTGTATGTTTGGGTAAATATCTGCATGCGCTTGGACCAATTGTTCCATCGGCCCATAGCCATAAATCAGTAGCTCGTGGCCCGTTTCCGCAAAGGCCTTTAACAGGACATCGAGGCCTTTTTCAGCGGACAATCGGCCGATAAAAACAAAATGATTTTTTCTTTTGATTCGGTCATCAAAGAGGAGATCAGCGATTGAATTCCCCTTGATGACAAATTTGTCTTCGGGAATCCCTAAAGTAGACTGTAAAAACATGTTCTTCATAAATCCGGAAAAAACCAGGTAGCGATCGACCTTTTGCCAGGTCCTTAATTTTTTGTGCAGGAAAACAGTAAAAGCCAGGTAGAAAGATTGGAGGACTGAGTTTCTATAAACCCCTTTGCTCACCGCTTTCCAAGGAAATTGCTGCTTCAAACTATCTAAATGAATGTTTCCACGATAAAAAAGCGTCGCGGAAGGGCAAATGAGCCGGAAGTTGTGCAAGGAGATTACGATGGGGACTTTTACAAATTGGCAAGCAACTACTACAGCTGGAGAAGCGGCAAAATGCCAATTGTGCAGGTGCACTACATCCGGTTGGAAGCTGCGTATTTTATGGATTGTTTTGATGAAAGAAAAAACATTGAATGGCGAAAGTAGTAAAGTCAAAAACGCGCTCAGAGGCTGGTGCGGATTTTGAAAACTCAATAGTTCAACCTCCAGTCCAGCCTCCTTTAATAAGGCCATTTCCGCAACAATCACAGCATCTTCGCCGCCCTTGTCTCGGTAAAAGGTATGGATAATCAGAATTTTCATCGCTAGGGGTTATTTACACAAAATTCAACGAATGGCTTGTAGAATCCCGGTTTTAAAGTTTTCAACCATGTTTTCAACGGTATATTTTTCTGCACTGTGCTTGCAATATTCCCACATTAGTTTGTACCGTTCACTCCGCAATAAGTCTACGACTGCATGGGTATACTCAGCTACGGTATTGTCAACCATCAACCCATTTTTGCCCTGCTCCAGGTATTCGATTTCCGGGCTGTGAAATTTATATTGGGTAGTGACCATGGGGGTTTCCAGCGCAAAGGAATCCAGTACGCCCAATCCAACCAGGCCAGGCATCAAAAACAGGGCGGAAATTTTGAAGTATTTAACCCGATCCTTCCCAAATTTTGGGCCTAAGTAGTGGATCCACTCGAATTGCTCCGCTGCAGCAATGACTTTGGGGGCATCAATACCCGAGCCAATAAAAATCATGTGAAAACCGGGGATTTCCTCCTTAATTTTCATACAACAAGCCAATAAAAATTCGATGCGTTTTTCCGGGTACATGCCGCCACAAAATATCCCGACCTGATTGCCTACGATGCCGAGTTCGGCTTTTAGTTCGGCTGCTTCAGCAGCGCTGATTTGGGCGTATTGTTCCACCAGCAAATTCGTATTGATTGCGTTTTGAACCGCGGTAATTTGCTGCTCGGGATAACCTAAATCAGCCAGGCTGTTTTTCACCCCTGCGGTATAGGCAAACCACCAATCACAATGCTTGACCAACAAGTATTTCAATCTGTTGCCCCAGCTCTTGGGCGCATCCTGCATGTTGCGGCCATGCCCCCAAAACCCTAATTTAAAGGTTGAAAAACGCCTGTTGATCACCAAAAGGTGATTCAAAATCAATCGATTGGCCGACTCTACGATCACCAAATCTTGGTGTTTTAATGCGTGGATACAGGGTTGCCAAAGGAGATTGATGTGGCCTAATTTGATCGTTTTATTGGGGATATACTTGCTCCATTCCAAGTCAATTTCATCATTTTTAAGCCCCTCATCATTTTTAAGTCCTTCCTCGTTTTTTTGTTTGCCATAAATTAAATTCAGTTCTACATCTTCTTCCTCTAAGGCTTTTCTAAGCAGCTCAAAAAACTCCTGTCGGTATTGTACCAATGACTTCTGAATGATTAAAACTTTTTTCATGCTTATAAGTTTGAGATGTTGTACACCTTTGACCAGGTTTCCAGGTTGATTACCCTCCAAAAAGGAAAATTGGGGCTTTCCATAGGTTTTTTAAATACCTCCCGAATTTTATCGGCTTTCCAGATTTTTTTTGTAGAAAAATGGGTAGAATGGATCAGATCAGAAACATAGCTTTTATAGGCAGGGTCACTGGAAATGTAATCCAGAAAGGGGGTCTTGAAGCCAATTTTTTTGCGGTTTTGGGTGATCGAATCCGGTAGCATGGTTCCGAAGGTTTCCCTTTGGATCCGTTTGGTTACCCCATTTTTGAATTTCAACTCATTCGGGATGGAAAAGGCAAACTCCATCATGCGGTAATCCATAAAGGGAGAGCGTATTTCAATGGACTGCGACATGGAAGAAACATCTTCATAGTGCAGGATTTGATTGAGCCCCTCATGATTGATCTGCTTCAAGAGGTAATTGCTGAAATTATTCCCCTGTAATGAAAATTGGTAAGCCGGTTGATAATGGTGATAATGGTCTTTCGTAAAATCATTGTTCAAATAAGCCAGGGATTTTTCCTGAAACCTGGCTCTCAGGTAGGCAGAAAAAGATTGATTGATCACCGACTTAAACATTTGACCCAGCAGGAATTTTTTTGAATAGTGGTTAAAGGTGTTTAAAGCCGAAAATTCTTTCAAAAAATTTCCACTCCGCGACAAAAGTTGGTCCACCAGGTGTACCCCGGAAATGTAACGATCGTATCCCGCATACGCTTCATCACTTCCCTGCCCATTCAGTACAACTTTGATGCCTCTCTCCATGCAGGCCTTCATGATGTTGTGGTGCGCAACGGCATTAAAAGAAAAGACGGGGTGGTCTAAAGCGTAAATGGTTTTTTCAAAATCGTCAATGGTTTTTTGGGTGTCGATCACCATTTCATGCAAACGAATGTGCTGGCAAGTTTTGATGAACTCCCGCGCAACGGGGGTTTCGTCATCCTCATAATTTGGAAAAGAGGCAATGAATGCATGGATCTCATTTTGATTCAATTCACCTCTTTGGATCAAATTGTCGGTCACCTTGGCAATGGAGGAAGAATCGAGGCCGCCACTTAACAATAAAGCCACCGGAACATCACTCCGGTACCTCAATTTTACTGCACTTTCAAACAAGGCGACGTATTCTTCATAAAAACTTGCGGTGGGATCATGTTGAAATAAATTTTCTTTTAACACCCAATATTTGTGGTGTGAAACAATACCCTGTTCAACGATGAGGTTGTTGCCAGGCAGCAATTCAAAACAGTCTTCAAAAAAAGTCTCCCCATCATTGTTTCGATAGCCATAAGCCAAATACTCGTATACTTTGCTGAGGTTGGCATTTTCAAACTTATGCACTGCGTGTAGTCCTTTCAGTTCGCTGGAAAAGTACAAGACCTGATCCACGATGCAATAATAAAAAGGTTTGACCCCCATTCGATCGCGGGAACAAAACAGCCTTTTTTTGCGAAAATCATAAATGGCAAAAGCCCACATCCCATTGAAGTGGTTGACACAGTCGTCACCATATTCCAGGTAACTGTTCAGAATGACTTCGGTATCCGAATCGGTTCTGAACGTGTATCCTTTGGCAATCAAGGTTTGTTTTACCTCAATGTAATTGTAAATTTCTCCATTAAAGACCAGTACAACATCTTCGTTTTCACTCAACATGGGCTGATTGGCCGAGGTGCTGAGATCGATGATGCTTAGTCTCCGAAATCCCAAGCCTACTGCATTTTTGACGAATATTCCTTCCGAGTCGGGCCCCCGATGCGCAATGGTATTGTTCATTAACCGAAGGGTCGTTTGAAATGAGCCATTGTGAAGAAACTCATCCTTATTCTTCAATGAAAGCATTCCGTTTATTCCGCACATGTTATCGTCCAGTTGAATATTCGTGAAATTTGATGTTCAATAAACCAGCAAATCCGCCAAAACTCTCGGCGATTTTTAACACGCCGAAGTATCGATATTTAAAACCAATGGGTGTCAATACCATGGCTAAAGCGCCAACAATGAGGTATGCGACATTCACCAGGATTTTTTTGAGCACTCTGGCATAGCGTTTTTCCAGCAGCATGATGTAGGTGTAGGTATTTGCCACGCGAAACCTGCGTTTGATCAGCCATTGCAGGGTGGCTCTTTTGGCAGGAATGGTTTCATACACGGTTGCTTTTGCTGCCCAAAAAATGTTTGCTCCTTTTTTCAAAGCACTGATCCCGAAATAAGTGTCTTCGGCGCCCAGGGAATTGAAGCGGGTATCAAACCTAAGGTGGTGATCTCTGATAAACTGGGCGCGCATCACCAAATTTGCAGTTTCCAAATAGCTCAGCTTTTTTTGATCCTCAATTTTTTGGTGCCAGAACCATTGAGCAATGGCTGGTGAAACAAAGGTTTCAAAGATTGGAATCACTGGTCCAAGCGCAAAATCTCCTCGGTTGTTTACAATTGAGGAGATCAATTCATTTAACCAATTGGATGTTACATACTGATCGTCATCTACGCTCACCATGTAGTCTGGATCTAAGCGCAATGCTTGGTCAATGATTTCATTTCTGACATTGGATAGCCCTTTGGTTGGGCAGTTAAAATAGTGCACGCAAAAAGGGGCGGTGGCATTTTTGCTCCACTTAGCCGTGATTGGCTCTCCCGTTTTTTCAACATCATTGTCAACGATGATGAGGTCAACCTGTTTGACCAATGCGGGATCCAAGTGACAGGCAAAAATGCTTTTCAACAGTTTGTCCAGCATAACTGGTCTTTTGTAGGTCGGAATACCAATGGTTATTTTGTACATGTTTTTTGGATAATTGAAAGTCAGTAACTCAGCTTTGAAACTGTTCTTTTACTTCCATGGCCGAACAAATCGTTTCTTTAAATTCCCTGGAGACCCTGTTCACATCGTGGCGCATTGCTGCAATTTTTTGAGCGTTTTGAGCCAGGTTTTTTCTGGCACTTTCATCCAGGATCAGTTGTTTGATGGCCTTGGATAAATCCTCTTCTTTATTTTCAGTCACCACGACTGCCCACCCATATTCCTCGGCGTATTTTACTGCCGCCGTATCCTTAGGTGCAAAAAGTACAATCGGTGTCCCACTAATCATGTATTCCGAAGCTTTGGTTGGCATGGAATATTTGATGTATTGGGTAGCTATGGTAGAAAAATCATAAGGCAGGATCAACAGATCAGCTTCTGAAAATACCCTGGGCAGCTCTTTGTAGGGAACAAATTTCCGGTGTTGTACACAGGAATAAGCCGCAGTCCAATCTGGAATTTCTGCGGTTTGTAAAACGAATTTGATGGAAAGCTGGAGTTCCTCATTCAAGGCTTGAATGGTCTTTGCAATGGTTTTGAGCGAGTTTTGAATCCCCAATCCGGTTCTGCCCGCATACAGTAGGGTAGGGGGGGTATTCAGCGCATAGTCTGCACGCTGGTATTGTTTCCAAAAATCGGCATCAATCGGATTGTGAAAGGCCGTAAATGTTTTGCCATACCTTTGCTGATATTCCTCCGACATGTAGTCGGAAATGCTCAAGAACACGGTGCAACTTTCCAGGAGCGCCCTGAATTCATGGTCAATTTTCCGTTTCCAGTAGTGTTTGAACAAGCCCTCGCTGCTGATGATGGTCGGCCAATCGTCCATCATGTGGAAGACCATGTTTTTTTGGAGGTAAGCTTGCACCGCAATACAAAAGGCGATGGAACCTCTATCCGAGCATTGGGCATAAATGACATCCGGCTTGAATTCATCTAGCCAGGCACAAAAATCTTTTGACAATTCTAAGCTTGAAGCCGCATGAAACAATCCTAAATATTGCAGAAAAGGATAAAACACTTTTGTGATGAGCTGCACCCGTAGCTTGGAAACAGGCTGGGTTAAATTTTGAATGGGTTTTTCATCAAAGGTGACCAGTCCAGAATGGTATTTCCGTTTTAGGAGGTTAAAAGGAAAAACCCATTTGTGCTCTTTTTCTCCCAACTGATAATAAGTAGAACAAATGCTGGTGTCGATGTTGTCCTGGAGCAAATAGCCACTGCAAGCAACCGCCAATTTACGGCTGTCCCAACCGGTGAATAAATTGGACAAAGTGATTCCTCCCCCGGTATCGGTGTTAAAGGGCTGATTGAGAATGAGTACTTTGGGTGTAGTCATGAGGGTGATGGGTTAAAATACAGTTTCAATACTTCATCAGGAAGCATTCGGATGGCTTTGGAATAACCTATTCCTACCGCAATCCAAACCAGCAGATAATTCAGGGTAAAGGTGTTCACCGTGGATGGATACATGTTGATCAGGGCAAAAACAATCCAGAACCCAGCCGCTTTTGCAAAAAGATTTTTGGAAGCAAAAATACCCAGAAAGGCTGCCGGAAGAGCAATCAATAGCAATAGGCCAAAACTAATCAGGCCTCCTTTTAAGATGATTTGCAAATAATCGGTCTCGATGACGTTTCGAAAACCCGTACGGTTGTCCGGATCAATCCCCGGGCAATAATATTCCCCCAATAGTCCTTTTCCAATCAACCAGTCTTGGGTGGTCATGTCCCGGTAAAAACACAGTTCTACATTGCTTCTGGTGTCTTCAAGTCCTCGGTCTTTGAGATAAGTGAACAAAGTACCTTCTTGAGCAATGCTCCATCCATATACAAACAATGCCCCGCAGCAGACCAAAGAAAAACCAATCACCAAAACCCTGGCTTTGCTTTGATACAGGTAAACAAAATAAGCCAACACTAAAGGCACACTCGCCATAAAAAGTAGGCCGCGCCGGGCTTTTAGAATGGCCAAAAGGATGATTGTCAACACAATGATTAAAGCAAGAATTTTCCGTTTGTTGGAATGGTAGATAAAAGTCAGCAAAATAAAAGTGGTAGGCATGGCAAGTGTCCTGGTGAAAATTTCCACGATGGTTCTGCTGATCAAATTGTCACGATCCGCAAAGATGATCTCTCTGGCAAAAATGGCACTCAAGCCTAAAAAAACCAGCCCCAAGAGCAAAATGACGTCAAAGAGTCTTTTGTAAAAAAATAGATTTTTGGGAAACAACAAAAGCAACGGGGTGAAATACAGGAAAACGCCAAACCAGGCGTCAAAAAGCATCCCTTTAATCAGATCGTAGTCAAAAGTGATCCCCCGGGCAATTACCCCCATCAACCAAACAAAATAGAGGACAAAAAGAACCCTGAGGTAAAAGTTGTCAAATGCAAACCGCAGTTGAGGAAAAAGCCCCGCCCAGAACAGCGCCAAGCCCAGGCTCTGGAAAGCCTGGCAAACGATCCAGTTCACATAGGTTGTTTGAGCAACGGCATACCCGATTGTATACAGCATAAACCCCAGCCAAAACAGATCGAGCAGCAGCTGGTCTTTTCGCGGAAGGCTGAGGTGCTTGAAGTAAGCAGCATCGCCAATCAACAAGAGTGTCGGGTTGTTTTTGCCAACGTCCATGTTAAAGTGTGGTTTTTACCGCATCTAATAACTCCAGGTGTTTATTTATGCTTAGCCAATTGTCCATTTCAATCGGTGGACGTGCTTCCAAATCATGGGTTAAACAATAATGAATCCCTCTACTGAGGTCTTCCGCATCCTTGTAAGTAGCCAGGTAGCCATTGATCCCATGCTGAATCAAATCAGGGATTCCGCCGGTGTTAAAAGCAACCACTGGGGTCCCACAAGCCAGCGATTCAAAAATGGTATAAGGCAGGTTGTCGGCCAGCGAAGGCGCGATGAATACATCCGCTGCGTTGTACAATAGTGCCAGAGTATATTCGTCCTTCAGTTGTCCCATGAATCGGGTTGGAAATGGAATGGCTTCCGAAATTTTGGGATCATCACCCGAACCAAATATCAGGACTGAGGTTTTTTCAGTCTGCCCTCGTTGGTGAAATAGGTTTAAAGCCGCTTGTAAATATTCCCAGCCTTTGTAAGGGCTTTGCACATGAGCCGCTCCAAATAAAATAACTTGCTCTTCCGGGTCAATATTCAGGATTTCCCTGGCCAGTTTTTTGCTAAAAGGCTTAAATACTTTTCGATCAAGTACATTCGGGATATGAAACAAGGGTTTGTCGCGGGTCAAAGCCGATTGGCTGGCACAGTCGTAAAGCCACTTGCTGGGGGAAACGAAGAATAAATTGTCGTATTTGGAATAGAGTTTTAATTTTTTTTCGAACCCTCTGGTCGAAAGATCCCTTTCTGTTGAATCAGGAAAACATTGGCAATTGTGGCACTTTGTTTTATACTTTTCACAATCAAAGCTATAATGACAACCTCCAGTAAGGTAGCACATGTCGTGCAGGATGACAATGATCGGCTTTCCCAATTTTGCCAATTGTTCAATGTTGATGAGGCTCAAAAAACCATGATGTACCCAATGAAGGTAAATGGCATCGGCTTGTTTGACCTGTTCCAACTGGGTAACATTTGACCCGAATGAGGAATAAGAAAACAAGCCAAAATCTTTATTGGTCTTGCGCGCCAAATGTTCATTCAATTTGTAACTCAAGGCCGAAACCAATGCTTGTTTTTTACCCAATTTGACCTGGGTACTGCTATCCGGTACTTCAGAAAACAGCGATACGATGCTGGAGCTTATCCCTGCCTTAATGAATTCATCGTGAAGTCTTCTGCCAAAATCCCCTGAAGAGGAGGAACGGTACTGAAATTGTACAATTTTTTTCATGCATTGATTATTTAGCCCAAATGCCTCGTTTATTTTTTTCGATGATTTGAAAATACTGGATGGGTGCCAAAATAAAGCCGTTGAAATTTGCTACAATGGCAGCAATAAATACTGCATGAACACCAATGTGAAAGTGTTTTATCAATACCAGGCATGAAATGATGTACACAAAAGGGCTGATTAAACTGGCAAAAAACTGCAACCTCAGGGCACTAATGCCGTTTAAAAAAGCCACGTAGATGTTGCTAAAAATAACCACATTAAAAAACAAGAATCCCCAAAGCGACAACTGAAAATCAATGTGTACCGTACCCTTCCCCAGCCATAATTCATAAATGGTACTGGCCATAAGCAGCATGACAATGCTCAATCCCGCCAACAGCAGATTCAGTACATTGTAATTTTTCACACTGCTTTTTATCCAGGAAATTTCCCCCTTAAAAAATGCTTCGGTTGAAGCAGACCAGAATGGAGCAACAAAAATGACCGTGATCATTTCCAATATCCCAAAATATTTGTACACAACATTATAGGAAACCACATCTGCAGTACTAAAATTTTGGGCAATAATGATGTTCGCCGTCTGGAATTGGATGATAAAAGCAATTTGAATCACAAAGAAAAAAAGCCCCAGATTGAGCAGGTCTTTGGAGTATGATAATTTTACTTTACTCCACCTAGGGCGGTATCTGTGATAGGCACCTCGGAAGAAAAAAACATTCGCCACCGTCAATACCAATATTGGGGAAAGACATAGCGCGAGGCCAAGTCGGGTCAAAGAACCTTCCGAGGTTTTCGTCAGCAGAAAGATGAACAGCATGGACAACACCTGCCCTGAAAAGTCAATTAAGGCTACTTTTGAGGGATTTTGATTCGCAGTTAAAATAGTAGTGATGATCCTCAACACGAACTGTATGCAGAAGTAGGTAAATACAATCAGCGCCAGGATAGATACTTCAGCACGCATCTCAATGGAAATCCCCAGCATTTTTGCCCAGTTCAGGAATGGATTGATGGCCAAAAAAAGCAACCAAACCACTAAAAAAGCAAACCCCAGCAAGGCATAGGCGGTGCTGACATAGACCTGGGCCTTGTCATCGTCCCCTTCGGCTTTGGCTCCGGCAAACTTATTGCGCAATCCTTGGGTCAGTCCAATGTCAAAAAAACTAACCCAGGCCACCATCGAACTAATGGTCAGCCAAATACCATACCTCGACGGATTGATGTAGTCAATCGTCAATGGAACCATAATCAAGCTGACCATCACACTGCCTCCTTTGATCAGGATGCTTTCAACAATATTTTTTTTGATTTTGACACTCCTTTGGTGCCCTTTATTGATGATGTTGAGGATCTTAGAATGCATTGTCTTCTCCTTTTACCATATTCTTTACGGTGAGAAAAATACATTTGCAATCGAACCAAAAACTCCAGTTTTCAATGTAATTCACATCGTGTTCTACTCTTTTGTCCATCTGGTACAACTCTTTGGTTGGACCTCTCCAGCCACTGACTTGCGCCCAACCGGTTATACCCGGCTTTACCTCATGCCGAATCATGTACTTGTCGATCAGTTTGGAGTAGTCTTCCGTGTGTTGAAGCATATGTGGCCGTGGACCGACTACGGACATATCACCTTTGAGTACATTAAAAAACTGAGGCAATTCATCAATATTGGTTTTTCTGAAAATTGCGCCCATTTGGGTAATCCGGGAATCTCTTCTAGTAGCCTGGCGGCGATCACTTTTTTCATTGACCTCCATCGTTCTGAATTTGATGCAGTAAAAGGGCTTATTCCAATAACCTGTCCTTTTTTGCAGGAAAAAGATGGGGCCTTTTGACTCCATCTTGATCATAAGTATGACCAGGGGAAAAAGCCAGGGGAAAATCAACACAATCACCAACAAACTAAAAACAATGTCGAAAACACGTTTGAGGATCTTGTTTGGGAGCAAACACAGGGGTTCTCTTTTCCTACTAAAAATCGGCAAATGGGCAAATTGTTCCAACTGAATGCCTCGATCAAAAAGATCGACCTCAAGGGGTACAATTTCAAAATCGATGTAGCGGTTTCGACAAAGCTGAATAATGCGTTTTATAGTTTGTTTGGATAAATCACTGTAGAAATACAATAGCTTACTGATGTTGCTGTTTTTGTTTAAATAAGCTTCGATGTCGTCAACTCCCCCTAAATTGGTCACCTCTGGTATGGCTTCATGCCCGAAGCGCCCCACGCACAAGACGTGATCTCCATATACCGAAGAAAGCACCAATTGGAGGTGTTGGAGATTGGAACCTCCACCTCCCACCACTGCATAAGTCAATCCAACAGTTCTGTTTCTAATGTAATTGCGGATTGCAAAATGCGAAATACTGGCAAGGAGCAAAAAGGAAAAAAAGGCGGGTATCAAAAAGTGGGTCTGGAAAACGGTGAAAAAAAACTGGTAATAAACCAAGCTGATCAATCCAAGATAGATCAAAACACCCCAAAATAAGTCCTTGATTTTCAGATTTAACTTAACCCCTTCAAAAACCTGGTAGACATTCGTAAATGTAGCTGTCAGCAGCCAGATGATATTGATACACAATACCAAATAGGGTAGGGCATTCATGACAAGCGGCTCAAATCCCTGGTTGTATGAAATTTGTACCAATAAAAACCCAAATAAGCACAAGTTTAACCAAACCGCGTCCAATGCGATCGCCAGGTATAAGTAGCGATCGGTATTTCTTTCCATTCTGGTTTTATCGGAAATTGCTATTTCTCGATGAACAAATGGTTTTTTTAATCCAGGCAATTGTGTTAAAGTTTGATTCATGGCAAAAATTTAAGCAGGTTGTTTACTCAAATGCTGGTGATTTTACTATGATGAATAGCTGTATTGTTTGTAGTTATAACCGTAGCCATAACTGTCATTTTGCTTTTTCACCCCATTAAAAATGATCGAGGGGTTGACCAATTTATTCTGTTCGAATATTTCCTTGGCTTTCTCCACCATGGTTTTTTTGGTGAAACCCGAACGCACTACAAACAAGGTATTGTCGATATAGTCATTTAGCATAATGCCATCAGAAATAATCCCGATAGGAGAAGTATCAATGATGATGATCTCGTATCGCTCTTTTACATACAAAAAGAGGGCTGCCAGATGTTGTTCTGTAATGAATTCCACCAGGTTTGGAGTAATGGGTCCTGCTAAAATGAAATGCAGATTAGACAGATCCGCTGAAACTTGGATGACCTCGGCTATGCCCAATTCTTCTGTAAAAAAATTGCTTAGTCCAATTGCTTCATTCCCCTTGAAATACTTGGCGATAGAGGGTTTTCTCAAATCAAAATCGATGACTATCGTCTTCTTTTTGGCTAGCGCAAAACTCATGGCCAGGTTCGAGGCGACAAAAGTTTTGCCTTCATTAACCGTACTGGAAGTAACCAAAATACATTTTGTTTTTTCCCGGTTGTAAAATTGGAGGTTTGTCCTCAAGCTGCGGAAACGCTCGGTCATCAAGTTTTGCGGCTGCCCCAACAGCGACGGTTGGTTTTTTCCGTGTTGATGATTAATCACCCCAAGAATGGTCTTTTGGGTTAAAATTTGTTTGATGTCTTTTTCCGTTTTGATCAATCCCGCAAAGAGCCCAAAAATTAAAACGAGGAAAAAAGCAAGGGCCTGGCTACCGAAAGCAGCAGCCACAAAGATTTTAGCCTTACTGGGCGCAATAGGTGAAATGGTACTGTAAGGTGGGTCGATCAGCATGGCATTGGTGTAGTTGCTCACCAAGGCCAATGCCGTTTCCTCCCGCTTTTGCAATAAATAAACGTAGAGGTTTTCCTTGATCGATTGGATGCGCAACCTGTCGGAGAGGCCTCTTTCTTTCTGCGGCACACTGCGCAAACGACTGAAGGATTTGTTGTGTTGATCCTTGACCTTGCTCAACCTCGTACTAAGGTCCTCTTGCATGTGGTCAACACCAGTTGTAATGGATGAGCGTAAATTGCTCAATTTTTGATTGTTCGCTTGAATAACTGGATTGGAAATTTGACCTTTCAGCAAAAGCCTTTCTCTAACCATAACCAGCTCATTGTAAGGTTGAATCAGGTCTTGTATTTTGCCATCGTATAGCGAAGGATTAATGGGAATCAAATTGAATTGACCAGAGGTATCCCGCAGGTCAGATCTCATGGCCTGCAGCATTTTCATTTGGAGTTCAATGTTTCGTTGCTCAGTGACCAGATAACTAACATCCTCCATGGTGATATTCAAATCGGTGGTGGTTTCTGAAATGATGTCGTTGTTCACTTTATACGACTCCACCGTGCCTTCTGCAGCGACCAAATCGGCACTGATATCGGCCAGCCGTCCATCCAGCAGATCCAGCGTTTTTAGGGTAATTTCTGTATTTGCCTGACTTTTTAAAAGGTCGAATTTTTCAACTAAAATCGACAAGACAGCGATTCCGCGCTCGGGCACAGCATCCTGCAAGCTCAATACCAAAACCGAAGATTTGTTTTTCTCGTCCGACAATCCCACTTTTAAGCCCTCGAGGTAGTTCTGGGCAATAATTTTTGGATTCAAAAAAGCCACCTCCAATGTTGTATCGGAGCCTGAAGAAAAAGTGAAGTATTTCGTTTTGCTGATGCGAAATTTCCCATATTGATTGGAGAAAAATTCACCAAATTTATGGACTTCGCCATTCGAACCTTGTGCAAATCGAAACGACTGGTCATTGAGCGGGGTGATTTCAAACGTTGTATTTTTGATTGGTTTCAATTCAAACGTATCAACAACAATTGGGAACCCTCGATAAGCTTCGTATGTGGAGAATTTGTGCTTGCGAGAATAACGCTTCTCCAAGCCCAATTCCTCCACCACTGAAGTCATCAATGACAAGGAAGTCAATATTTCTATTTCATTGGAAGCCTTTTCTGAGGTACCAGAAAAACTGATGTTGCGTTGGAGAAAATCCTCCGACGGGCCGTAATTCTGGTCGCGCTCCCGAATCAATAGTTTAGCGATGATCCCATAAACTGGTTGCTGCTTTTTGTAAAAATAATAGGCCAATCCAATGCCAATCACGCCGAAAATGAAATAGACGTACCATTTACTGAGTACATATTTATTAAAAAGCCCCCGATAATCGATTTGATGATCGGATGTATCTTCTAGTTTGCTGTTTAACAAGATGGCTTTGGGATATTGAAATTCGCTCATGGTAAATTTTTTATCCAATTACTTGACGCTAAACAAAGCAATCAACACCGCAGCTATGGTAGCCACCGCCGTTACAATTGGCACTGTTTTAGAGGTCTGATCCTGTACCGCGCCGGCTTTGGCCTTGATGGGCTTCACGTAAATCAGGTCGTTTTGTTTCAGGTAATAATGCTCCGATTGAAAAAAATTGGCCGACTGTAGATTGATTTTATTCAATGACTGTATGCCGCCGTTTTCTCGCACCAGCAATACATCTCCTCGATCGGCATAGTCGGTCAGATCTCCAGCCAGGGCTAGTGCGTCCAACAATGAAATGCGCTCGTTGAGGATGTTGAAAGCTCCCGGCTTCCGAACTTCACCCGACACAGTCACCCTGAAATTCAATAACCTTAAGTTGACCACGGGATCTTTAAAGTGTTGTTTCAGTTTTGTCAACAATGACTCCTTTGCCTCAGAAATACTCAATCCTTGCCATTTCAGGGTACCCAAAACAGGAAAGTCAATCTCCCCTTTCTGGTTGACTAAATAACCATTGAGCTGGATGGCCTCAATACTGATCAAATTTGAATTGAGTTGGTCCGAGTTCAGGTTAAAAGGAGCCGCCAGTTCTGTTTCGTAGCTAAATACCTTTATCCCCAATACATCATTGGGCTGTATCCGGATGTCTGGTTTATTGACTACATCCATTTGGGTTTTAGCTGGAAAATTTTCCTGATAGTTCACCAATTGTTTGTAGGAAACACAGCTTGTAACGGCATTAAGCAGCATGAAAACCCAAATTATGGTAGAAAAAATTCGCATTTTCTGAAGAATTAAAAATATGTTTCAATACAATTAATGATGTGAGGACAGGGCTTCGCCCTAGATGAGTCGCATTTTTAGGGCCTGCTAGCTTTTCGGTTTAAAGGAAACTAGTTAACAGGTACTTAGCATGCAAATCACGCCCAGGCCTTGGGGCACTTGCCTCAAAGCAATTTAAAGATCATCTTATTGATACACTGACATTGAGTCGGTAAGGGGGTCACCAAATTATAAATAGGGAGGGATTTGGTGATGTTGCAAAGGTAGGCCAGCTGTATCTCAGTAGCGTTACAGAACTTAAAGAAAACCTTACATAATTCACTGATTTATTTTCAGCTGATCGAAAAGAAGTACCCAATCACAATGAATTGTGTTCTAGATCTTAGGTCTTGAACGAAAGGATACATCATAGAGCTTGTTCATAAGCCCTTAATGAACCCATCCATGTACCCCGCTCTATTTTGCAGCCACAACTTCAGCGTGACCACATCATTTTTGAAATCGAGGTTACCCCGTTTCCATTTTTGGTAATCACGCCCTCTGGCATCTTCAATCATAGAAGCATATTGATCAACGTAAGCCAGCAATTCCGGTAATTTTTGGGTTTTAAAATCGGCCCATTTTTGTTTCATCGCGGTTTTAACGGCTGGGGCGGCCATCAATTGGGAGAAAAAACGCGTACCATCGGAAGCAGGCGACCAAAGCATGGGTTGGTCAAAATTGCTAAAATGCCGCTGGGTCTTTTCATAGCCGTAGGCCCAGTCAAAATCCCAGATCGGGCCCATGGTCCATTTGCCCGTTTTGGTTTTGTACAGGAAGATACTTTTGGGGTGATTGAGTTCCCGGTTGTCGCATAGCATGTTCACTAAAAAATAGTTGGCCACCGATTCAGCATCGATAAAGTCCAAAAAATTATTGTTCGGAAAATCAGCGCGGGCGACCAAGGCTTCCATTTGTTCAAATTGCGTTTTGATGGGCTCCAGGTCTGCCGCGTTGGTCAATTCGGGGTGCATGACCATCACTGGCAGGCGATACGCCGTGGATCTAAATTTCCAATCTTCATCAAAGTATTGCTCCAATTGCACCAAAACCCCATCGTCGCCAACATTGACGCGGTTTTTCTTTACTTCAATTTGCTCGGTCAGCATGTATAAACCCTGGTATTGTCCATTCAGGTAGACTTCTACAGGCTCGACATGATTGGTAAAAGGCATGTTCAACAATTGGCCCGTTTTCATGGCCACCGCATTCAACATATGGGTTCCGTCCAAATAATTGGCCAGCAAGACCCAATCTTTTTCGGAAGCCATCCCCAACAGGCCCTCTTTTTGATCCAGTTTGAATTTGTAGGGCTTTTTGGGGAGGTTCCAGGTGGAGTTGCCCCGGCCTCTGATTTGGGCACTGCCCTTGTAATTGTCAAAAACACCCAAACCATCCAGGGAAATAGTAGCCATCACATAAGTATCCGTTGAGTTGATCGGCGCATTGGCAGTGGTGGCGATGTCCAGTCTGGGCAAGAAGGCTTTATCCTTGGGAATATCGGGCGTTACAACAACCTCATCGGCCTTCTTTTTGCATCCTGAAAAGGAGATCAGAAAAACGAGAGCATACAGTAAAAACATCCACCGAGGCGCAACGGAATAGGTCATATTTGTTTAATTTTGGCAAATATAAGTACCAGATCATTAATTGTGAGCTGGTACTTAAAGAAATAATCCATGCTTGAAAACGATACCAAACGCCTTTCCCGACTGACTGCAATCCTGACCCAATTGCAGACCAAACGCCTCGTCACAGCGACAACTTTGGCCGAAAAATTCAAGGTCAGCGTCCGGACGATTTATCGGGACATTCGAGCTTTAGAACAGTCGGGTGTGCCCATACTCACCGAAGAAGGAAAGGGTTACTCCCTGATGGAAGGTTATCGTTTACCCCCCGTCTCTTTTTCCGAAACTGAGGCCAATGCCTTGATCACCGCCGAGCAGTTTGTATTAAAAAACAAGGATGCCTCCTTCGTCAAAGAATACAGTGCCGCCATTGACAAAATCAAGTCGGTATTGCGCTACCACACCAAGGAAAATGTAGACCTGTTATCGAGCCGCATGGCCATTGGCCAAAACTACAATCTTGACCGCACCAGCAATCACCTGTCCAGCTTGCAGTTGGCGCTGACCAATTTTGAAGTAGCCAAAATAGTGTATCAGAAACCCGATAGCGCCGAAACGAGCACCCGGACAGTTGAACCCTTTGCGCTATTCAACACCCATGAGAATTGGTTGCTGGTGGCCTATTGTCGTTTGCGCCAGAATTTCAGGGTGTTCAGATTGGACCGGATCAAAAAACTGGAGATTTTGGAGGAAAAATTTGAGCCGCATAAAATGACCTTGCAGGAATATTTTGAGCTTTGTCAAAGATAAAATTTACCCCTGACATAGGGCTGTCATTTCGCCTTTTTACTTTTGTTGCGACAACTAAAACAACAAAAGAAAATGGCAAATTCATCATCCTTCCGTGGCCTGGCCACCATCACTTATTTCGCAGCTGACCACGAGGCAGCAAAAAACTGGTACAGCGAATTTTTGGGCATTGCTCCCTACCTCAACTTTCCCGGTTATTCCGAATTTCGGATCGGCGATTACCAACACGAATTGGGCATCATCGACCGTCGGTTTGCGCCAGGTGCTGCCAGCACCCAGCCCGCCGGGGCGATTGCCTACTGGCATGTGGATGATGTTCAAGCCACTTTTGAGCAACTGATCGCCATGGGTGCCACGGAATATGAACCCATTACGGTGCGGGGCGATGGAACCAAAGGTTTCGTCACCGCATCAGTCGTTGATCCCTTTGGGAACATCCTGGGCGTTATGCGGAACCCTCATTATCTGGAGATTTTGCAGCATAAAGACGAATAACCCCTACCGAATACAACATCACCCAGATTTTGATATTTTTGTAAAACAACCCAATAACTACGCACTCGAAGGCATAAATAGTTCGTCATCCCCAATTGTTCAAAGCATTACCAAAGCGACATTTTTTCAACACAAAGGAAATGTCGCTTTGGTGATTTTGTAAAAAATTTATGAAATAGAAACCCTAGAGATCAAAAATGGTGCGCACGATACCATATATTTAGAGCGTATGCACTAAATTTTACCTTACATCCACCAATCCATGACTCCTTCCCAAATTCCCGACGCCATCCACAAAACGATCACCATCAAGGCACCTGCTGCGTTAGTCTGGCACCACCTCACCACCCCCGACTTGATGAAACAATGGATGTTGGATCAAGACATGGAAATCCTCAGCGATTGGAAAGCAGAAAGCCCATTGTCATGAAAGGCAAACTGCATAAGGTGAAGTTTGAAAACCTAGGAACCATCTTGCAGTTCAAACCCGAAAAGGTTTTTGAATACACCCATCTCAGTTCCATTTCCAAGCTCCCGGATCAGCCTGAAAATTATTGTACGCTTAATTTCAGTTTGAGCTCAAGTGACGCTGATGAAACCACTCTAAACTTGAGCATCGCCAATTTCCCAACCTATTCAATTTACAAACACATGGATTTTTACTGGAGATCGGCCCTTGTGGTACTGAAATGACAGGTAGAAAACATTTAAAAACCCCGGACCTCTTGAAGCAAGGGGCTATTAATTCTACTTTTTCACGCAACGGAAGCCCCGCTAGGGGCGCGATATGGGTAGAAAGCAACAGCCCCGAAATTTCCCCGAGTCCCGTAGGGACGCGATGTGGGTATCTGGAGGGGTATAATACCCATATTTCGTCCCTACGGGACTTTGGAAACATCGGAAATCACCGTTTGCTACCCATATTTCGCCCCTAGCGGGGCTTCCGTTGCGCAAAATAGAATCAATCGACCCTGACTTCCATGGGGTGTGGGGTGAAGATTTCACACAATGTTGCACTGCTTCCGCCATTTTTATTCGTTTACCGAGTCGCTCTCTTCCCAATCCTAGTCAACCCCAAATTGCTCAAACAAGATTTGGTGGTTTAAAAAAAGCAATTTATCTTTGTTGCTAAGATATTTAGCTTCTAAAATATTGTTGAATGAGCAAAACCACCATCGACTCTAAAACCCAACAATTCAGGAGCCTCAGTCGAGCCTACTCCGATGCCTCTATCCTCATGCATGAGGCCATAGCCCGCAAAGCCGGACTCAGTGGCACCGACCACAAGTACCTGGGCTTAATCCTCCAAAAAAAAGAGCTGACCGCAGGCGACCTGGCCCAACTCACGGGCCTGACTACCGGGGCTGTGACTGGCCTCATTGATCGATTGGAGCAAAAAGAACTGGTCAAACGCCAATTTACCAAAGACGATCGGCGCAAGGTGTTGATCGTTCCGCAGGAGCAAAAGGCGATGGAACTGCTGGAGCCGCTGTTTGCAGATCTCCAGGCCAAAACGCTGGCACTCATTGCTTCCTTTTCTGAAACTGAACTCCAGGTCATCGAAAAGTATTTTACGGAGGCCACCCAAATCATGCAAGACACCGCTCAATCCTTGAACCAATAAATCCAAAAAAATGGACAGCATCAATCAACTGGCAAAGCCCGAGTTCTGGCTTTGCCTCACTACGCTTATTTATTTCCTCATGAACGGCGCGCAGATTTTTGAAACCCTCGTCTTCGTGCCCAAATGGACTGCGTCGCCACCTGACAATTTTAAACTACTGCTGGACGGACCCGGAACCAGCCTGAAATCCTTTTGGATCATTTTCCACTCCATCCACGAAGTCACTTTCATCTTGGCGATCATTTCTTGCTGGAACATGATCCCGATCAGAAATTACTTGCTGCTGCTTTTTGTGATTCATTTCGCAGTGAGGATTTGGACCGTATTTTACTTTGCAGCCAAGATCATTACCTTCCAAAAAATTGCGCAAACTGCTGATTATGTGAGCAATTTATCGAGCAAAACCGCAACTTGGCAGCGGCTGAATTACCTTAGAGTGGCCATTTTTATAGCCATTTCCCTCGGGTTGATTCCGCTTTGTATTGAATTGCTTAAACAGGGAAATTAAACAGGTTTCAATTAAGCCTTACGGAACGCGACCTACACTCCATTTTTTCTGTCCTACCCGCTGAAAACCAATTTTTAGCAGGTAATAATGCTTACATAAAACACCTAAAGTACACCATCATGCTTTTCATCTTTATTTTGTTGATCAGCTACATTTTGGTCACTGGAATCCTCTTCAACCACATCTTCAAACCCGTGCAACCGGACTTCTCCCACTATTTCAGTCCAAATCAAAAATTTGTCAGCCAAATGGAAGGGCTGTGCCTGATCGTCAAAAAAGTAGAAAAGGACTGGGCCTATTGCCGCGCTGAACTAAATGCATTTGCCCCCGGCCCTCCCGAACACATCCACGAACATTTTGATGAAAGTTTCACCGTAGCAAAAGGGACCGCTTCTTTTTTGGTCAATGGCAAAAAAATAACCGTTCAAGCGGGTGAAACCATCGTCATCCCCAAAGGAGTCCCCCACAAACCTTTTAATGAAACCGCTGAGCTGCTCATTATGGACGATCTGACCAATCAGCACCCCTCCATGACCGCCAGTTTTGCCTATGGATTGGCCAATATTTATTCAGCCATGGATAAGATCGGGAATCCCCGTTCAATCTTGAACCTGCTAGCTTTGGCTGCCCAAGGGAACGATTTTGATACCTGGGACAGCAAAATTTCACTGGGTGTACAAAAAGCTTTGCGCTGGATTTTGGGGCCAACGGCCCGTTTGTTGGGGTACGGGAAATGACACACTGCTGGACATTTTGCTCGGAGGATTTGAATAGCCCCTGGCTTTAGCCTGGGGTCATGGAAACGCCCTCTTGATGGGGCTTTAGCCCAAACCTTAATTCCAAAGGAGGGCTAAAGCCCAGATCGGAGAGTATTATGCCAACCCCAGGCTAAAGCCAGGGGCTATTCAAGTCCTCCGAGCCTGAAAAACAAAAAATGTCCAGTAGTGTGGGGAAATGATTGTATAAATTGGGTCAAAAAGAAATACCTATGAAACATGAATACCACAACCCACAAACCTTACCAGATTGGAGCGGCATGTTCTCGCAAGTGGTCGTAACGGAGAAGAACGGGTTGAAATTCATCCACATTTCAGGCCAAGTAGGGGTAGATCAAACCAAAAAACTGGTCGGAGATGGCAGTTTTAGCGCCCAAACTCGACAAGCCTTGGTAAATCTGCGACTGGCCTTAGACAGCGTGGGTGTAAGCGTTCAGGATGTAGTCAAGCTCATTGTTTATGTGGTGGATTACGAGTACGAGCAAGCTGGAATCATCCGGGAGGAGCTGAGGGCGGTTTTTCCTTTAGAACAATTACCCGCCTTATCTTTATTGGGCGTAGCGGCGCTTGCCGAGAAGCATTTTTTGATTGAAATTGATGCTGAAGTCATTGCAGAAAGCAGCTTTATAGGATGATAGTACTGCCAAAAATCACCCACCACCCCCACCAAAAATCATTGCCCACGCCGCCCCAACCACCGACCTTTGGAGTACTAAAAAACAAAAATAGTACAACCATGAGTTTCGAACCAAATCTCACTATTGGCGAATGTGTCGTAAGTTATTTCCTGATGATGGCCGTAATTCTTGCTGGCGGGTTTATTGGCCAGTGGTGGATTGCAGGTTTTGGACTGCTGTTCTTCTTGCGGGGAGTTACCGGTTTTTGTGCCGTTAAGGCGATGTTGTCGGCCCAAAAAGCTTGACCTGTCCCGGTTTCTTTGATACCACCAAAGCGACATATTTTATAAACACAAAGGGAAAAAAGAGGGCACAAAGGACCCAAAGCGAAGCGTTGTCAACGTCTAACTTTGTGTCCTTTGTGCCCTCTTTTTTTTCCTTTGTGGCAATAAAAATGTCGCTTTGAGTTTATTTTGAGAATGTAGGATGACGCATTGGGTTGTGACACAGATCAGCAAAACGCCATTAGGCGACAGTATTAGTTCGCTCTTTTAACAACAGAGCTGCTAAAATGGTTATTTTACTAGGGTGACCTCAATGAAAAATTCAAACACACCCAAATAACCATTAAACATGAAAAAGAATCTACACTTAGCTTCTCTCGGCTACCATTTGTCAAAAAACTTTTGGTTCATCCTTTTTTGCACCATCAGTACCAGCACTTTTGCCCAACCTAACATCGCGTTAAGCCCGGTACTGACCACAGGGCTTAGCGCCCCCATGCAACTGGTCAACGCCGGAGACGGCAGCAAGCGAATTTTTATTGTGCAAAAAGCAGGCTCCATCCGAGTCTACGATTCAGCATTTCAATTCCTGGCCACCTTGGTGACCGTACCCAATATCACTAGCAGTGGCGAAAGGGGTTTGTTGAGTATGGCCTTTCATCCAAGCTACAAGAACAATGGCTTTTTTTACGTGTATTACACCAACGCGTCGGGCGACCTGGAGGTATCTCGCTATCGGATAAGCGCCAACGACGCCAACGTTGCTGATCCCAATTCAAAGGTTGTCCTCATCACCATTCCACACCCGAATTTCAGCAACCACAATGGCGGGGAGTTGCATTTTGGCAACGATGGCTTCCTCTATTTGTCTACTGGCGATGGGGGCAGCGGCGGCGATCCCAATGGCAACGCCCAGCGGACGACATCCTTACTCGGTAAAATTTTGCGCTTCAATGTAAACACCTCCTTGACGACGCCTTACTACACCGTTCCGGCAGGAAACCCTTTTGGCAACGAAGTATTCGCCCTGGGTTTGCGCAATCCCTACCGCTGGAGTTTTGATCGCCAAACTGGCGACATGTGGATCGGTGATGTAGGTCAGGATTCCTTTGAAGAAATCAATTTCCGCGCGGCCAATGCCCTCACTGGCACCAATTATGGCTGGCGCTGTTACGAAGGAGATGCTATGTACAACACCAATGGTTGCGCTGCAAAATCCAGCTATGTGTTCCCGGCGCATGCATATGTTTCACAAAACCCTGCTGCTAGCATTACGGGTGGCGTAGTGTACAGGGGTACGGATTATCCAGCCTTACAAGGATGTTATGTAGCCGCTGATTTTTATTCTGGCATTTTTTACAAAATCGTCCCCAATGGTGCGAGCGCTTGGACAGTGAGCACTCAAACCTTTTCACTCACTGGAGTAGTGGATTTTGGAGAAACCGAAGATGGCGAGGTATTTGTGGTTTCCAATACCCGCAACAGTGTTTCTCGCCTGACTTCAGTAGGGACTACTTCCAGCAAGAACCCTCAGGAAGGCAAGGCTCTGGCCAGTATTTACCCTTCCTTGGTTAGTGATGGTTTTGTAAAAGTTGAAATGTACGCTCCGACCTTTTATCAATATTTTGAATTGGTGGACATGAATGGGCGACGGCTTTTAAAAACGGACCTTTCCAAACAAATTGGCACTCGTACAATCCCGCTAAACCCGAATTTGGCTACGGGGATGTATGTGGCTAAAGTAAGCAGCAACCTGGGTGTGACGGTGCAGAAAATATACATTCAATAGATTGAAGGCCCATCCCTCCTGATGTGTTTCTAAGGTGCCTAAGATCTGTCAATTACCCACAAAACCATAGATTAAATTTTTGACGCAGCTCCGCTGCTTGATTTTAACACGACGACACAACGCAACGACGACACGACGTCCTCAGCGCTGCGCGCTGAGTGTCCCCAACGCTTGGCGTTGGGTGGTAGCGGGAGCTAATCGTCGTGTCGTCGTTGCGTTGTGTCGTCGTGTTAAAAAGATTTGGCGAAGCCGAATCCAATTAATGTGTGCGGATTTGTGGGTAATTGACAGATCTTAGGCACCTTAGAAACACCTCAGGAATAATATATCTATAATACTTTGGTGGTGGGTAGCGCAACGAACTACATATGCTGCACCAACAGCGCCTCCAATTCCTCTTCTCCCAAATCCTGCGTCAACACCCCATCATAAGCCCAACTGATCTGCCCAGTTTCTTCCGAAACCACAATCGCAGCTACGTTCAACTGCTCGCTCGCACCCACCGCTGCCCGGTGGCGCAAACCCACTTTGGGCGGAAGATTGGAACTTTCGGAGAGTGGTAGCACCCCACCTGCCGACAGGATTTTTCCTTTGCGCAGCATCACTGCTCCATCGTGCAAAGGGCTGGTTTTATTGAAAATACTCTCTAGTAGTTGTTCACTGATGTTGGCATTGATGGGAATACCTGGATAAGCCAGGCTGTTCATGTTGGTGTCTTTGGCCAGGATGATCAGTGCCCCGGTTTGTTGGGCGCTCAGGTGTAAAAGGGCGGTTTTGACGGCTTTCAACTCTTTGGACATGTCCTTCTGCGGTTCAGTGTCGCTGCGCCCCAGTAGGATTTTTACCAAAAAATTGGAGCGTTGCTGCAAGGTGTTTTTGCCCAACAACAACAAAAAATTGCGTACTTCTTGCTGGAAAATGATCACGATCACGATCACACCTACACTCACAAACTTGTCGAGCACCGCCGAAAGCAATTGCATTTCCAGTTGGCGTACCAACCAGTAAAATACGTACAAAGTGAGCACTCCAATGAAAATATTGAAAGCGATATTGCCACGCAAGAGGCGATAAATGAGGTAGATCAAATACCCTACGATCAAGATATCCAACAAGTCCCAAATGCGGATTGGTAAAAAGCCTATTTTAAAAAGTAAGAGCATATTTTTTGTTGACCATGCAAAAATGATACAAATAGCGCAAGTTGTCCACTTTTTACGGGTGAATTATCGTTATTTTTGTGCTTGATCATCGTCCCAATTAGGAAGCCATCCACATACAGCATGAAAACACGTTTATTACTAGTCATCTCAGTCTGTTCTGCCTGTACCTATTTGTCGGCACAAGTCATTCGTCAAAATGCACATGGCGAAAAGATTATTGTTTACCCCGACGGTACCTGGAAATATTTCAACGAGAAAAAAAGTGGCGGAGGCAGCGACTATCCCGTATACGAAGCCTCAGTAACCCCTTTTGACAACCCCGTGCTCATCACCGAACAGGATGCCCTCAAAATCGCCACTCGTCGGGCGCAGTTGGCGCGGGAAGCCGCCGATATTGCCCACGATAGAGCCAGCAAAGCGACCGAACAGCGCATGAAGTTGGAGCAGGACTTCAACACCGCTTCCACTCGAGAAGCCGCCGAAAGTGAAAACCTGCGCCGCCTCAATATCCGCCTCAGCGCGGCCCGAAAAACGGAAGTAGAATCCAAAAGCGAAGCCTTGATTGCCCAACAGGAATTGTCCAAAGCCGATGAGCTGACCAAAAAAGGCAACATCCTGGAAGTATTTAAAGCCGCTGAAACGACGCGCAGAAACCAAATTTACTACCCCAAAGCCGACGCATTGTCTGCCGATTTTTTCTCCTCCATCAATCCCACTACGCCCTATTACCAGGATTTTGTCAAGACCAACCCTTATTACGGTTTGGAAAAACAGGTGCAGTGCAAATTCAAATTCAACGGCAAAGATCCCAGCAATGGGCGCATCCGCAAAGAATTGGATGCCCAGCACCTCTTCAGTTTTACGGACGAAAAATTGCGCATCTTCCTCAAAGACAAAGAATACCTGAGCTGTAAAGGTTTTCTGAGCAGCCTGGATGGAGGTTATCGTTTTTTGACCCTGGAATTCACTTTTTCCACCCCCAATGCCAAAGAAGCGTATGGTTTTATCGAAAAAGGGAGCATCCTGACCATTCGCCTGATCAATGGCGACTTCATCAACCTAAAATCAGGCACTATGGATCGGGGTAGTTATGACACCCGGGAAAACCTGCTGACCTACCGCGTGCATTATGGCATTGCTTCGGATCAGTTGGGCTTTTTGGAAAAAAGTGAAGTGGATAAAATTCGGGTCTTTTGGAGCAGTGGCTATGAGGAATACGAAGTATATCAACTGGATTTTTTCATGAAACAACTGGCTTGTTTAGACAAATAACTCGTAATGAAAACCCTTCTACTGATTGATTTACAAAACGACTTTTGCCCCGGCGGTGCCTTAGCCGTTGATGAAGGCAACTTGCTGATTCCGATTGCCAATGAACTGATGCCCAAATTTGAACTGGTACTAGCAACCCAAGACTGGCACCCCGCTACCCACGGTAGCTTTGCTGCCAACCACCCTTGGCGCAGGCCCGGACAAATGATCGACCTCAACGGTCTCTCCCAGGTACTTTGGCCGATTCACTGCGTACAGGAAAGTTTTGGTGCCGAATTTGTCAAAGACCTGAATACCGCAGGCATTCACAAAGTGTTTGTCAAAGGCACCGATCCTGAAATTGATAGCTACAGCGGTTTTTTTGACAATGGCCACCGCAAAGCGACAGGTCTTGGAGATTACCTCAAAGCACAAGGAGTGACGGAATTGTGGGTCATGGGCATCGCCACCGATTATTGTGTGAAATTCACTGTGCTGGACGCCTTGGAATTGGGCTTTACCGTCAATTTGATCGAAGACGCCTGCCGCGGCGTGAACCTCCAGGCAGGTGATGTAGCCCAAGCGCTCAGTGATATGCAAAGCAAAGGAGCAAACTTAATACAGTCGAGTGAAACAAGTTGAAGCGTTGAAAGGTTGAAGTTAGACAAGGTCTTCGTCAAAAACGTTGCGATAGCCTCAACACTTCCACTCTTGAACTTCCTCGTTATGTTAAAATTTTATAAATTTCTCCCTTTATTGGGTTAAATCTGTAGGGTAAAACGTTGGATCATGCATCCAATTATTTGGTCTACAAGACATAAGTGCCAGTTTTTTTATCATGAATTGGTACTTGAATCCCTAAATGGATAATCAAACAAAGATGATGACCAAAAAGGTTCTTTTGTTGCCTTTACTGCTGTTTTGCTTCCTCTCCCTTCAAGCGCAGCAAACAGCGGTGTACACCGAAGCCAACCGAGCTTTCAAACGCGGCGTAACGCTGTACGAACAAGGCGTTTTGGCCAAAGCCAAACGTGAATTTCAAAAAGCCATCGACCTGAGCCTGCCCGTCAACGAAACCGTTGCGGAAGGCTTTCGGACCCGTGCAGCTTTATACATGGCCAAATGTGCCGTAGAATTGCGCCAAAAGGAAGGTGAAATCATGACCATGGATTTCATCCGCTCTTATCGTCCCGATCCTGAATACCAGGAAGCCTTGATGGACATGGGCAACTATTACTTCAACGTGTCGGATTATGCCAAGGCGCTGGAGTTTTACAATGAAGTCCCCACCTTGGGAATGTCCAAAAGCACCCTGACCCAGATGCGCTTCCGCCAGGGGTATGCCAATTTTGCCTCAAAGGAATTCAACCTTGCCAAATCTTTCTTCCGCGATGTAATTGCAGAAGCGGACGGGGATTATTATGCACCAGCCAATTATTACATGGGTCTGAGCTCTTTTTTTGAAGGCGATTATGCCCAGGCGGCAACCTCCTTGCAAATTGTGGAGAACAACCCAACTTACCGGCCTTATATTCCTTTTTATTTGACCCAAATTCTGTTTGCGCAGAAAAAATACCAGGATGTAATTGCCTACGCTGAGCCCAAGGCCAACGACAAAGGTATTCGCGACTTGAAGGAAATTCAGCAACTGGTGGGTCAATCCTATTTCGAATTGGGCAACTACCAACGGGCACTGCCTTATTTGGAGTATTACCAAGAGAACTCCAAGAAACTACGCGAAGAAGAATTGTACCAAATTGGTTATACCCAATACCAAACGGGCAATTTCCAAAAGGCAATTCAGACCTTGAAGCCTTTATCTGGCGCCGAGTCACCCATTGGCCAAAACGCCATGTTCTATCTGGCCGACTGTTACCTGAAAGTCAACCAAAAGAACAACGCTTTGAATGCCCTGGCAGCAGCCAAACGTTTAAATTTTGACCCGCTCATCAAAGAAGAAGCGACCTTCAACTACGCCAAGTTGGCCTATGAGTTGAACCAGCCCCGTGAAGCAGTAGCCAACCTTACCGATTTCGCGCCTAATTCGCGCTACTACCAGGATGCGCAACGCCTCCTGGCCGATGTATTGCTCAACTACCGCGATTACCAACAAGCACTGGAAATCATCAACGACATCCGTCGCCGCAATGGAGGTGGTTTGCAACCTCAAATGCAGGCAACTTACCAAAAAGTAGCCGTAAACCGCGGTTTGCAGTTGTTGCAAAACAATGAAAACCAGGCTGCCCGGGAGATTTTGCAAAAATCACTGGAGAACCCGCTAGACATGAGCGTTCAAGCCGTTGCCCTGTTTTGGCTGGGTGACGTGGCCCACCGCGAGAAGAACTACCAGGAAAGTGCCCAATTCATGGATCGTTTCCTCGGCTTGTCCCGTAGCATCAGCAATTTGCCTGAAGAATCTTCAGTAGCAACTGCCAACTATATCCAGGGTTACAACCTGATTAAACAAGACAACTATGAGCGTGCGCGTGGCTTTTTCCAGGCTACGGTGGATGGCATCAACCGCAACCGCAGCCAGTACCGCAACGACAAAGTGGCCAATAACGTCCTGGGTGACGCTACCCTGCGCCTGGGGGACTCGTACTTCAAGTTCAATCAGTACGACAACGCCTTGCGCTATTACAACGAAGCCATCGACCGCAAATACGGCGGTTTTGATTATGCCATTTACCAAAAGGCGATCATTGAAGGTTTGCGTGGCCGCAGAACGGAAGAAATTGCTGCGCTGGAGCGCCTAACGCGAGATTTCCCGGGTTCTGAATTTGCCGACGATGCCCTCTTGCGCATTGGACAAACCTACCAAGAAATTGGCCGCGCCAACGACGCCATCCCTCACCTGCAAAACCTGGTCACCAAGTACCGGGGCAAATCGCCGCTGGTCAATCAAGGCTTCCTGGCCCTGGGCTTGATCAACTACAATGCGGGCAACTACGATGGGGCGATCAATTACTACAAACAGGTATTTAAAAATAGCCCCGAAGCCAATGAAGCCAATCTGGCTCGTGCTTCGCTGGAAGAAATTTACGTCAAAGACCTGGGCAAGCCCGGCGAATATTTTGCATTCCTGGAAACCATTCCTGGCTACAAAGTGGACAACCTCAAACGCGACTCGATCAACTTTCGCGCTGCCGAAATCAAGTACGAAAACGCGGATTATCCACGCGCCATCGAAGGGTTCACTAGTTACATCCGTTCTTTTTCCCAGGGTTTGTATTTGCCAATGGCTTATTTCCACCGGGGTGATTCTTATGTGGCCACCCAGCAATACAGCCTGGCGTTGAAAGATTACGATTGGATCATCCAGCAAGGTGCGGGTAAATTCTACGTAAAAGGTTTGGAAAAAGGTGCGGTAATCGCTTACAACCACGAGTTGGATTTTAACAAGGCTTTCAAGTATTATTCTGATTTGGAAAAGGCCAGCACGGATGAAAACATCATCTTTGAAGCCCAACTCGGTGCCATGCGCAGTGCATACCGGGCCGGCAACAAATCAGCAGTGGCTGCCCTGGCCCAAAAAGTAGCCAGCAACCCACGTGCCAATGCATCCCAAATCGCCACCGCTAATTTCTACATTGGTAAGCAGGCTTTTGACAACAATGACTTTACCAATGCCTTGCCAGCCTTGCAAAAAGTAGTGCAAACCAGCGACAACGAACAAACTGCGGAAGCCCGCTACCTCATCGCGTTTATCAACTACAAGCAACGCAATTTGGACCGCGCGCAACAATTGTGTTTGGAAGCCAATCAAAAAAGCTCCGCTTACCCATTTTGGGTGGCAAAGAGTGTACTCCTGTTGGCGGATGTATTTGCAGACAAAGGGGACTTGTACAACGCCAAAGCAGCTTTGGAAGCATTGCTGGAAAACTTTGACGATGACAAAGATTTGGTGAATACCGCTAAAACCCGTTTGGCCCAAATCAACAAACAAATTGAAGCCAGTTCACCGCTGAACAAAACTCCGGAAAGTAATGTGTTGGAGTTCCAGAAGAGTGGCGGCGGCAATTAAAGTTGAGCAATTAAAAACGGCACTTCGACTTCGCTCAGTGACCGTTTCAATGCTTCAACTTTCTTAACCTCCCTCAACCTTCTCAACCATTAAAGTAAACAATCATGTACAAACAATATATCTTCCTGGCCGCCTTATTCTTTTGCTTCGGCAGCGCCAGCATGGCTCAAAAAACCTTGCCTACCGAATCGGTCGACGTCATCAAGCAGTTCAATGCCCGTTTGATCGACGCGGAGCGTTTTGTGGTGCCACCTGTGTTGCCCGCAATTGATACCGCCAATCGTCGGCAGTTCTACAACATCTTGGCCAAACCTTTGAACGTCAACTATCCCGCCCCCAAAATCCGGCCGCTGGAATGGCGTACCGATCCTACGGCGGATGTGTACAAAACCTATTTACAAGGTGGGATGGGTTTCCCTCGGGCTTTCTACTTTGACGGTTCGCACGACTTTGTCGCTACGGATAACCTGACTGTGGGCATCGACCTCAATCACTACTCCGCAGATAACAGCAAAAAAGTTGAAAACCAGCGATTTAGTACTTCTGAAGTCAATGGTAGTGCTACGTATAAAACCGACAAAGGTTTCTCGTTGATGGGGGATCTGGGATTCAAAACCAATACCTTGTATTTTTATGGCTACAACGACCTCGACGATGATTTTCCTACCCAGTTGACCTACGATGCCAAAGATGTAAAGCAGCGGTTCAATACCTTCTATGCCAAGGCTAAAGTGTACAACAGTGAACCAACTGTAGCGGATTTCAACTACAGCGCCAGTGTGAATTTGTATGCCATGGAAGACAACTATGCGGCGCGGGAAACGGGCTTCGATCTGGCTTTGACGGGCACCAAATGGTTTGACAAAAAACATCCGCTGAGTGTCACCCTGCAAACGGACTTTACGGGTTATGAGGATACGACCAGCCAAAGTTTGAACAACTTTTTCCTCAAACCCAATTTTGGTTTCCATTCTGATCGGTTCCGTTTCAAAGTGGGGGCCAATATCGCTTCTCACGCCGATGAGTACTACATCTATCCTGATGTGGAAGCATCGGTCAATGTAGTGGACAACCTGATCACTGCTTTTGCGGGGATTGAAGGGGGGCTGCAAAAGAACAACTTCCGCAATCTGACCGATTACAATCCATTTTTGTCTTCCCGGGTAGACATCCGCAACTCCTTTTACTACAACTTCTTCGGGGGGATCAAAGGGGAGTATAAGGGCGTCAAATACCGTGGGCAAGTTGGCTATAAAACTGTGGATAACCTGGCTTTGTACGTGACCAATGGGGATTCCATTCCTCGCTTCAATGTGTTGTACGACACCGCCAATATCGTCACCATCAGTGGCGAAATTTCGACCCAGTTGTTCGACAACCTGGGCTTGATTGCGGCCTTCAGCCAAAATGTATTTGATCTGCAAAGAGAGGAGAAACCTTGGCACCTGCCTGCTTTGACTTTAAATGTAGGGGCAGTGATGAGGTTGTTGGATGAAAAATTGAAAGTACGGGCAGATTTATTTCTGCAAAACGGAGTACCCGCCCGCACCACCAACAACGAATCCCGTAGCTTGACTCCGCTATACGACGTGAGTGCTGGTGCCGAATACCAACTGACCGATAATATTGGACTTTTTGCCCGCCTCAATAACCTGCTGGACAACCGCCGCCAACGCTGGCAGCATTACCCAGTGCTGGGCATGAATGGCCTGGTGGGTTTGACGGCAAGGTTTTAGGTTAATACGCACGGCCGTGGTGTAGAGACGCACGGCCGTGCGTCTCTATGCTAGTGCTGGATGCAAAAAGACGCACAGCCGTGTGTCTCTACGGGTGCCCCTCCCCATACCTTTTCTCTCCCGCCTGTACCGCCACATTCAATACATTCTGCGCCGGAGGAAGCGGACAAGTCGCGAATTCCGTAAAAGCACAAGGTGGATTGTACGCCTTGTTAAAATCCAAAATCACCGTATTGCTACCCGCCGCAGGCTTTTGGGCGTATAAAAAACGCCCAGATTGGTAGGTATGCTTTGCATTGGTTTTATCGCCAAACAAAATAAAAAATTGATCCCCTTCGTCAATGGGATCCAAACGGTAAGTTTTTCCTTTGAGCGTAAAAACCAAAGCTCCGGAGGAGGGCTGCATGCTCGTTTGTCCCAAGACATCGGTAATCGCAATCTTTTTCTCTTCCGGGAATTTTTCCAATTTGGCTTCCACTTTCCATTTGGCATCAATAGGGTAGGACTCAATGCCCGTAAAATGACTCAGGTTGGGGTGCTCCAGGTCGCGCAGGCGGATGCCGTATTTTTCACCCCGCTTGATCACAAACCAACGCAAGGAGCCGTGACGCAAAACCAATGGTGCATTTCCTGGGCTGAAGATTTTCAACTTTTCCACCCGGTTTTCTCCCTGCCATACTTCGGCCTCGGTCTTACTTTCCACCCAAACTTCGCCATTTTCTAAAATCAAACGCCCCAGTTGAGCTGCACTTTTACCCTTGGGAAAGACGAGCTGGTTCCCAGCATCGGCACCAAAGGTATTGCTACCCGGCCTCAACCAATACAAGCCCGCCAAATTCAGCCAGCCATCCTCTTTTTTCAAAGATTCGACACGCTCTTTTTGCCAGTTTTTGATTTCTTCTATATATTTTGGGTCGGTGCCATAGCTGAAGCTCAGCAAAGCAACAGCAATAACCCAAAGCCCCGTTTTATAAATATTGGATTGAAGCATATCATTGGTCTTTGAGGGTAAAGATAAAAAATCCATCGATTAAGTAGTGTTTCAACAAAATTGCCACTCATGAAGTTGTTCAACAAACGCCAATTTTTACAAACCATCGCCACGCTCAGCGGGGGAGCCATACTTCCAAGCAAATCTATGGAATCATTTTTTCAGGAAATTGAACACATTCAGCCACAGGAACTGGCAAAGGATGATGCTTTTTGGCAAAAAATCCGCGCCGCTTATGGTGTCACCAAGGATTTTATCCACCTCGAAAACGGCTATTATTCCCTCGCGGCAAAAGAGGTGTTGGACAACTACATCGGGCACATTCAGCGCGTCAACGCCGTTTCGTCCTACTACATGCGCACCCGGCAAGGGGAGGATAAACTGGCTTCCCGACAAGCCCTGGCGCGTTTGTTGGGCTGTGCCACCGAAGAACTCATCATCACCCGCAATACCACCGAATCACTGGATACCATCATCGCGGGCATTGATTGGAAACCTGGGGACGAGGCCCTGATGTCGGAACAGGATTACGGTGCCATGTTGGACATGTTCAAACTACAGGCGCGGCGCTACGGCATCGTCAACAAGATGGTATCGGTGCCACTCCATCCCGCCTCAGACGAAGAAATTGTGACGCTTTACGAAAAAGCCATCACGCCAAAGACCCGCTTGTTGATGATCTGCCACCTAATCAACATCACTGGACACATTTTGCCTGTGAAAAAAATCGTGGACATGGCCCATCGGCATGGGGTGGAGGTAATGGTGGATGGGGCACACGCCTTTGCCCATTTGGACTTTAAAATCAGTGACCTGGGTTGTGATTATTACGGCAGTAGTTTGCACAAGTGGCTGGGCAACCCACTGGGAGCAGGCATCTTATATGTGCGCAAGGAGAAAATCGCCAAAATCTGGCAACTCTTCGGCGACATGGGTTTTGCCGACGACGACATCCGCAAACTCAACCACACCGGCACCCACCCCGTAGCCACCGACCTAGCCATTTTGGATGCCATCCGCTTCCATGAAATGATCGGCATCCAACGCAAGGAAGCCCGCTTGCGTTACCTGCAACACTACTGGACGGACCAGGTGCGCAATCACCCCAAAATTATGCTCAATACTCCCGCCGATCCCCAGCGTTCCTGTGGCATTGCCAACGTGGGCATCCAGGGCATTAAACCGGCTGATCTGGCGAAAACCTTGATGGAAAAATACAAAATTTTCACCGTGGCGATCGATTATGCGAATGTACATGGAGTCCGGGTGACGCCGCATTTGTACGTGAGCACGAGGGAGTTGGATGTGTTTGTGGGGGCTTTGAAGGAGTTGGCTGGGTGATTTCACACCGCAATCTCCTTCCATTTCCCCTTCCGAAAAATCACAATCAAAACCACCGCCAACAAACTTTCACTGGCAGGTACGGCAATACAAATGCCCAGCACTTCCAAATCCATCGTTATGGCAAGAAAATAGGCCAGTGGAATTTCAATCAGCCAAAAACAGATGAAATTCACGATCATCGGCGTACGGGTGTCCCCAGCACCGTTGAATGCCTGGCTGATCACCATCCCGAAGGAGTACATGACGTTGCCAATACTGAGGATGCGCAGGGTCATTATGCCGATCTTGGTCACCTGCGGCAGGTCGGTGAAAAAGGTCATAAAAAAGGGTGCAAAAACAATACAGACCACCGACACCCCCAGCAAAAATATGGTATTGAAGTACCCGGCCCGCCATGCCGATGTTTCCGCCCGATCGGGTTGTTTGGCCCCCAGATTTTGGCCTACCAGCGTAGCTGCAGCGTTCGCCAGACCCCAGGAAGGCAACAACGCAAAAATGATCACCCGGATGCCAATGGTATAACCTGCCACCGACTCGCTGCCGAAACGAGAAATGATGCGCATCAAAAAAATCCAACTCGCCGAAGCAATGATGAACTGAATCGCCCCCGAAATGGATACCTCCAGCAAACGTTTGATGATGCCCAAATCAATTTTCATCATCTTGCGCTTAATCTGAATGGCCCCCTTGCCCCAAAACAGGTTGTACAATTGGTAAAGCACCCCAATGCTGCGGCCCATAGTGGTGGCAATGGCCGCACCCGTCACACCCATTGCTGGAATAGGGCCTAGGCCAAAAATAAATATCGGGTCCAAAATGATGTTCAGTCCATTTGCGATCAGCAGCGTACGCATGGCAATTGCCGGATCACCCGAGCCCCTGAATACCCCATTGAGCAAAAACAGCAGCAAGATCACCACGTTGGAGCCAAACATGATGCGCACAAAGTTAAGCCCTGTTTTTAATACCTCCGGGCTAGCCCCCATAAAGCGCAGGATGTCTTCGGCGAAAATGAACCCAAGAATACCCGTTACAATCCCAAAAATTACCCCGACCATCAATGCTTGGAAAGCTGTAAAAGAAGCCGCCTCGGGATTTTTTTCACCAATGCGCCGCGCGACCAAGGCCGTAGCGCCAGAACTACAACCAATCGCAACCGAATAAATGAGGGTGAGGATCGCTTCGGTGAGCCCAATGGTGGTTACGGCATCCACACCCACCTGGGAGACAAAAAAGATGTCGACCAGCGCAAACAAGGATTCCATAAACATCTCAATGACCATGGGAATGGCCAGAATGAAGAGGGCTTGATTTAAATTTCCAGTAGTGTAATCGCGCTCTTTGCCTTTAATGGCGTCGAGGATAACAGTCAGAGTTGAATCTTGCATAGCTGAAAAAGGTGGTTAGGGTTCCGGGGTTGGATCATTCAATCTCATCGGCACTTCGGCTTCGCTCAGTGACCGT
>NZ_JBGSLK010000041.1:0-35601 GCF_041740695.1 Haliscomenobacter sp. | reverse complement strand
CCCCGACACTCGCCCGCTGCTGCACCGTACTTCGGCTTCGCTCAGCAACCGCATAAAAAGCATTGTTGATCAAATTCAACAACACCCGGCCAATGTCTTGGGGAATGACCGAAACCAGGGGCAGCGATTCATCAAAATGGGTCTCAATCGTCGCGTTGAAGCTGTTGTCCTTCGCCCGCAATCCATGATACGCCAGGCGCAGATATTCATCAGCCAGCGCATTGATATCGGTGGGTTCTTTCACCCCCGTACTTGCCCGCGAGTGTTCTAGCATCCCCTTGACGATGGCGGAGGCTCGTTTGCCGTGGTGGTTGATTTTTTCCAGATTTGTTTTTAAATCAGTAGCAATGGCAATAGCCTCGGTAGTATCTCCTTTTTCCAGTTCTTCGTGCATCTCGTCCAGCATTTCAGCGCTGACTTCGGCGAAGTTGTTGACGAAGTTTAATGGGTTTTGAATTTCATGGGCGATGCCAGCGGTGAGTTCGCCGAGGGAGGCGAGTTTTTCGGATTGGATGAGTTGGGATTGGGTAGCACGGAGGGTCTCCAGAGAATTTTGCAATTGAATTTTTTGACTGCTGATTTCTTCTTTTTGAGCTTGCAACAAGGCGTTGGCTTTTTGTTTTTGTTGGTTGTTGCGGTACAGGATGAAGGCCAGTAAAAGTACACCCGCCAAGATTGCCAGCAGGCTGTAAATTTTGACCCTGGTTTGATAAGCGACCCGTTTTGTTTCGATTTCCTGTAGAATTTTTTGTTGTCTTTGTTCTTCTTTAAAGGTCAGATTTTGCACTTCGCGCACTTTTTCGGCACCGGATACACTGTCGCGGGCGGCTATTGATCGGTCGTTGTAGTACAGCGCTTTGGCATAATTGCCCTGCTTTTCGTAGGTTTTGCGCAGCAAATTGGCTGCCACTTGCATCACCTCAAAGCCCCGAATTTTGCTGGCACCAAGATAGGCCCCCGTCGCGTGATGGATGGCGGAATCCGGGCGATTGACCCGGGCATAATATTTGGCCAAGCTTAATTTACTTTCGTTGATCGCGCTAGGAAAATCGGCGCGGATGCCTTCACGCAAACCTGTGCGGAAATACTGCAAGGCCTCCTGGGTTTGATTGGATTGCAGGTGGAGTTTGCCCAACAAATTACATATCTGACAGTAAAAGTAAGGAAACCAGCCTTCGAGGGGCGTTTCCTGGATGCGGCGCTGGGCCATCCGTGCGTAGTACATTGCAGAATCCCGCTGGCCCAGTTTCTCGAAGAGCTGCCCCAGGCGCATGGGTCCAGCCGGGTAGCCTCTGTCGTCTAAGAATAACTTCTTTTTCAAGCGGGCTTCGTATTCCTGGTATGATTGACGGGCGTAATCGAGTGCGCGCTGAAGGTCACCCTGCGCTTCGTAATTATTGGCCAAAAATGCCAGGGCCATACTGGCGTCTTCCTTTTTTTTCTCGACATAGCGCAGGGCCTCCTGGAGTAGGTGAATGGACTTTACTGGTTCCCCGGTCATACCGTAACTGTACCCAAGCGTGAGCAGGCCACCCAACAATCGATCTTCGTCCCCAATTGCTCTGGAAATGCGTAATGCCGCTCTAAAATCTGCTTGAGATTGTTTAGCGTCGACAAACTGGTTGGCCAACCCCCTTTGAAAGAGTAAGTCCCACCGCGCGGTATCCGTTTTGGCTTGCTTCAGTTCACGGGTCAAACTGTCGAAGTGTGCTGGTTGAAGGCTGTATTGCGCCAGCAAAGCAATTTGGAACAAACATAGAAAAACTCCTAAGTTCAGCTTTTTCATATCAGAGTTTCAAGGTGCAGGATAAAAAATAAGCCCTCGGCTGAATGCTACCAGTGTAATATACAACATCCGGGTTGGCCGCCCTTTTTTCGGGTGAAAAATTCTCGGTATCAAAGGTTTCAAAGGGCAATCCACTGGTCGTAGGGCCATTCCAATTCATCAACCCGAAGGTATTGAACAGGTTATTGATGCTGGCCTGAAGTTGGACTTTGGGCGAGAGGGCATAACCCAGGTTGAGGTCGAACTGGCTAAAGGCAGGCAAGTAAAAGGTTTCGCTGCTGTTGGCGGCGCGGCGAGCAAGGTAGTACCAGTTGCAGTTGACATAAAGTTTGCCAGCGGTATACGTTGGAGTGAGGTTCACAATCAGGGGCGGAGCCGCACTACTGATCTTTTTGTTTGAACGGTCGATCAGGGTGTCATCAGCGGGGCCATTCTGGCGTGTGTCATAAAACCGGTACCGATCGGCGGTAAACTGCTGGGTCATGGCGCTAGCCCGGATGCTCCAGTGCGCATTGAAGGTGTAATTGCCCTCCAACTCCAGGCCAATGGCGTGGGTTTTGTTGTACAGCTTAGTGGTAGCGTAAAAGGTGGCCAATTGTCCCACATTTTGCCCGCGTCCAATCTGTGGGATTCGATCCAGCGCGCTGTAGAACGGCGTGATAAAAAGGTGGTTGCGCCCACTGGAGATTTTTACCCCCAATTCCATCTGGATGGTGCGCTGGGCTTCGATTTGGAAAATGTCGCTGTTGTCATAAAAAACATTGTAATCGGGCGTTTTGCTGCCTTGAGAATAGCGGGCATAAAAAGCCAAACTGGGGTTTAGGTTATAATTTAGGCCGGCTGAAAAAGCGAAAGTATTCAAAGGGCTGGAGTAGTTAAGGGTTTTTCCCAGCGGATAGGTATAGTTGTCATAGATCGTGGTCGAATCGCCGTCCACACCCCCTTTGCTGCGTACCAAATCAGCGCTGCGCACATTGGAACCCTCCACATAAAAATGCTCATAGCGAAAGCCCCAGTCCAGGTTGAGTTTGGAGGAGATATCCCAGTTGTGGCCAAAGAAAAGCGCCGTTTGCCGGACTTTGGATTTATTGAAAAATACCCCCCCATTGCCATAGCTGGCCAGTCCTTGTGCATCGGTTACCTGATAGACAGGTGCATTGGGCACATCGGACGGCATATATTCTATACCCACAAACTGTGGCTGGTCTTCGATGGTGCCAAAGCCCTGTGCGGCAGGCGGGAGGATGTAATTTTGAAGTTGAGTGTTTGAATGAAAAACCCCAGCGGTAAAACCCATGTGCTCCAACTGTTTTTTGAGGGTGAACTGATTCATAAAATCCCGTAGGTAGCCGTCTTCAATGCCGGCGGGGTTGTAAAAAACCGAGTTGGGCTGCACTTCAGAGCCAGGCAGGTTCAGGTCTGATGTGAACTTGAAAGGGAAAGAAGGATTGCTGAAATCCAATTCTTGTTTGACAGTGCCGTAGGATGCTTTGGTTTTGGTGTTGTAAAATCTATAGGTGCCAAATTTGCCAAGAAGGTCGAAAATGGCGTAAAAATAGAACTTGTCGAGGGCGAAGGGAAAAACGATCAATGGCGCGTTGGAAAGCAATGATTTATCAGAATAACGCAGGTTGTTTTGCAGTTTCCAGCCCTTGCCAAAGCGGTGTTCCCAATTTAGTCCAGGCGCAATTTCGCGGTAGTGATTCAGGTTGCGGGTGTCGTATTCTACACTACGCAAACCCAGCACTGAAGCTGGGTAGCTGAATTTCAACAGGGGGTTGAGTGTTGAAGAACTGTTGGTAAAATTGCCCGCCGAGCGCGGATTTTCAAAATCGACTGTGGGCGTCAATTCAAACTGCACGGTGCGGTCGTCCAGGTATTTTAAATTGAACTGGATTTGGCCGTTTTTGTACTTTTTGAGCAAATTGCCCTTGAGTTGTCCGCCCCGACTGAGCGGATAACCAGGATATTTGGCGCCGTTGGCATGGCGGTAATGCCCACCGATATAATAGGTCAAGGAGGGGTTGTTTTTGCTCAAAGGCCCACCAAAACCAGCTTCCAGTCGGTAATAAGGGTTGCGGCCATTGCCTTCCAGACCCACCCGGCTGCGCACTTCGCCCACAAAACTGGAACCGCCTGTTTTGGTGATGTAGTTAAAAATCCCTCCTGGCGCATTGACGCCGAGAATAGAAGCCGTGCCGCCTCGTACGGCTTCCAGGCGACCGAGGCTAATGTCGGCACGCAAAAAACCATCGGGATTGAATTGCCCTTGCGCGGGCACGATGGGGAGCCCATCTTCCTGCATAGAGACATAGTAATAATTGCCCCCCAGAATCATGCCGCGTACCGCTATGCCGTTGAAGATTTCGCCACGAGAAGTATTGGTGAATACGCCAGGTACCTGGCGCAGGAGTTCGGTTGCGCTGTTGGGCACCATGCGGTCCAGTACGCGGGTATCGAGGGTGGTGATGGCGATGGAGGATTCAATCCGCTTGCGGCTGTCGAATACGCCGGTGACAATGATTTCGTCCAATAGTTGTACTACTTCCTCCAGAACGATGATGAGCTCTTCGGCAGGTGTATGGTTGGCATGCAGGTAGATTTCTTTTGGGGTATAACCGATGGAGCTTACAACCAGGGTGAGCGTTTTTTTGCCCCCCATAGAGATTACAAAAGCACCATTTCCATCACTGGATGTTCCAATCTCAGTGTCTTTTACCCGTATGGACGCCCCCGCAATGGGAGCATTTTTGCTGTCCTTTACCCTTCCTTCTAAAGATGTATTTTGAGCAAAAGCAACAGACAGACTGATGCCGTGCAAAATGCAAATGAATAGGTATTTCACGTTCTTTTTCATGATGAAAAGGGTTATGGAATGAACCCAGAAACAGCGTTCCTGAGATACCAATATGAAGCATAAAACTGGGGTCAGTTTCAATAATAATGTATGAAATGCTATGGCTTATTCCATGTATGGAATTAATTCTTCCTCAATCCCTTGATCACCACATACCCCGTCCCATTGGGATCACAAGGATATAAGAACTCCTTTTGCCATTTTTTTGGACTGTTGATGGAAGGGTGGGTGCTTTTGGTTCTTCCTTTCAAAGATGGAGCAAACCAGAACAAGACCCAAGAGCTGTTTTCCGAATGGATGGAAATAGCTTCCGAATGGGGAAGAATAGACTCCGAAAGAAATGTTAGGAGGAGTGATGCCAGGTGGGGCATCCCCGTCAGGATGTGCTGAAAAGGATACTGAGCAATAGCAAAGCCAAAGGTCCGCAGACCTTCGGCTTTGCCTTTGATTGAGTTTAAACCATGTAAAACTCCCAGGAAATGCGGTCTGGATCTTTGAATGCTACATAATTTTTACCTAAGGTTTCGTCAAATTTCACTCCAGTATTTTCAATTCCAGCATCGGCAAGTCCTTGTGCTACACGTTGTAATTCGGCTTCGTCGGTACAACCAAGGGCGAGGTGGTCAATTCCTACGTTAAAGGGACTAAAAACCATTTCGCCGGGTTGCTCAGCAGGCCCGCGCACACCGATAAAGGTGCCCCCGGCAACAAAAATGAACAAATTGGGCACTTCCAGGGCAATGGGGAAACCCAAGGTGCCACCATAAAAAGCTTTGGAGCGTTCCAGATCGGTGCAACGCAGCGCGATGTGGTGGATTCCAGGTGTCTGGATGTTGATTGGCATGATGATAAAGTTTAGTTGTTGATTTTCGTAGGGTTGTGGTAAAATTTGTATTAAGATATCAAATTAAATCGGAAATGGAAGGCTGATGAAAAAGGTAGTACCTTCGTTAGGGGACGATTGAAAATCGATGGTGCCTTTATGCCCTTTGATCACAATGTCATAGGCCAAACTCAGCCCCAAACCATGCTAAATATTTTTCGATTTGTCCAGTAAGGTAGTAAGGTAAATTGAGCAAGTGATATGCTTTCCCACGATAATACATAGTTGTTGACTTCAAATAGCGACAGTAAATTTATTGATTTTTTGTAATAAAAAGGTAGTAAAATATGAGTCTTTTTGAAATAAATTGAGGGCTTTTATTAGACTGGAATTTTGATAGTGAAAATTGTGTTATGCTCCTCATGGCTTTCTACTTTCAATGTCCCCCAACCCTTTCACGACCATGTCATACGCCGAACTCAGCCCTCTGCCCCCGTCGGCTTGACGAGAAAGAAGGGTTGGAAAACCTTCTCGTGAATTTCTTCATAAATGCCTAACCGCTTACTTCAGCGCCGCCATCTGCACCACCTGCTTCTGCCCACAATACCCACAAGTAGTCGCCTCCGCATCATATACATGCTCCTCAAAAAATACGCTACGTTCCGGGCTCACCACCGGGCAACTCTTCAAATGTACGATACCATCCTGATTGGCTTCATGCTCATGGTTCAATAGGGGCGTTTTGTAAGCTCCACAGCTTTGGATGCCGGCGATCAAAACAAGGATGAACCAGTAATTGCGAGCGGTTTGAATGTACGTTTTCATGGTATAGCGATTAAAGTGATGTAAAAATGATTGTACCCTAAAAATAGCGCAAGGATCACTTCAATGCTATGATGAATCTCCGAATGGACGGTGAGACTTTCCGAGTGACAGGAATTCGACTCCGAACGAAATGTAAACATGAGTCATCCCGAATTTTTTCATAAACACTACAAAAGCTACATTTCTTTATCACAAAGGAAAAAAGAGGACTCAAAGGACACAAAGCGAAGCGTCGTCTACGTCTAACTTTGTGTCCTTTGTGCTTCTTGGTGGTTTCTTTGTGAAAATTATGTCGCTTTGGAATTATTTTGAAAATTCGGGATGATTCATGTTAGCGCATAAACTTAAGCCTGCAAACACTCAAACACCAGCCGATAAAAATCAGGGTGCGACTGCCAGGTTTGCCCAGTCACATACCGCCCATCTTGTACGGCTTCAGATTTGCCCACAAAAGTGCCGCCACAGGCTTCCACCTCAAAACGCACGTTCTCGTAGCAAGTCAGGGTTTTGCCTTTGACCAGGCCCGCTGCGGTCAAAATTTGAATGCCGTGGCAAATGGAAAAAATGTACTTCTCATCGCGGTCAAATTCCCGCACGATGTCAAGCACTTTGGCATCGTGGCGCAAAAACTCGGGTGCGCGGCCCCCCAGGAGCAGTACAGCCAGATAATCCTGGGTATTGACTTCGGAAAAAGCGATATCCGATTCTACCAGATAGCCAGGTTTTTCGATGTAAGTATCCCAACCCGGTTCAAAATCGTGGATGACCAAATTCATGCGTTTTTTGCTGGGTGCGGCAATGACGGACTGGTAACCCGCTTCCTCAAAGCGGTGTTTGGCATAAAGGCATTCGTAACTTTCGCCGGCATCACCGGTGATGATGAGAATTTTTGCTTTGGTGGACATAATGTCGTTGTTTGTTTATTGTCCCTTAAAGTTACTTCACTCGCTCATATTTTCGCAACAACTCCATTGCTTTTTTGTGCGGTAAAGCGTATACCTTATTACCATTGATGCCTTCCATCGTTTCGGCGGCAACCTCCTGCATTACCGAATCCAAGAATAGCTAAAAATTAATTTTTTTCCGTTCTGAATCGGACACTCATGTAACAATAACGGACAGTATTTTCAGGGCATGCGAATTTTACTTAATTGATTATCAGTATTTTGTTTTGTTGGTATTGTTTTTGAAAATCTAAACCCAGAAACATCCTCAAAAACGGAATGAACTATAGGGGCCTTCCAGGTACAACCACTAAGTAATAAAAAACAACATCATGCTGCTCAATTACCTCAAAATCGCTCGAAGGAACCTTCAAAGTAACAAGGGATATTCGCTTATCAACATTTTAGGCCTTTCTTTCGGAATGACCTGTACGATATTGATTTCACTTTGGATCTATGATGAAGTCACGTATGATACATTTCATGAAAATAAGCTTCAGATCTATAAAGTGTTTGCCAATAGAACGTTTAATAATCAAACGTTTACGGATCAGAACATGGTTCTTCCACTTGCGGATGCATTGGAAAAAAACAGCGCTTTGGTAAAAAATGCAGTGGTTACTACTCATCCACAAGATAGGGTGATGATTTATCAAGATACCAAAATCAAAAAAAACGGGTATCAAGTGAGCGAACACTTTTTTGATGTATTTTCCTGGAAAGCGCTCAATGGCAACCCAAAATTGGTTTTTAAAGACCCTAATTCTATTGTGTTGAGCCAATCCACAGCGGAAGCCATTTTTGGAAAATCCGATCCGATTGACAAAATCATCAGGCTTCCCGGTAACGATATTGATGTAAAAGTAGTAGCAATCATGGAAGATGTACCCTCAAATTCCACGATCAAGTTTGATTACATCCTGCCATTTAATTATTCAGATGAAGAAACCAAACGATTTATGGCCAATTGGTATGGATCCTCATGGCAGGTTTTCGTACAAACCAATACCAATACGAACATTAGCCAGCTTGAAAGCCAAATCAATCAAATCAAACACCAACGTTCGCCAGATGACAAAGCAATCAGTAAATATTTTGTTTTTCCTTTTTTAAAATTACACTTGTATGGCGAATTTAAAGATGGAAAGAATGTTGGAGGCTTGATAGAATACGTACGTTTGTTTGGCGTTATTGCTTTGTTTATTTTGCTGATTGCCTGCATCAACTTTATGAATTTATCAACAGCACGTTCCGAAAAACGAAGCAAAGAGGTCGGGATTCGCAAAGCTATTGGTTCCAACAAAATTCAATTGGCTCTTCAGTTTTACAGTGAGTCCTTTCTCATCGTGTTGATTGCCTTCGCTGTTTCCATTCTTTCAGTGCTGCTTTTATTGCCCCAATTCAATCAATTGGTTGAAAAAACGATCGTACTTGATGTTGCAAATCCATATTTTTGGTTGGCTACATTGGCAATTATTGTGCTTACAGGATTCGTTGCGGGCAGTTACCCATCTCTTTATCTTTCGTCCTTCAACCCCATCAAGGTGTTGAAAGGAACATTCAAAATGGGTAAAAACGCCACACTGCCCCGCAAAATATTGGTCGTAGGACAATTTACCGTTTCGGTAATGATGATTTCGGCTACCATCCTTGTTTATCTGCAAATCAGTCACATCAGAAACAGGGAGATGGGATACAACCAAGCGCAATTAATCATGGTAGAGTCGTCGAGCGATATTCAGAAAAACTATGAGGCTTTGAGGGCTGAATTGTTAAAAACCAATGCTGTAGAAAATGTCAATAGGAGTTTTTCGCCAATCACTGAAGTTTGGTGGAAAAGCCCGGTGCCTAATTGGAAAGGCAAGCCTGAAAATGCCGATTTTTTAGTGAATATGATGGCAGTAGATGTGGATTTTACCAAAACATTTGGCGTAAAAATGATTGAAGGCAAAGATTTTAGTGGTTTGCCCTCCGACTCCTCCGCGGTCATAATCAATCAAGCAGCCGTAAAAATATTGGGACTGAAAGACCCCATAGGCACCGTATTCCGTGAAGGAAACCAGGAAAGAATCGTAACTGGAGTGATGGCGGATTTGATCATGGATTCACCTTTCAAAGCCATTGATCCGCTATTCGTTTATTTTGATAAGGGAAACATCAATACCGTAAACATCAGGTTGACAGCGTCCATTCCAACTGACCAATCATTGGCAGCAATAGAGCGCATTTTTAAAAAGTACAATCCCGAATACCCCTTTGAATTTCAATTTGTCAGTGAAGAATATGCCAAAAAATATGGCGATGAGCAGCGAATCGGCAAACTGGCTTTGATTTTTGCCATTCTCGCTATTTTTATTTCTGGTTTGGGTTTGTTTGGTTTGGCCAGTTTTGTTGCTGAGCAGCGTACCAAAGAAATAGGTATTCGGAAAGTTTTAGGTGCATCAGTCTTGAATCTTTGGCAAGTTTTATCAAAAGACTTTGTGGTTTTGGTCCTGATCGCTTCAGTGCTGGCCGTCCCTATTTCCTATTATTTCTTAAACAACTGGCTCGAAAAATACGATTACCGAACGGATATTTCCTGGTGGGTATTCGCAATTGCTGCTGTTGGCGCATTGCTGATTACCATACTCACCGTGAGTTATCAAGCCATCAAAGCAGCGTTGATGAACCCAGTGAAAAGTTTAAAAATGGAGTAAACGAAATCACCCTCCCGCAATTGCGAAGCGAGAAATTATGGGTGAAAAAATAAAACTTTTGTAACCGAATCATTTGAGTGCATGACAAAATCGGGGCAATATAAAAAATGACAGTTGGCGCCGGATTGTAGAGATGCCGGGCCGCGCGTCTTATACTGTGCGTTACTCCAATTTTGTCATGCACTCGAACTACTGCTTCAAAAACGAAATCAGCCCCGGAAAATAATGCTCCTGATCATCCCACATACTCATGTGCCCGCCATTGGGGCAGAGCACAAACTGCCCCTTGGGAAACTGCGTCGACATCCACTTCATGTACTCCGGGTCCATCGTATCGTGGCTGGCCCCGATGACCAGGGTAGGGGTTTTGATCTTGGGCAATTCTGCACTCACATCCCATTTTTCCAGTTTACCCGAAATGCCAAACTCGCTGGGGCCTTGCATCGACACATAAATCGTGGAATTGATCTTGGCAAAAGTCCGGTTCACCGCATCCGGCCACTCTGCCGAAGGCATGCGTATAATGTGCTGCTCGTAAAAATTGGGGATCAGCAATTCCATGTAACGCGGGTTGGTGTACTGGCCCTTGGCTTCCAGGTCTTCTACCTCTTTTAGCACTTTTGGATCCAGCTGTTTGGACAATACATTGTCCGCATACGCGCCGTATTTGGGGCAACTGGCCATCATGTTGCTCACGATCAATCCCTTGAGGTTTTGCTGGTACTTCAGGGCGTACTGCATGGCCAAAATGCCGCCCCAGGAATGCCCCAGTAGGTAGAAGTTGTCCTTGTTCAAGCCCAGGGCCTGGCGTACTTGTTCTACCTCCTCCACAAAGCGCGGGAGGTTCCACAAACTGGTGTCCGTTGGTTGATCCGAATAAGCAGAGCCAAGCTGATCGTAATAGATGAATTCAATGCCTTCCTGCGGCATAAAACTTTCAAAGGACTCAAAATACTCGTGGGTACAAGCCGGGCCACCGTGGAGGAGCAGGACTTTGATCTTGGGGTTGTTGCCAAAACGTTTGGTCCAAACTTTGAATTCCCCCTTGGGTGTTTTGATGGGAATGAGGCGAACGCCGCCGGATTTGGGGTTGGGGTCGGTAGTGCTGGAGAAATAGTCTTCCAGGTGAACGTGGTCGGCGGGTGGCGCAGATTGCGGTTGGCAAGCGCTTAATGCTACGATGAGGAGCAGAAAAGCCAGCGAAGAAATGGGTTGGAGGGCAAATGATTTGAACATGATGTTGAACAATTGATGAAGAAACAAGATAGTGACTCTTTTATAAAAAAGCATTCACTGCACTGGATCAGGTTGAACTCAGCTCTTCAGCTCCAATTTCTCTAATTTCTTCCGCGTACCCTCTATTTCATGAATCTCCAAAGCTTTTTTAAACGGTTTAACAGTTTTGTTTTTCCCCCTTTTCCCAAAAACACCTCATAACAGTGAGCTTATTTTTTCATAACCTGATCCAACCAACGTTTGGCAGCTTCAATAACCGGGTCGTTTTGGCCATCTTCAACTCCAGCCAAAATTTGTTCATCCGGAATGATTTTGGCACCATAAAGTGTTCGCTCCCGATCGGCGTAAATGGACACGGTCAACAAAATCATCGCACCGTCTCGTAAAGGGTAATCCTGATTGGCAGTGGAAAGCCCGGCAGTAGGTTCGCCAAAACTTCGCGTATTGGGGCGTTTGCGGAAGGCTACGGTGACCACCTCTCCAGAGCTGGCGGTATTTGGGCCAGTTAGCACGGCTACTGGAGGGAATTTTTGTTGAAATTTATAAGGTTTGCGGGTGATTTTTGTAGTGGTACTTTTTCCTTCACCTGATTTACCTTTTCGATAAAACCAACCTTCCGGACTGGCTTTTTGAGATGGGTCCAGGAAAAAACCACAAACGCCTTCACCTAATAAAGGTCCAATCCCGGCCAACATAGGCCAACAGTTACCGCCCTGGTTTTGCCGTAAATCCAAAATCCAGCCTTCGGGTTTGGAACGATCCAGGTTTTCCAAAAGATTTTGTAATTGATCCGCAAAATAGGTGGTTCGGGCCTCGTCGCCCACCCCAACACTTGGCATTTGTAAGTAACCATATTTTCCATCCAGGATTTTTCCGCTGGTAAGGGGCAAATCCTGGACGGCATCGGGTTCCGGGGCCGACCAGGATTTGCTCATGGAAGCGGGCATGAGAAAACTGTGATGGTCTCCTAAGGCATTCAGCACATAAGTGATGATTGGGTAACATGCCCCGTAATTGTTGGCACCAGAAGCCATCAAAAAAGCCCGATCAATTACTTTGGGCCAGGCCACCGAATCTCGGCGGAGGGCATTTTTTTGGATAATATCGATTGCTGCGGTTAAATAGGAGTGTAAGGTATCAGGCAATGGCCCTTGATTCAATGGAATTTCGCTGAGTGAAAAATCATCAAACCAAGCCGTGCCTTTGCCTACGATAAGTCCACCAATTTGTAACTTGGTAGCCGTTTCATCTACAAAAAAATCATTGCTTATTTCAATCCAGTCAGCGGTTCCATTCAAGGCCCGATCGCCCATGTTGTTGAAAAACAGACTTTTGTCACCAGCAAGAACTCTTACCCAAATCCCTGCAAATTGCTCAATGGAATCTCTTTTCAAAAAGCCAGTTACACTGAATTTGCGCAAGCTGCTGCTGGGTGGTAAGGCAACCATTTGATAAAAAGATACAAATTGCTCTCCTTCAGGCGTTTGAAGCTGAATGGATGACCGGCCTGCATGTCGGATATTTTCATCATGGGCCGTTTTGAGTACCATCTTGGATTGCCAGTTTTGCAAACCAGTACCTGTGGTGGGATCAGTGGCTTCAAAATCCGCATTGAGGATGGATTGCCCAAAAATTGGGCTGAGCAATACCGAAAAAAGGTAAATGAATAGGAATGATTTCATCGTGAAAGGTTTAGAGGTATTTTACTTTAGACGAAATGAAGGTAAATTAAGTTTTTTAGCTGAAAAACTAAACTAACCTTAAACTTTAAACAAGCACTAAATCACCTTCAAGCGCAATGCCAAAACTTCCTGAAAACCCCGGCTCACCGGCAAGGTATGTTTGCCGACGCTGACATAATTATAGTTGTCGATCACCGCATCGATTTTGGTCACATTGACGATATGCGAGCGGTGGATGCGCATAAAATCGCCCGATTGTAATTTTTCCTCAAAAGTGCCAAGGGGCAAGGCCATCAGGTATTCGGTATTGGCAGTATGGATTTTGCAATAACTGCGATCCGCTTCGGCAAAAAGAATCTCTTCCAACATTATTTTTACCATCCTATCCTTGTAGCGCACAAAGATGCGGTCGGAGAGGATACTTTCTTCTTTTTGAACAACCTCCACTGACGCAGCAGGAGCGGTTTGGCTTTTTTCCTCCGCTACTTTTTGCAGTACCAATTCGACGGTACGACTCAGGTCGGCCTGCCGGAATGGTTTGGACATAAAGGCGTAAGGCTGAGCGGCTTTGGCCTGGTTGTAGGTGTCGTCGTCCGCATTGGCGGTGAGGAAAATCAGGGGGATTTGATGGGTTTCGCGGATGCTGAGGGCGGTTTCTATACCATTCATCTTGCCCTTCAAAGCGACGTCCATCAGCACCAGATCGGGCCGGGTAGCTTCAATACTTTTGAGGGCATCTTCCCCACGCGGGATGATCCCCGTGACATCATAGCCAAGGTTTTCGAGCATCATGGAGATGTCGGCAGCGATGATGATCTCGTCTTCTACGATGAGGATTTTGGCGTTTTCCATGTACAAAAGAATCTACTGGGCTTGAACTTTTGCTTAAAGATAAGCTGGATTAGGCAAAGCGGATGTACAATTTTACAACCAGATTGCCTAATGTTGCACAACCAAAGGTACAGTTTCCAGCCGATCTGCCGTACTCAGCACCAGGGTATAAATGCCATTTGGCAAGTCATGACCGGGCATTTGCCAGCGCATTTTTTGCTGCTGAATTACCTCTACCTGGCTGGTTTTGAGTACACGCCTCAATGCATCGTGTAATTCGATGCGGAGCTTTCCGGAAATGAGCGGAACAAAACTAAGTTGGATCTCCTCGTCGACTGGATTGGGGATTACCTGGAGTTGAGCAGTCGGTGGTTGTACTTCGCGCACAGGCACCGTGGCCCTTGGTGGAGCTTTGAAGCGTACACTAGTAATCTGGTTCTGAGCAGTATTGAAATTGAGCTGGGCAATGATTTCTTTAGTCGTATTACTGAAGAAATTATGGCTGATCAGAGTATCCACGCCCAGCACGGAGGCAAAAGAGGCGTTCTGGTTCACAATCAAATCTGTTGCATCCAGCCAGCCCAGAAAAGTATGAACGTCGATCCTGGTAGAGATGTATTCGGTGCGTTTTTCCCGCAAAACGCTGTACTGGGCAAACGGCAACTTCAAGGTACCATAAGCATCTACCACATCGTTGCGTGAAAAAGTCAAACGAACGCGGATAGAGTCAATAAGCGTTGCGCTGACGGGAAGATTATTTTTGATAACCTCAGGCAGGTCGCTCACTGCAAACCCTTGAATTATAGAAGAGTTGGCAACGTTGATGTCAAAAAAATTCATCGCAGCACGGCGTTCTATATAGGCGGGAAGCAATTTAAATCGGGCATTCAAACCCAACCCAAAGGGGTCCGCACCAGCATAGCCCATGTTCTCAAAGCGACTATTGGTTACGTTGTAGTAGGTTTCCCTGATCGCATCTACCACAACCAGTTCAGCACCAGGGTATGAGCTGGCATTTTTACCGACACTAGCGGGTTTAAACACCTGGCTGAATGTAGACCGGGCCAGCAATTTGCTCAAGTCCCAGGTTTGGGGCCCTCCTGGTGGTGTGAAAAGGCTTTGAACATCCAGGACTGGCCGATCATCAATGGCGTAACGCAAGGTATCGTTTGCAGCAGGGAAAGTGGTGGCGGTGACGCTGATTTGGGCCAAACCAAGCTGGGCAATGGCCAGGAATAAAAGGGTAGTGAATAGCTGTCTCATAGTGTGGGAGGTTGTTGCATAAATAGTTTAGTTCACGTTAATTGGATTTAACGGTAACCAACAGCTCGCTTTCAAAAACAGCCGCTGGGGAAATGACCGTTTCATTGAGCGGCACCCGGTCTCCGTAGCGTTCTTTCATTTTCTTTTTTACTGCTTCGGCACTCAAATCAAAATTACTCAGTTTGTCAAGTTTGCCAATCTCAAGGCCGGTTCCCCGTTGGTACACCTTCCAGATCAGTTCAGAACAATAGATTTTGTCGTCAGACCACTCAAAAGTCAGGTCGTAATTTTTTCCTTTGAATCCATCACCCACTTGTTTCATTTTCCGCAGGGCGCTTGGGGTTAATACCTGAGCGGCATTCTTAAGGCGTTTCACCACATATTTGCCTGCTTTTCCGCGAGCGATCCATTGCTCAAGCGGCGTATTTTTGACAGGTTGAATGGCTTCAAAAACATAATACTTTTCGCCTTCTTGATAAATGATGCCACAATGTGAATATTGGGATTTCGTGGCCAATTGAATGGCCTGGCTCTGACTGGATTGAGAGGTTTGAAAAATGAGGTCGCCGTTTTTGAGGGGCGCATTTTTATGTAAAATTGAAGTTATGTCGCTGTTTTTTTCAGGGTACAGGCCACAGAAGATGGTCAATGCCATAAAAGAGAACAGCAGTACAGGGTTTTGCATGTTTGTTGCGGTTTTAGGTGCAGCGCAAATTGTTTTACAACGAACGTTTTACTACTGCGTTTTGGTGCCAAACGCCGAAGGCAACTGCCCAGTGGCTTTTTTAACCGCCCGATTAAATGTTGATTTGGAGTTGAAGCCACATTCAAAGGCAAGGGCCAACAGGGTGTAATGGCTTAGCATGGGATCATTGACTTTCTTCTGAAAATCTGCCACCCGGTAGGCATTGACAAAATCGTTGAAATTTTTTTGAAATCCAGTGTTGATTACATAAGAAATCCAGGAGTTGTGTGAGTGTAGTTTTTCTGATACATCACTCAAAGTAAGTTCGGGATTGAGGTACAATTTTTCTGTTTGCATGATGGCCTCCACCTTTTTGCACCAGATTTGGACTTCGGCGGGGTCTGGTTTTTCTGCTTTTTTTGTGGTTGTTTCCGGGTTTGTCGGCATGACATTGGATTCTGGTAGGTTTTTTTCGGTGAAAGCCAGCCGATGTGGTTGTGGTTGTACATAGCCGTTAAAACTGAGGTAGCAGATGTTAAATGCGACTATAGCCCGCAAAATCCAGTCATCCTGGTAGGAGAGGGGAACAAACAAACCCAGTAAAAACAAAACAATGGCCGCTAGAACGCTGACCACCACCAAAGCCAAAAAATGCTTGTACCAGCCCAGGCGAATGGTTTCAATGTCGGAGCGCTCGGTGGGCAACCAGCGGCGGTAACGGTGGTACAAACGCAGGGATAAAATCATGTAAACAAGCAGGGATACATTTTCGGCAATGCGCTCCCACATGCCTATCAACAATCGATTGTGCACCGATTGTGCCCACCAATCGATGCCATCTTTGCCACTAAGAAAAATCAAAAGGTGGTAGAAAAAATAAATGATGTAGGGTAAGAAATGCCAGTAATCCCTGGTCTGAAATTTAAACTGAACATTGGTCTGGCTTTTTAAGTAAAAATAAACCAATGGCCCGATTATCAGCCCCGTATCCTGAGGAAAAAACCACCAGGCTTGCCCCAAAATGTAAATGCCCATGAACCCGAGCATCGAAGGAAGGTTGGTGATGCACAAGACCAGGATCAGCCCCGCCAGCCAAAAATCGGAAACACGCTCTTCCGCGAAGCCCCTTTTGCAGAATTGATACACATAAAAAAGCCCTTGCAGAAAGGCAAAGAGCAGTACAAAGGTGTACAGGTTTAATTGGTAATTCATGGTGTTGTTGCCCTCCGGGTTTTATCCTTAGAGACGAAACCCGGAGTAGCAACAAAGGTTTGGAAACAACCTAATTTTTATACCCCATCGAAAGCCCGGTATCACCATGTACTTTTAGTTCCACGTCGGCATTTTCGTTGAACTGATTGGCAATGACTACTGCCGTGTTTCGATCTACTTTCAGGCTCGCTTTTTGATTCGGCTGCACCACCACGGGTGAATGCGTTCCGCCATCAATGGGTGCCAGGTGGATTTTAAGGGGATTGGGCGAAATGTTTTTCAAATCGACACTAAAAGCCCCATGTTGGTTGTTGCCTAGCACAAAACTATTCTGTGGGCCAATAGTGGTGGTGGAAGTCAAAGAGCCAAAAATGCCACAGGAAACCATAAAAAATGCACTAAAACCACAGATCAGGGTGATGATGATCTTTTTCATACATGGATGGATTAAACGGGTGAAAAAATGATTGTGCGGTAAAAATCCATCCAAATTGGGGTGATGTCGCTTCAAAATATGATTTGACACCTGGTGAAAACGAATCTCCATATCAATGTAGTGGGCAAAATGAGCACTTATTTTTTTATCGCCCCAATGAAGCCTCGGCTCATTTTTTCTTTTCATGGTACTCCACAACCGCGTTCAATACTCTTTTGACCAAAAAATCTGGATTGTAACTCCTGGTTTGTGCACTTGGAAAAATATCCCATGCATTAAATACCACCACGATATCGTATTCTGGGATAATGATCGGAAACTGGCCCCCGAAACCATTGCCCCCCCAGGTAACTTCAGCGGGTTTGTTGCCATAGGAGCCCAGCCACCACTTGTAGCCGTAGCCACGGTTGGGGCCAAATGCCATCTACATGGCCATATTTTTCACTGGCAAAATCGCGGTCGAGGGCGATCAGGGAATCGGCGATTAAATTGAGCTTGTCAGGGCTGGTTTTGGCCCAGCCTTGTGTAGGCGATAGATTCTGACTGCTTGCCGAAATGACGCTGACGCATAGCAGTAATAATAAAAAGGAATTTTTGAAGATCAGCTTCATGTTCCTGTATTTAGTGATCTGGTTTTTAAAAACAAGACTTTATTTGATCCGTTTGCCAGGCATGACCTGCCCGCCCTGGAACAAGGTCATACTGTCTACTTTGCCGTCTTTGGAAGTAAAAGTGACTTGCGCCTCCACCACTTTCAGGAAAAACTCAGTGGCTGATTTGGCAAACAACTCAAACTGGCCCTGGCCAGTAGCTTGGCCAAAAAGCTGACTGCCCTTGCGCGTCATGGTGATGGTGAAATTGGGGGCCAGTTCATACACCCCCACATAGGACTCTAAAACGGATTCCTCGACAGGGAATACTTTGACTCCTTCACCCACGCCCATTTTGGCCAACATGTCGGTGGCATTGGTATTGCCGGGATTGAGCTCCAGGGATTTTTTGTAGTTTTCGATGGCTGCTTCTTTTTGGCCATCCTTCATCAGGGCTTCACCGTAGCTGTCGTAGGCATTGGAGGATTTGGGGTGTTCCAGTACATTGATTTTAAACAGGGCCAGGGCCGCTTTGGTATTGCCACCCTCCAGGTAGGTATACCCCGTGGTATTGAATTCATCTTCATCAAAGCCGTTTATCGCGTCCTTTTTTAAGTTTTCGTAAAGCTTCCAGGCCGCTTCAGCACCTTGCGCATCCAGTTGTTTTTTAAGCTCAACCAAGGCTGATTTTTTCACTTCCATCAACTTGGCGGCAGAGTTGAGCAAATAAAACCCCAGGTCGTCGGCTCCCTTGGCGGAATTGGTTAACACCACTACTCCTTTACCCGTTTCTTGAACGAATCCTGCAAAAGTGCGGTAGCCACCCGTGCCGCCATTGTGCCAGATCACGTCGCCCTCGGCACCCTTGGAGATGTGCCAACCCAGTCCAACCCGCGTACCACCGCCTACTTTATCGTGACGGGCCTGATGGGAGAGTTGCATGGCAGGGTACAATTTGCTCTTTTTTAAACCCATATTGGCCTGGAGGTAAATCAGCATATCGTGGACAGAACTGCGGATGGCCCCAGCGCCAGCTAGCGTAGGAATGTCCCAATTCGCCACCTGCATGCCCTGGCTGTAACCCATGGCCAGGTTTTGCTTCATCTTTTCATCAAAAGTAATTTTGGTTTCCTTCATACCCAGTGGAGTGGCAATGTTGCTGAGCATCAATGCCTCGTAAGAGCTGCCCGCTTTGAGCGAAAGGATGTGACCCAACAAACCCTGCGCCAAATTGGAGTATTCATACTTTGAACCAATGTCGCGTGGCAAGGTGTAGCCATTCAGAAAGGTATACATTTGCTCCACGGTGTAATCGGCGTAGGGATTAGCAGGATCTTTTGGGTTGAAATTGCTGGGCATGCGGGCCAGTGCCGAGGTGTGGTCGGACAAGTGCCCCAACGTGACTTGCTTCCCATCTTGGGTAGGCAGTTTTACACTAGAAGGTAGGTGTTTTTGGGCCGGGTCATCGGCTTTTACTTGCCCATCAAGTATTGCTTGAGCCAGAAGGATACCTGTAAAGGTTTTGGAGATGGAGCCAATCTCATAAATGGTATGTTCGTTGACGGGCTGGCCCCCGGCCGTTTTGGTGCCGAATAGGTAATACTGCGGCCCATCCTTGTCGATGATGCCGATGGCGATGCTGGGGCTGTAGCCGTTGTTGATCCGGGTTTCGATGTTTTTGATTACGTCGGCAGGAAGGGCTTTTTGGGCAAAGCTGGAAAGCGCGTATAAGGCGATGAAAATGGTGAATAGGTGTTTCATAGTTCGATTGGTTTGAAGGATGATCAGCCCAAGTTAACCTGGTAATGGGTGCTGCGCCCTCCTTTTTGGACAATTAATATTCCTTTTTCTACTAAATCCTGTAAGTGCCGGGTAGCAGTTGCTTTTGAAACTTTACTGATGGATTGGTATTTGCGGGCGTTCATTCCACCTTTAAAGTTTTCTTCCCCTTCTTCCAGCATCCGGTTGAGTACTTTGCATTGTGCTTCGTTCAACTTCGCTTGATGTTTATCAAAAAAAGTAGTTTTTTTCAACAAAAAATCAATGGTTTCAATGAACTCCAGCTGCGCTTTAAGAATGGTTTCGCTAAAATATTGAATCCATTCTGTCAAGTCATTGGTTCGTTGTGCTTTTTTGAGGGCAGCGTAATAGGCTTTTTTATCCGCTTCAATGGCGGTAGAAAGACTCATCAGAATAGGTCTTTTTAAACCTTGTGCTAAGGCTTTTTCGGCAATTACCCGCCCGATTCGTCCATTGCCATCTTCAAAGGGATGTATCGTTTCAAAATACAAATGAGCTATTGCCGCGCGAATCAGCAAATTGGGAATGGGTGATTTTTCGTCTGGTTTTGTCGCATTGAACCACTCAAAAAATGCTTGCATTTCGGCAGGAACTTGTGCCGAAGGTGGTGCTTCAAAATGGACTACCTCTCTGCCAATTGCCCCTGAAATGACTTGCATCGGCTCAGGGTGGTTGCGGTATTGACCGACATGAATGCTCGTATTGCCCAACATGAGCGACTGATGCCACTCAAAAAGCACCGCTTCTGTAAAATCACTATCAAAATCTTCCCGCGCTTTCACCAACAAAGTAGCTATCCCTTCAGAACGTTTGTCTTTGATGTGGTAACTCGGAGTGGTATAGCCTAAATTTTTACGGATGGAAGAAATAACATCGACACGGCTGATGAATTCTCCTTCGATGGAAGATGTTTTTATGGCTTCTTTTACCAATATTGAAACGATAGATTCGGCTTGTTCCTCACCCGATAGCCCCTGCAAATAACCAAGACTTTGTCCTGCAATTGCCATAAAAGACAAAGCTATTTCAGTAAAAGCAGCTTCATCATAGCGGAAATGGAGCCAGTCATTTTGTTGCCAATTGTACATCGTGAGCCGATTATTTTGCTTATTCGGCTCACAATATAATGAAAAATGAGCCGAATAGGCAAAATAATCGGCTCATTTAGGTTTTGACAACCCAAAACATACCTGTCCGTTTTTCATTTACTCACCCTTTGCAGGTCCAAATCCTGGAAATCAAAACTAAAATCAATATTGGGCGAAATGCCTTTCATCTTAATGGATTGCGCTTTTCCATTTTCATCCAGGGCGAACATGGCAAGTGCATCACAATTCATGTCCTGGTATTCCCATTTGATGGCGAAGGAATTGGCATTGTAAAAAGCCATGGGGCCATTTAATTTGGGGGAGCGGTGGCATTTGAACCACAATTGCTGCCCCTTTTCAAACACTTCCACTTTGCCAAACCACTTATCCTGGTAAATCCCGATATAGTCTTCGTTCCTTACTTTGACATTTTTTGCGGACTCCACCTTTTCCCAAACTTTTTTGCTCACTTCATCCCCGGCACTTCGCTGCTGGGTCATTCTATCGTTGATTTTATCCGTCCAGCCAAAATTGTCCAGGCCCAAATAACTGTCCGCAATGGTATTGGATACGGCAGAGAAAAGGCCGCCGCCACCGTTTTCGGTATTGGTGAAAATCACAATGCCCAGATTCAAATCGGGGTACATCGTCACAATCGAAAGCATGCCAGGCAAACCGCCCGTATGGGTCACCCGCATATTCCCTCTCACATCACTCAAGCCCCAGCCCAGGCCGTAGCCGTTGAAATGAGATTTGTAGCGAGGATCAGGATTGGTGGGCAAAACGGTGTGCAAGCGCCACATTTCGTTTTGGTTTCTTGCAGAGAAAAGATTGGATTTCAACCCCTCGCCATACTTGCCTTTGTTGAGCTGCATTATCATCCAATTGGACATATCCGCCACATTGGACAAAATACCTCCGGCTGCCGAGTTGATCTGCTCACCAAAGGGCGCGATGGCTTTGATGGTACCCGATTCGGAGGAATGTGGGGTGGCCAAATTGTTTTTGTCTTTCATCAAATCAGGGGATGCGAACGTATGGTTCATTTGCAGGGCCGTGATGATGCGCTTTTGCACAAAATCCTCGTAACTCATGCCACTCGCCCGGGCAATGACTTCACCGGCCACGATGTAGAGCAAATTGTCGTAATCGAACTTGGTGCGGAAGGCCGAAACGGGTTTGAAGTATTGAAAAGCGGCCAAGACGTCTTTGATCTTAAAGTCCGACCCATCGGGGAAAAACATCAAATCGCCCACGCCCAGCCCCATGCCGCTGCGATGAGTGAGCAAATCCTGGATGTTGAAATTTTCGGTCACGTAGTCGTTGTACATCTTGAATTCGGGGATGTGGTCTTTCACCTTATCCGACCATTTCAGTTTGCCTTCTTCCTCCAGGATGGAAAGGGCGGCAGTTGTAAAAGCTTTGCTATTGGAAGCAATGGCAAAATTGGTGTATTCGTTGACGGGCCTCTTGGTATTGATATCCGTTACACCGTAACCTTTTTGGTGAATCACTTTGCCATCTTTTACCACGGCGATGGCGGCACCAGCCACTTTGAATTTCGATAGAGCATCGGCGACTAATGCATCGATGTCTTTGGAGGCGATTTGGGCCTGAATGGGAGCTAATGACCACAGGATAAGTATGAATGCAGAAAGGAGACTTAGGTGTTTCATAGCGTAGGAATGTTTTTTGATTAAAAGAAGTTTTTTCACCACCTTAGAAACTTAAGGCACTGAAGGAGTCACCTCAGCAATCAGGCCCTATTGCCCTCCTGTTTTATTAATAAACTGCCAGGCATCACTCTCCCAAACGTCGTATTCTCCGTCTTTAACAGTTTTGCAATTGGTACTTACTTTGGCTTTGCCATTTTCGAAAGGATATGCACAATCGTATTGGGGTTCGATGACGATGGCATTGGTGCTCTCATCAGCATAGCCAATTTTGCCATCTTTTACGATGCGGTACAGCCCATCAGCAGGTGCATCGGGGCCATTGTCGTAGAGGAATACGTCGTAAAGCACGGTTTTTTGTTCGTCAACAACGACCCATTTGTGGTCCATTTCGAGCATGCTCAGTTTTCCCTGGGTGTTTGGTGCAGGGTTGGTACATGCGGCGACGAAGAGGATAAGGAGGATGAAGGTGTTTTTCATGGTAGGTTGATGTTATTGGTTTGCAAGAGCTTGTCTAAACATGAGTTGTACCTTGGTCGCTTTTGGCCAAGGTACAACTCATGTTTGTGTTGAAAATAGCAAAAATAAGTGCCGAATCATTAATTGTGATCCGGTACTTACGGGGGAGTAATTACTCGGTGCTACCCACTAGAAAAATAGGTGCACCACCCGTCGAAATCCGATACGCATCGGCCCCAACTTCCTGCATCGCTGCTGATTCCATCGTGGCTTGCAGTATTTCCGGTGATTCAAAAGGCAGCGTAAACATTTGATAAAAGGTGGGAGCTCCGTCGGGTGTAGGCATAAACTTGGTCACCGTATAAGGTTTTACGGTAGTTGGAATGCCTGCTTTTTCATGCAACAGGGCCAAATGCTCGGCATAATCGGCTTCAAATTGTGCCACATCGCTTGGTTGCGGATAAAGGACAGTTAGTTGTAACATGGATGGTTGATATTGGAGGTTAGAAGATAGATTTTTTTAGCGTTTGGTCAGTGGTTTGGTTTCATTTCATCTTCCCACTTTTGACAATCCAAGTCTGGATACGCCCAACCAAAGTAAGCAATCATACTTGATTTTTGGGCATTGTTTATAGTTAGTATTCCAGTTTTGCTTTTATTTCATTACAATTTTGTTCTATGGTCTTACAAATGTCGTCAATGGTTACCGAAGTTTTATTTTCCGAAAATGGCTCACCATACAAGTTTGCCAACTTGTTGATTGTCAGAAAAGCGGTGCTGATGATCACCATAATGGGAACAGCTAAAAACTCAAACCCACTCTCTTCACCTCCAAGGTCAATATCGCCCACAAATAAGGGAATAAGAATGACATAGAAGCTCACAATTATCTTTGTAAAAGCACTATAAATCATCAAAAAAGGAGTGTTCTTTATTCTTTCTGCTTTACCTTGAATGTCGTAAAAGCGATTAATGTGTTGCATTAAATCTCCTTTTTCAATGTTGGCTTTTGAAGAAAAATCATCTTCGATACTTTTTGTAAGTGCAGCTAATATTTCGTTTGAAATTTTATTTTCTGTATTTATTTTAAACTCTTTTAGTAGTTCAATTGCTGGTTTGTCAAATGTTGGCTTAAAATTATTGTGCATTTCATTTTTTAATTGTCGGATGTATAAAATGCTTAGTCCGATTAATTTTTGAGCCTTGATGTTGAAATCCGTTCGGGCTGTTTCCTTAAAATTCTCTGCATTTCCATAATAAGCATATATTTTTACGACAAAACTTCTGGTGTTGTTGGTCAATTCGCCAAATATTTTTCTTGCTTCCCACCATCTGTCATACGCGGAGTTCATTCTAAAACCCAAGAAAAAAGCAACGGCGAGTCCAAATACTGAACCTATTTGTCCAGATATTTTGTAAATATGGTCGCCAAAGTATTCTTCCAGTCCAAGCACAAAAACGGTATAAAGCGTTGTGACAATTAGGAACGGTGTCGCAATTTTTAACAATTGTTGTAAACCTTGCTTTTCTGTTTTCATCGGCGTTGTTGCTTTGCAGATTCTTAGCTCACTGGTGTGCATATTTCAAGTAAAAAGCCATTGATATCTCGGATGTAACCAACCGTTTGCCCCCATGGTTTCTGAATTGGGCTTTTGTTTTGGAGTCGCTATCATTTTTCAATTTACTCCAAACCTATCCAATCAATCAATAACCCGAAGTCTTCTTCTTGCTTATTGGCGATCAGAAAACTCAATTGTTCGATGCTTTTGAAATTAAAATTCGGGATGTTCAATTTGCGCCCTCGAAACTGAGGGTAAAATTCACTGATTGCTAACTTAAGGTTTTCCCATTCTCCTGAAGTGGCAAATGGGTGCACGTAAGACTCATACTGTGAAATTTCGCCCTTCAAACGAAATTCATAACGTTTGCCATCTCCTTTTACGCGCAAAACAATGAAATTCTTTTCTTCCGCCAGTTGTATCGTTGTGCTCAATTGAATCGAGGCAAATCCTCCGTTGTTCGCCAACGAAACGTGACCTGAAAATTGGCCATGGCCGGTATCAGTAAGCAGTAAGGAACTTTTGGATATGCCACCCATCACACCATCGTTGACAATACGCCATTCCTTGAGGTGAGTTTGAGTGGAGAAAGTATAAACCTTTTTCATGTCTGATTTAGTGGATAAGCTGAGTATCAGTAAAATGAAGACGTATTTCATCATTTTTATTTAGTTGAGGTTATCTCTGACAATACGTTCTAATAGGCTGGTCATTTTTTCGGATTGAGCTCATGACACATTTTGATCTTGATTTGTCGAGTTATATCTGTTTTCGGCAATAATTAGATGTTTTTCAGAAGCTATGGGGCTCAAAAAAAATGAACATTTATTTTTGCCCCACTACTATGGGGCAAACTGGCAAGCAACATTCCAAAACCACCCACAAAAAAAGACTTTCCAAAGTAGGAGAAGGAAAGACTTTTTCTGTGGGTTGTTTGTACTTGTTGATTAAGGCAAAAGTACGCCATCAATGACGTGTACAATGCCATTGCCTGCCTCGAGATCAGCCGCTGTAACATTTGCACCATTAATTTTCACCTTACCATCTTTGATGGAAACGGTTAATTCTTTGCCTTGTAAAGTCTTGACTTTTTGACCATCTTTTAGATCAGCCGCTTTCACCGAGCCGGCAACCACGTGGTACGTTAAAATACCCGTCAAAGCCGCCTTTTTTTCTGGCTTTAGCAAACCTTCTACCGTGCCAGCTGGCAAAGCTGCGAAGGCCGCATTGGTGGGCGCGAACACAGTGAACGGGCCTGCGCCTTGTAGTGTTTCTACCAAACCCGCAGCCGTAACCGCAGCCACAAGTGTAGTGTGATCGGGTGAGCCAACTGCAATGTCTACCACTGTCTTGGGCATCTCGGCTTCAGGGGTGGGTTCTTCTACTGTAGTCACCGGTGCTTCGGTGGCCTTTGGAGCCGGAGCATTACCACAAGATGTCAAACTGATTGCACCTATTACCGCGATGGTAAAGAGCACTAATAAATTCTTTTGCATGGTTTTAATTTTTTGAAATAAGTTGAGCAGGTTCTAACATACGTCATGACTTTAAGTTTTGACCCTAAGCAATAAAAGCACATTTTTTTGTCACAGCGTTATCAGCAACCGCACTGGCAGCAACTTTAATGCCAGCAACATGGATAGGAGGAAGCTGTTGAAACAATGAAAAACTTACCCGCGCTCAAGCACCGCCATGGCTGCGTTGTGCCCGGGAATTCCACTTACCCCACCCCCACGAATGGCGCCGGCGCCACAAATAAAAATGCGTGCATCGTCTGTTTCCACTCCCCAACTGGGCGCTTCGTCATCTTCGTGGAAAGGGAAGGCTAAATCCCGATGAAAAATATTTCCACGAGGTAGGCCAACCTCCGCTTCTATGTCGAGTGGAGTTTTGGCTTCGATGGCCAGTTCACCATTTGGGGACTGGGCAAGTACGGATTCAATAGGGTCAGCCAGATATTCATTAAGAGAGTCGATGGCAGATTGCAGGGCCAATTTTCGCTGGGCGTCGTGTTTGTCATCAAACAAAGCTGCGGGGGTATGCAATCCAAAGAGCGTGAGCGTATGGAATCCTTTCTGCTGCAATTCAGCGCTCAGGATACTCGAATCGGTTAAGGTATGGCAATAGATCTCCAGGGGCATCGGGGCTGGTATACTTCCAGCTTTTGCTTGCTGGTAGGCCGACTCAAGTTGTGAGAAATTTTCGTTGATGTGAAAGGTGCCAGCGAAGGCATCGCGCGGGTCTGCTCCCGATTTGAGTCGGGGCAATTGTTTGACCAGCATATTGATTTTCATTTGTGAGCCCTCTAAACTGGCAGGAGGGTTTTTTCCACGCAGTTTTGCCAGCACTTGTGGCGCAGTGTTGGCGAGCAGGTAGTTCGCTGAAAATTGATCTCCATTTTCCAGACTTATCAGGACCTCTTTTTCGTCCGACTGCACAGCCGTAACTCTGCTGTTGGTGGAAATGGCGACGCCGGATGCTAAAGCTACACGTTCCAACTCACGCACCAATGCGCCCATACCGCCCTGAGGCACTTTCCACTCTCCCGTTCCATTGCCAATCAGGTGATAGAGAAAACATTTGTTGGCCTGCAAATCGTAAGCAGAAGTGAATGTGCCAATGAGTGCATCGGTGAGCACCACGCCGCGCACTGTATCATGCTTAAAATTGTTGACGATGGCTTGTCCAATGGGCTCCTCAATCAAATAGTCCCAGACCCGATCAAGCCCGATTTCTTTCTTGAGTTGTGAGCGGGATAGCAATGGCTTTAGCATCGTAGGCGCAATCCGTCCGGCAAATTGTTCTATTTCGGCATAGAATTTGCGCCAGGCTTTCTGCTCAGCTTCGCCCCCTGCTAATGCTGCAAAGGACGCCGCCGTTTGCTCATCCCATATTCTGGAAATGTGCAATCCGGAATGTTGCCCTTGGGCAGCATGCGGAGTATAACTGGCAACTCTCCGCGATAAGCATTTAAAATTAAGGTTTAGATCCTGAATGATTTTATGGGGAAGCAGCGAAACGAGGTAAGCGTAACGTGACAAGTGCGCATCAAAATCGGGAAAAACACGTACACTGGCAGTGGCACCACCGATTTCAGCATTTGCTTCCAGCACCAGGACCTTCTTGCCTGCCATTGCCAAATAAGTCGCAGCCACCAGTCCATTGTGCCCGGCGCCGATGATTACGATGTCATATTTTTGTGTAGCCATCTCAAAAATAGAAGAAGTGTATTGAAATTTTTCACTAAACCCATTGGAGGGTCTGTTGTAAAAGTACATCTATTTTTGAAAATGTTGGTGCAGGTCATTTTCGTTTCGGCTCAATTCTTCGTCTTGCTTAAGGTGAAGTTGTTTAAGCCTGTTTTGCAAATTTTTCGATGGTTAGCCCTTGTATCATGATGCTAAACAGTACACAAAAGTAAGTCACAATTAAGAGTAGATTTTTGGTTTCGTTGTCAGGTAGTGATAAAACTAAGGCCAATGAAAGACCGCCACGTAAACCACCCCAACTGATGATATTAGCTTCTTTGTTTGTCAATTTTAAAAGGCTAGGCATTACAAAGTGTGGCAAATAGACAATGATAATTCTCGAGAGTAAAACTATAACAATTGAAATCGATCCGACTAAAATGTACTTTATGTTGAATTCAATGATGATCAGTACGAATGCGATTAAAATAAACAAAACTGAATTCAGGATTACATCAAGCAATTCCCAAAACTCATGTACATGCTTCTGCGTTAGGTCACTCGTTGCCGTATCTTGCCTATAATTCCCTACCATTAAACCCATTACCACCATTGATAAAGCCCCTGAAATGTGGATGTAATTACAAAAAGAATAACCTGCCATAACGAAGGCAAGCGTCAGCAGGATTTCTGTTTGATAGTGGTTGATGGATCTCAACAGTAAGTATAAGCAATACCCCATTGCGAGTCCTATTAAGATTCCACCCACCGCTTCTTGTAAGAATAAAAATCCAAAGTGTGAAAAACTAAATGAACCTGTATTCAACGTATCTAACAAGGCGATGAAAAGAACAACTCCAACGCCGTCGTTGAATAAACTTTCACCAACAATAGTATATTCCACATTTTTGGGAACATTGGCTTTTAACAGAATCCCTAAAACTGCAATAGGATCTGTTGGGGAAATTAAGGCACCAAAAACAAGACAATAAATGAAGCTGATCTCTAGATGAAACAATTTAGTTAGTCCATAAAAAAGTGAGGCAACAATCATTGTTGAAAGCAATACACCGCCTAATGCGAATGTTGCAATGGGTTTTATTTGCTGCTTGAGTTTGTTCCAATCGGTTTGTAATGCACCTGCAAAAAGCAGGAAACCTAGCAGGTAATTCAGAATAATTTTATCAATGTTCGCAAGTTGAATAAACGTCTTGATTTCTTCAATTGGAATGTTTAGCCATAGTTTCGTGCTAATCAAAAAAAGAGAAAAAATTGTAGATACAAAAAACAGCCCGATTACAAACGGCAGTTTCAAGAATCGTTGATTCAGGTATGCGAAACCTGCCGATAAGCAAATCAGAAGGGTTAGAGCGAAGTATACATTCATTTATTTTTCGTTGCAAACGAACTTGTTGCAAATCAGAATGTGGCTGCATCGATTACAAATCGGTAACGTGCTTCCTTATTCACAACTTTATCCCAAGCATCGTTAATTTGATTTGCCTTAATGATTTCAATTTGAGGCAGAATGTTGTTCTGAGCACAATAGTCTACAACTTCTTGTGTCTCTGGAATTCCTCCGATTAATGAGGCGCTGTATTTCACTCTGTTGGCAACCATCTGAAAATTATTCATTGATAAAAGCCCATTGATCGGCACTCCTACTTGTGTGAAGTTACCATAAGGTTTTACGCATGATGCATAGGAAGCTACGTCGTAATCATAAGGTACCGTGGAAAGCATATAGTCCAATTTACCCCTGTACGGATTTAATTTTTCGATTGAATCAACAACAATCACCTCTTTGGCACCAAATGAAAGAATGTCTTCTTTTTTGGAAGCGGTAGTTGTAAAAGCGTACACTTCTGCTCCTTTTGAAACGGCTAATTTGATTGCCATGTGACCGAGGCCGCCTATTCCAATCACGCCAATTTTATCTCCTTTTTTGAAATTTTCTCTAATTAAAGGAGAGTAAGTGGTTATACCTGCACACAATAGCGGCGCGGCATGTTTTAAGTCCAGGTTATTGGGAATTTTGATTGCGAAATGCTCGGTAACCACTATGTTGTCGGCGTATCCGCCCTGGGTAATTCCTGAAGGTGAAGATTTCTCTGGGGAGCCGTAAGTGCCTATCATTCCTGTGGTCTCGCAATGGTGTTCTTCGCCGCTTTTGCAACTTTCGCATTGCATACAGCTGTTCACCATACAGCCTACACCAGCCTTATCCCCCACTTTAAATTTGGATACATTTTTACCGATAGCGGTCACTATGCCAGCGATTTCATGGCCTGGAACCTGTGGGTACTGTTGTTTTCCCCAGTGTCCTCTGATGGTATGTATGTCTGAATGGCAAATTCCCGAGTACTTAATATCGATGAGAATATCGTTATCGCCGACTGGTCTGCGTTCAAAATTCCACAAGTCCAATTTTCCAGTTTCGTCTTTTCCTGCGTAACCTTTTGATTTTGTATTTTTACTCATTTTTTTATAGTTATTCGTTTGTGTTAAAATTTGCAATGGATTGGCAAGCATTATGCCTGCACCCGCTATTGCGGCTTGTTGAATGAATTTTCTTCTGAACGGCATGGTGCAAAGTTCAGCATCTTTTTAAAAAGTGTTTTACAGAAAAAAACATTTAAATTGCATTATTCACACATTTTATAGAACGGACTCTGCTCCTAGATCAATACCGATGTTACTGGTGGGCTTTCAGTCCTGCTCAAATACACAGAGGGCTGACATTCATTTAAGTATGTCAGCCCTCATTCTACTAAACCGTATTTTGTGGCAGGCACTTTTTAGCTATTTTTCCACTGCTTTTTTCAGCAAGTCCAAACCTTGTTGGCCGAACGAAGGCTTAGTTGTTAGCCGCTGTTCTTCTGTCTGCCCGAAGTGGTGTTCTATTAATTTTGTTTATAAGATTTATCATTGTATATTTTATTCTGACGGTCTGTTTCTTTTATTTAGATAATAGTGCCACAAAAAATAAACTGCAAGTGAACGAAATGGTTTCCATTTTTCCGCAAGCAAGATTATCTCTTCTTTTGTTTTTGCATCGCTCAATTCTTTTACTGTATTTACAACTGCGATGTCGCCAATCGGAAAAATATCTTTTGATTGGAGGCAAAGCATTAAATAAACATCAGTAGTCCAATCGCCGATGCCTTTAATGCTTGTGAGTTGTTTTCTTATTTCTGTCTCGTTCAATTTTGGTAATTCTTCTAAATCAACATCACCGCTAATTATTGCAGTTGATAACGCACGAAGATATTTTGTTTTTTGTCGGCTGATTTGACAACTTCTCATTTCCTCGTCTGTAAGTTTGAGAATATTGGAAGGTGTAAACTCAACCAAATAACTATTGAGTTTAAGAAAATGTGCATTGGCAGAAGCTAAACTTACTTGCTGTTCCAATATTATTTTAGACAAAGAAATAAAACCTTGCGGTCTGGTCCAGTTTGGTGGAGTTCCATAATTTTCGTTTATTAAAGCAAAAATTTTATGGGCGTTTGTGAGTTGCTTAATGTGTTCTGGGTTAACAATATTCATCAACGATTTTTTTATTTGAAGCGACAGTTGTTTCATTTACCCCGCTCGTCTAAGTAGTGGGGCAAAAATAAATGTTCATTTTTCCTGAGCCAGAGGATTAGATAAGACACTTAAATTGAACCGTTTACTTATCTAATCCTCTGGCAAAATGAACATTTATTTTTTTATCGCCCCTAAGCCTTCAACGCTCAAAGCACAACGCCAGCGCAAAGTATAAGTTGAATGGCGTCCAACCTTACGCGTGCATCTTTAATGAGCGAAGTTAAGGTCAGCTGTTCATGGAGTGCTGTCTGAATTTCTGCTGGTCTGATGTTTTTATTTTTTTGCTGTAATATTTTTAGTCTATCTATTTCATGATTCAGTGTGAGGTTCATGCGTTGCAATCCATTTTTTATTTCTTTTGTACTTTGTTCTTCAACCATTTTCGTGGCTGCTGAAATCATATTGGGCAGGGTCGTTTCCATTAACGTTTGATTATCCAGCAAAGCGTCCATTTGTCCAGGAATCATTTTTTTGTCTAATGTTTCAACAGAATACCGATCTGTTACATCGTTGCCAAGATGATCAACTACAATTCTTAATAGTGTATTTGGAAGGAAACGGTCTACATATATGCTTCGGTCTCTCGATGTTTCAAGAACAAAAAGTAGTTCAAGCAGAATACCGCGGCTGTTGGTTCCTCTAAGAACTCCAAAACTAGCGCTCCCTGTCCCAGAACTTAACACCATGTCGATAGCACCAGTTGTGATGGGATGATCCCAACTAAGGAAACCAATATCTTCCCGACTAAGCGCGCGTTGTCTATCGAATGTAACACTTATACCTTCAGGCGGAATAGCGGGAAATACCTCAGTGATTGTAGAAGCAGGATGCAAAAAGTAGGTTCGGGCAGAAAGATCTTCCATTTCTATATCAAAATGGCTAAAGACTTTTGTGAAATAATTTTCAAGGCTCTTATCGCAGTCTTCTCTTTTAATTTGCTCCACTAGTTTTGCTGCTATCCTGGGGCGAAAAGAATTCATCTCCAACAATCGATCACGTCCTTCAGCGAGGCTTTTCTGAAGTTCTTTTTGAAAAATGGACGTTTTGGTAATCAATGCTTCTAGTTCCGGGCTAAAATCTGAGAAGGACGGAGAGTTGGATAAGGATAGCAGTTGGTAACGAAATAGTTTCGATATTTCATTTCCACCCTCAAGGTTCTCTTCAAAGGCATTTAACCCTTCGTGATACCACCTTACCAGCACATGCTGTGGGCTGTTGGCCAGGTAAGGGACATGAATATGTATATCTTCTGTTTGACCAATCCTGTCGAGGCGCCCGATGCGCTGCTCCAACAATTCGGGATGAAGCGGCAAGTCGAAGAGTATGAGGTGATGGGCGAATTGAAAATTTCGCCCCTCGCTGCCAATTTCAGAACAAAGGAGGATTTGAGCGCCATCTGATTCTGAGAACCATGCCGCATTTCTATCGCGTTGGACAATGGTAAGGTCTTCGTGAAAAACACTCGCTTTGAGATTGGCACGCTTCACTAAAAATTTTTCCAATGCAAGCACCTTTTCTTTGCTCTTGCATATGAGCAGTACTTTTGCAGGATACAGTTTCTTCATTGTAGTTAAAAGCCAATGAACTCGAGGGTCTTCGGCAAACCAAAATTCCTGTTTATTTGCAATAGCTCCGGGCTCCATATCGTGGGCAAACTCATTCGCCAGGCGCTGAAGCCAAAGGGCCTTATCTTTGGTTGTGTTTATGGGAATTAGATGCGCCTTTCGCTTTGGGAAACCGCTCATTGCAGATCGGGTATTTCGGAACAACACTCGGCCTGGGCCATGCTGGTCCAATAAATCTTCAATAAGATTATCCTTGGCAACATCTCCTCCTTTTGTTAAGGATAGTATTCTTTCCTTTGGGAAAAAGGATTCTAATATTTTTGTATCGTTAGATTGTAATTTTTTTCCGGAGTACAGTTTTTCCACAATAGTGGCAATGTTTCTATGGTCAGAAGGCTCATTTATGAAATCATGATAATTCGAATACCTGTTTGGGTCTAGTAATCGAAGTCGTGCGAAATGGCTTTCTTCACCTAGTTGTTCCGGGGTAGCAGTGAGGAGCAGTAATCCTTTGGCTGCTTTACTCAATAGTTCCACCATCCCATACTCCGGGCTCACTTTGTCAACAGACCATTCCAAATGATGTGCTTCGTCTACAACGAGCATATCCCAACCAGCAGTCAGTGCTTGTCTGGTTCGTTTCGCTGAACCGGCCAAAAATGAAGTACTGCAAATAATCAGTTGATCGTCGAGAAAGGGGTTACCATCTGGAGCATTGCCATCGAGTGAGGCACAGCGATCTTCATCGAAAATGTTAAACCACAGGTTAAACCGACGTAGAACTTCTATAAACCATTGATGTACCAAAGACTCAGGAACGAGAATGATTACCCTCGAAATTCGTCCACTTAACAACAAGCGATGAAGGATTAAGCAAGCTTCAATGGTTTTTCCAAGACCAACCTGATCTGAAAGTAAGACACGAGGAGCATATCGTGAACTCACCTCATGAGCAATGTACAGTTGGTGAGGAATAAGATCGATTCTACCGCCCACAAATCCATTTACAGGAGATAATCTCCGGTTGTAATCGTGTTGTAGTGTCTCTCTGCGTAAGGCAAAGATTTGTGGAGCATCTACGTCACCCATAAAAAGTCTGTCGTCTGCACCATGTCTTGCTGACACATCGCCGAGTTCGGCCTCAGACAATTTTCTGTCTTTCCCATAATACAGATACAACTCACCCTCTAGTTCAACCTGTTTAATCAGTAATGATTGTTTTTTTGTATCTACGATGATATCGCCGGATTTAAACACAACTCGACGTAAGGGAGCACTTTCCAATGCATATAGTCGTATTTCATTGGATCTGGGAAAATACAGCTTGACCTTTCCTTTGCTGGTTTCTGTTACAATACCAATACCTAGTTCAGGTTCACCTTTGCTGGTGTATCTTTGATTAGGAAAAAAGCGTTCCATATAACGTTTCAAATTAGATTAACCCTGAATGAACCTTAACTTTATTTTTTTTCAAAGTTAATGGATAGTACTTCTTCCAAAGTTCTACTGCAATTGTGTTTGTGCTTACAACAATATTAAATTGAAAACCATTGCTCAATACAGCGGCGTATGCCCCTTCAGGGTTCACACGCCGCCACCTAGTATTGTGTCATTTTTTCGCCACAAAGAGCAAGCCCTCTTTGAAGCCCGGATATGGCGATATGCCCCAATCGTCAAAGGCTTGGTACTTACTGGCGATTTTATTGCCCGATTTGCTGGCCAATAACTTAGCGAATTTGGTCATGTTTTCGTTCACTTCGGGGATATTGCTGTTGCTGTAAGCCCCGTTCAAGGAAGCCAGGAAGATTTTCCGGTCCTTGAATTTGTCGGCGTTTTGCAAGGCCTTGTTGGCCAATCCCGTGAAGTAATCATTGTTTTTGTCGTACCATTCCTTGGTTGCGGCGATGTAGCCATTGAACAAGGTCGGTTTGCTCAGCATGGCGTACAAGGTAAAGGAACCCGAGAGGGATCTGCCGTGCAATACCCGCTGCCCATTGCAGCGGTACTTTTTTTCGATGGAGGGGATCAAATCTTTTTCCAGGTAAGACAGGTATTTGTCATACACGGCGTTTTCCTGCTCCCTTTCCAGCTTGTCTTCAACTTTGATGCCTACTACGATCATTTCGGGCGTGCCGTTTTCTTTGTGCAATGTTTGGGTTAACACTGCAATTTCTTCCACCATCTCGTCCGTCACTTGTAAAAAGAACAGCACCGGGTACTTTTGTTGGGAAGCAGCATAGCTGTCCGGTAAACGGACCATCTGGTTGACGTTTTTTTTCAGGATGGATGATGCAGGATTGCTCGCCACTACCTTAGGGGTTTGGGCCTGGAGAAGTCCAGCTGAGCATAGGCTCAAAATGAGCAGGATTGCTAGGTTTTTAGGCATTGTATTCGGTTTTTATTGGTTATCGACTACTCTAAGGAGCAGTCAAGCGAATAAACGTTGACCGTGGCAAGTTTTGATTGTATAGCCTACCAAATTCAGGTTTATTTAACAGTTGGGCAAGTTATAAAATTGAAGTTTGCCAAACCATGGATTTTTATGGCGATTTGGGTTGTAGCGAATGTGCTAATCTACATTTTTCCTTTAAAACAAAGCATTCATGTCCAGCACATTGTCCACCAATCCCAAACTGTGTTTGTTGTTCAACAAGCCAAAAGTTGTGATGACTACAATGAAAATTTGGTTTTTTAGTGCCCATTTGCCTCAATATAAAATTTTTCCAATTTAGTCAATAGGTTCATGGTGAAGGGCTGTGGCGTGTAATGCCGGCGTGTATTGTCGGCGTGACTCCAAGTCACGCCGACAATA
>NZ_JBGSLK010000040.1:0-16576 GCF_041740695.1 Haliscomenobacter sp. | reverse complement strand
GCTTCGTAATCAAGGGAGAGCCTTCTTGACCACATGAGCCAAGAAATCGTCCTCTCGACTTTCCATCGCTGGGGTAAGACTTCAAAAGGCGTTTTAGCAGTATCACTGCGTTTGAAAATCTGGAGTACCCATTTGAGTTTTTCGTTCAACCATTCGGCTAAGTGCTCATAGGCACCATCTCCAATAATGATTTTCATTCGCTCAAAGCCTACCAATGCTAACTTTTGAAGTAAAATTTTAGCGGCACAAGCATCATGATTGTTTGCAGGGCCAACCATAACGGCTAAAACTAAACCTAGAGAATCAATGACCAAATGCCGCTTTCGGCCCTGGATTTTCTTATGCCCATCGAAGCCTTTATCCCCAAGTCCTCGCTCTCGGTTTTTAATCGATTGTGAATCAATGATCCCAACACTAGGGGAAGCAAGTCGATCCTGTTTGATTCGTTCTTGTTCAACTACATGGCGATTGATCCGCTCCCATAAACCGCTGACTTGCCAACTCCTAAAGTAGTAGTATACAATCCCATAGGGCGGAAAATCTTTAGGGAGCATCCGCCACTGAACCCCACTGCGAGTTAGATAAAATATGGCGTTGATAATCTCCAGCAAAGAATATTTCCGCTTACGTTGTGTATCAAACAAAGAACTTATAACTTCCCATTGGGAATCAGTGATGTTGGTTGGGTACATATTTGCAAATTTTCTCCAACCAAATTACCGCTGATTCCTTTTTTCTCATTCCTCACATCTGTAAAATCTTAAATTTTTACAGGCTCTAACATCAAAGCTGCTAAAATGTTTAGGGTTTTGACAAATTACTGTCGTCTGTTTTCACTCCTGGCGTTAAAGGGAGTGCAATATGGATTAAATTACTAACTTTAGCAGGCTCAAAAATACTTTCAAAGCCCAAGAGCTTGTTTAAAATTCTACAAAACAATCATTATGAAGTGGATTAAGACTCTACTTTTTTTCTCATTCATGGCTTGCCTTGCCCAGCAGGTTTACGCTCAAGCTAATCCCTGTATTTACACGCTGGATTTAAAAGATCAACTTGGCGATGGCTGGAACGGTGCCCAACTCGAAGTACGCATCAACGCCAGAGCTACGGTATATACCCTTACCAATGGGAGCGCAGCCCGCCACTATTTGACCTTGAACAATGGGGACAGTTTGCGGCTGACCTACAAACCAGGTCCCTTTGATTTAGAGGTAGGATATACACTGCTGAATCAGGAAGGAAAAGTAGTGTACACCACCGGAACCAACAACCCGGTTGCAGGTGTCGTACTGCGCGATACCGTGGCCTGCCCTACTTGTGCACCTCCTCCTGGACCGAGTGTAACGTTTGAAGATGTACGTGCATTCACCAGCCAGTTGAGCTGGGTGGGTAACGTCACCGGAGGGACTTATTTATTGGAGTACGGCCTTAAAGGATTTACTCCGAATAAAGGGCTAGGCACCGTTGTACGGACTACGGCAACGCGTACGATACTGCGCAACCTTACTCAAAACAGAAATTACGATCTCTACTTGAGTGTGATTTGTAGTAATCCTTCCGATACGAGTTTGGTGCTCGGGCCCTTCGCTTTCCAAACCCGCTGGGCCGTTGATTTGGGCATTTCCGGCATTGAAGATCCTATTACCGATTGTGGCCTGGAATCTGGCGACACAGTAAGGGTGCTGATTCACAATTACGGTGGCGAGCCGCAATCTTTGGTGCCCTTTAAATATGCAGTTAATGGTGCACCCGTGCCAATTAGTATGCCTAAAGATGGCGTATACACTGGTGTAGTTGGCCGCGACAGTTCGGATGTAGCCGAATTTGACAATCCTTATTCATTCCCTCCCGGGGATTACGTGATCGATGCCTGGACCGAGATGAAAGGGGACAGTGTAAGTGACAACGATACCCTGCGTTATACTTTTACCAGCTTGCCAACCATCAACTCCTACCCATACACCAATTTATTAGAGGATCGGTTCACCGGCTGGACTGTAGATCAAAGCAGCGTCAATGCCAGTTGGCAATTGGGTACGCCCAACAAGCGCCAACTCAACCAGGCTTTCAGCGGCTCACAAGTATGGGCAACCAAGCTAAATGGCAGTTACAATAGCAGTGAAGTTTCATACCTTTCTTCGCCTTGTTTTAATTTTTCCGGCCTGACTGCTGATCCGGTTTTGACCTTTGCGCTTCAACTGGATATGGAAGGTTGCTGCGACGGACTTTGGGTAGAACTCAGTACTGACGGAGGCCAATCCTGGGCAAAATTGGGGGATAATACCAGTGGCATCAACTGGTACAACAATGTTACCCGCCAAATTTGGAGCAACAATGGTGGCGTGCGGGGTTGGTTCACAGCCTCACATCCCCTGCCTGGCACCGCTTCGGCACCCGATGTACGCATCCGTTTTGCTTTCCTCTCTGATTTTGCCAACAACCTGGAAGGTGCGCTGATTGACAACATTCAAGTGCATGTGCCTACACGGGACTTGTTGGCATTGAGTGTGCGCAACACCAGCGCGGATCCTTGTGGTAACGCAGCCGATCAACTGGCCTTTTCAATTGGCAACCTGAGCCGCAACAACGCGACCAACTTCAGCGTGGCCTACCGCATTAACAACGGCCCGGTAGTGACCGAAACCGTGGGCGGATTTACCCTTTTGCCCAACGCCAAAAATGCTTATACTTTCCGGGGTACGTTCAACTCCGCTACGCCAGGCACTTACAACATCAAAGCCTGGATTGTGGGGGATGTACAAGCGGCCAACGATACTGCTTATTTTACCTTCAATTCTGCTTATCCGGTGCCTTTTGGGGAAGACTTCGAGAGAGGTGGTATTCCTCGCGATTGGACCATCGACGCTGATGCAGTGGTGGTCAAGGATCGGGGCAACAGTAGCTTCACCTTGTCGGATAACCTATTTAGCGGGGATGCCAGCTTACGGGTTACCACGCCAACCTTTGGCCCCATCGTTGCCAATGACAGCCTTACTTTTGAATACCGCTACGTGAATATTTCAGGAAATGACATTACCGCAACCACATTGACCGCTAACGATCGCCTGGATGTGTCGGTATCTATAGATTGTGGGCGCACCTTTGTGCCGTTGCAATCCATCACTGTTGCCAATCATATCTCTTCAACGCAGCTGCAGCGCGTGACTGTGAAGCTGGGTGCGTATGCAACCCGCTACATTCAAATTCGGATTGTGGCAACCCGGGGAGCTGGCGACTACTGGATTGACCTGGACAACATCAACATGCTGCGTTGTGCTGCCAGACTGAACCTGAGTTCCACCATCCGCAATGCGACGGGGGCGACCATGCGCAATGGCTCGATTGCCGTGCGTGGTGATGGCAATGGTGCACCCTATAAATACAAATGGACAACCGGTGCAACGACCTCACAAATTGCCCAAATTCCGGCAGGGCCTTACAGTGTAACGGTAACCGACCGTTTTGGCTGTAGCTCGGTTCTGGATTTGGCGGTGAATTTTACGGTATCTGCCCGCGATCAGGAATTACCAGTGGAAAAACTGAGTCTGGCTCCGAATCCAACATACGATCAAACCCTGCTGCGGGTGCAACTCCGTGAAAGAGCAGATCTAAAAATACAGCTGATCAGCCCGATTGGGCAGGTACTCCGACAAGTTCAATTGAGCGGGGTACAGCAGGCAGATGTTCCGATTAATCTGGCGCAATTGCCCGCCGGGATGTATTTTGTTCGTCTGGAGGCGAATGGTAGGCAACGAGTAGAGCGAGTTGTGAAGTTTTAAAACAAAGAAGCCGCTGCAAAATTGCAGCGGCTTCTTTGTTTTAGCCGGGATTGCGGAAGGCAATATTCCTCATTTGAGTACTGAAGAAGAAATAGGCCTAAACCTTATCCGATCAATTTCTCCAACTCCAAAAACTCCAATTTCTGCGCCACAATTTCAAATTTTTCATTGTGCTCAAACGGGATGACCTTACCCGTTTTTTGATAACCGTGCCGCTCGTACCACGCAATCAATTCGGGCCTTACGGAAAACACCGTCATAAAAATGGCGCGACATTTTTTGGCCAAGGCCAATTCATCAGCCGCTTTCAACATCTTTTTCCCCAATCCCTGTGCTTGTAAAGCCGGCGATACCGTCAGCATACCCAGGTAAAGCCGATCCTGCTGCTGTTGCAGCCGGATGCAGCCGATTATTTCTCCCTCTTCGTTGGTGTATTTCAAAAAAGTAGTAGCGGGATCATTGATGACCTCCGCGAGGTTGTCTTCATCAGTACGCAGTCCTTGGATGAGGTCTGCTTCGGTCGTCCAACCCTGTTTAGAACCCTCACCCCGGTAGGCGCTATTGATCAGCGCTACCAAGGCAGGAATATCTTGATTAGATGCAATGTCGATCATGGCAAAAAAATGCTTTATTCGGCCCAATCGGTGTGGAAAATACCTGTCCGGTCGGTGCGTTCGTAGGTGTGAGAGCCAAAAAAATCGCGTTGCGCCTGCACCAAATTCAGTGGCAAACGAGCACTGCGGTAAGCATCAAAATAGGCCAAACTGGCTGACATAGCGGGCACCGGAATGCCACTGCTGACGGCGGCAGCCACCACTTTACGGAGGCCTGCTTGAGCTACTTGTAAAGAGCTGGCCAAGTCAGCATCGAGCAACAAATTGGGCAGCGCTGGATTGTTCTGGTAGGCCTGGCGGAAGTTCTCCAACATAGCAGCCCGAATGATACAACCACCCCGCCAGATGCGGGCGACGGTTTCCAGGTTCAAGCCATATTTGTATTCATTGGAAGCATCGGTCAACTGGGCCATGCCTTGCGCATAGGTGGCAATGAAGCTGAAGTACAAAGCCTGTTCAACGGCAGCAGCCAGGGTGACCGCATCTTCGTTGATCGCCTGAGCTGGGCCGTAAATTTTTTCAGCAGCTACCCTTTCCGGTTTCAAGGCGGAGAGCTCACGCAGGGTTACGGCCATATCGATGGTTGGTACCGGGATGCCCAGGTCCATGGCATTTTGGGAAGTCCATTTGCCCGTGCCTTTTTGTTTGGCTTGGTCGAGGATCATGTCGACCAACTTTTGGTCTGTTAGTGTATCATTTACCGAGAAAATATGTGCAGTGATTTCAACCAAAAAAGATTGCAGGCGCCCGGCATTCCAGCCTGAAAAGAGTTCGTGTAAGGCATCGTTGCTCAAACCTACGCCACGTTTCAATACGTCATAAGCCTCGGAAATGAGTTGCATCAAGCCATATTCGATGCCATTGTGCACCATTTTCACATAATTACCCGAGGAACCTGCCCCAAGATAAGCTACGCAAGGATCGCCATTCACTTTAGCAGAAACGGCTTCCAAAATTGGCTTAATCATCTCGTAAGCCTCTGCGTCGCCGCCGGGCATGATGCTGGGGCCAAAACGGGCACCATGGGAACCTCCCGATACGCCAATGCCCATGAAATGGATGCCTTTGGCACTCAGGTAAGTCTCCCGGCGGTTGGTGTCGGCGAAAAAAGAGTTGCCACCATCGATGATCAAATCGCCCTTATCTAATAAAGGTAAAAAGCTATCGATGACCGCATCAACCGGGCCACCGGCAGGAACCAGCAACATGATTTTGCGTGGCTTTTTTAAGGCGGCAATGAATTCCTCTTTGGCAGTGGTCCCTTTTACGGGTTTTCCAGCACCTTCTTCTTCAAGGGCATTGGCTTTGGCCAAATCGGTATCGAGGCCGATGGCCGAAAACCCATGATCTGTTACGTTGAGGATGAAATTGCGGCCCATTACTCCCAGGCCAACCATGCCGAAGTCGAATTGCTGTGACATAAAATATGGAATGATTTTAGGGGCGATAAAAAAATAAATGTTCATTTTTTTTGCCCCACTACTTAGGTGGGCAAGATACTACTTTGTCCCTATAGTGAAGCTGGATTATTGCTCTTTTTCAAGCTGTTTTACTTTGTCCAAACGACGTTCGTGGCGGGCTTCACCGCTGTATTGGGCTTTGAGAAAGGCTTGGACGATTTCCCAGGCCAATTCTTCACCAACCACACGACCGCCGATACAAATCATGTTCATGTCATCGTGCTCTACCCCTTGATGGGCCGAATAGGTTTCGGTAAGTAGCGCAGCGCGCACTCCTTTGACCTTGTTGGCGGTAAAACAAGCACCAACCCCACTGCCACACAGTACAATGCCTCGATCCACCAATCCCATTCCAACCGCTTTGGCCAAGGGAATCGCAAAATCGGGGTAATCATCGTTGGCATCATAGGCATCAGCTCCAAAATCACTGATACTAAGGTACTGTTTTTCAAGCTGTACCTTCAGTTTTTCCTTGAGCTCAAAACCGCCGTGATCGGCTGCAATTCCTATTTTCATAAGTATGGTGAATTATGACTCAATGAAGAAACAATCTCAAGGCCAAAGATGTTGGCTCAAAATATTTGCTACTTACGCTGTATCTTTGGAGCAGTTTTAACCTGTGTTTCACCCAAGCGAATTGACATGAAAAAAACGGATAATCATATTCTGGTGATTTTCGGTGCCTCTGGCGATTTGACCGAAAGAAAACTAATTCCCGCCGTATTCAATCTACATTGTCGTGGTTTTTTACCCGAAAACTTTGCGGTGGTTGGGGTAAGCCGCTCGGCTTTCTCTGACGAAGCATACCGAGAAAAGGTCGTTTTCCAAAACGAGCACCTCAAAGACGTAGGTGGGAACGGCGACCGGACCAAGTTTGCCAAGCGCATTTATTACCACGCGATGCAAACCAACAAGCCCGAAGATTACCCTGCCTTCAAGGAACGTTTGCAGCAGATCAATGCGGAGTGCAATACCGATGACAACTATATTTTTTACCTCTCCACTCCACCTAGTTTATACGAAGTCATTCCACGCAGTTTGGCAGAAGTAGGGTTGAATGACGAAGGAGATGGTTGGAAACGTTTGATCATCGAAAAGCCCTTTGGCTACAACCTGGAAACAGCGCTGGACCTCAATCAAAAGTTGCTGCAATACTTCAATGAGTCTCAGCTATATCGCATTGACCATTATTTGGGCAAAGAAACGGTGCAAAATTTGCTGATCACCCGGTTCGGCAACAGCATTTTTGAACCCATCTGGAACCGCAACTACATCCACCACATCGAAGTCACTGCCGCGGAAACCGTAGGCGTAGAAAAACGTGGTGGGTATTACGATGGCTCTGGGGCCATGCGCGATATGGTGCAAAATCACCTCTTGCAATTGGTCGCCCTGGTGGCCATGGAGCCTCCTGTACATGCTTCAGAAGCCAGTATTCGGAATGAACGGATGAAGTTGTTCCAATCGCTGCGGCCTTTGTCGGAAAAAGACATCCTGAAAAATGTCATCAGGGGTCAGTACACCAGCTCACACATCAATAAGGAATTGGTACCGGGTTACCGAGATGAAGAGGGGGTTGCTACGGATTCTCGCACCGAGACCTACTTTGCGATGAAGTTTTTCATCGACAATTGGCGGTGGTCGGGCGTACCATTTTACATCCGTACGGGAAAACGCCTGCCTACCCGGGTGACTGAAATCGTGATCCACTTCAAACCTACGCCCCATCACTTGTTCAACAAAGGCAATGGTTTGCCCAATACGGAGAACATTCTGGTCATTCGGATTCAACCTAATGAAGGGATTCTGCTGAAGTTTGCCATGAAAATCCCCGGGGCAGGTTTACAGGCCACCGATGTCAACATGGACTTCCATTACAGCGACCTCACCGATGCCTATATTCCGGAGGCCTATGAGCGTTTGTTGCTCGACTGTATCCAGGGTGATGCCACCCTTTATGCGCGGGGTGACGCAGTGGAAGCTGCCTGGGAATTTGTTGATCCGATTTTGCAAGCCTGGGAATCCAATCCCGACATCAAGATATATGGTTATCCCGCAGGCACCTGGGGCCCGGAACATGCCGATGACTTGATCGAAGGTGAAAACATTACCTGGCGTTATCCTTGTAGCAACCTAACCGAAGACTTGATTTACTGCGAACTGTAGCGCCTATTCAAAAAATATTGCGGAATATTGTCCTGCTCCACAAGTACAAAGACACTAAGAATGCCTTAGGGTCTTTGTGCCTTCGTGGCAAAACAACGCGCTAGGCAAAAAATAAACCGCAAATGAAAATACACCTAAAAGCCTGCTCTCGCATTCTCCCTGGTTCAGCCATTTTATCTCAAGATTTGGAAATACGAAGTGGCCTGCCACTAGGCTGGGCCGAAAAAAATACTGGAGTACAGTCCCGTCATTGGGCCAATCCTAGCGACAACATTACCTCGATTGCGGCAGCAGCACTCCAACAGGCACTGGATGAAGCAGAAATGACCTGTGCGGAGTTGGATTTATTGCTCTATGCTGGGGCTTCTTTTGACCACCCAATCCCCCATAATTCCTGTTTGATCAAACAAGCGATTGACCAGAATAGCGCTGATTTTCCTTGTTTTGATGTGGATGCCACTTGTTTGAGCTTTTTGCATGCCCTGGACATAGCACATCTTTATCTCCAACATCGGGGGCTAAAACGAGTGGCAATAGTATCTGCTGAATTACCCTCAAGGGCACTCAATCCTGCCGATGCCAAAACCTATACCTTATTTGGTGATGCGGCTGTGGCAGTTATTCTGGAGGCCAATGATGAACTGGGTTACCTTCCAGCACCAGCTTATTTCATCAATCAATCTGCTGGTGCCCAATTGGCCATCGTTCCGACCGGAGGCAGCAAAAGACGAGGATCGGAACCCGATACTGACCCCAATTCCTTCTTTTTTCAAATGAATGGCCGTCAGTTGATTACGATGACCCTGCGTTATTTGGATGATTTTTTGGTTAAATTGGAACAACAAACGGCCCAATCCATTCAGCACTATAACTACATCGTACCCCATCAAGCCAGCAAATTTGGCAACGAATATTTTATGCAGCGTTATGGCTTGACTGATGATCAGGTGGTGAATACCCTGAGTGCTTATGGCAATTGCGTTTCTGCATCCATTCCCCTGGGATTGTATGAGTTGTACGCGCAAAATAAATTGCAAACGGGTAAGGACGTACTGCTCATTGGCACCGCTGCGGGGTTGTCGATTGGGGCTTTGCGATTAAAATTTTAATTTTTTACCAACCCTTTGATCCACTTATACCCGTCTAACAAGAAAAAAATCCGACATGAAAAAATTGAGTTTGTTGAGCATCCTTTGCCTTTTGCTGGGTGCTTTTTCTTGTTCCCAACAAAATAGTGATGATTTGTCTACCCCTGCGTTTGCAAATCTGGGTGATGTAGACCATTTTGTATTTGGCACCTACTACGGGCACTGTTTGGGCAATTGTACCCACACCTTTAACCTGAAAGCTGGTGGCCTGTTTGCCGACAAGGTAGAGCGGGGTTACCCAGAGCCTGGTATGGATTTTGAAGACAAATCACTGTCCAAAGCAGACATCGAGTTGGCAACCAAATTATTGGCAGATTTCCCCGCCGAACTCTACAAGGAAGAAGGGGAAACTTTGGGTTGCCCTGATTGTGCAGATCAAGGTGGCTTCTATTTGGAAATCCAGGTTGGCAAAAGTGCGCCGCGGGTTTGGCGCATTGATACGGATGACAGCCGGCTTCCAGCGTATCTAAGTGCGTATACGGCTAAAGTGCGCAAGGTGGTAGAGGAATTGGAGAAGTAAAATGCTGAGCATCTTTGATGTATACCCTGAGGTGGTTCCTTGGGTGTCTTAGGTTTCTTAGGTGGTGAAAATAAAAAAACCTGCGTAGCAGGGTATGTTTTCACCACCTAAGAAACCTAAGACACCCGAGGAATCACCTTAGAAATGATGCGTTTAGTTTTTTCACTCCGCGATCAGATTTTTACCACCTTTTGCACCACCATTTCCTTTCCTCCCCAACGCAAACGCAACAGGTACATCCCTTGAGGCCAATTATTGGCATCAATTTCCACCAAACCAGGGAAATCCGCCGGAATATTGACTACTTGGCTGTACATGCGCTGTCCTTGCAGGTTGAACACTTCCAGCGTCGCATTCTCGATGGCCTGGGTGCTACGAATGGGCACTAGGAGTTGTTCGTGGAAAGGATTGGGATGGGCTAAAAGTTGCGGGCTTTGCCGCGCTTCAGCGTAACAATAAGCCGAAAGCAAACGTAAACTTTTATCAGCCCGCAGATATCCACCAGTGACTACTTTTCCACGCAAATCAGCAATCGGTTCTACACCATCCAAAATCAATCGTCGGGCCAAAAGAGCGGCTTCGGCTGGAGATTGGTGGGCTAAATCTGCTAATTGGACGCAGGGTGAGGAATACAATAAAGCGATGGCTCCAGCTACCTGCGGTGCAGCAAAAGAAGTGCCTTTATCTTCGCGATAGCCTTCACGTAAACGAGGGACGAGGACGTTTTGTGCTGGAGCAGCTAAATCTACGGTGTTAGGGCCATAAGCTTGTCGAAGTTTTCCCCGATTGTCAATATTGGTAACGACAATCAAATAATCACTGGGGCAACCAGAAGGCATGTCTCCAAATTCTTCGGTGTTGACTAATTGTTTTCCCGCTGCATTAACGGTTAAAATACCTTGTTTCCCGAGGCTATCAAAGAATGTACACCAAATTGGATAGTCTGATGAACGTAACCCGGAAACACCCCAGGAGGCATTAACGGCCACTACATAGGCACCCTTTTTACCCCCTGTCTCATTGTATAACTTGCGTTGAGTGTAGGCATAATTAAAACTACGGAGGATAACCTCTTCGTCGCCACTTCCATTCCCCCAAACGATTGTCATTAGTTTTACATCCCAATTCACCCCAGTTCCTCCAATGCCATTGTTCCCTTTTGCTCCAACAATTCCGGCAACGCCAGTACCATGGGCACTTGAGTTGAAGTCTTCAGTAACGTCTCCATTGAGCCGTAAACTATTCCAACCCCGATAATCATCGATATACCCATTCCGATCATCATCGATTCTATTGTTGGGAATCTCCTGAGTATTTCGCCAAAGGTTTGGGCGCAAGTCCGCATGATTGGTATCAATGCCCGTATCAATGATTGCCACAACGATACTATCTCCGCGAGCAGTTACCCCGCCAGTAGTGGTATCCCAGGCTTGCTGCAAGCCAATGTCCAAACCTCGGCTCCCCCCATTTTGGCCCTGGTTGTACCACTGCCATTGCTGGGGGAAGAGTGGGTCATTGGGCGTGGTGCCGCGTAGTTCGACATAGTGATTGAATTGAGCCAACGCGACGGCAGGGTCCTGACGCAACAGGTTCAGCAATTGGGTTTCATCCATACAATTCGGATCAAATTGTATTTTCCAAATGTTGAGTGCTGCTGCTACAGGTGCAAATGCCTGGATGCAGGTGTAGCCTGTTTGAACTTTTTTCTCCAGTTTGTTTTGAGCCCACAGGGTAGCATCACTATTGGGCTGAAGTTGCAAGAGGATTTCACCAGGTACGTGGTTTGGTGCTTGTGCAGTCAAAAGCAAGCTACACAGGCACAATCCAAGGAGTGTAAAAATTTTGTGCATTGGGTCAAAGTTTAGGTCGGTCCAAGTTTTGAACGCGAGTAGGGTGTTTTTATTTCCGAGTTTAGATACTGTCTGCTCATTTTAGCTAATTTTGTCCATTAGACTTTATGAACAGAAGCTCACTTGGCCAGAACGGGGTCTTTTTGAGTTACTTCTGTCCATAAAGTCTATTATTTCCCATCGAAACAGCCTTTGAATGAGAAAACTGCTTTGCGCCTTACTGATCCTCCCCGCTATTTCCCTTTTTTCCCAAAACACTGTCAGCATCAAAGTTCGCGATGCCCTTACGCAGGAACCCTTGCCGGGTGCGGCCATTTTGGTAGAAGGGTTCAACATTGGGGGGCAGACCGATTCGGCGGGCTTGCTCATCTTGAAAGGTGTTCCGGCTGGAGCCCAGACCCTGCAATGCCGTTATTTGGGCTATCGCACACAACAGCGTAGTGCTACTTTTCCATTGGCTAAAAATGTACAAATTGTCTTCTCCCTTTATGAAGCAGAAGAGGAACTGGGAGAAGTAGTCATTCGCAGTACCCGTAGCAGTAGAGCCATTGCACGGATTCCGAGTAGGGTCGAAGTCATCACCCTGGAAGAATTGGAAGAAAAAATCAACATGAAGCCCGGCGACGTCCGCATGTTGCTCAACGAAAGTACGGGCATTCAAACCCAACAAACCTCGGCCACTTCGGCCAACGCCTCCATTCGGATTCAAGGTTTGGATGGGCGATATACTCAGTTGTTGCGCGATGGGCTACCGATGTACTCAGGGTTGTCCAGTGGTTTGGGTCTGTTGCAAATTTTGCCCCTGGATCTCAAACAGGTGGAAGTCATCAAGGGCTCCACTTCCACGCTTTACGGCGGCGGAGCGATTGCCGGCTTGGTCAATTTCATCACCCGCCAACCCGAAGAAAAACCCCTCACCCGCCTTTTGGCCAATGTAAGCTCAGCGGGCGGCCTCGACCTCAGTGCGTTTACCAGTCGCAAACTCGACGATGATGTGGGCTTCACCCTCCTGGCTTCGCGCAACTCGGGCGCCTCCTACGACCCTGCTGATGTGGGCTTTTCCGCCATTCCCCGCTTCAATCGTTTGAGCATCAATCCTCGTTTTTGGTTTTATTTTCAGGAAAATACCACCATTCAGGCTGGATTCAATTACAGTGTGGAAAATCGCCTGGGTGGCGACATGAAATACGTCCAGGGTCGTGCTCAATGGGGCTATTTTGAACGCAATAAAAGCAATCGTTTTGCCACCCAGTTACAAATCGACCATAAATTCAGCAAACGCCTACAATTCAGCCTGCGCAACAGCATTGGGCGTTTTAATCGGGATTTGAGTCAGCCCCAGTATCGTTTTAAGGGTGCACAGTTGAATTCTTTTTCGGAACTACACGCCCGTTTGCGGCCCGACAACGACCGGGAGCTGATCGCCGGGATCAATTACGTTAATGAACATTTTGAAGAAGGCACCCTACAAACCCGTCGCAATCCCCTACCGCCGCGAAACTACAACCTGCGCAATTTTGGCACTTTTGCCCAATATACCTGGAGTCCCAACGAGCAGTACACCCTGGAAGCAGGCTTACGTACCGATTTGATCCAACAATATGGAGCGGCAGTATTGCCTCGTTTGGCCGTTTTGTACAAAATGACCAAAGATTTTTCGGCTCGCATCAACATCGGCCTGGGCTACAAGGCACCTACTTTGTTTACGGAAGAAAGTGAAGCCCTGGCCTACCGAGGTATTGCTTTGCCGGATGCAGATGCCCTCCGTTTGGAGCGCTCTTTTGGGGTCAATTTTGATTTCAATTACCAAGGCAGTTTTGAATTGCCCTTTTTGGATGAGGAAATTACGTATAGTTGGAACCAGTTGTTTTTTTACACCCAATTGAATCATCCGCTGATTCTGGAAACTCAAAACCAGAGCTCGCCCTATCACTTCATCAATTTGGAAGGCAATTACACGACCAGAGGCATTGAAACAAATTTTAAATTCAGTTACCAGGAGCCCTGGAAATTATTTGTAGGCTATACCCTGACCGACGCGAAACGCAAAGATGGCGGCACTTCAATCCAATTGCCCCTGACGCCCAAACACCGCATCAACACAGTACTGATGTATGAATTGGAAGACCAGTGGCGTTTTGGCCTGGAGGCTTATTATTTTAGTCCCCAACGCCTGAGTGGCGAGGATGCACGCAGCCGGGCCTATTGGATTTGTGGGTTCATGGCTGAAAAAAGCTGGGATAAGTACTCATTTTTTCTCAACTTTGAAAACTTTTTGGATGCCCGGCAAACCCGCTACGGGGCCATTTATTCCGGTTTTCCCAACAACCCTTTGTTCAAGGAAATTTATGCACCGATGGATGGTTTTGTGGTGAATGCGGGTGTGAAGATTACCTTTGAATAGTTGAGAAGGTTGAGGGAGGTTGAGAAGTTGAGGCTGCCGCGAGCGATTTTGACATGCCCTTGTCTATGTCGCTGCGGTAGCCTAAACCTTCCTCAACCTCCCTCAACTTTCTCAACTTCTCAACCCCTCAACTCACCAGGCATGTATCAAATCAATCAACTCCCCGGTCGAAGCACCCAAATCGACGCGGAAAACTGGCTTTATTTCAGTGGTACAGGCTACTTGGGCGCCGCCTGGAATGAGGATTTACAAGCCTTGGTGCAGGAAGGCATCCAGCGGTATGGCTTGCATTTTGGAGGCTCCCGCTTGTCCAATATTCAAATCAATATTTTTGGCGAAGCCGAGGCATTTTTGGCTCAATATGTTGGGGCAGAGCAAGCACTATTGTTGTCGTCAGGCACCTTGGCCGGGCAATTGTTGATGAAAGTATTGGGGGCTCATGGTGAAGTATTTCCGGCACCGGGGGCACATCCAGCCATTTGGGCAGGGTTTGGACCAATGATAAAAAGCTGGGAAGACTGGGTGAAAAAAGTACAAGAACTAGCGAATGAACCTGGCCCGCCCTTGATCCTGGCCGCCAATTCGGTTGATCCATTGTATGTACGGCAGTTTGATTTTAGCTGGTTGCAGGATTTGAAGCCCCAGCGGGAATTGATCGTTGTCATCGACGATTCACATGGGTTTGGGGTCTTGGGGGAAAATGGACGAGGTGTTTATCCACAAATTATTTTGCCCGCCGGAGCCGAATTGTTGGTCGTCAGTTCCTTGGGCAAAGCGCTGGGAATTCCAGCCGGAGTAGTATTGGGCCCAAAATCCTGGTTGGATCGTTTGCTGCGCAATCCTTATTTTGGCGGGGCCTCGCCACCTTCGCCTGCGTTTTTGTGGGCCTTGTTGCAAGGGCAGGCGATTTATGAAAAAGCTCGGCAGAAACTGCAACTAAATGTCCGTCAATTCGTACAATATTTATCGACTGGCTCAGATTTTCATTTTTTTCCGGAATATCCCGTATTTTATACCGCAAATTCTGGACTAGCAGCGTTTTTAGCAGAGCGGAAAATCCTGATTTCCAGTTTTCCATACCCCACGCCGCAAGATGAGCTGGTTACGCGCATCGTGCTGAGCAGTCTACATACTGATGGCGACATTAAAGCCTTGATTAAAATTTTACAGTTTAAATCTCAAAAACCACGATGATGAGTAGATCGATCCTCATTGTTTTTTCTTTGTGTTTGGCTTTTTTGCCCAACTTAAACGCACAAAAGAACACCCTGCGTTTGATTTTGGAAAAACAAGGCCCCGGGATGGATTCCATCCTCACTAAGGTAGATCGCTACCAGGTGCAGATCATCTACACCCAGATTGATCGCGATGCCAATAATTTTCCATCCTTTCGATCCTACACGTACAACTTGGATACCAATTTGTACTACTACCCTGCCAGTATGGTCAAAATGCCCGTTGCATTTTTAGCACTGGAAAAACTCAATCAAATCAAGGTGGAAGGTTTGTCCAAATTCAGCCCCATGCATACGGGTGCCGGACGTCCACCCCAAACTACCGCAACGGAAGATACCAGTGCAGAAAATGGCCAGCCCTCAATTGCGCAGTACATCAAAAAAATCTTTTTGGTGAGCGACAACGATGCCTACAACCGTTTGTACGAATTCCTGGGCCAGGAATACCTCAACAAACAGTTGTGGAACAAGGGTTACAAACGCAGCCGCATCATTCATCGCTTGTCGGTGCCGGGATTTGATGTGGAAAGCAACCGGTATACCAATCCGATTACTTTTTTTGACAGCCTCAAAAACCCCATCTTCCAACAAGGGCAGGTGATGAGTGCCGCTTATCCACGACTCAATTTGCGCAAACAATTGCAAGGAAAAGGCTACATCGAGGGGGATACCACCATGATCAATCAACCTTTTGATTTTTTGAACCGCAATTATATGGGTTTGGAAGAAATGCACGATATGCTCAAGGCCGTACTTTTCCCCGAGGCCGTACGCCCCGAACAACGCTTTGACCTGAGCGAAGAGGACTACAAATTTTTGTACAAATGTATGTCGGCTTATCCCCGCGAAAGTATGCATCCAGCTTATCCTGAACATGCGGAAGAAGACAATTATGTGAAGTTCCTCCTGTTTGGCGATAAAAAAGCACCACTGACCATTCCCAACAACATCCGCATTTTTAATAAAGTGGGCTTGGCTTATGGCTTCCTCAGCGATGTCGCCTATGTCGTAGATTTTGAGAATGGCGTTGAGTTCATGGTAGCGGCCACCATTCGGGTCAATAACGATGAAGTTTTTAACGATGGCAAATACGAGTACGATGAGATTGGACTGCCGTTTTTAGGCAAGGTAGGCCAGGCGATTTATGTGCACGAATTACAGCGGCCTAAGCTGGTGAGGCCGGTGTTGGCGAAGTTTAAGACTGAGGAGGGTGAGTAACAACAATTAACATGAGGCAAGTTGGTTATCCGCTAATTTGTGAATTGTCTACTAATTTTAGGATAGGTTGTTTTTGAGTTAAGAGTTACGAATACATGACTTAAGAGTTTAGAAGTGTGCTAACGCAGCGACTTAAAAACAGCCGTGGTACAAGTAGCTGCGGTAGCTCACATCTAAAGTCT
>NZ_JBGSLK010000039.1:0-34004 GCF_041740695.1 Haliscomenobacter sp. | reverse complement strand
GAGGACGATTTCTTGGCTCATGTGGTCAAGAAGGCTCTCCCTTGATTACGAAGCCGACACCAGAACTAGTGAGACTTTTGTTTTGATTGCTAACATTCATCTCATATTGAGAAAAACGTAATTTTTTACAGGCTCTTAGTTGATATGCTGGCAATACGCCGTAATTTTTCAATAAAAATAAAGCGCGTTTTTGACTATGAATTGCAATCTCTTTTAAATTCCGATCAGACTCAAAACTTAATTTTATGCCTGATTTTTAATCGTAATTTGAAAGAGTTTGCATTAGATGATAAAATTGAGGAAACTTCTCTATCTAAAGCGCTCAATAACTTAGAGCTCGTTGGGTTAATCAAATACCGATATGGACTATGGTCTCTTTTCCCAGATATTAAAGGTGATTTCTATCTAGCAAGTTTAATCGAGAATCAGTCGGAATCGTCTATCCCAGAGCTTTTAGATTTTTACATTTTTAATAATAGAAAAAATAGTGTCAAAAAAATCATTGAGGTAACCCGCTATCTAAGTGAGGAGTCTATTGAGATCATTTCCATTTATTTAGCTCAAAAAGTAGATTCATGGCACAAAGAGCTGAAAGAGAATGTAAATCTGCTTCCTCAGAAATATATATATCCTCTAGTGCCAATTCTTCATTTAGAACGGCAGTATGGAAAAGAGTTATCAACTAATTGTGCTTGCAATCTATGTATGTTTGCTTTGTCGCGAATTAATCTAGTGGAGTCCGAGAACTCCAGTCAGTTGTCCATAATTCATAATGATGATTCATTCTTTGAGGAAATTGGCAGATTTCTTGCTGAGTTAGTATACTTACCCCGCAAAAGGGATGAGTTTTTTGCTATGCTACAGGTAGTTTGGAGATCAGGATGGCGAACTAATGTTAGCAGCTACGATCCATCTGAACTTTTGGCTAGCGCATTTAAACCATTCAATGACTACAATGATATCAACTCTTATAGAACTGGTTTGAGATACATCCGGTTTTGGTTCTTGGAATCAAATAATCCACAACTCCGAAACATGGGGATTGAGGCATTACAGGCGTCATTAAGTGCTTTTTTCGAAAACATCAGTGGAAAATTTTCATCGATAGAGATATCTACTGTTTCATTGCCAATCCATGATGAAATCTTTAAACTTCGCGAAGAAGCTCTAGGCATTGTCAGGGAAGCAATGCAAAATGATCTTCTTCATGTAAGTTGTATTGAAATAATTGGCCAAATTGGCTTAGGAAAAAGGTTTCTTGATCATGAACATTTGTTAAATCTGCCCTCTTTTCCTAAAATTCGTGAAGAAATTGAAAGTTGCATTCCTCTGATTGGTCATATACTTTGTAACAGTAATGAGGTCTTGGTTCAGAAAGAAGCTGAAACGATTTTATTCAAGTGGTGGCTTTGGGGTATTTCTAATTCTATGGAACCATGGCTATCTAAATTTGACCGTTCTCTTGAGTATTTAGTGTATCGAAATGTATTAGAGAGGACTTATGTTATTGATGATTTTAACTCTTTAGTGAAGAAAGCCCCTGAAAAAAATCGCTGGAATTGGTACTGGAAAAAGAGTGACTCAAAGGAAAAAAGGCATCAGGGAATAGAGCGATATACAGACTTGGTGCGAAAAGTATCTAAAAAACACAAAACCCCTGATTCAATTGCCCTTTTTCTATCAGAGATTGCAGAAAAACTAAAACTTTGGGCTCAAATCCATAAAGACAGTGAACATTATATTTGGAATAATTTCTCAGAAATAGTCCAATGCTGGGTTCTATATTCGCCAAAAACGTTTGATCAAATCATAGAAAAAAATTTATTGCCTGTTTTCCTTCAAGAAAGAATATTAATGGCTATCCAGCACCAATTAGTAGCCTCTAATTATGCTCAAGTTGATCAAGTTGTTTCTCCCTTACTACTCAGAATATCTTCACTATCCTATGTAGAAGCAAACCACCTAGCATTTCTAATTCAAAGATATCCACATCCTAGCAAAGAATTATGGTTGGAGCAAGCAATCAAGCATGGGCAGGAGTACTTACTAGGGGAGATTTCGTTTCGGCTGAAATTTATCTTTGATGTTGAAGCTGAAATTGAAAAAATTGCCACATACCTATTATTGATTTTACAATCTGGAACCATTACACAAGAGCATTTTTTTGGGAATCGCCTAAGTTCTTTTGTAAGTTATGAAGCCCTGTATGAACACCATAAACAATTAAATACCGAGACCGATCAATTACTTAGAGAAGCCACCTACAACTACATAAAAAACATTAGTCGGTTAGATGAAAGTTTTTCCGCAGTTATAAAATACGCAATCAGAAATGTTAACCAACTAGTTGACCTCATTGAATACCGCTCTCAAAACTGGTCGGTAGAGACAGCTATTAGTAAAGTTGATTTCCAAATTCGAAAGGTTCTTCCACACCTTCCATTTGATCAAGAACACTTAATTCAATTTTTTCAAAATTCAGATAACCATTGTTTTTTTATGGAAAAAGTAATGGATTGGGAGCAAGCAATCTGGACACTCGATTCCAATTGGCTAAATCAATTTACAAATTTAGCAGACTCTGATTCAAACGAACCTTGGATAGCTACTCATCTAAGGGAAGCAGTTAACCAAAATAATAATGATAAAATCAGTTTTTACTGCCGATACATTTGGCATGATGAAGAACTGATCCCTTTAATGCTGGATTCTTGGCAAAAAATTCTACCTATAAACAATGATGAAGAAATGATTAGAACACTCTTGCGGTGGGTTTACAATCGTCCATCTCCAAGGGCACATAGGAACATCCATAGTGGATACGAGTATTATGTCCAATTCTGGGAAAAAGTAAGCAGTCGCCCAGTTTTAAATATTCGTCTAACGATGCTGATCCAAGAAGTAAAAAATCATCTTAAATCAGCAAGGGAGCAAGAGCTAAATCGAGAAGACATATAGGCTCATCCAAATCACCCAGCCCCTCAACTCTTCACCCCATTTCAAAAACAAATCACTTCCCCCCAAATCCCCTCCACCAGACTCAGGCCACCTGATTTCCCTGCCCCCACTTTTTAAAAACAATTCTGGGAACGTTCCCGATAACGATTGCGTAAAAAAAAATCCAACTCTTGTTACACGAAGGAAGATAAAAACCTAATATCGTACTGAAAAACAGCCTACCGCTACTCTTTTTTTTGGCCAACGCCCATTTGACAATTCCTTTATTTTAAAACTGAATCATTTTTTTTGGCCAGCCACGTTGGTTGAAATTTCACAAATTTTCATTTGTATAGATTTAAATTCTACAAAAATGCCTACAAAGCAAGGACTATTTTTTCTTTCTTTCCTGCTATTTTGCAGCTTCCTGAATGCGCAAATAGTAGTAAAGGGGAAAGTAACAGACGCTTCTGGTGCAGGGTTACCGGGCACCAGCGTCATCCAACAAGGAACATCCAACGGTACTGCAACAAATGTTGATGGTACCTTCACTGTAACTGTTCCGGCTAATGCCATTTTAGAATTCTCTTTCACTGGTTTTAAAACCCAACAAGTTTCGGTGGAAGGGAAAACGACCGTCGATGTAATACTGCTGGAAGATGCTTCGCTTCTGGATGAAGTGGTAGTGGTCAACTACGGTTATGGCGCAGTGAAAAAGAGTGACATGACGGGTTCGGTAGCCTCATTGGGGGCCAAGGAGTTGTCAAAAATCCCCGTTCCTGACATTGCCCAAGCCATGACGGGCCGCCTCCCTGGGGTGAACGTCACCACTACCGATGGCTCGCCCGATGCCGATGTGGTGATTCGGGTACGCGGCGGCGGGTCCATCACTCAGGATAACTCGCCTTTGTATGTAGTGGATGGTTTTATCGTAAGTTCAATTCGGGGCATTCCACCATCAGATATTGAGAGCATCAACGTATTGAAGGATGCCGCTGCTACGGCCATCTATGGGGCGCAATCCGCCAATGGTGTAGTGGTGATTACGACCAAAACACCCAAAGCGGGTAAAGTATCGGTCAGCTACAACGGTTTTTATCAGCTCAAAACCTTGCCTTTCGACCGCAAATACGAAGTGCTTGACCCCTACGAGTTTGTGCTGGCCAATTATGAGTTTGCCAAACTTTCCTCCACAGCGGCACTGACCTCTTTTGAGCGCTTTTTTGGCGTTTACGACGATTTGGAACTGTACAAACAAAAAAGGCCTACCGATTGGCAGGATGAGCTTTTTGGCGCACCCAGACCTTCTCAATCGCACAACATCAGCATCAGCGGAGGTACCAAAACCACCAAGCTTGCGCTGAGTTTTTCCAATAACCAGGATGCGGGTTTGTTGACCAACAATGACTACAACCGCAATGTGCTCAACTTTAAAATTGATCAAGAGCTGGGGAAAAAATTGACTTTTACCGCTACTGCTCGCCTCACCAATACCATTGTAAACGGTGCGGGTACCTCCGGCAACGCTCAGTTGAACATCAAAGACGCGGTGCAGACCCGCCCAGTGAATGGTTTGGCCGATGAGCTGGATTTAAATTTGACTGAAATTGATCCCAACGACGATTTCGCTACCTTCATCAGCAGCCTGGTTAGTCCCACCAAATTGGCTGCACAGGATTGGCGCAGAAGGACTACCAATGAATACGTCCTCAATGGGGCGCTTAAATACGACATTACGCCCGATTTGAACATCAAAACGACCCTCACTACCTCTAAAGGCTTCAATGAAAACTTGCGCTTCTATGGGCCACTAACGGGGGAGTCTTTCAACAACGGTGGTAACTTACCACTCGGTGAAAAAGGCAGTTCCATTGCTGATTCTTACCGCTGGTTGAATACATTGAACTACAAGTTTGACGTGTCTAAACATAAAGTGGATATTTTGCTCGGCCATGAGGTATACTCCAATGGTGGGAAGTCCGACTTCATTCGTTCCGAGGATTTCCGCTTGTCCATTACGCCTGAAGAATTGTTCGCCAACATGACTTTTGGCCGCACCGATCGTTTGGAAACCCAAATTTTTACTGACGAAAACAGGATATCCGGTTTTGGTCGTCTCGACTACAGCTTTAACAACAAGTATTTGGCAACCGTTACGGTTAGAGCAGATGCTTCCAGTAAATTCGCCAAAGAGAACCGCTTGGGTATTTTCCCTGCCATTGCCTTGGGCTGGAAAATTTCGGAGGAAGCTTTTCTCCAAAATTCAGATGTCGTTTCCGAGCTTAAGCTGAGACTTAGCTATGGCGAAACGGGTAATGACCGGATCAATTCCACTGCTACACAGCTGTTGTTTGTGGGTTCAACCTTAAGAGGACCGGGTTTTGGCAACTTTGATAACCCTTATTATTCCCCGTCCGGTTCAACCTTATACAATCCTAATCTGGTTTGGGAAACGACCGTTAACCGCAACGCTGGTCTTGATTTTGACTTGTTCAAATCAAGAATCACGGGTAGCTTGGACTTCTATTACAATACGACCAAAGACCTCTTGTTGCAATCCGCAATCCCTTCCAATACCGGATTCAGCACCCAATGGAACAACATTGGTACCACTTCTAACAAAGGGGTTGAGTTGGGGCTAAGCATCGGGATCATTGAACAACGCGACTATTTCCTGAACGCCAATTTTACGGTCGGTCATAACGTAGCCAAAATTGATGCACTCGACGGAACAAACTCTCGTTTTTTTCAGTCGAACTGGGCGAGCACCGACTTGAAAGATAGAGATGACTACTACATCGTGGTAGGCGGCAAAGTGGGTGATATTTATGGTTATGTAACCGATGGCTATTATCAAACCTCCGATTTTGCGGGTTACAACGCAGTAACCAATACCTATACCTTGAAAGAAGGTGTGCCGAACTCAGGTGGAACCGTAGGCAATACGCGCATCAGACCTGGTTTCCTGAAATTGAAAGACCTGGATGCTGACGGACAAATTACGAGCAAGGATCGTCAGGTAATTGGCAATGCCCTGCCCCTTGCACAAGGTGGTTTTGGCCTGAGCGGTGTATTTAAAGGTTTCGACGCTGCTGTCTTCTTCAACTGGTCGGTGGGCAATGACATCTACAATACTGGTAAAATTCAGTACAACCAATTCAGAAGGGTGACTTACGGCAACTTGTTGTCAACCATGAGTTCCGACAAACGCTTCACTTACATTGACTTTGATGGCGCTGTGACGGGCATTCCTGGTGAAGTGGTTACCAATCTGGATCAACTGGCTCAGATGAATGCGGGCAAAGAAATCTGGTCACACGCCAGCTACGGAGTTGCACAGGCAGTGATTCACTCTTGGGCAGTAGAAGACGGCTCCTTCATTCGTTTGAACAACGTCAACATTGGTTACACCCTGCCTAAAAATTTGACTTCAAAGTTGAAGATTGGCCAGGTGCGCATTTATGTTGCGGGCACCAACCTGAAACTGTGGACGAAGTATAGCGGTTATGACCCCGAGGTGAGCACTGGTCGTAGCGGCTACAATCAGATTACACCAGGTGTCGATTATTCTTCCTTCCCTCGGAGCAAGTCTTATACCGCTGGGGTTAACATCAACTTTTAAATCACCGGTAAAAATCAGGATACAATGAAACGGAATATATTAATTTTTACACTCATCCTTTCTTTGGCTTCTTGTTCCGATTTTCTGGAACCGGATTCCTTGTCAACTTTTGACAGCAAGTATGTATTTTCAAACGTTGACGATGCCCGTAAAGGGGTGAATGCCGCTTATGTGCAATTTGGGACAGACGGTTTCCGGTCTCGCCTTTCGAACAACATGGCGGGCAATACCGACATCGAACGCCAGAGTGGTTGGACCAGCTCCAGCGATCGATATCAAATCTGGAACTTGGACGCCTTATCTACCAATGGTGATCTCCGCCAATTCTGGAATGCGGCCTATACTTCCATTCGCGATGCCAATATTGCCATTGAGGGAATCGAAAGCAGCGGATCTCTGCAATCGAACGACGCGCAAACCAAACGCCTGATGTACAACATGCTGGGTGAGGTGTATACGCTCAGAGCTTACTGGTACAGCATGTTGATTTACTTTTTTGGGGATGTACCCAATGTTCGACTGGCACCCAAAGCAGGGGTTGATTTTTACTTGCCTCGTGAGAATCGCAACGTTATTTTGACGCAGTTGATCGATGACCTGAAAGCCATCGAAGATAAAATGCTCTGGGCCGACCAATGCCAGTACGGCACCGAACAGGTCAACCGGGAGTTTACCTTGGGTATGATTGCCCGTTTGGCACTGCAAAGAGGTGGCTACTACCTCAAACCCGACATGACTATGGTCAGAGAAGGGGATTACAAAACGTATTATCAAATTGCCAAGGATTATACCAGTAAGCTGATTACCTTGAAAGACAGACCCTTGCCTACGGATTATCGCCAGGTTTTCCTCAATCAAAACAAGTTTGTCACCACCGTGAATTCGGAAATGCTCTTTGAAGTTCCTTTTGCATTGGGCAACGGGGATGTGGGTTGGAACATCGGGATTACGGTGCAAGGCGGTGCCACCGCTAGCCACGCTTACGGCTCTGGAGACAATTACATGGCCGTTCCCATCAGCTATTATTGTTCTTTTGACACGACCGACATTCGGAGAGATGTAACCTGTGCACTGTATCGGGTGAATACCAAATTCCAAGAGGAATTTTCTGCCGCGACCAACATTGCCCAAGGGAAATGGAGCCGCTACTTCCTGAATGCGCCTCAAGGGCAAAACTCAGCCAAAGGAACTGGGATCAACTGGCCGATGATGCGTTATGCCGACGTATTGTTGATGCATGCCGAAGCTGAAAACGAACTGAATGGGCCAACTGCAGAAGCTAAAAGTGCCTTCAAAAGGGTGCGTCAAAGAGCTTTCTCTTCTAGCGCTTGGGCGGAGAAAGTAGACGCTTACACCGACTCCAGATCGGGCAGCAAAGAAGAATTTTTCAACGCGATCGTGGATGAGAGAGGCTGGGAATTTGGTGGTGAAATGATCCGGAAATACGAGTTGATCCGTTGGGGTATTTATTCCAAAAAAATGCAGGAAATCGTCAACATCCAAAAACAAATGGTCGATGATGCCCTTGCAGGTACAGGCAAATACGCCAACCTGCCCGACTATATGTACTGGAAACGCAACGACGCAGGGAAATTTATTGTGTTGAATCCCAATACCAGAGTAGCGGGAGTCCCAGACCCTTCCTGGACCAGGGTTCCCTTTACCCGAGCCATGTATGATGCCACCAAGATGACCTACTCCGAATTTGTCACCAAAGACTGGGAACCCTACTATAACGGGCCGGTTCCCGGAGTGGCTCGGTACATTTTTCCCGTTCCACTAGAAGCCGTTTCAGCTAGCCAAGGCAAGGTTGACAACAATGGCTATTTGTTCAAATAATTTTCTTGTAAGATAAAATTCTGTCATGAAGAATATTGCTAAGTATGCTGTTTTCCCAATTGCTTTTTGCGCCGCACTGGTCTTTTTGTTCAGCAGCTGCGAAAAAGAAGAAATAGTATACGAAGAAACCAGATTGTTCAGGCCAGCTCTAAACACCGAGCTTTCCGCCAAACTCAATACCATCATTATTGACATGGCCAAAATGAAAGAGGCTGTTTCCTACAAATTCGAAATCAGCCAGGATTCATTTAAGACCACGCCATTGTATACCTTTACTACCGATACCACCTACTTGATTGTAGACAAAAACCTGGTTGGAGAGGATCTGGATTACAATTCCACGTATCAGATTAGAGTAACGGCCAATGCTGCGGATGCACAGTTCAACAGTAGGACAGCTTCATTGGGTTCTGTTCGCACGGAACCGCTACCTTCCATTCAGTTGGCGCCTAGAGCATACGACGTAACCGATGTTTTGGCCAAAGTACGCTGGAACCCTTTTGGTCTTCCCATTGATCAAGTGAAGGTATTCAGTGCTACGGATAAAAAACTGAGAACTCCACTGGGTACCTATTCCGTCAGTTCCGGTCAAAACACGGCAGGCGAAGTGATCATTGATAAGCTAACCCCTGCAACCAGTTATTTGGTCGCGATTTACAGCGCGGGAGGTCTGCGCGGTTTTGTAGAGTACAAAACCTTGGAAAAAGGTGTCTATCCCGGTGATCCGAACGTAATTGACCTTACCTCTACCGAAGACCCGGGTGCATTGCAGACCGCCATGGCTTCGGTTGCCGAGGGGAGTATTGTCCTCCTGAAGCGAGGTGTGCGCTACAATTTTCCTACCTCAAACCTAAGTACCTCCATCACCATCAAAGGGGAATATGGCCTCACTGAGGCCAGAGCGCAGATCTTTTCGACGGGGGATTGGAGGATCGCAACAGGCGTAACGATTGACCATGTTGTTTTTGATGACATCGACATCATTGGATCCGATCCTGGTGCCGTTTACGTATTCAACATCAACAACTCGGGTACCCCTACTACCATTACCAATTTGGTCTTTAAAAACTGTACCATTACCAGTCTACGAGGCATTGCCCGCTTGCGCAGTGATTCATTCATTAAAAATTTCACCATCAGCAATAGTATTGTCTACAACATCGGCAGCTATGGCGTTTTCACCACGGATACCGATGGTGCTACTAAGGCAGCGGTCGACCACATTAAGTTGCTCAACTCAACTTTTTATCAAATGTCATTCGTTGTCACTTCTCGTACGAATTCACAAAGCTTCCTGATTGATGGTTGTACGTTTAACGAGTTTACGGAGGCTGGCCAACGTACGTTCAGATACCGGGGTGGAACGGATCGGAACAACATCATCGGAGGTTTGACGATTTCAAACTCGGTTTGGGGAACTGGCTGGGACAAGGCAGCAAGTGGCAGCAAAACCGTTACTTTTAAAGAAGGGTTGGTTAGTACAAATGTCACTGTCTTGAATACTTGGGCGACTTCAGACTTTGCGGTTGCAGCAGGATCAGAGCTGCCAGGGTTTCCTGCACTGACTTACTCAGGCACTGCCACCAAGCTTTGGACTGATCCTACAAAGGGGGTCTTCTCGTTTGCCGATGCGGGTTTTACGGGTAAAACCTCTAGTGGGGATCCTCGTTGGCGGGTGAAATTGTAAGTGTTCGCAGGTAGTTTGTCCCGAAGTTGTCTGAACATAAAGCGACATTTTTTTAGCACAAAGAACACACAAAGGTAGCACAAAGGGCACAAAGGCGAGATGTTGACAAAGGTTGGTTTTTGAAAATTCCCCTTTAAGCTAAAAGCATTGTCAACGTCTAATCTTTGTGTCCATAGTGTCCTCTATTTTTTCCTTTGTGCTAAAAAAATGTGTTGTGTTTTTGTGGAAAAATTCGGTATGACTAATGCCTCTCAGTTTTCATTCAAAACAAATGTAATGGCCTCTAAAATAACAGGTATCGCAGCGATGCTTTGCTTAGTTCAGGGAATCCTTTTTTCGCAAGCATCCATCGCCCAACCACTAGCTTTCCCCGGCGCAATGGGCGGAGGCAAATACACCACTGGTGGTCGCGGCGGCGAAGTATACGAAGTGAACAACCTGAACGATTCTGGAGCAGGCAGCCTGCGTGATGCCGTAAGCAAACCCAACCGCACCATCGTGTTCCGCGTTTCAGGCATCATTGAGCTAAAGTCGAGGCTCGTACTCCGGCAACCCAACATCACCATAGCTGGACAAACCGCTCCCGGACAGGGCATCTGCCTGGCCAATTATGCCACGAATATTTCCGCCAACAACATCATCATCCGCTACATCCGTTTCCGGCACGGCGATGCCCAAGCCTCAGAAGACGACGCCTTGAATTGCTTCTCGGGTGCCTACCGCAACATCGTAATCGATCATTGTTCCATGAGCTGGTCGGTGGATGAAACCACTAGTTTTTATGATGTGGAAAATGTTACTTTGCAGTGGAATCTCATCAGCGAAAGTTTGTATAAGTCGGTGCATGTGAAGGGCAATCACGGTTATGCGGGAATTTTTGGCGGCAAAAACTCCTCTTATCTGTTCAACCTCATTGCGCACCACACCAGCCGAACCCCGCGCTTCAATGGTACCCGTTACGATAGTCAGAGCTTCGGCGATAGCCTGGAATTTTGCAACAACGTGATTTACAATTGGGGCAGCACCAATAGTGCATATGGTGGCGAAGGGGGCAAGTACAACATGATCAACAACTACTACAAACCCGGTCCCGCCACCCCTGGCAATTTGACCACCAGCAGCGCCTCCAACAAACGCAACCGCATCCTGAACTATTCCAACTTTTACCTGGAAGGCACTGATACCATCTGGGGCGGCGATTTTTACATCCAGGGCAATTACGTGCATGGCTACCCCGATGTGACTGCTGACAACTGGACCAAAGGGGTACAAAGAAGCAGCAATTATGCCGCTGCCGATCGATTGATCCGTGAAGCCAAACAGTCCACCTCCTATAGTATTTCCGACTTTGTGCCCATTGCTGCCACCAGCGCTTACGATTCTGTGGCGCGTTACGTGGGTGCCATTTTGCCCGAACGTGACCTCATTGATACCCGCATCATCCGAGAAATGCTGGAAGGGCAAGCAACCTACGAAGGTGCAACTTACAAAACGGTCACCTCTACAGGCGTTACCCATCCTTCCGGGATAATCGACAAACCCAGCGATGTGGGCGGCTATCCAACGTATAGCTCCCAACCAGCCCCCCAAGACACCGATAAGGATGGCATGCCCGATGCCTGGGAATTGTCCAAAGGTTTGAACCCCAATAATGCCAGCGACCGCAATACCACCAACGCCGAAGGTTACACGATGCTCGAAGTATACCTCAATAGCCTGCAAGCAAAAATTGTCAGCAGCGTTCCGGTGATCAACGCCGATGACGCCAAGATCAAAATTTATCCAAACCCTACCAAAGGACTGATCAACATCCACAACTTGTCGGATACCGAAATTGAACAGGTTTTCCTGTATGATTTCAGCGGGCGTCAGGTTGATAGCACGGCACAGCGCATTTCAAAAGAGCAGGTTCTGGAAATGAATTTATCCCGGCACCCGAAGGGCAGTTATGTGCTTAAACTCATCAGCAAGGGTGCCATTTACACCAAAAGCATCATTAAAAAATAGGCCTGTTTAAAACCAAATGCGATAAGAAGTTTATCTACACCGACGACGCCCTCACTACCAACTCAGTCGGCAACTTAACCAAATACGAGCCCCCCATCTGCCGCTTCTTCTTTTCAATCAAATCAATCAACAATTCCACCGCCACTTGCCCAATTTCAAAGGCGGGCTGCGTGACCGTGGTCAAAGCAGGAGAAAGCAGGTGCGCCACTTTGAGGTTGGTGAAACCAATCAGCGCCAAGTCCTCAGGGCAGCGGATACCTCGGCGCGACAAGACCTCAAAACAAGCCAGTGCCAAACGGTCGCTGGCCGTAAAAATGGCATCGGGTCGTGGGTGTTTCGACAGCAGATTTTCGATGATACCATCCATGTGCTGGGCGTCAAAATTCAGGCAGTAATGCACCAAATCGGGATCGTAAGGAATGGAATGTTTTTCCAGTGCCGCTTTATAGCCCGATAATCGCTCTTTGGTGATGTACAAACCCGTCGCGCTGGTGATGTGCGCAATATGTTTTTTGCCTGTACTCAACAGGTGATCAGTGGCCATAAACGCCCCCGAAAAATTATCCGCCACTACCTTATACGTGTCAATCTCGTCCGAAACCCGATCGAAAAACACCAGCGGAAAGCCCCTTTCGTGCAAGTCACTCAGGTGGGATACATCTTTGGTTTGGTTGGAAATCGAAATCAACAAACCATCCACCCGCCGCGCCACCACATTGCGCACATTGGCTACCTCTTTATCGTAAGATTCGTGGCTTTGAAAAATCACCACGTCGTAGCCAAGGTTATTGGCCACATCTTCAATGCCCGTGATGGCTTCTGAAAAAAAGTTGTTGGCAATTTCAGGCACAATCACTGCGATGGCCCGACTGCGGTTTTCCTTCAATCCTTGCGCGATAGGATTGGGGCGATAGTTCAGTTTGGTGGCGTATTCCTGCACCATACGTTTGGTCTCAGCATTGATCTCATAACTATCCCGCAGGGCTCGGGAGACCGTAGAGGTAGACAACTTGAGTGCCTTGGCAATGTCTTTAATCGTTACTGGTTCCAAAGAATTTTTTTTAGTCGGCTATGTAACATACAAGATAAGTGATAAAGACGCAAGGACTCAAGATTTACCCCGAACTATTTTAAAAAAAGTTCCTAATGCAAACGTTCCCGATAACGTTTGCGTAGAAAATCAGCCAAATGAATTAAAACATCGCCAATATTCAGCCTAGCTTCGTATGGTTATCCTTAGTTTTACCAAAATAAAATTTCAATTTTCAATTTATTGTATGATGAACATGGAGCAGGGATTTAGGCTGGATAATAAGGTTGCCTTAGTCACGGGTTGCAACCGGGGCATTGGTCGGGGCATGGCCGAGGGTCTGGCCGAAGCCGGAGCAGACATCATTGGAGTATCATCCAGTCTGGGTTTGAATGGCAGTGAAATTGGCGATTATGTGCAATCCCTGGGGCGTAAATTTTACCCTTATCAGGCCGATTTTAGCCAAAGAGACAAACTGTATACCTTCATCAGTAAAGTAAAGCAGGATTTTCCAGTCATCGACATCCTGATCAACAACGCGGGCACCATCATGCGCAAACCCGCCGCCGAACACCCGGATGAGTATTGGGATCGCGTCATTGAAATCAACCTCAATTCCCAATTTGTACTCGCCCGTGAAATCGGCAAAGAAATGGTTGCCCGGGGCAATGGAAAAATCATCTTCACGGCCTCTTTGTTGTCCTTTCAAGGTGGCATCACCGTACCTGGCTATGCGGCCAGCAAAGGCGCCATTGCCAGTTTGATCAAGGCCCTCGCCAACGAATGGGCGGGCCAAGGAGTCAACGTCAACGGCATCGCACCTGGTTACATTGCCACCGACAACACCGAAGCCCTGCGCAACGACCCCGTACGCAGCAAAACCATCCTGGATCGGATCCCGGCTGGCCGCTGGGGTGAACCTGCAGACTTCAAAGGCCCGGTCGTCTTTTTGGCTTCCGAGGCTTCCAGTTATGTAAATGGCACCATTTTGACCGTCGATGGCGGTTGGATGGGACGCTAGTGGGTGTGGGTGTGGGTGTGAACGTGTGGGTGAGGCTACCGCGAGCGACTTAGACGCGTCCTTGTCTAAGTCGCTTGCGGTAGCCTCAACCTTCCTCAACCTTCCTCAACCTCCTCAACTTCTCAACTTAAAAAACATGCAAATCCGTACCGCAATCGGTCCTAAAGAAACTGCAACCCTGAACAGTCAGGCTTTGCGCGAGCATTTTTTGATTGAAAAAGTCTGTACCCCCGGCGAAATCAATTTGGTCTATTCGCATTGCGATCGGGTCATCATTGGTGGCGCCACGCCTACAAACAGTGCTTTGGCCCTCCCCACTTATCCCATTTTGCGCAGCAATTATTTTTTGGAAAGAAGAGAATTGGGCATCATCAATGTAGGCGGCGATGGCCGGGTCAAAGTGGGCGATGAGGTATACGATTTGCCATTCATGGCTTGCCTCTATGTAGGCAAAGGCAATGAACAGGTCGTGTTTGAAAGCGTAGACCCCAAGAACCCGGCTCATTATTACCTCTTGTCTTCCCCAGCCCACCAAAATTACCCGACTCGACTTTTGCTCAAGGAAGAAGCTTCACCCGTGGAGATGGGCGCAACGGAAACCGCCAACAAACGCACCATTTACAAATACATTTACCTGGAAGGAATCCGCAGCTGTCAGTTGGTGATGGGCTTAACAGTCTTGGCACCCGGCAGTGTTTGGAACACCATGCCCCCCCATGTACACGATCGCCGCATGGAGGCTTATTTCTACTTCAATGTCCCTGACAACCAAAGGGTTTTGCACCTGATGGGCGAGCCGCTAGAAACCCGCCACCTGTGGGTAGCCAATCACCAGGCCATCATTTCGCCCCCTTGGTCGATCCACGCCGGTTCGGGTACCAGTAGTTATTCCTTCATTTGGGGTATGGCGGGCGAAAACCAGGAATACACCGATATGGACCCACAACCAGTTGACGTATTGCGTTGATTTATTTCAAGATTATGACGATTAAAAAGATAAGCATCACGATTGCCCTGCTATGGTCGCCACTCGTTGTATTGACGAGTGGCTGCCAGGTGCAGCAGCAAGCCCATTCTGCGTCCAATCCGGTGGCCGTAGTCCAGGATTCCATTGCCGAAAAAATGCTGCTTATTCAGCGCAGCTACGGTGGCTGGCCTCAACCCGGTGGCAACGCCATCAACTACAACAAAGCCCTCAGCGAAAGTGAAAAAACTAAGTTCCTCAGTGAAAAGAACAAACTCGATGCCACCATCGACGATCAGGCTACAACCCGCGAAATCAAATACCTGATGGAAGCGCATGCCAAAACAAAAAATCCTGCTTACTTGAAAGCTGCTGAAAATGGCGTGCGTCACCTCCTCCAGGCCCAAAACAAGGCTGGTGGTTGGCCCCAATTTTACCCCGATTCCAGTGGCTACCACAAGCACATCACTTACAATGACCACGCCATGATCGATGTGCTTTGGGTGATGAAGTACACCGCTACTGGCCAACAGCACTTTGAGCCCTTGCAAAAAACATTGGGTGTTGATGCACAAAAAGCGGTAGACCAGGGCATCGAGTGTATCCTTAAGACTCAATTTTATCAGGGAACCACCTTGACAGTTTGGTGTGCCCAACACGACAGCAAAACCCTACAACCAGCCAAAGCTCGTGCGTTTGAATTGCCTTCCCTTAGCGGCAATGAAAGTGTGGGTATCCTGCGTTTTTTGATGGCCATTGAACAGCCTTCGGATGCGGTGAAAAAAGCCGTTCACGCTGGAGTGGCCTGGCTGGATGCAGTCAGAATCAAAGGCCTCAAATTACAAGACATCGCTGATCCAAATCAACCTAAAGGCAAAGACCGCGTAGTGGTGGCCGATCCCAATTCAGCACTTTGGGCGCGTTTTTATGACCTAAAAACCAATCAACCTTTTTTTGTGGGCCGTGATAGTCAACCCAAGGCCACTTTGGCGGAAATCGAAAATGAGCGCCGGACGGGCTATGCCTATTATGGTAACTGGCCCGCGAAATTGATTGAAATCGATTATCCGAAGTGGAAAGTGAAAAATGAATGATGAGTTATGAATGATGAGTTATGAATTCATAACTCATCATTCATAACTTATAACTCCATAAAAAGTCCTGCACCATGAAAAATATCCTCCTCCTTTTTCTCTGCCTTTCTTTCCTCGCTTTTCATTCCGGCGAAGACAAAACCCGCATCTTCCTCATCGGCGACTCCACCATGGCCAATAAACTCCCTACAGATGCGCCCGAAACGGGCTGGGGGATGGTGCTGCCTCAATACTTTTCGGAAGCCGTTGAGGTACAAAATCACGCCGTAAATGGCCGTAGCACCAAAAGTTTCCGCACCGAAGGCCGTTGGGGAAAAGTGCTGGAACAAATGCGCCCAGGCGATTGGGTGCTGATCCAATTTGGACACAACGACCAAAAAAATACCGACTCCACCCGTTATGCCGCTCCCCAAACCGATTACCGCAAAAACCTCAGTCGCTATGTGGAAGAGGCCAGGGCCAAAGGAGGCAAGCCCATCTTACTGACCCCCATTATGCGCCGCAAATTTGATGAAAAAGGCCAGTTTGTGGACACCCACGGTGAATATCCCCAAGTGGTAAAGGAAGTAGCCAAAGCACTACGGGTTCCACTGATCGACATGCATGCCCAAAGCCGCATTGTGATTGAAAAAATGGGTGTGGAAGGCTCCAAACGGCTGTTTATGCATTTGCCTGGTAAGATGTATCCCAAGTTTCCGGAGGGCAAAATTGACGACACTCATTTTTCGCAATATGGTGCCAGTGTGATGGCCAGTCTGGCCGCAGCAGGCATTCAAGAAATTGGCAATCCGCTACTGGGTTTGCTCAAAACGACCCGTTTTGCCGATAAACTGGAATTCGAATTACCCAAAATAGCCCCTACCGTTTTCCGTAAGGATACCTTCAACATCCAGCGTTATGGCGCAAAATCCGATGGCATCAGCCTCAACACCGCCGCCATCAATCAGGCGATTGCCCTGGCCAACGAAGCCGGGGGTGGGGTAGTGGTGGTTCCTAACGGGTTTTGGCTCACTGGCCCCATTGTGCTCAAAAGCAATGTCAATTTGCACATTGCGAAGGGCGCTTTATTACAATTCAGCAACAAACGGGAAGATTATCCCCTGGTACAAACCACCTGGGAAGGCCAAGACGCCATCCGTTGTCAAGCCCCGATTTCTGCGGTGGATGCCCAAAACATTGCCATCACAGGTGAAGGCATGGTGGATGGTGCCGGACAGGTGTGGCGGCAGGTCAAAAAAGAAAAACTCACCGAGGCGCAATGGAAAAAACTCATCGCTTCTGGTGGGGTGTTGGATGAAGAAAAACGCACCTGGTATCCTTCGCAAAATTCCCTCAATGGGGTGAAAATCCAAAAGCCGGGCATCCTTTCGGCCGGATTTAACCTCAATAATTGTAATGAGTTCAAGGACTTTCTCCGCCCCAATATGGTCTCCCTTTCCCGTTGTACGCAAGTGTTGCTGGAAGGTATCACTTTCCAGAATTCGCCAGCCTGGACGATTCACCCTTTGCTTTGTGAACACATCACCTTGCGCAACGTGACTGTACGCAACCCCTGGTATGGCCAAAACAACGACGCTCTGGATCTGGAATCCTGCCGCAATGGCCTGGTGGAAGGCTGTTCTTTCGACACTGGCGACGACGGCATTTGTATCAAATCGGGTCGCGATGCCGAAGGCCGCAAACGGGGCGTACCCACCGAAAACATAATCGTGCGCAATTGCACCGTTTTTCACGGACACGGTGGATTTGTCATAGGTTCGGAAATGTCGGGTGGGGTGCGCAATTTATTCGTTTCGGATTGTAATTTCCTCGGCACCGATGTTGGTTTGCGCTTCAAAACCGCCCGTGGTCGGGGCGGCATCGTGGAAAACATCTATGTGAGCGACATCAACATGACCAATATCCCTGGCGAAGCCATCCTCTTCGACATGTACTACATGGCCAAAGATCCGGTAGCCCTGAATGGCGAAAAAAATGTGTTGCCCGAAATGAAGGCGGAACCCTTGGATGAAGGCACGCCTCAATTCCGCAATTTTCACATCAAAAACATTGTTTGTCAAGGCGCTGCAACGGGTATCCTCATCCGCGGCCTCCCTGAAATGCCCATCCGCAACATTAGCATTGAAAACGCCAACCTGAGTTGTACCGAGGGCCTGGTGTGTGTGGAAGCAGAAAACATTCAACTCAAAAACATTGGATTGTTCACGCAGGAAAAACGTTTGATGCAAGTGCAAAACAGCAAACAGGTAACCCTGGATGGCATCCGCTACCAAGGGCCAATGGACTTGTTGCTGCACATCAGCGGGCAGCGCTCGGCGGAGGTGCGTTTGTTGAACACCGATTTGAAGCAGGCGAAGAAAGAGGTGGAATTGGCTACAGAGGTGTCTGCTAAGGTTTACAATCGGAAGTAAGGTCAAAGCAAACTATGTCTAAGGTGATTTCTAAGGTGCCTGTGGTTTCTTAGGTGGTGAAGAAAAAACGTGCTCTTCGCGCTTGCGCCCAAGAGTTTTTATTTGAACCACCTAAGAAACCACAGGCACCTTAGAAATCACCTTAGACAGGACTTGGTCAATTCAAAAAATCAACTCATTGTTATGCGAAAAATAGCCTGCACCTTATTTGTAGCCTTTAGTTTTTTGTTCATTCTTAAAGGTTTAGCCCAGAGCAGCACTCCATATCAGGACGTCTCATTCCAATATCCCCAATTCCCCCTGCCCAACTCCGCCAAAGCCTGGGAAAAAGGCCGCAAAGCCGTGCGCCAAACCATTCAATCCTGTTTCGGCGCCCTTCCCGCTCGCCCAAAAATTCAAGCTAAAATCCTGCGCACTGAAAAACGTGCAGGCTACAGCATCGAATACTTTGAATTTTTCAACGGCATTGACGCCACTGTACCCGGTATCCTGCTGATCCCCGATCAACGCGCACCCAAAGCCCCCGGCATCCTTTACCACCACTACCATGGCGGCGATTACGCCCACGGCAAAGACGAACTCTTCAAACTGAACTGGGTCAATGACAGCGGCCCCGGTGAAGGCTTGGTGAAACAAGGTTATGTCGTACTGGCGATAGACTCCTACGCATTCGGAGAACGCTCGGGCAAAGGCCCCAATGGCCCCGAAGAAAAAGGCAAAAATGAAGAACTCACCTGGGCCCGGATCAATTTGCTCAAAGGCCGCAGTTTCTGGGGTAGTATGGTGCGCGACGACCAAATGGCCCTGGATTACCTCTGTGCTCGTCCCGAAGTAGATCCGGCCCGGATCGGTGCAGTGGGCATGAGCATGGGCTGCTTGCGCTCTTATTGGCTGGCTGCCGTAGATGACCGCGTGAAGGCAACCGTAGCTGTGGCTTGTATTGTGCGCAATCAAGAACTGATCAAGCTGGGGCGGATGGGTTCACACGGCATCTACTATTACGTGCAAGACTTGCTGCGGCATTTTGACAATGAGGCAGTATTGGCTTGTATTGCGCCACGTGCCCTGCTCACCATGTCGGGCAAAAGTGACCGGATGGCACCGCTGGAAGGAGTCAATTACATCAATGGTTTTTTGGAAAAAGTGTATGCTTTGTATGGAAAAACTGGACAGTTCAAACACCTGGAATATGATGGCGTAGGGCATGAGTATACACCGGAGATGTGGAAGGAGACGCTGGTGTTTTTTGGGGCGAAGTTGTGAATGCTAAGGCACAAATTTGGTTTGGTAGGCCTTGATTTGCTGTTCCGCTTCTTCCATAGATTGCCCATTAGCTTGTAGCAACGCAAGGATGATCTCAAAGACTTGTTCCTTGGGGAGGTCCACCAAGATGGCAATCTTCTCCAATGAAAACTCCTGTAACTCCCAGAGTTTTTTAGTAAACTCATACTTTTCAGTGGCAATACCTTGCTCAATACCTTGTTCAATACCCTGCTGCTTAACATCCTCCAAAATAGCTTCACGAAGTCCCATTGGAATAGTTGAATTGGTGATGGTCATTAAATCTTGTTCAAAATTAGTACTTATTTCTGAATTTGTAAAGGGTACAAAGTAGCGAATAAAATCGATGATCAAGCTGATTTTTTCGCGGGAAATACTGCGGGACTTGAGTCGCCGGATCAGGTCGATTTTCATCTCTCTTAGGCTCTGGTCATCTTTTGGCTTATCCAGATGTTGCCAAGCTGCTTCCATTACTGCAGCAAAAGGATTTGGATTCTTGGCTAATTCTGCTGGCAAATGGTCGCGCAATACGTAGGTGTTGAACGAATAAACAATTTGAGAACCTAGAAAAGACTCCTGGAATTGGGAGTAATGATACGTTCGATCCCAATCTGTGTAAATAGCCAATCCTGTTACTGGACGCTGGTATTTGTCGCGAATGCGGTATATACACTCGTACATGCGTAGTGCAAACAGGGGGTCTTGGTACCCTTGTACTTCTACATGAATCAAAAACCATACTTCCTCACCATTTTTGAACCAAACTTTAATGAGTTTGTCAGCATGCCGCTTTTGGCCTGGACTATTTGGGATCAGTTTTTGTAATTCGGTATCCAAAAAATCGAAACCCCGCGAAAAATCAATGATTTTCACTAAATCTGGAAAGAAGTAGGCAATGAAATCGTCAATCAGATTTTCGATAATGCCTTTCCACAAGGCGTCTTTGGAAATTTTCATGAAGTGGGAATTAGTTCTACAAAGATAATAAAAGTTTTAAAATAAATAAAATAAATCAAAAAATATTAAATTTAATTTTTGATACAATCGTGAAGCAGGACATATTAGTTTGAAAGAGACGGCTAAAAGAAATAGAATAAAATTACCAGATGAGCAATTTTTTAGAAAGTTAACGATGGATGTAACCTTTTGGAAAAGTATTCGTACATACCTTGTATTAAAAATATACCATCATGAAAACTACATTTAGACTTTACAATAGGTTACACTCAAGTATTTTTGATTTGATAGATGGTAATAGTGAAACGCAACAAACTAAAGGCTTAGCCTTGGTACTAAGCAAGTCTAAAGAAGCGCTGAAAGCCTTCTTTAAGTTAAGAGCAATAAAACTTAAAGTGGGGGAAATAGAATGGGCGATTGTCGACGAGACACTTATCAATGCAGAGTTGATTTCAACTACAGGGAAACAATTCAGAGCTGATATTGTCATTCGTCTGTATGCTAGGGGAAAGCCCTATAAAATGATCATGATTGAAGCAAAGAGCCTTAACAAAAATACTTCAGTTGAGGCTGCTTCAGCGCAAATCGAGAACTACCTGCAACCCAATACCTTTAAAGAAGTTGGAGCATTTAACGCTGAAAATATTTATGGGTTTACCCTTACCAAATATCCCACTTATGTTGCAGCTAGGCAAATTGGCGCGATTGTTTGGAATGATGTAATCAAGCTTTTCTACCATATGGATAAAAGCGAAAACGAATTGCTAAACGACTATTTTCAATTCATCACTAAAATTAATGGAGCCATGTATTTTTACGAAAAAGAAGTATTTTCAATTCCTACGGCGGATTGGTCAAATGAAGCAATCAATAACTTTCACGTTTATGAATGCCCCAACTCAGGGCGTTATCAAATCAAACAAAAGCCACTATATCTTACATTTAGAAAAAGTGGTGGTGGGGAGATGGAAAAATTATATAAAATTGAAGAAATCATCATCCTTAATTTTAGCAAAGATTATCAGACTTTCCTTGAAGATGATAGGTATTCTGAAACTACCAGACAACGCGTGCGCAACTATGTGGATTATATGCAACAGAATAACAATTGGGGTGAAGTTTTACCTGATGATGAAAAACAGGTACTGGTTTTGTCAGAACAAACCATTCTGTTACCTCATAAACCAAAACCTAGGGTTAACAACTCTTTTCGCGCTTATTACAAGTTGTCAGACTTGCTGAATTGGGAAAAGAAAATATTGGACCAAAACCCTCAAGAAGAGGCTTAAATATCTAGATTTATAGAAAACCAAACTTCAATGAGAAACACAATTACCTGGTTGAATGCGTACAAGGATGCTATTTTGGATAATCTCAATCCCGAAAGTATCACCGTATACCAGTTCATCCAACACCGGGCTCAAGACAAAAACAATGACCTGACCCAAGACCTACTTTTTCAATTTGTTTACCGTAGTTATTACCGACTAGACAATGCTGGTTTGACGGATGACTTTAAAGTGCGGTATTTTAAATTGATGCAAGATCGTCGGGAAGATTTTAAACTTGATTTTGAGAAAACCCTCGTTGATCTGCAAAAATTCAAAACCAGAAAGGGATATGAAAGCATCCAGTTTTCCTTTACCACTAAAATGTTCAGCACCCTTAATCCAGTATACCCGGTTTATGATCGCGAGGTGGCCAAGATGTTTGATTATCATTCAATCCCGCAAGGCGATGCCACAGCAAAAATAAAAGCCTATTTGTTGCGCTATGAGGTGATTTTGAAAGGATATGAGCAAATTCTGCGGGAGAATCTGCTAAATGACCTACTTTCCGCTTTCGATCAAAAATATCCAGGATATCAATTAAGTGATACCAAACGCCTTGATTTTATTTTTTGGTCAGCAGGAAAGATAAAGACCCAACTACTGAAAAAGGCTGAAAATCAGCAGACTTCAATGGCCGAAACGTAATTGTGAATTGGTCTGCAAACCAGTGCAGCTTCCACCCTACCAATCATCATCCCCGCTTACTTTTTCATTTTTAACCTCTGCCTGATCCGCTTTGATCGGCCCGCTTTCATCTTTCATCTCTCTTCTTTCATCTTTCATCTCTCCTCTTTCCTCCCTCACCTTCTTACTCCCCGCGTACAAATCATACTTCAAAAACTTGCACTCCAACTTCCCATTAAACAGCGGAATCCGCCGGGAAGGGCGCAAGCCCACCGTTTTTACCGCTTCCAGATTGGAAGTGATGATCCAGGCGGAATGGCCTGCCCAGTTCTTTTTGAATGTGTCGCCGATACCTTTGTAAAAATCTTGTACGTTTTCCAGTTCCAAGCGTTCATCGTAGGGAGGGTTCATCATCAGGATGCCACTTTCGGAGCGGGGCAGGACGTTTTCAAAACGTTCGCGAGTGACCTGGACTTTGCCTTCCATGCCCGCTTTTTCGAGGTTGTACCCTACGCTGTTGACCGCTTTAAAATCGATGTCGGAGGCGTAAATGTTGTGCTGGAAAACAACTTGGCCAAGGACGGCCTCTTCTCTTACTTTTTCCCACAGTTTTTTATCGAAATTCTCCCAACGCATGAAGCCAAAATTCTGGCGATTGATTTGGGGCGCAATGTTATACGCAAGCATGGCCGCCTCGATGGGCAAGGTGCCCGAGCCACACATGGGGTCGGTAAAATCGCTGTCGCATTGCCAGCCGCTGAGCAGGATCATCCCGGCCGCCAGTACCTCGTTGATGGGGGCTTCCACACTGTCGACCCGGTAGCCGCGTTTGTGCAGGGATTCGCCACTACTATCCAGGGCGAGTGTTACATCCTGGTCGCCAACGTGGAGGTTGAGCCGCAGGGTGGGGAATTCGGTATTGACATCCGGGCGTTTGCCGTATTTTTTGCGAAACTGATCAACAATTGCATCCTTCACGCGCAATGCCGCAAACTTGGAGTGGCGGATGACTTCGGAAGTGGTCACTGCATCCACCGCCAGGGTATCGTCCACACTCATGTATTCCGACCAGTCGATTTTGCCGATCTTATGGTACAAGTCGTCCTCGTTGCGCACCTTGAACTCGCTGATGGGCACCAAAATGCGCAATGCCGTACGCAACTCTAGGTTGGCGCGGTACAAGATTTCCATGTCCCCTTCAAAAAAAACGGCACGTTTGCCTGGGTGAGCGTTTTCGGCACCCAGGCTTTTGAGTTCTTCTACGAGCACGGGCTCGAGGCCGGCGAGCGTTTTGGCGATGAATTTCATTGGTATAAGTTGAGAAGTTGAGGAAGGTTTAGGGAGGTTTAGGGAGGTTTAGGCTACCGCAGCGACTTAGACAATGACTATGTCCGCGCCTCTGCGGTAGCCTAAACCTCCCTAAACCTTCTCAACCTCCCTCAACCTAACTTTGTATTACTCCCACATTAAACTTCTCCACTTGCGCATTATTCGCCGCCTCAATGCCCATTGAAACGACCTTGCGGGTTTCGAGCGGGTTGATGATGGCGTCCACCCAAAGGCGGGCGGCTGCGTAGTAGGGTGAAGTTTGTTGGTCGTATTTGTCTTTGATTTCGTTGAACATCCGTTGTTCCGTTTCAGGATCCAGTTCTTCCCCTTTGGATTTGAGGGAAGCGACCTGAATTTGCATCAGGGTTTTGGCTGCTTGAGAACCACCCATCACGGCAATTTTGGCGGTAGGCCAGGCCACAATGATGCGGGGATCGTAAGCTTTGCCACACATGGCGTAATTGCCTGCACCGTAGGAATTTCCCATCACGATACTGAACTTGGGCACCGTGGAATTGGCCACGGCATTTACCATTTTAGCCCCATCTTTAATGATGCCTCCGTGCTCAGAGCGTGAACCTACCATAAAGCCCGTCACATCGTGCATGAAGACCAAAGGTATCTTTTTCTGGTTGCAATTGAGGATAAAGCGGGTGGCTTTGTCGGCAGAGTCGGAGTAAATCACGCCGCCGAATTGCATTTCACCCTTGGCATTGCGCACCACCTCGCGGTGGTTAGCCACGATGCCGACCGCCCAGCCATCGATGCGCGCATAGGCACAAATGATGGTTTTGCCGTATTGTTCCTTGTACTGCGTGAGTTTGGAATCGTCAACCAGGCATTTGAGTAGCTCCACCGTAGAATAAGGCTTAGAAGAATCATTGGGGATAATGCGCAGCATTTCTGACTCCACAACTGCGGGCGGAGCAGGTGCTATCCGATCAAAACCTGCCTTCGAAAAATGCCCCATTTTGTCCACCAAATCCTTGATGGTATCCAGGCAAACCTGGTCATTGGGCACCTTATAATCGGTCACCCCGGAAATCTCACTATGGGTACTCGCGCCTCCCAGGGTTTCTTTGTCCACATCTTCGCCAATGGCCGCTTTAACCAGATAAGGCCCGGCCAAAAAGATGGACCCCGTACCCTCCACAATCAGCGCCTCGTCCGACATGATGGGCAAATACGCGCCACCAGCCACACAACTGCCCATGATGGCCGCAATTTGCGGAATGCCCATACTCGACATCTTGGCGTTGTTGCGGAAGATGCGGCCAAAATGTTCTTTATCGGGAAAAATTTCGTCTTGCATGGGCAGAAAAACCCCGGCGCTGTCTACTAAATAGATGATCGGCAGGCGGTTTTCCATGGCGATTTCCTGAGCGCGCAGGTTCTTTTTGCCCGTGATCGGAAACCAGGCACCCGCCTTTACCGTGGCATCATTGGCCACAATCATACACTGGCGGCCACGAACATACCCAATGCCCACCACTACACCACCAGCCGGACATCCGCCTTCATCGGGGTACATTTCATAACCCGCAAAAGCGCCAATTTCCAGAAAGGGGGAGTCTGCGTCGATGAGGTAGTTGACCCGCTCGCGTACACTCATTTTGCCTTGGGCATGCTGCTGGGCGATGCGTTTTTCTCCGCCGCCGAGTTTGATTTTCTCCAAACGGTGCTGCAAACGGGCCAATTGCAGCTTCATGTTGTCTTCGTTCAGGTTCTGGTCGATCTCTTTTTTGGTCATACGTAGCTGGTTATGGCTTGCGTGGCGCAAAGGGGCGATAAAAAAATAAGTTTTCATTTTGCAAAAGGATTAGCGCAAGTAAACGGTTCATTTCAAGTGTCTTCGCTAATTCTTTGGCCCAGAGAAAATGAAAACTCATTTTTTGCCCCACTACAAAGGTAGTTTTTATTCCATAAATCCTGGAATTAGGAAATGGTTCAAAACAAACGCTTGTTCCAGGATAATTGGGTTTAAAATTCAATTTTTTGTACATTAGAGGCAAGAAGGAAATACACAAAACCAATGCTCTATTCCCATCTTCCCTTACCATAAAAACGGGATAAGATGAAAAAAATACCGTTGACCCTGTTTTTGGCTATCTGCTGGACCCTCTGCATCGCTCAGAGCCCTTTGGCAGATAGTCTGCGCCGAGAATTCAACCGGTCCAAAGACCCAATCCAACAAATCGAGTTGTACTACGCGCTGGCCGGTGAAGTACAAATGCAGGACCTGGACCTTTCTTTGGCTTATGCCGATACTTTGGAAAAAATGGCTAAAGCGGCAAAATCCCTTTTGGGAGAAGCCAAAGCCTTACACATCCGTGGCAAAGCTTTTCAGGATAAAGGGGACAAAGCAGCGGCTATTAGTACGCTTTTACAGCAACTCGAAATCGGAAAAAAAATAAAAGACCAAGGTACTCAGGCAGATGCTTACAATGGACTTGGCGGAACCTACCAGGATTTTTTCCAAAATGATTCAGCACAATACTACCTGCTGCTGGGTGCCAAACTCCGGGAAAAAATGGGCGATTTGGAAAATGCGGCTTCCGCTTACAGCAATCTTGGCAATGTTTATTCAGATTCCGAATTGCACGATAAAGCCATTGAGTATTTGGAAAAAGCATTGGAGATACGACTCAAAACGGGCGATGAGCGCCGCACCGTTTTTACCTACAATAATCTTGCTGTGGCCCACGGTGCCAAAAAAGACTATGAAAAATCGCTGGACTACTTCTACAAAGGCATCGCCATGGCGATTAAAAACGACAACAAATTTGTAGCGGGAGTTATGCTTGGAGGAGTCTGCCATTTGCTTCATGAGACGGGCAAGGACCAGGAAGCAATTCCCAAATGTGAACAATCCATTCAATATTTACAAGAAGCTAAGCGGGAGACCAATTTGGTGTTTCCATATGTCAATCTCGCCGCAGTATACAATTCATTAGGGCAAGCTTCTAAAGGTCTATCTTATGCATTTAAAGGATATGATCTTATGCAGAAATTTCAGTTGATGGATCCCCTTGCTGTTTATTACGAGGAGATTGCCCATTCCTATGAATTATTAGGTCAGCCCCAAAAAGCACTTTTTTGGTTCAAAAAATTCCAGGCCCTGGATGACTCTTTATTCACGGTTGAAAACACCAAGGTGCTTGCCGACATGGAAGCGAAGTACCAAACCCAAAAAAAGGAAACCGAAATTGCCCAACAGCAACTCCGACTCGAAAAACAGGAAAACCAATTGTTCCAGCAACAAACCTGGATTTGGGGACTTGGTTTTGGGTTTTTGGCTTTTGCTTTATTGGGTTGGTTGTTTTGGAACCGCTTCCGTTTGCGCAAAAAGGTGGAACTGGATGCGGCCATCATCCAGGAACAAAAATTGGGACTTAGTGCAGTGATCGAAGCACAGGAATCTGAACGCAAACGCATTGCCAAAGACTTACACGATGGCATTGCCCAGGAAATGGTCGCTTTGAAATTGGGTTTTTCAGCTTTACAACACAAAATCGCCAGTATTGCCCCTTTGGAGGCCCAGCAGGTAGGCCAATTGGCCGAACAACTAGATGAGTCTTGTACGGAAGTGCGCAATATTTCTCACACCATGCTGCCCCCAATGCTGGAGCAACACGGCCTGGCACCCAGTTTGGAAATGTTGTTGCGCAATACCTTGCAAGGTACTGCCCTGCAATACGAATTTGAAAGCAGTCTGGTGCCCGATCATTTGGATGAAAAAATAGAAATCGGCATTTATCGGGTCGCTCAGGAATTGCTCAATAATGTCATCAAACATGCTCAGGCGCACAAAGTGATGGTCATATTGTACCTAGCGGGCGGTAGTTTGATTTTGAGGATGGAAGATGATGGTCGTGGTTTCGATTTTGAACAAGCCAGGTCTAAAGGCAGTATGGGCATACTCAATATTCTGAGTCGTATAAATACCCTCGGTGGTGTTTTTCAAACAGAATCGGCCCAGCCAAACGGAACCATTTCGGTGATTCGTATCCCGCTCAATGACTCAGTAATCAGTAAACATGGAACCCAATATTAAAGTAATCATTGCCGATGACCATCATTTGGTGCGCAAGGGTTTTGTCGCCATATTGGAACAAATTCCGGGCATTCAGATTTTGGCCGAAGCAGCGAATGGCCGGGAAGTATTAGAGGCTTTTCGCCGCCTGGGACGTGCTGATGTGGTTTTACTGGACTACGAAATGCCCTTGATGAATGGTTTAGAAACACTGATCCAGCTCAAACAGGAGTACTTTGGGGTCAAAGTCATTGTGCTCACCATGCTCAACGAACGCAGCATCATTCAAGCAGCGCTGGAGCATGGAGCGGATGGTTTTTTGTTCAAAAACACCTCCGTTGAAGAACTCTCCTCGGCAATATCCAAAGTGTACAGGGGTGAAAAATACTACGCGGGAGAAGTAGCCCTGAGCCTGGCAAAAGCACCAACTGCAAACAATGATGCAGGGCTAGCTAGCCTGAGCGAACGGGAACTGGATGTACTAAAGTTGGTTGCTCAGGGGTTTTCCAGCACCGAAATAGGCGCTCAACTTTTCATCAGCCCACGCACAGTAGATACCCATCGGAATAACCTGATTCAAAAACTGGAAGTTAAAGGAATCGCTGGATTGGTGCAGTTTGCCATTCGGCACAAGCTTATCTAATTAACGCAGAAAAATTAACTTCCCGATTTTGGGTTTTGAATAGGAAGTCGAACGCTTCATTTCAAGTGAGTTTCCTATTCAAAAGCCTCAAAAAAAATCGGGAAGTAATTTTTTGCGTCATACTAGGTATTAAAATACGCAAATCTACGTAGCGGGTTTACACAATTCTACGCTGTATTTATGGCTGGATTCAAGGGCATCTTTGTGCTGTTCTTCGGAACAAAACATGGATTGTTAACGCCTAGAATCTTTTGCTATGAAAAAAATCTTCAAATGGATCGGCATTGTCCTCGGAGGACTCATTTTGGTATTGACCTGCGCAGTTTTCCTGATGAATGCCACTTATAACCAGCGCCTCAATAGAACCTACAACATTCAAACGGCCAGCATCAAAATCCCTGTGGATTCAATGAATGTGGCCGAAGGCAAAAAATGGGTCAACAACCTTTGTACCCATTGCCACGGGGAACAACTGGAGGGTTCCAAATTTTTCAATGACCCTACTTTTGGAATATTGATTGCACCAAATTTGACTCCGGCAGGAGTGACCAGCAATTATGCCGATGCCGATTGGGTCCGAGCCATTCGGCATGGGGCTGGCAAAAATGGTCGCCCTCTGCTGATCATGCCATCGAACGAATTTCATGCCTTGAGTGAAGAGCACCTTGGCCAAATCATTGCTTACCTGAAAACGGTTCCGGCGGTGGAAAAGGACTGGGAACAATCCCGTTTTACCCCTTTCGCCAAGGTATTGATCCAAATGGGGGCTTTTGGCAAACTGATTCCAGTGGAATACCTGGACCATACCGCCAAATTCAAAAGCACTCCCCCAAGAAAAGACCCCCGAGTATACGGCGCCTATCTGGTACAGGTCAGTGGTTGCAGGGCATGTCATGGCGAGCAACTGAATGGCGCGCCCAATCACGACCCCAATGGCCCAATGGGCCCGAATTTGACCCAAGCTGGGAATTTGCCAAAATGGGGTGAGGCAGGTTTTATACAATCGATTCGCACAGGCACTCGACCCGATGGTACGGTGATGGATCAAAAATTCATGCCCTGGAAGAATATCGCTGCCCAGGATGATGAGGCACTAAAAGCAATATATGCTTATTTGATGGCACAGCCAAAAGTAGAAACGCCGAAAAAATAGAATCTGTAATTATTGATAGAGTAATAGGGTATAAAGCCCTATTCTCTACGATCAACCACAAGACCGCAAAAGCAATTTTATTAAATCAACAGCAAAGCATATGAAAAAGCAAGGCAGACGAAAATTCATTTGGTATTCATTAGGGACTTTAGGGGGTAGTGTTTTAACAGCTTGGATTTTCAGACGGCAACTGCTCAGAAAATTTCTATTTACATTTCCGGACAATCCTAATGTAAAGGTGTCAGCATCGCCTAATGAAAACGAGGTATGTGTACTTACAACCAAACAAGTTGAAGGGCCTTTTTACTTTCCTTCACCTGAAAGGAGTAACATTGTAGAAGACAAAAAAGGCAAGCCACTTCAACTAAAAATGCAAATCATTGATTACCCAAAATGTTTACCAATAAAAAATGCAGTTGTAGAAGTTTGGCAAGCAGATGCAGAGGGTAACTATAGCGGTTATCCTGAGCAAATCAGTAAAGATGAGTGGAAAATGTTCATGCTCTTTGGGGAAAATGGAACCAAAAAGGACAATGGGGAGTACACTGTTTCCCCAGTTGTGGAAAGTAAATATTTAAGAGGACTTCAAAGAACTGATGAAAACGGTTGGGTAACTTTTACCACAATTATTCCTTGTTGGTATATTGGTAGGGTTCCACATATTCATTTCAAAGTGTTTATAAACGATAAGGAGAATATTAACTCCCAACTTTACTTTGAGAAAGAATTTTGCGACCATCTTTTTTCAACTGAAGACCCCTATAAAAAAATGGGGATTTGCCCTATAACTTTTGAAAATGATGGAGTTCTTTCAGCGGTAAATGGAGAACAAAGTGGGTTATTGCTTTCAATTCAAAAAGATGATAACTCACATTGTATGGCAACTTGTAGAATTGGAATCAAAACAATATAGGTAGGTAAAGGGAACTAGAAAATAACCACAAATTTTACGGAAATCGCCGCCGAAGCCTAAGTCAGAGCAGGCTTCGGTGGCGTGAATGCCACCGCTACCCGCATCACCTGCTCGGCCACAAACTCCAAATTCTCCGCCGTACTCGCCAGCGCATCATCAAAAATTTGCACTTTCCGACCAATTGCGAAAGCAGCTTTTAACCCAATCAGGTCCAGAAAGGCCTGATCGGCATCAATGGCGCCACAAAGTGCGATGGTGGGTATTCCAAATTGAGTTGCACGTCCACAAATACCCCGCACCAGTTTTCCACTCAGGGTTTGGCTATCCAAACGACCTTCACCCGTGAAAACCAAATTTGCTCCTTGCAGCGCAGCATCAAAATTGGTCAGGTTCATCACGGCATCAATCCCTGGGTGCAACTCCCCTTTGAGGAAAGCCAAACACGCTGCACCCATACCCCCCGCTGCACCCGCCCCGGGAGGCGAGGCGAAATCCTGGCCAAAGGTTTTTTCCAACAAAGCACCAAAGTGTTGCAGCCCCAAATCCAGCCGCTCTACCATGGCTGCATTGGCCCCTTTTTGAGGGCCGAATACATAGGCAGCACCCATGGGGCCATACAGCGGATTTTTGACATCACACAATACCTCAAAACGGGTTTCTGCCAGTGCAGGATGTACTTGACTTACCTCAATTCTTTCAATCGCGGCCAGTGATTCTCCACGGGGCAGCAATTCCTTGCCTTGAGCGGTATGGAATTCGTAGCCGAGCGCAGCGGCCATCCCCATTCCTGCATCATTGGTCGCACTACCACCCAGTCCCAGCAGAATGTGACGCACCCCACTATTCAGCGCGTGGGCAATCATTTGGCCGGTGCCATAAGTACTGGTGAGCATCGGGTTGCGCTCTTCCTCACTGAGGCGTTGCAGGCCGGAAGCCTGGGCCATTTCAATGAAGGCTTTTTCACCATTGGCCGAAAGGATGTACTGGCAAGCTACGTCTCGCCCGAGGGGGTCATAGGCGTTCATTTGTACGGCACTGCCACCTAGATGGTGGGCAAATACTTCTGCCAGCCCTTCTCCACCATCGGTGAGGGGAAAAATGACCAGTTCAGCATTGGGTTGTACTTTTCTGATCCCGTCGGCAATGGCGTTGCAGACTTGTTGGGCGGGCAGGGCGTCTTTGAAGGAATCGGCGGCGATGACTATTTTCATGGTTGTGGTTAGGTTCCAAGGTTTCTGGGTTCCAAAGTTCCAGGGTTAGGGTTCCAAGGTTTGGTTTAACCCTGGAACCTTCGAACCCTGGAACTCTGGAACTTTCACAAGATATGCCGCTCCACAATCTTCTCCAAATCTTCCCCGTATTCATTGTCCCAGATGGGCTGATGGAACGCCATGAGTTTGCGCAATTTTAGGAGGACCATTTCTTTTTCTTTCGTAGTCAAATTTCCGGCTACCACCCGATGTACGTTTTGCATGTTTTGCATTGCTTGTTCAAACACAGTCCGGCCAGCTGGGGTAATGGAAACGCGACGTGAACGCCCATCTTCAGGGTTGTCGTAGTCTTGTATAAAACCATTGCGCAACAAACGGCGAATCACTTCCATGCCTGGCGAAAACTCCATCATGTTTTTGGCAATGATGTCTGTTTTGCGCAGATCGCCATGGCTCACCAGGGCTGCCAGGAAAGTAAAATCCTGGATTCCTTTTAGTTCAGTATCCTTTAAGGCCGTTTTGATGTAGTGTTTGGCGTGGGAGTTGAGCACCCCAATGTTCATGGCAATGTGCGCATCCACGTCGGAAGCGTAATCATCCCAACGGGTGTGGGGCAATTCTTCCGGGGCTTCCGCAACCCGGGTTTGCAGCCATTCCGCGAAGGTCGACAAATCACTTTTCCCCCTCTCCTGCTCGAATTCCTCCAGCAGTCCAATTACTTGTTTAAGCAGCTCGTACGACATGGTGATAAAATCTTGATTGGAGCAATAACAATTTTTCGAGTTTCTAGTTCAGTGCTTGTTTTGAAAACACAGCAAAAAGCTGTGAAAAAATTATAAAATAAATACACTACCGACAACGCGCCATTCAACAACTGACTAGGGCTGTTATCAGGAACGAGTGAAAAATCATTATTAAGTCCGTGCAGGGACATTCTGAATGATTGACTACCGGTGCGATGTCATTTGCAGGACATCGGCAAATAAGGAGCTAAAAAACGAAAAATAGTAAGGTTAAATTTGAAATGTTATTTTAAAAAATTATCCAAACCAAAATTTCATGAATCATCTACCCATTTTTACCCGCTTATTATTGTTTAGTCTACTGTGCCTGGTGGCAACAACTTTTGCCAAGGCTCAATCATGCCAACGCTATTCTTTCATCTACACTCCCGACAACAATAACGTATGTGTTGGTGATGGAGTGCCAGACGTCCTTCGATTTTTTAGCAATGCAAGAGGACGCTACGTTTATTTGATTACCGATGAAAAAGGACTTATCCTGACGAGTGTAACTACTGGAAACAGCTTTGATTTTGAAAAAGCAGGAGTTGGCATATGCCGAGTATACGGCGTGTCTTTAGGTGCCGAAGATCAATTGAGAGGAGACATTACAGGTAAACCCGCTCGAGGCACTCAATTATCGGATGGCTGTTTTTTTGTTTCCAAAAATTTCATTACAATTTTCCGTTCTGAGGCACCAAATGGAGGCCGGGTACAAATGCCCAATGGCTTGACTATGCGGTATACTTGCCCGGGTGACCGCAAAGCAGATGTAGTACGCTTTGACTCCGTAGGAACCAAAGGTAGTCAATACCGCTACATCATCACGGATGATAAAAACAACATTTTGGCCACACCTGGTGGTGATATGGCTGACTTAGAAGGTGCTGGCGAAGGTATTTGTCGCATTTGGGGTCTTGCTTTTAATGGCAGATTTCTGGCAAAAGTAGGCCAAAATGCGGCGACGGCAGCCTTGGCTTCGGGTTGTTTCGACCTGTCGGACAACTTCATCGAAACGATTCGCTTTAAGCCGAATGGCGGTCGGGTACAAATGCCAAATGGCTTGACCACCCGTTATACTTGTCCTGGCGACGGCAAAGCGGATGTAGTAAGATTTGACTCGGTGGGCGCATCG
>NZ_JBGSLK010000038.1:0-109015 GCF_041740695.1 Haliscomenobacter sp. | reverse complement strand
ACCGCAGCGACTTAGACCTAAAAGGCCGAACAAGTCGCTGCGGTAGCCCACTTCTAAAGTCTTAAGTCATGTATTCTTAACTCTTCACTCAAAACCATCAAAAAAGGCCTTAATTGATTGATAATCAAATTACCTCAAGCCTATTTTCTGCTATACTTCTCCTTCCCCCCAACCACAGTTTTCAGCACCTTCGTGGCCAGAATCTCCTCGTCCTGGCATTTGATCAAGTCCTTATCCAGCACCACAAAATCCGCCAGCTTGCCTTTTTCCAGCGAGCCTTTGTCCTTCTCTTCAAATGCTGAATATGCATTCGCCATGGTATAGGAATACACCGCCTCTTCGCGAGTGATTTTTTGTTCAGGGAAAAAAACCAGGCCACTATCGGCGCGTTTGCGGGTTACCGCAGCGTAAAAAGATTGTAGTGGATCCACATCTTCTACCGGAGCATCGGTACCATTGGTCACCACTGCACCTGCATCCAGGAGTGAGCGCCAGGCATAAGCCCCTTTACGGGCGCGGTCTTCCCCGAGGCGTTTGACCACAAAAGGTGCATCTGAAGTGCAATGCACCGCTTGCATGGCCGCGATTACGCCCAGTTTTTTAAAGCGGGGAATATCCTCAGGGTCCAGGTGTTGTGCGTGTTCGATCCGCCAGCGCAGCTCTTTGCCCTGAGGGTCTTTTTTCAATTCGCCCTCCATGATGTCGAGGCAAACGCGGTTGGCGCGGTCGCCGATGGCGTGTACACAAAGCTGGAGTTTGTGCTCGCGTGCCATTTGCGCAATTTTTTTCACCTCATCAACCGAAGTGGTGTTTTGACCTTCAAAATCAGCTTTATCTTGATACGAGCGCAGCAACCAGGCTCCAAACGAGCCCAACGCGCCGTCCACTTCCGACTTGATGCCATTGACCGTAAAATAATGATTGCCCAGGTTGATCCAAGGAAAACTGTTGAGTTTGCCTTCCATGTCTTTGGAGGAATGGCGGATCATCGCCCAGAGGCGCACATCAAATTTGCCAGCCTCGGCCAATTCTTTGTACCAGTCCAGATCTTTAAAACTGGATCCCGCATCCTGGAATGAGGTGATTCCTTTGGCCAGGCACTCTTTTTGCGCCAGTTCAATGCCTTTCAGCCATTGTTTTTTGCGGTCTTCCTCAGATAAGGTTTCTAGGTATTCCTGATACACTTTGTAGATCACACGCATGGCGCGTTCTTCAAACACTCCGATGGCATTGCCTCGGTCGTCGCGTACAATTTCGCCGCCAAGAGGACTGGGTGTTTCGGCGCTCACGCCCGCCAGATTCATGGCCTTTTCATTGGCAAATAAGCCGTGGCCACTGGCATGGCTGAGCAAGACGGGGTTGTTGGGAGCCACTTTGCTCAGTTCATCGTGGTAGGGATAACCCAGCACATTGCGATCGGGCGTACTCGACCATTTTTCCTGGTGCCAGCCGCGACCAATGATCCACTCGCCGGGTTTGGCGGTTTTGGCGCGTTCGGCTACGGCCTGGACAATTTCCTCCCAACTTTTGGATTTGAGGAAATTCAAGTTGATCAAACTTTGCCCCAAACCTGAATAATGCCCGTGCCCTTCAATAAAGCCGGGCATGACGAACTGGCCTCCGAGATCGACCGTTTTGGTATTGGGGCCTTTCAGTTTTTCAATTTCGGCATTGCTGCCCACCGCCAAAATCCGTTCGCCCAAGACCGCGATGGCTTCCGCATTGGGATTTTTTTCATCCACTGTGTAAATGTTACCGTTGGTAAAGATGGTATCGGCTACCTCTTTTTTTTGGCATGCCGAAAACAAGCCACTTAGTAGCAGTAGTGAAAAAAGTGTAAAAGTTGTGGTTTTTTTAATCCGTTTGAACATGTTTACAGTTTTGATTTGGAAAGGGAAAATTACCTATTAAGTTTGTTTGCTGTAACTGCGCAAGTCTGATAGACTTGTTGTAACGGGAGACTGCTTGGCTCAAAAATGGTCTTTTTTCCCTGCTTTTCGTTTATTTTCTCGTCCGTAGCGCTGCTACGCACTCAAAAATAAGCCTCAATCAGGAAAAAAATCCCTAATTTTTGAGCTCAAGCGCTCCCATTACAACAAGTCTAATCAATTTCAATCAAAAAAAATATGGAAATCATCATCCGCAGAGCCACCCACGCTGATTTGAACGCCATCCACGATTTGGTCCGCGATCTGGCCGTATATGAAAAAGCTGAAGAAGAATTCATTGCCACCATTGAGGAGTACGAGCGTGATTTTAGCAATAGCGTTTTCCAGGCCATCGTCGCTGAAATGGACAATCAGGTGGTGGGCATGGCTTTGTACTACGTCGCTTATTCCACCTGGAAGGGCAAAATGCTCTTTTTAGAGGATTTTGTGGTGAAAGAAACGCATCGCCGGTATGGCTTGGGCCAAAAATTATTTGATGCTTTTCTGGAGGAAGCCCGCAATCAAGGTTGCCGCATGGTGAAATGGCAAGTTTTGGACTGGAACGAGCCCGCCCTGCGCTTTTACCGCAAGAACGACGCCATCATTGAAGAGGGCTGGTGGAACGGAAAAATCTTTTTGTCAGAAAATTTTTAAAAAACATTAAAAAAAAATCCAAATCGACAAAGTTTGGCACGCTATTGGAATATTAGATAAACATCTCAACCGATTAAAGATCTAGTGTTTCATAGTGTGTGGGGGGGAGTTGCCGATTTGGAAGCCCCTCCATTTTTTTGAATTTGTTTTCCTCGAAATATAAAACAGTTTTAAGGGCTAACTGTAATGTACCAAGAAAGGGAGTAGGCAACTGCTCCCTCTTTTTTTGTCCTTTACTCAATCCAGTGCCTCCCGCCGAAAATGTCGCTCCATTATTTTTTCCAAATAGAACTGGTCTAGTGCATCAAATGAGTTGATTTGGGTACTATCCACATCGTATACTGCGATCAATTCACCTTTGCCGTCAAGTACTGGCACCACAATCTCCGAGGCCGAATTCGGATCACAAGCGATGTGCTCGCTGCCTTGCGCCAGCGCATGAACATCGCCCACCAACTGCGTTTTTTGCTCGCGCGCCGCTCTGCCACATACTCCCCGGCCAAATTCGATGTGCAAACAACCCAAAGTGCCTTGATAGGGCCCTACCGAAAGCCTGCCATTTTTAACCACATAAAAACCAGCCCAATAGTAGTACGGTAAATAGGTTTTGAGCACGGAGTTGATCGTCGCCATTTTGAGAATACGGTCAGTTTCTCCCTCCAGATTGGCATCAATGGCTACTACGGCTTGTTCGTAAGCGGCTTTTTTGGCCTCTGTGTCAAGATTGAGCGAAGGTTTGATGAAATAGGGCATTTCTGCGGATGCGGACATGGTGGTTCTTTTTGCAAGAATACAAAAACAAGGCAAAAAAGTTCGTTAAGCCAGGCTAGGTTTTGCACGCCTAATGATCAATTCCGCCACCACTAAATTAGGCACCCAACTGAGCCAGGCAATAATCGGATAAGCGATGCTGAAACTCATGCCCAAAGCACCCAAAAACAGGGGCATCCACAAACGCAGGGTCACCGCCCCAAAACACAGGGCGTAACTGCGGGTCATCCAGTTTTGGTGTTCGGCAATGTCTCGCTTTTTAATGGCCAGAAAAGCCTTGGCCGTAGTGTAGAGCCACAAAAAGCCCAAAGCGGCAAAGCCCATTTGTGCCCAAACCCCAGCACTGGCGGCAAAGGCGATGCCAAATCCTGCAACTCCGCTCAACATGACCGATGCTACGTAAACCTTGCCCAAACTGCGGTGCAAAGACAAGTGTTTTTGCCGCAAACTGGATAAAAATTGCGTACAGCCACTCAACAGCGCCAAGCCACCAAAAGTAATGTGGGTGTAAAACCCGACTTGCCACAAACGATTGCCTAATAACTGCGCAGATTTGGAGTTCATCAAACCATTGCTCATGTCAAATAGGAAGTAAACGAGCGGGTACAAACCAATGGAGATGGTAAAAAAGAGAAAGATAGGAGTGAGTACTCTTGATTTCATAAGCATGTGTTTACCTCCAGATGTAAGAATCGAGCTTATCCCCCTAAAGATAAACCTGAATTTGCAAGCGCAACAAGTTTAAACAAAACTAAAACTCAATATAGTCTTTATTCTTTTGCGCCCAAATCATGATTTGAAGCGCCCACACAACCCATTCGTTGTAGGTTTGAGCATCATTTTAATCCAATAGCTACATGCAAAAAAAATTGAACTCCCTGAGCCTCTTGCTGCTTTGCTCAGTAGTACTATTTGGGCAAGCTGCCTCGGTAAAAACCAGTATCAAAAGTGTCGAAAATGGCCTCATCCCCTACGTGCCCGTGCAGGGTTTCCCCGCCTGGAATATCTATGAGCGGATGAAGCATTACAAAGTGCCCGGCGTCAGCATCGCAGTAGTCAACAATTTTAAGCTGGAATGGGCCAAGGGTTATGGCTTGGCGGATACCTTGAAAAAAACACCAGTTACTCCCCAAACGATGTTTTCAGCGGGTTCCATCAGCAAGTTGGTGATGGCAGCGGCGGCCTTCCAATTGATCCAGGAGCAAAAAATCAGCCTGGACGAACCCATCAACCAGTACCTCAAATCCTGGAAAATCCCGGAAAATGACTACACCCGCCAAACGCCGATTACTCTGCGTATGCTTTTGAGTCATACCGCAGGCACTTCCCAAACTTCTTATTTTGGCTTCACCCCTGACAATAAAAACCTGCCGAGCATCCTCGACATTTTATCTGGCCAACCCAATGCCGAAAGTCGGGGCGTGGTGGTCAACAGCGAGCCAAAAAAGGAGTTTCGCTACTCGGGCGGCGGCAGTATGATTGCCCAAATGGCACTGATGGATGTGAGTGGTGAACGGTTTGAAGCCTTGTGTGACCGAGTTTTGTTCCAGCCCTTGGGCATGCCCCAAAGCACCTTTGCGCAGCCCCTACCCTCCAAGTTTCAGGCGCAAGCGGCCTGGGGTTACTCCTACGCATCCTGGTACGAAGGGATGCCCTACGTGTATCCTCAGCAAGCCGCCGCAGGTTTGTACGCCACACCCAGCGATCTGGCCCGGTTCCTCATTGAAATCCAACAAGCTTTGCGGGGGAAGGGAAAAGTGCTGAGCCCGGCCAGTGCTCAAACTATGGTAACGCCGGTAGCGAAAGTATCCGAAGGTGGTTTTCGGGAAGAAATCGGCGTCGGGCCATTTTTACTCCAGCGCATCGACAATCAGGATCCGCAAGGGCGTTATTTTGAGTTCACGGGGGTAAATGCTGGTTTCGTAGCCTACCTGATTGGCAACATTACCGAAGGCTACGGCGCAGTCATCATGCTCAACACGGGAGACGATTTTAATGGCCTGGGCAAGGAGATTCGCCGGGCCATTGCCCAAACTTACGGCTGGCACAATTTTTTACCGCCAGCAGTTCAGCCGAGCAAATGGACGAAGGCTGAACTGGAGCGGGTGGTAGGTCGCTACCGACTGGGCCCGGATGAGGTGATGTCCTTCCAAAGAGAAGGAGACCATCTGATCCAGGTCATCAACTCTGGTTCGCCGATTCCTTGTTTCCCCATTGCCAATGACAGCATTGTGCTGACTGATTTTAATGTCAAAGCGCATTTCCGCTTCGATTCGCAAGGTCGGTCCAGCTCCTTTCAGTCGGCTTACCAAACGAATCCCATCCTCCGCATGGCCGCCGACGAGTTCACGCCCACGGAATTGATCAATGCCCAAAGGCTGCCAGAGGCCAAAGCCCTGATCCGCACGCAACAACTCAACGTGTATCAAATCACCTACAAAATTTACGAATTGCTGAATCGCAAACCGGTAGGTAATTTTGCGGCAGCAAAAATGTTGCTGGAACTGGCCGAGGAGCAACACCCTCAATCGGCGATTGTGTTTGCCCGTTGGGGGGATTATTACCTTAAAATGCAGGATCGGGCGGCGGCCATTCGGGCCTATGAAAGGGCGAATCAGTTGGATCCGAGTGATGAGGGGGTGGTGAAGGTTTTGGGGAGGTTGAAGTAGAGGGCTGAATCATCATTATGCCCTTACTTTAGTCTCAATGATGATCTCATTTTCCATCCAGCGTGAAGCATAAAGCACCGCCTCCTGTACCCCTTCATAAGGCAGGTGCGGAAACTCCTCAACAATATCTTTGATACTAGCTCCCGAGGCCAGCCATTCCAGGATCAACTGCACACTGATATGGCTACCTTTGATGATGGGTTTGCCACTCAAAATTTCAGGATCAGAAACAATATATTGGAACTCCATGTGGCTGTTTTTTCCCAAGCTAAGCTCTTTTTAAAATTTATGCAAATGAGGAATTGGCCTGGCCCCAACGCTACCTCCTCGTCATTGGGTGATGCTTCCAGTTTAAAAACAACCCACTTCTGCATCTATCATCTTGTAACCCGCCGCTTAATCGGCGGGATTAGGCACACCCCTACCCTCACATCTATCATCTTTTCCAGAGCGCGCATCAAATCATCTTTTAGCCCAGCGTCCGGATGAATCCATATTTTTCCATAAAAAGCTGACATTCTTCCTCAAAAGTCTTTCTCCGATGGTGTTCTTCCTGCTTTTTCAGGTAATTCCGCACCATCTCTACTTGCGATTGTGAAACTGAAACCGCATAATAATCATCCGCCCAATCAAAATCGGGGGTAAATAGTCTTTGTTTAACCGCATAAGAAGAGCTTCCACCTTTAAGCAACTTCATTATTTGCGCAATGTTCTGATCACAGGCCATTGAAATTAGGCAATGCACAGGGGGATTTTTTTGATGTAGCCTCCGGAAAAGATGATAGATATGAGGGGAGGGATACGTTTAGGCCCGCCGATAAAGCGGCGGGTTACAAGATGTTAGATGCAGGTTAGGAATTCCACCAGGCGAGAAATCATAAAAAAAACGGACTGCCACGTTGGTCTGGCTTGCATCTCAAAAATACCCCCCTCAATCCAACCAATCATACCACCAATTCGGCACCTTTGCTTCAAAGCTCGCAAAATGCCCTTTCCGGTTGTATTGATTCTCCTTGTTGTACACGACCATTCTTCGGTAGCATTTGGATGGCCTTGATTTAAAAAGCTGAAAAGACAATACTCACCCCCCCATCAAATTCTCCCAAATAACTTTCCCTCCCACAATCATACACAACAACGAAGACAGCAGCGTAAAACGCCAACGCCAGGCCCCAGCACCCGCAAGTTTTTGTGAAAAAGGTAGGATAAACACCCCCGAAGCCAGCAACATCCCGGCAATGGAACCAAGCCCAAACACCAGCAGATAGAGTACTGCGGGTATGGCCTCTTTGATTTCGGTCATGACCAATAAAACCAGGGCTCCACTTCCAGCCAGGCCATGCACCAGGCCCACTCCATAAGCCAGACGATGGTCATGCGCTTGCAAGTGATGGTGTTGGTCGGCGTGCCATTTTTCGTGTTCCCAGGTTTTGCGGATGCGTTGGATGCCCAGCACAACCAGCATCACCCCTACCCCGGCCTCGAAGAAATGAAAGGTTTGTTCGGAGATGCCCAGTTTGGCCAAAATCATCAAAACGCCAATGATCAGGATGGTTGACGTATGCCCAAGTCCCCAATAAATCCCATCTTTGAGCGCTTCCCAAAGCGTTTTGCGCCGGGTCACAATGTTGCTCACCGCCAACAAGTGATCCACTTCAAAGGCATGGCCAAAACCAACTACAGCTGCAAAAAACAAAGGAAGCGTAAGCATAAAAGTCGATTTTAGCTCTGATGTGAGGGAACGATATAAATGAATAGTTTCAACAAATTCGGGGCAATTGCTCACCCAAAGGCATGTTCACGACCCTTTTTCCGCCAATTGAACTGTGCAGAATGACTTGTTTCGGATGCGCGGCGACTACCTCACCGATGATGGCAGCCTCTACTCCATTTTCATCTGCACGCAGCATTTCCAAAGCGGCATCCGCTATTTCTGGGGCCACGAAGGCCATAAAAATACCTTCATTGGCTACATACAAGGGATCGAGGCCCAATAATTCGCAGGCACCGTAAACGTCTTCGGCGACGGGTAGTTGTTTTTGCCAAATTTCTACACCCAGGCGGGTATCGCGGGCCATTTCATTGAGCACTGTAGCCACCCCGCCACGAGTGGGATCGTGCAACAAGTGGATTTTTTCGCCAAACTGATCCAGCAAACGGGCTACGGTATGGTTGAGGTTGACGGTATCACTTTGGATTTCGCTGTCGAATTGCAGGCCTTGCCGCAAACTCAGGATCGCGATGCCATGCGCAGCAATGTTGCCACTGATGAGGATGCGATCACCTACCTGTACCCTGGACTTACTGATTTGGGCCTGTGGGTGCAGGGTGCCGATGCCAGAGGTGTTGATGAAAATTTTATCCCCTTTGCCACGCTCGACCACTTTGGTATCACCCGTGACGATTTGGACGCCAGCGCGCTCGGCGGCAAACTTGATGCTGACCAGAATTTCCCAAAAATCCTGCATCATCAGCCCTTCTTCGAGGATAAATGCCAGGGACAAATAACGTGGAATGGCCCCACACATCGCCAAATCATTGACCGTGCCATTGACTGCCAATTCACCAATGTTGCCTCCAGGAAAAAAGATCGGCGACACCACGTAACTATCCGTGGAAAAGGCCAGCGGCCCTTGCAAACTGAAGGTGGCGCCATCGTGGTGCTGATCCAGGTATTCATTTTTCAACAGGTTAAATACCCCTGTCTCCAGCAGTTTGTTGGTGAGCAGCCCTCCGCTGCCATGCCCCAGGGTAATCACCTCAAAATCGAGCTGAGGCATGGGGCATTGCAATTCCATTTTTAGTGTTTCCATTGCGTTGTTATGCAGGTATTGCTTCCATAGCCTGTGAAAAATGGTAATACGCGGCGCAGGCTCCTTCGCTGGATACCATTGGTGCGCCCAAAGGCATCTGAGGGGTACAGCCGCGACCAAATTGAGGGCATTCCTGCGGCTTTTTGATGCCTTTCAACACCAGGCCCGCAATACATTCCTCACTTTCCGCTGCCTTTTCGATGTTGACATTGAACTTGATGTTGGCATCATAAGCAACATATTCCGGGCGTACTTCGTAGCCACTCATAGGAATCACGCCAATGCCGCGCCACTCCCGGTCTGCAATGGTAAAAATGCGCTGGATGACTTTTTGGGCTTCGGGATTTCCATCGGGTTTGACTACCCGGCTGTACTGGTTTTCCAGCTGATGTTCACCTTTTTCCAATTGGCGAACAGTCATCAGGATGCCTTGTACCAAATCCACGGGTTCAAATCCAGTCACAACAATCGGAATTTGAAATCGATCTACCAGTGGGAAATACTCGTCGATGCCCATGATGGCACAGACGTGCCCTGCCGCTAAAAAGCCTTGAATATTGGAATCAGGATCGTTCATCACCGCTTCGATGGCGGGTGGAACCAACACGTGAGAGGCCAGAATCGAATAATTGGGCACCCCGGCCCGCTGGGCATGGATGACCGAAAGGGCATTGGCGGGAGCAGTAGTTTCAAAACCTACGGCAAAAAAGACCACCTCTCGGTCTGGGTTTTCCTGGGCAATCTTGACGGCTTCCAGGGGTGAATACAAAATCCGGACATCGGCGCCGCGTGCTTTGGATTCCAGCAAACTGCGTTTGGAGCCGGGCACCCGAATCATGTCGCCGTAAGAGCAAAGGATTACCCCTTTTTCTTCAGCCAGGTACGCCGCTTTGTCAATCAAATTGAGCGGGGTCACACAAACCGGGCAGCCGGGGCCATGCACCATCTGCACTTCAGGCGGCAATAGGTTCAAAATTCCATTTTTGACCAGACTATGGGTTTGACCGCCACAAACCTCCATGATGGTCCAAGGGCGAGTGACCGTATGCCGAATCTCTTCAAGGTATTGGGCAACTAAATCCGCATCACGGTATTCGCTGATGTATTTCATAGGGAAGGCAAAATTTATGGACAAGCGATCTAAATATTGCTACAATACTATTCGATCTAATTCTGCCTAACCATGATAAAAATCAGTGTTTTGTCCCTATTCTTGGTGATTTTGCTCGTTGAAAAGGGAGGTTGCCTAAACGTTTTTCCCTCAAAATTTCCAAATAAGAAACATTGAATTGCTATTTTTTCTCATCCGGTTTGGGGTACGGCCGCCAGGTGTAACTTTTTTGTACGATTTTCCAGGAACCCTGGTATTTCATCAGCAAAAAATAGTCCGTGAAAATCCGCCAATTGGGTACTACTATTTCAGCTTTGGCGGTAGCAGCATCTTTTTCATAATCGATCGAAATGATGCGCCCAATGCGGTTGGCTTTTTCTCCTGGTTTAAAACCTTTGATGTAAGCTTCTCCGGAACGCGTCATGAGGGTGTCCGCAGTTACGGTGTACAAATTGAAGTTGGGGTGGAAGGCTTTGCGCAGGCGTTCGGGCTCTCCATTGGCGGTACCTTCGATGTAATCCATGAGGGTAGCGGTGATTTGCTCGAATTCAGATTTGCTGTTTTCGACCTGGGTTTGAGCGGTTAAGCCGCTACAAAGCATCAGGCAGATTGCCAGGATTGGGAGTGATTTCATCGTCGTGGTGTTTTGAATGGTCAATTCAGTAAAAACTGTGCTGAAAAATACAGCACTAGTATCGAAGTGCTTATACAAAGGTTGGAAAACAGTCGATTGTGTGGGTTAAAGGTGAATTATTGCAATGCAATGATTTTTTCTGCCTCCCGAATTCCACTCAAATACGCACCATGAGCAGTGGAAAAATAATCGATCTCCGTATGCTCGCCCGCAAAAAAAAGACGATCGTTGACTTCTTCTGCCAAATCGTCAAAATGCCGCATTTCTGTACCAACGGCGGTGTAGGAATAAGCGCCAAAGCTGTTTTCGTTGCTGTCCCATTTGGTGCGTAGCAAATTGCGCGGATTGGGGATGTTGTTGCCATAGATGTCTTTAAGGTGAGCCATGATTTCATTGGTCACCTGGGCATCACTCATCGATTCCGTGGATCGGCCATATTCGGCATACGCGAAGGTCATCAAAGCGTTGACGGTGGGATGAATTTTTTTGACATTGACAAAGTAATTGAACTTGTCAGGGGTTTCAGGAGTGTAAGAAATGAATTGTACGTCGTCCCAAAAGGCACGATCCCAGGTGAGCAGAAATTTGTTCACACAATTCATGCCTACTTTCTGAATAGCCGTGTGTTTGGTGGTAGGCAATGCGGGTATAAACTGTATGCTGTTCTTTTTTAAAACGCCCAAAGGCACGGTTACAATCACATAATCGGCAGTACTGATCTTTCCGTTGTGGCTTACCTGCACTTTCGTTTCGCTGTGATCTACTTTACTTACGCGTTGATTCAGCTGGATGTTTAGTCCCTTAGCCAGATGGTTGGTGATGGTATCGTAACCATTGGTGGCAATTTTTTCCACCCCGCCAAATTCCTCTCCTTCATTGTAAAGCAGTGAGGATAACTTATTGAGGTCACCCGTATCAAAAGTGATATAGGTAGAGAGAAAAAACTTCCAAAGGCGATCGTTGGCATAGGTGGGGTATAGCTGCTTAAAAACGGTTTCGAAACTCTGTGTGGCACTGCCTTTTTTCGTCAAGGTGTCCAGTATTTCGTACAACTTGTCTTCAGTGTCGTCATATACTGTAGTGCTGCGCAATACGCCGCCGACGTCGTACGATTTTCGGCTTTCATCTACCGTTTCAAAAGTCTTCATGCCCGCTTTTTGAGCCAGATCGCTGATGGGATTTTTCTTGACGCCATGAATCCAGCTGGCGCCTTCGTCAAAGGCAATACCAAGACTGCGATTGCTGCGCAGGCGGCCACCTGTTTTTTCCTGGGCTTCGAGTACCGTTACCTGAAAACCTCGTTCGTTTAGGGTTTTAGCGGCAGTTAGGCCAGAGATACCTGCTCCAATGATGATGACAGATTTGTTGGGAAACATGGCTTCTTTTTGGCAGGAAGTGAGCAAGGTAGATGCGCTGAGTAGTAGGCTGGCCTCTTGGATGAATTGACGTCGTTTCATGATTGATGAGCGTTTATTTTAGGATTATGCAGCTGCCCAAACACCACCAACTGCCCCAGTGCAATCCCCTCATCGTTCGGCGAAACCTCCTGATGAAAGTAAAGCTGAAACCCTTGCAATTGACTCAGCGCCAAATCCACCAGTAAGCTATTCTGCCATACCCCTCCCGAAAAGGCAATGCGTTGTATTTGTACATCTTTGGCTATCTCATCAATAAGATGAATCAAAGACCAATGGAATTTGAAGGCAATAAAGTTGACAGCTAGTCCATTTTTCAAATCTTCTAAGATTTGTAAGAGCAGGCCTTTAGTAGAAATGTGTTCTCCAAATACATATGGGGCTGGCATGTTGTGCTCAGCCCGCCAATACGTCCAGGCCAGTTCTTCCAGTCGCAGAGCCGCTTCCCCTTCATAGGTTTGAACATCCATAACGCCCAATAAAGCCGCCACCGCGTCAAAAATGCGCCCCATGCTGGAGGTCTGTACCACGTGTTTTTTCTGCCACAACACTTGATAATTCGCCCATTCCGTAGGGCTGAATTTAACTTCCAGAATCGGATCCGGCCCCAAAATGGCCAAAGCTGCAAGCCGGGGTTCGCGGGCCATTTTATCCCCCATAAAATACGGGAAGTATTGAAAATGGCTTTTGCGGTCAAACTGCTTTTTGTGGTACATAAAAAACTCACCGCCCCAAATCTGGCCATCTCCACCCAGCCCTACCCCATCCCAAATAACCCCGAGCACAGATTCTGATTGTTCCAATAAATCATGCTCTGCTAAAACGGCGCCAAAATGGGCTAGATGGTGTTGAATGGTTACGACGGGCAGACCCCTAGTTTCGGCGATTTCTCGCCCCAATTGACTGGAAGCATAAGCCGGATGTAAGTCCACCAAAATACAAGTGGGTTCCATTTGCAGAGTAGTCAGTAAGTGTTGTAGGGTGTGTTGGTAATTTTGCTGCGTATCAAAATCCTCCAAATCCCCCAGGTATTGTGACAAGTACAGGTTGTTTTGATGGGTAAAAGCAAAGGTACTTTTGAGCAGTGCGCCCATCGCCAATAGGCCATTTTGTGGTTGAAAATGGGGCAAAAGCAGGGTCGGTGCCAAACCACGCGAGCGGCGAATTACAATTTTCTGCTGCGATATCGGCGTGAAGGCCAACACAGTATCGTCCTGCGGCACCACAATCTCCCGGTTATGCAAAAGGATTCCATCGGCAATCCCACCTAATCGTTCCAAAGCTTGCTCATTGGTATACACAATGGGCGCATGGCTGAGGTTGCCACTGGTGGCCACCAAAGGGCGGCCCAAAGCGGTACTGATCAACTCCAACAAAGGCGCATAAGGCAACATCACCCCCAAACGGCGCAGGCCAGGTGCAAGAGCGGCAACTTGAACACCGCTTTTTGGCTGCGGTTGTAGAGGTAAAAGCACAATCGGGGCCACCGGGCTTTGCAGGGCAGCGGGGGCTTGTGAAGATACAATCACATCAGATGCCAGGCATTCCAAGTCGGGATACAACAGTGCAAAAGGTTTGCTGAGGCGTTGTTTGCGCTGCCGCAATAAGTGGATGGTGTTGGCATTGGTGGCATCCGCCAAAAGCAAAAAGCCACCGATGCCTTTCACTGCGACTATTTTTCCGGCGTTCAATGCTGCGATGGCAGTTTGTAAGGCTACTTCATTGTTTTCCGATGTATCGTTTTCACCCTCAACATATTGCAACTGGATGCCACAGGCTGGGCAAGAATTGGTCTGCGCATAATAGCGCCGATTCAGTGGATCGTCGTATTCCGCCTGGCAATTGGGACACATCGGAAAATCCCGCATGGTGGTCAGTGGCCGATCGTAAGGCAAACCCGTAATGATGGAATAACGTGGCCCACAATTGGTGCAAGTGATGAAGGCGTACTTGTAGCGAAAGTTTTGGGCTTGGTGCAGTTCACTTTTACAATCGGCACACAAGCCAAAATCGGGAGTCAGCAACAATTGAGGGGTGCTAAGGTTTTCACTGGCAATGATCCTGAAATCGGGAAAGGTTTGAGCTGCTAAAATTTGCTGATGAACGGCGGTGATGCGGGCCAGGGCAGGTGCTTCGGCTACGATCCGCTGGGCAAACTGCTGAAGGGTGCCTTCCGCTCCATACACCTCAATGTGCACCCCATCCACTCCATTGTTGACCCAGCCTTTGAGCCCCATTTCCAGCGCCAGGCGGTAAACAAAGGGACGAAATCCTACACCTTGTACTTGTCCCTGGATGTGCAGGTGCAGCGCTTGCTCGTGCATAAGTGAGAATCAAGTCTTCAAATTTTTTTCAAATTGTACAGTGATGCTATCCTCCGTTCTACAATACACCATCGTTTTGTACTCAGGTTCGGTTAATTTTTGCATGGAAAAACGTTGTTTCTCAATTCTGGCGAAGAGATCGGTATCGTTTCCAAACGCTATATTGCGATACCCACCAACCGCCCTGAAGACTGCCGTTTTGCCAAAAAAACTACCGTTTACGCTGCAATCATTCAGGTTTATTCTTCGGCTGGGGTCTGTTGTATCTACTACGAATTCATCGCCAATTACGACAATTCCCCCGTGTAAAAAATCTACTTCGGGATGGGCTTTTAAATACTGAAGTCGGCTCTCGATGTGATTGGGCAGGTAATAGTCGTCCGAATCCAGGATACACACATATTCGCCCGCCGCCATCATTATTGCCACGTTCAGGCTCAGGGATTGCCCCCGATTGCTGTGCCGGCTATAGCGGATGCGAGCATCGGCAAGCAGGTATTTTTGGACTACTTGCAAAGTCTCGTCGCTGCTGCCGTCATCAATAATGAGGTGCTCCCAGTTGTTGTACGTTTGTGCAATAACCGATTCGATACAAGTTGGCAGCAGTTTTTCGCGGTTGAACGTGGCAGTTAGGACACTGACTTCAGGAATAGAGGATGGATAAAGTTGTAGGTTTTTCATATGCTATTCGCTACGCTGGGTTTCAGCAATGATGCGCAGTCCTTCCAAAGTCAACATCGGGTCAATGTGGTTAAAATCTGCTTGCAAGGGAGTAAGAATGGAAGACAAGCCCCCGGTAGCTACCGCGATGTACTGCTCCCCTACCTCGCGGCGGATTTCAGCCAACATGTGCCGCACCAAACCTACATAGCCAATCAAAATGCCGCTTTGAATGGCGTGTTCGGTGTTTTTTCCAATTGGCGTTTCAGGCAAAGTAAGGGGCACTTCGGGCAATTGGGCGGTTTTTTGAAACAATGAAGCAATGGCTGTTTTTAAGCCCGGGGCAATGGCTACTCCTAAGATATGCCCTTCTCCGGTGACCGTGGTAAAAGTAAGCGCGGTCCCAAAATCCACGATGATGCAATCTTGCTGGTACAAATGATGCGCCGCCACTGCATTGGCCAACAGGTCGGTGCCAATTTCATTGGGGCGGTCAATTTGTAATTTCAACTTAGGGTAAATCGGTGGAGCTACTTTTAGGGCTGGCTGGCCAAAGAGATGTTCAGCAAGGCGCAAAAAGGATGGGGTCAATTGGGGCACTACACTGCTCACCACCACCCTGGGTCGGGGCCCCAGCAATACCCCCGCTTCCATCAACAAATCTGACAAGCGTTTTTCATAAAAAAGCGCTGCTTCGGCTTCTGTAATGGTGGGTATGCGCCAAACCTGCGACCAGGAATTGCCATCGTGTAATGCGACCACCACGTTGCTGTTGCCAATATCAATTGCAAGAACCATATTAAACGTCTGCTAGATTTTTCACAAAGCCCTGATATCCTGCCTGCGCCAAACGACTTTGCATGATGCTGGCTTCGTTGATGTTGGCGTAAGCACCTACCACTACCTTATAGAGCTGGCGGCCATTTTGATTGGACACGACCACAAATACGGGTTGTCCAAATTGTTGTTTCAACTTGGCGACGAGTGACAGTACGTTATCGTAATTGCTGTATACGCCAACTTGTACCCCCCAACCGGAGCTAGGCTTTTGGTTGACATTGACCTCAAATACGCTAGAGCCGCCACCTGAACTCACTGGTTGGGTTTGTGGTTGTGTAGTTGGCCGGGGTTGTGGTTGTGGATTCGGCTGTGGTTGTGGATTAGTAGGCATTGGTGTTGGGGTCGAGATACCTCTGCGGCGCAGGGCTTCGGCCACGGCGCGTTCAGCGTTGACCATCCCATAGCCATATTTGCGCGAATGGCCATTGATGTATTCACCGGGATTGCCAATTTTATCAGCAGTTTGGATCAAAATTTGCTTTACCTCGCGGGCAGTTAAATCTGGGTTGGCCGTCAACATCAGGGCACAAATACCTGCTACGAGAGGCGTAGCCGATGAGGTACCTCCAAAATGTTTGTACTGATTGCCCCGACTATAACCATCGATCCAATACCTTCTTTCACCCTGTTCACGTGGATCGCCCTGATCCCACCAGGCACGGGCCGCAATAATCGGCCAATCGCCATTGGAAGGTGCGCACACGGTCACTTCCATCCCGGTATTGGAATAGGGTGCATGAACACCCTGGCTGGTACAAGCACCCACGGCAATTACGTCCGGGTGTTGCGCGTAGAAATTGACGTAGTTCAAACTATCGTTGCCAACAGCATATAGGATCACACAGCCACGTCCATTCCGACCACGGCGAGCGGCATTGGCGATGATTTGTTGTTTTTCGGCATTCAATTGGTAGTTGCGATCGGTAGAACCCCAACTGCAACTGATGATATCGGCGCCGTTGTTGACGCAATAGTTAAAAATCGACTCGGTGGTGCGCACAGTAAAGGAAGTGCCACTGATCGGAATAAAGCGGGCATTGGGCGCTGAGCCCACCATACCTACCCCATTCGAAGCGGCCAAGGCCACACTGGCACAAGGAGTGCCGTGGGTGTAACGAGCATCGCCCTGGAGTACCTGGGGAGTATTGTTCCAGAAGTCAAAGGGTTTGATCACCTTGTTTTTGAGGTCGGGGTGGGTCAGGTCAAACCCATTGTCCACCACGGCAATATTGATATTGGGTGAACCGAGGCTGCCCAATTTGCGCCAGGCCGCTACCACTTTGGCATCGATGCCTCGGCGCAGTTGAACGTTGGCATCGGGTACAAAGCCATTGTTTTGCAGGTGCCACATACTGCCCATCAAGTTGTCGGTAGGCAAAAAGTATTGATCCAGAACGGTATCGATGTCTGGTTGGGCGTTTTTCACGAGGCAACTTTCTTGTAATAAGCCTGCGGTTTTGATGGGGTTGGGGGAATTGGCCGTCACGCGGGCTACCAGAACGTTGGGCTCGCGGCGCTCTACCAATTCTAAGTTGTATTCATCCAAGGCAAGCATTTGTTCTTCGTCACTGACACCCTCGTGGTAAGTGATGAAAATTTCACCGGTAGCGATCAAAGGCCGATCGCTGTTTTCTGGATAATAGACATGGGTGCCTACTTCTACCTCATCCCTGCCGCGTACCTCATCCAGTTTATCGTTGACGTTGGTATCTTCAATGCTCAATTCCACCACTTTGAAGCCGCCCAGGCTTTGGTGCAATTCTTTGTTGATGTAATCTGGCTCCAAAAGCCCCCGCGATTGAGTCATTTTTAACCCGACCAAAGCTTTACTTTTACGCAGTTTAATCTCACCTTTATCGCTGTGAATGCTGATTTGATCCATAACTCGATACGTTCTGCTGATGTTTTATAGGTGAAAAGTACAAAATATTTTAGAACTCTTGCAACTGACCGATGATGATTCGCTTGTTGACTCTTTTAATCGCTTTGCCACAAATCATATTTGCACAAATAGATAGCGTCCAGCTTTTGCTTAAAAAAACGGATTGGCATCCGCAAAAAATTGCCCCAAGGGCCAAATGGGAACAGCATCATTTTGCCAATGCAGAGTTGTTTCATGCCAACCAAAACATCAATATCCTGCGCATTAAAAAGGGACACCGCCCCTTAAATCTTGCCTTTGGTTCAGGCGGTAAATCCCTAATTCCGACCAGCACCCAAGGCCAACAAGCAAAAGCTTTGGCAGCTTTAAACGGCACTTTTTTTGATGTTAAAAACGGTGGCTCGGTTGATTTGATGCGGATCGATGGGGTGACCCTGGATACCACCCGGCCTTCCGGTAAGGTTTTGGCAGAACACCAACGCAGTGCTATTCTGATCAAAAACAATCAGGTGCAAATCGTCAAAGGAGACAGCATCAAGGGTTGGGAAAAACGCTTGTTGACTGAAGACAATGTGATGGTGACCGGGCCTTTGCTCATCCACGAGGGGAAAAAAATCCAGTTACCTGCTCGTTTATTCAATACCACTCGCCACCCGCGCAGCGCCTTGGGCATCACCCGCAGTGGAGAAATTTTGTGGATTACCGTAGACGGGCGTGCCAAAGAAGCCGCGGGAATGAGCCTGTACGAGCTGAGCCAACTGATGGCAGCGCTGGGTTGTGTAGAAGCCATCAACCTGGACGGCGGCGGCTCTACTACGCTATGGATTGATGGAACTACCAAAACGGGCATTGTCAACATGCCTTGTGACGACAAGGTTTTTGATGAATACGGCGAACGTAAGGTGAGCAATGTGTTGCTGCTGAGTCGACGCAAGCCAAAAATCAACGATTGACTAGCCAGCTTTTAAAGGCAGCCGCTTTCTTTTGACTGACCGTGGCGGATTCAGCCATACTGGGCTGGAGCATTACTTCCAGTTTGCCGTTGGCGATGCTGCGAAAGGAGGCACAAGCTTTGGCGTTGGCCAGAATCTGTCGATTGATGCGGAAAAACTGACTAGCGGGTAGCAGGTTGGCCAACTCATCCAGTGTTTCATTGGTCATCAATTGTTGCTCATCGTAGGTTTTGAGGTAATAGATGTCATCCTGCAAAAAACAATAAGCAATCTCTTCAACGGGTACAGGCACCTGGCGGCTGCCTTTGGTGGCAATAATGATGGGAGTGGTATTGCTGGCAGCAGGTGCAATTGCCATAGTCAGAGGTTCCACTGGTTTATGCTGTAGCGTCTGGAATGTAGATTCCATTTGCCTGAAACGTTGATAAAAATAATAAGCCAAATAAAAACAATTCATCATCGCCAGGAAAAAAAGAACCACCCGGTATTCTACATACAACCAACTCGAATTAAAGATATTGTCCCCGGCAACGTAGATAAAGAAGAAATACATCGCAAAAAAGGAAAGCAATACGGGCACCACGAAACCCAAAGTGGCCTGCAAAAAAGTGCGCAACATTGAGGTTTCCAACCAATCGTAATGGGCATCTAAACGGATGCTGACCCAACGAACAAGGCTCCATACCCCAAAATTGATCAAGGCACCAATCAACACCTCTAAAAAATAACCGGGCTCCATTACAATTTCCCACAAACTCTCGGAATACCCAAGCGTTTTGATGAAATGGGCCAGAAAAATGGAGCCAATAATACGTATCCAAATATCGGGATAGGGCCGGGTCTGCACGTTGTGGATTTTCAGCACAAATTACACAAACTTTTATGGGAATAGTTCGCATTTAGCATACATACTTCAGCCCCTTTTTTATCTACTTCAGCCCAAATGCCTTCTACTTCGGCCAAAGCAGCCAGATTTTCTGCCACCCCATCTTCAACTTCCCAGTCAATAGGGGCACAAATGTTTACTGCATTTTTCACCCTTTCAAACTGTTCTGATGAAGAATTTATCTTGCTGGAGTACTTTAAGCTTACTAATTTTCTTGAGTACTTCGAGCCTGATGGCTCAAAAAAGCCTCAACCTGGGGCTGGGTTATTTTGGTGAAACGGCCACCCATCCCGGATTGGTCGCTCACTTGGAACTGGAAAAAACCCAGTCCAAAAAAGTATCCACTCTCTTCCGCGCCGATCTAGGTGCCTACGTACATGCCCGCAACCACACGGGAGTATTTATGGATGTACACGCTGGCCTGCGTCGCTACCGGACTTCGGGCTTTTTTACTGAGCAATACCTGGGTCTAGGTACCCTGTTGAGTTTTTACAATGGCGATGGAGTTTTCCAACGCGATGAAAATGGCAACATCCGCCGGGCCTCGGCTTTCGCCAATCTGGACATCATGCCTTCGGTGACCTTGGGCATCGGCTACAACCTGAGCAAAGATGATACTAGTGCCAATTTGATCTATTTCCGCCCGAAGGTTTTTTGGCAACTGCCGTTCAACAATCTCGCTCTGCCTCATGTGGCGCTGCAAGCTGGATTCATTCACCGCATCAACTAAGAACTCAAACAAGCTCCAAACCTCTAATTATGAAAAAGTTACTTTGGATGGCATTACTGGCCGTCAGCCTCTTTGCCTGCGAAAAATCAGAATTCCTCAGCGAGGGCAATTATTATTTCATTCGCCACAAAGGGGCAGCCATGCCGGTGTGGGTCAAAGGCAACCTGGAATCCGGCGTTTTTTTGATCACGGTACACGGAGGCCCTGGCTCATCCGGCCATGAATTTGCGATAACCAAAAGTTTTGCCGAACTGGAAAAAGACTACGCCGTAGTATACTGGGATCAGCGTTTTTCGGGTCTTTCTCAGGGCGATCCCAAAAAATCGACTTTGAGCATCGATCAATTTGTGGAGGATGTAGATGTGGTGGTCGATTTTGTGCGCCAGCAGTTTAATGAGCCCAAATTGTTCATGCTGGGCCACAGCTGGGGCGGCGGGCTGAGTGCAGCCTGGCTGGGCCGCAACAACAACCAGCAAAAAATACAAGGCTGGATCGATGTAGATGGTTCGGTGTTTGATTCACTGGAGGTTCAATCGGTCAAAAACTGGACGCTGGAGCGGGTTCCCGCTAAAATAGCCGAAGGCAAGGACCCTGAATTTTGGCAATACGTCGTCGATTGGTACCAGGCGCACCCCGCCCCCGTGTATTCTGACAAGGAGCCGTACATTTTTGCGGCAGCTCTGGACACCAGCTTCAACGCCGCAGCCCTGGCCGATACCAACCAGATCAATTACGGCAAACTGCTGCTGCGTTCGCCCTACTCTTTGGCTTATTTTACCAATAAAGTGGACGCTCGTTTTGCGGATGGGCTGGATTTTCGACCTGAATTGCGGCGCATCAACATCCCGGCATTAGTGTTGTGGGGAAAAGACGATCCAACCTTACCAGTGGAGTTGGCCAGCTTTGCTTACAATACCTTGGGAACGGCACCGGATCGAAAAATGAAGGTTGAGTTTGAAAAGTGTGGGCATTCACCGCATTATGAGCAGCCGACGAGGTTTGTGGCGGTGATGCGGGAGTTTGTGGAGAGGTGGAGGTAGATTTCGGTACTTGCAAACGCCTATGGCATATCATTCCTGAGGTGAGTCCTTAAGTGCCTTAGGTTTCTTAGGTGGTTAAAAAAAATTATTCACCACCTAAGAAACCTAAGGCACTTAAGGATTCACCTCAGGATACGCTCAGCGCAACATCTCACGATCATTCACCAAAATCCAATTGAACTCCACCTCAATAAAAGTCCCTTGGGGAAATACTGCTTTAAACACCTGTCCAAAAAAACGTTCTGCTTTTTTCCGATCCGCCTTGCGCAAAGCCAAGATATTGAAGAGCAACAGCCCACCCGGAGTCAATAAATCACGCAATTGCTCCAAAAATTCAATTTGCTGGAAAGGCCCAGGGATCTGATCGTCCAAAAAAACGTCCATACAGATCAGGTCGTACTTTTGGTAGGTGCTCGACACAAAAATTTCCGCATCGGTACAAATCATATCGATGGGTGATTCTAAATCGGCTAAAGTATAGCGGTAGGCCAGGTCGATGATGACCTCGTCAATTTCCACGGCGGTGATGTGGAAATCCAGTCCCTGTTTTTTCTCCAGGATGTAAGGAATACTGCCCAGGCCCAGGCCCAGCACCAATGCTTCTTTTCCTGGCAGCTCTTCCAATTTGCATTGCTCAAAAGCACGGGCAAAGTTGGTATACAAATCTTCGAAGGAATACACGGCATGAGCCGTACTCAGTTGATAGCGCCCCCGGCGCATGCTTACATAGAGGTGAGGGTTGTACTCGCTCGAGGCACTTTCCAGGTGAATTTCCACCAGATAACTCAGGTACCTTTTCCAAGCAGGAATGTGCATGTGCTTATTTTTCCCAATTGCGGTATTTGGAGCTATCCTCAAAGGTGCGCAGCAAAATCAGGCGTTCGGAAATGTCAAATTCCTTGCCTCGGCGCTGCATCATGGCTTCGGCGGTTTCAAAGGCTTTGTCCAGTTGGAAGGTTGTAAAACCTGCCGCCCCGCCCCAGGAAAAAGAGGGCACAAAAGCGCGGGGGAATCCCGCCCCAAAAATATTGGCACCTACCCCGATCACCGTACCCGTATTGAGCATGGAGTTGATGCCAATTTTTGCGTGATCGCCCATGATGACCCCACAAAATTTGATGCCAGAGGGTAAAAACTGACCAGCGGGATAATTCCAGATTCGTACTTCTTCGTAGGTGTTTTTGAGGTTGGAGGTATTGGTGGCGGCACCGATATTGCACCATTCCCCAATGACCGAGTTGCCCAGATAACCATCGTGGGCTTTATTGCTGTAGCCTTGGATGACTGAATTGTTTACTTCTCCACCTACTCTGGTCCAGGGGCCGAAGGTATTGCTGCCGTAGAGGCGCGTGCCCATTTTGACTTGTGCATGTTCACCCAATGCCAAACCGCCCCGAATGAGGCTGCCCTCCATGATTTCGGCATTTTTGCCGACGTAGATGGGACCATCGATTACATTGAGGCTAGCTCCTTCCACCACGGCACCTTCTTCCAGAAAGATGCGGCTGGGATCGCCAACGATGCGGTTGCTGTCAGAAATGGGCTGGGATTCACGTCCCTGGGTAAGCAATTGGAAGTCTTCCTCCAGTGCCTCAGCGTTTTGCGTGAAAATATCCCAGGGGTGGTCTATTTTTAAAAAAGGTGTGTCTTCGATATCGTATACGTGCAGTTGGTCGATGTCCTCATCGTGGATGAGTTTTTCCAACTGTTCCCGATCCAGTTTGGCCACAATCAACTCCTCACCTTTGAGGTAGGCCTCGTTGAACTCCATTTGCCGAATCAGGCGGATCAAACGATCCGAGGGCATCACGGAGCCGTTGATGACAATGTTTTCGTCACCGTATTCGATCGGGAATTTACTGGCAAGATAATCTTGGGTAATAAAGGAAACCTTCGCGTTGAGCCACTGCTTCCATTTTTCTTGTATAGTCAGTGCACCTACGCGTAGGGCACCTACAGGTCGGGTAAAAGTGAGTGGAAGCAATTGTTCGCGAACTTCACTGTCAAAAAGAATGACGTGCCACATAGGCGATTTAAAAGTTTGCCCGAAAATTAAAAAAAAAGTCCCAACCAAACCTGATTGGGACTTTTTTTACCGTAATCAAATGTGCAGTGATTTACGGCTTCTGAACGAATTTGGCAAATTTCTTATTGAACTTGTCAATACGGCCCGCAGTATCTACAAACTTCATCTTACCGGTGAAGAATGGGTGTGATGCGCTGGAAATTTCCAACTTAATCAGCGGATATTCAGTGCCATCTTCCCAAACAACGCTATCGCGGCTAGGAGCACAAGAACGGCCCAACCAAGATTCATCGCAAGAGAAATCTTTGAATACCACCGTACGGTAACTTTGCGGATGGATATCTTTTTTCATGGCAAACTCCTTTTTCAATTTTTGAATTAGGGTGCAAAGATAAAATGCTTTACGCAATAAATCAAAAGAGTAAGGTAAAATATTCTCAACTTTTTCATTTACTCCCTTTCAACCGAAAAACAAAGAGAACACAGTGCTTAGGGCACGATGAAAGGGTCGATCTTTTTTGGATCAACAAAAAACTTTTGCAGGAATAACTGTTTATTTGGTGAAAACCTTTCAATTCGAATTGCTATGTCTTTTCCACTCGGCCTTAAACGCGCTTGTTCCATGGTCATCTTGCGCCATCAACAACACTTCCTTTTGCTCAAACGCATCAAGCCACCTTATGTAGGTAGCTATCTGCCGGTGGGTGGGAAATTGGAGCCCTTTGAAGACCCGCGGACTGCCGCCCACCGGGAATTAAAAGAAGAAACGGGACTGGAAGTAGAAAAATTAAAATACGGCGGTTGCCTGATGGAATCTTCGCCGATAGATTACAATTGGCAGTGCAACATCTATATTGCGGATATTGATTTTATCCCACCCCCTCCTTGCCCGGAGGGTGATTTGGAATGGATTGCTTTTGCGGATGTCCCGAATGTGCCCACCCCTCCAACCGATTTTACCGTTTATCAATATTTAATGGAAGAAAAGCCGTTTGCCTTCAATGCGGTGTATGATGCGGAGATGAATTTGCTGTTTATGGATGAGGATCTGGCGGGGGTGAGGGTTTTGGGATAACTCCATACTCCGCCAACCCACGGGAATCCCACGATTTAAATCGTGGGTTATATCCGTGGGAGGCTACCCTACCGCCTCACCCCATGAATTTATTCGTGGGTAAGTGAAATAAATGCCTGCATTTATTTCACAATGCTACCGTTGCTCACCCCTACCGCCGGGCTCACCAAACGCAATCTTCCATCCGGTTCCTCCGCGCTCAGGATCATCCCATTCGACTCGATCCCCCGCAATTTACGCGGTGCCAAATTCGCCACAACCACCACCTGTTTCCCCGGCAATTCCTCCGGACTAAAGTGCTCCGCAATCCCGGAAACAATCGTCCGCTCCTCAAAACCCAGGTCAATTTGCAATTTTAGCAATTTGTCTGCCTTTGGTACTCGTTCGGCAGAAAGGATGGTGCCCACCCGCAGGTCAATTTTGGCAAAATCCTCGTATTGAATCACTTCTTTCAAAGCAGGCAGTTCAGTATTGGTCACTTCGGTTGTTTTTAAATCCTGAGCAGCAGGCGCATTTTTAATTCTTTCCGCTTCGGCAGCCAAAATCGCCGCCAGTTTGTCCTTTTGGCGGTTTACGATCTCCAGGCGACTTGTATCGCGACGATCGTTGATTTTGGGAAACAACACCTCCGCTTCTCCAACCTGGTGTCCAGCAGGCACAATGGCAAGGCCGTTTTCCAGTTTGTGCAACAACTCCGCCCAATCCCCATTTTGCACCTCTGGCAAACCAATCAGCTTGCGGAAACGTGGCGAGGTGAAGGGAATAAAGGGATGCGCCGCCAGGCTCAATATACCCACGATCTGCAAGCATATGAACATACACTCGCGGATGACCGGGCTATCGGGATTTTCTTTGTAAATGTTCCAGGGCGATACATCCTGCAAGTAGGTATTGCCGTAGGTAGAAATCTCCAAAAAGGTTTGACTGGCTGCTTTGAAACTAAAGGCCTCCAACTCCTCGCTGAAGCGCTGCACCAAGGCAGTGACTTCAGCCAGTTTGTCCTGGAGGTCGATTTTTAGTTCCGGTACTTGGCCACCAAAATACTTGTGGGTCAGGGTAATCACCCGGTTGACAAAGTTGCCCAAGTTGTCGGCCAGTTCTTTGTCGTGGTAGTCCACAAAGTCGTCCCATTTGAAATCCGCGTCGCGGTTTTCGGGCATGTTGCGCAGCAGCGCGTAGCGCAGTGCATCTTCTTTATTGGGAAAATCTGCAAACTCTTCGAGGTAGTCGTGCTGTTCGATGCCCCAACCTCTGGATTTGGAGAATTTTTGCCCTTCAAAATTCAGGAATTGGTTGGCTGGCACGTTTTTGGGCAGGGCAAATTCGCCGTGCGCCTTGAGCATGGCCGGGAAAATGATGCAGTGGAAAACGATGTTGTCTTTGCCAATAAAATGGATCAATTCCACATCGTCCCCTTTCCAATATTCCTCCCAATTTTTGCCATTGTCCAGCGCCCATTGCTTGGTGGCGGAGATGTAGCCAATCGGCGCGTCAAACCACACGTACAAGACCTTTCCCTTGCCTTCGGGAAGCGGCACGGGGATACCCCAATCCAGGTCCCGGGTAATGGAACGAGGATGTAAACCTCCATCCAGCCAGGATAGGCATTGACCCAATACGTGGTTTTTCCAGGTTTTGGGGTCGTGGTGTTGTTTGCCGTCGAGTACTCCAGTTTCAACCCACTGCTTCAGCCACTCGGTGTGGTTATCGAGTTTGAAGTACCAGTGTTTGGTTTCTTTCAGAACGGGTGTTTTGCCGCTGAGGGTCGAGCGGGGATTGATCAGTTCCAGGGGTGAAAGGTCAGAGCCACAGTTTTCACACTGGTCGCCAAAGGCTTCCGGGTGTCCACATTTGGGGCAAGTTCCGATGATGTAGCGATCGGCCAGGAATTGATTGTAGTCCTCGTCGTAGTATTGCTCAATAAAATGCTCTTCAAACTCGTCCCCTTTTTCGTGCAAACGCAGGAAAAAATCCTGAGAAGTTTTGTGGTGAATTGGCTCACTGGTGCGGTGGTAAATGTCGAAGGAGATGCCCAGTTTTTCAAAAGTAGCCTTATTCAGCGTATGGTACTTATCGATGATTTCCTGTGGGCTGGTGCCTTCTTTTTTGGCCTTAATGGTGATGGCGGCGCCGTGTTCGTCCGAGCCACATACCCATACCACCTCCTTGCCGAGCATCCGCAGGTAACGCACGTAGATGTCAGCAGGCAAATAAGCGCCAGCCAGGTGGCCCAGGTGAAGGGCACCATTGGCATAAGGCAAAGCGGAGGTGATCAAATATTTTTTTGACATGGTAACACATTTAAGCACTCAAGCTAAATTTGGCGCGAATATAAGCTTTTGTCCAACGATATAAGTGGATAAAATGGTTCCAACAACACCTTGGAGCATGTAAATAAAACCCAATTTTTACAATTGTACGACATGCATGCAATGCAATTAGTTGTATATTTGGCCATTATTTTTGTAGTTCTAGTCTATTGCATGACTCTTGGTCTTCCGTTTCCAGTATTATTTTCAGCCTTCTACGCTATCTAGCCACACTATTTTTTATTCTAGGATCATTCTTGTTCTAAATCTGATAGTCTTTGCCGCGCGGTAGGCTAAGAGAACATTATGCAATGCTAGTACTAAACAATCATGTGGCGGCCCCTTCCCTTCTGGGGCTGTCCTGCTCTAAGGAATGGGTGTAGATAACTTTGCACCCGTTCCTTTTTATTTTTATTTTGCTTTTTTGCTACCTTGTTCCCAAGTAACCGGATCCATGCAAATCAACCCTTTTCGGGCGCTCTTGCCACATTTGGAAAAAATTGAATCCAACGACACTTTTTTTGCTGCCGTAAAAGAAGATTTCCCTCATTTTGTACAAGGCGGTTGCTTTGAGTCGCGCGAAACGCCAGCGCTTTACCTTTGTTCCATTCAATCTGCTACTCATCGTGCATTGGGCATTGTAGCCTGCGCCAGTATTAAAGATTATTTACAAGGGGCTATTAAACGCCACGAAAACACCATCCCGGCCAAAGAGGAAGTACAAATTCGCTTGTGGAAGGAACAACAGGCGATGATAAAACCCGTCTTATTGGCCTATCCCAGCGTGCCTGCCATTGAGGTCTGGATGCAAAATATGGCCGATAAGCAAACTCCAAATCTGGAAATCCCTTTCCCAGCCGATGAACAAACCTACCGGATCTGGGAAATCAGTGACCCCATCGAGGTGCAATACATCCAGGAATTGTTTGCCGCCTTTGTGCCGCGATCCTACATTGCCGATGGGCACCATCGCTGCTCTTCTTCGGCGGTTTTGTATGAACGAGGTTTGATCCAGGGGAACGCTGATCCTGATTTTTTAGTAGCCCTTTTTCCTTCAAGCCACTTAAACATCCAGGCTTTTCACCGCATCTTGGATGAGGTGAGCTGGACTGCGGATGAGTTGATCAAAAAGCTGGAGCCTTACTTTCACATCGAATCTAGACCAAGCGCAGTGCTTCCAAATCAGAAATTTGAATGGAGTTTATTGGTAGAAAACCGGGCTTTTCGCATAACTTGGCGCAGTGATTTTTTGGAGCACTACCACTGGGAAAAAGCCATTTTGGACACCCAATTGTTCAACGAAGTGATTTTGCCAACTGTGTTTGGCATCGTCAATGTACGCCAGGAGACCCGCTTGCACTACGTTGAAGGCGTCAAAGGAATCGACTATTTGCAAAAAGAACAACAGCGCAAACCCCAGCGTGTAGCCTTTGCCCTCTACCCCATCGACTTGCAGGAAATGATGTTGCTGGCGGATCACAATCAGGCTTTGCCACCCAAGTCAACCTGGTTTGAGCCGAGGATGAAAAACGGGATTCTGGTTCGCCCTTTTCCAATTTAACCGACATAAAAAACGATTCATGATACGGAAGATCAGCGCTGATCGCATTTATACTGGTACTACCGATGTCGCTTTGCTCGACAAGGTTGTGATCTTTGACCCCCAGGGCACCATTTTACAAATTGATGATATCGCCGCCCACGATCCAGCCAGTGTGGAAAAACTGGATGGTGCCATCGTACCCGGCTTCATCAATACCCATTGCCACCTTGAGCTTTCTCACATGAAAGACCGAGCCAATACGGGAACAGGCCTGGTGCCTTTTTTACAAACGGTGGTCAACTTCCGCGACATTTCCATGGAAGAAATCCTGGATGCCATCGATCGCGCCGATGCCGAAATGTGGGACGGTGGCATCATGGCTGTAGGAGACATTTCCAATAAAGCAGATACGGCCAACCGCAAGAACCAAAGCCAGATCCAGTACTACACTTTTGTGGAGTTTTTTGACTTCTTGCAGGAAGAGGGTGCCGATAACTGGTTCAACAACTTCAAACCCGCCTACGACGAACAGAGCGATGGCAATCGCAATCGCAAAAGTGCGGTGCCCCACGCGCCTTATACGGTTTCGCGCAATTTGTTCAAAAAAATCAACGCACTGAACCAGCCTGGCTGCACCGTCAGCATCCACAACCAGGAAACGCCGGGTGAAAACGCGCTTTTCCAGACTAAAACCGGCAGCTTTTTGGAGTTTTACAGTGGCTTTGGTTTTCCGCTGGATCAGTTTCAGCCCAGCGGCCGCACTTCCATCCATTATGCGTTGGAAAACATGGATCCGGCTTGTCGCACCCTTTTTGTACACAATACCGAAAGTACCCGCGAAGACATCCGCGCTGCTCAGGCCTGGAGTCAGGATATTTATTGGGCCACTTGCCCGAACGCCAACTTGTTCATCGAAAACCGCTTGCCCAATTACCAGTATTTTCTGGATACGGAGGCTAAGGTCACTATCGGTACGGATAGTTTGACGTCCAACTGGCAGTTGTCGGTGTTGGAAGAAATGAAAACCATCGCGCGATTCCAGTCTTATGTGCCTTTTACAACGATTTTGCGTTGGGCGACCATCAATGGGGCGGAGGCGCTGGGTTTTGAGGACAGCTTGGGGAGTATTGAGGCGGGTAAACGGCCGGGATTGTTGTTGTTGAATTTGGGCGAGGATGAGAAGCTGAAGGCGGATACGGTGGTGAAAAGGATTGTATAAATTGAAATTTTACGTTGAAAATCAATAGCGGAGCTTTGCTTGAAACTCCCCGAAGGTTTGGAACCTTCGGGGAGTGCGCTTTGGATTCGTGGTATATTCTTGATGACTTTGTTGGTACAAAAGCCATTTTGTGTTTACTGAACCTGGATGATTTTTCCACTTACCCATTCGATCGTTCCATCGTCCAACTGGATTTTAGCCAAGCTCAAATACATACCTTTCGCAACCCATTGACCATTGCTTTGGCCATTCCAACCCTGGGTGGGGTCATTGGTCAAAAAGTCTTTGCCCCGCCAGAGGGAACGCCCCCATTGATCCCACACTTCCATGTCCAATATCCGGCCCTTGGTACCAGTATGGCTAAATACATTCAGGTGGCCACCTTCGTGTAGCAGGCCGGGAATGTAAAAATCCGCGTTGCGGTTGATGGCAAGCTCGCGGGTGGACGTCGTAGTGAATTTCACCTCCAGGCAATACGTAGAATCACAAGTACTTGGTCGGGGGATCACTCGACAAATGAGGGTATCCCGCCGGATCACCTGGTTTTCCCATACATAGACCTCACCCTTGCGCAAAGTAACTTTTTCCCGTTTGGCCGCTTTGTCACCATTGGCGGCTAAAATGGTAATGCCAGCCACCCAGGTACAGCCGTTGTAATCCTCAATGTTGATGAAATGGCTCCCTGGTTGGGTGAAAGTACGGCGAGGAGGGGTGCGGGCCTGGTTTTCCCAAGAATACCGCCGGGCAGACAACAAACCTGCCGAAATGTCCCAGGTGATGCTATCCCCAGCACAAAGCTGGACGATTTGGGTGCGGCGTTCGCGGATCCCATTGATGCCGATGGCCGGGAAGGGCAAGGGGCGCTCCACCGTAACCTGAGCCGTATCGGCAGGGCAATCTCCCGCTTTGACGATGTAGAAATAATGCGCGGCGGTATCCAGGTCGGGATTCAGGAGGTTGTTGAGCTGCAAGGCCGGAGACCAGGTGCCCCCGGGATAAGCTTTAGGCCCTAGCGTTTTGTATAAATCGATGAAGGTGCCATGTTCACAACCCTGTACCGAGGCATCGTTGCCCGCAAAGGGACGGGCGTAGGCGCGTACCCGCAGGTAGGCCATAGCCGGGTCACCTTTGATGCCATTTTTGTAAATGTTGCACAGCACGACCCGTTCGCCATCCTGCACCTCCGTAGCTTCGATGCGGTAACGAATGCTGCGCAAGGCCTCTGTAAAGGCTTCATCGCTGGCAGTGCCCAGATTGCGCAGCACAATTTTTTCCTTGCCCATAAAACTGGCGCTGATGCCCGGAAAAATACTGCGCAACTCCAATATTTCCTGCCCCGGGTGTTTGATGCCGGATTGAATTTGCACCACGAGTGAATCGATGCCGCCAATGTAGGATTTGATACTGGCATCCCGATCGGCAATGGGCAGGTTGGTGAGGCAGAGGGTATCGAGCTGAAAATGATCCACAAAGCGGCCACTGCTGTTGTCGGGGTCGAGGTCCATGCGGATGTTGAATTGGGTGCGGACGTCGTCGTCGCTGGCCATACCCCAGACCGGAGGATTTCCGCGTAACAATCGATCACATAAAGGGACAAGTTTTTTGTTTTCCAAATCAATTTCGATCAAACTGTTGATTTTGTGATTGCTGTTGGAAGAAGAGGAAAAGAGGGTAGCGTACAAGCGCCGCTTTTTGGCGGCGTAATCCCACAAAGTGACCAGCCCATAAACTCGCTCGCCTTGAGGGAAGGCCATAATGGTGTCTACTTTTTTGGTTTTGAGGTCAATTCTAAAAATCCACTGGCCGGGCGGGTGGTGGGGATAACTCTCTGCCTCAGTGATGAGCACACTGTCTTCGGGCATGAATTGTATGTCACCGGGGATAATGGCGGGAAAAGCGAAGGAATTGATTTCTTTAGTAATTAAGTTCATGGAAAAAATGGCAGAGGCATACCCAAAATAACAGTCGCCTTGTGGGCTAATGCTTAAAGATGAAGAAGAATACCGAAAAGAAATCAAAGTATCAATAATGCTGTTTTTTAGGAAATCAAATTCACATATGTGATAAGGTAGGGTATCCAGTGGGCCGCTAGGCTGCTCGCCGATGTGCCCAAGTAGCCTACCATCGGGAGTAATAGCAATTTCGGCAATGGGGAGTTTGTATTTGCCAAAACCTGTAAGGACTTTACTGTCACACAAGAAAGGGTTGGTTGTTCCAAAACTGGCCTCTACGGTATTGAAGATGATTTGCCCTTTGGTAGCTAATTGGACAAATAAAATTAGGAAAAGGGTGGTATAAAATCTCATTATTTGATGATTAAACTTCCTAGTGATAAGTAGGAGTTTTCGAAAATAATTGACTGATTATCCCGCTAAAAAAGTAGTAAAGCAATAGAAATGAGTACGCTATAATGCAAAAACTAAGCTAAAGCTAAAATAAGGCAAACAGAATGTATACTTGATTGCACTTAGGATGTTATTTTTGAGGCAAAATACACCTTCTGAATCAATTCAGCAATAAACCAATGTTAAGATTATTGTTTTGTAATTATTTTGACAAATTCATTTGCTTCAGCCCCCACAACCAAAAATAACTCGCCAACGCCACCCCCATCGCATTTTCCAAGGTAGCCTCCACCAACAAGGAAGCAAAAAGGACTACATAAGTCCCCAAAAACAACTCATCCCGATAATTGTGTTGATAAAAGATCGGCAGGAAGATAGCCACACAAAACAGCAACAAGCCCACTATTCCCGAGCCCGCCGCCACGTACAAAAACTGATTGTGCGGCATCATCACCCGTGCTGCGTTGGGGTGGTGGGCTTCGTATTGGGCGTGTACGGCTTGATCCAGATTGCCCGCTCCTACACCCAGCAAAGGCGCTGCTTTGAAGATTTTCCAGCCCACCTTCAAAGTTGTAATGCGCTCAGAATCAGACAACATTTCAGTATGCCCGCTTTGGCGCATGCGCAGATCGTACAAGGCGTAATCCACTTTCATTTTAAAACTCGGCAATACAAAATAGCCTAACACCGGTAAAGCTGCCATCGCTCCCACTACCACCAAGGCCAACCAATACCTGCGGCTCAGCCAGGCATACCGCAAACCCACTACCAGTATCGCCAAATACAGCGCTGCAATGCCACTGCGCACCGAAAGTACATGGATAAACCCAAAGAGAAACAGTCCCATTCCCGCGATCCATTTGCGCTCCTTTTCATGTCTAAAATAGTATCCCTGCCAGTACAAATACCCCGCTGACAGCACCCCAATGGCCAGCAATAAACTGAAACGGATGTGGTTGGTGGGCATGGGCATGGACTGGCCTTGTTTGATCAGGAGTTGGATATTTTCGTAGTCCAGATTGTAGTTGATCAAGATGCCCAAGCTGGCGATCGACAATACAATGATCAGCACATAAAGCAAGCTAAAATATTGACGCTGTGAAAATTGAGGCATAAAAAAGAAAGCCAGGGGCAAGATCAAAAAAGGCAATTTGATGCGCAAGCGCTCCAGCCAAAAGTCCATGTCTTGTACTGCCCAAAATCCCAACAACACAATCGTAAAATGGAGGCCGAAAACCCAAAAATCGGGCCTTTTCCAGAATGCTTTCCAGCGCTCCGCCAGAGTCGCGCGAGTGGCGATGCTTTCCCACACCGCAGCGATGGTAAAACCAAACAAACTCATGGATTGCAAAAAGGGGGAAACCACCAGCCCAATCAAAAGGGCGAGGCAGGATAAATAAGTAAAATAGAAACGGAGCTGAGAAGCTTGAAACATAGTTGAGAAGGTTGAGAAAGTTGAGAAGGTTGAGAAGGTTGAGGCTACCGCGAGCGACTTTGACAATGACACTTGCGGTAGCCTCAACCTTCTCAACTTATCGACCTTCTAAACTAAAAAATGGAACTCTGCGCAATATCGCCATTGTTATTGATTCTACATGACATGAAAATGCTTACTTTTGCCAGCGATTTTTTAAAAAATGAATATGTCTGCCAACGCATTTCAACAATTACAGGACTTGCTGCAGGAAATTGAGGTGGCCAATCCCGCCTCTGCGGAAACCATTGAGCAGTTTCGTTTGCGCTACCTGGGCTCCAACAATGTGATCAAACCCCTGATGGGCGAAATTCGGAACGTACCGAATGAGCAAAAAAAGGAATTTGGTCAATTGATCAACAAAGCCAAAGAGCTTGCCGAGGCCAAGTTTGAAACCCTCAAGGCCGTGGCCGAAGCTGCTGCGGAAAAATCTCAGGCGGCAGGTTTGGACATCACCGCACCGGGCGAACCCATTGACCTGGGCTCTCGCCATCCCGTGGCGGTAACGCTGAACCGCATTGTGCGGATTTTTGAACGCCTGGGCTTTGTAGTCGCCGAAGAACGGGAGATTGAAGACGATTGGCACAACTTCACGGCCATGAATACGCCCGCCGACCATCCGGCGCGCGACATGCAGGATACGTATTACCTCCGCAACAGCACCGAAATGCTGCTGCGTACCCATACTTCTTCGGTACAGGCCCGCGTAATGACTTCACAAAAGCCGCCCATTCGCATCATTGCCCCCGGACGGGTTTACCGCAACGAGACCATCTCGGCGCGCTCACATTGCCAGTTCCATCAAGTGGAAGGTTTGTACATTGACAAGGGTGTGTCTTTTGCCGACATGAAGCAGACCCTGTACTACTTCGCCAAAGAGATGTACGGCCCCGATACCAAAATTCGCCTGCGGCCTTCGTTTTTCCCCTTCACCGAGCCCAGCGCCGAAATGGACGTGTCCTGCTTCATTTGCAACGCCAAGGGCTGTCGGGTGTGCAAGCACAGCGGCTGGGTAGAAATTTTGGGTTGTGGCATGGTCGATCCACAGGTGTTGATCAATTGTGGCATCGATCCTGAAGAGTACTCCGGTTTTGCCTTCGGCATGGGCATCGAACGCCAGGCCATGATGTTGTACACCATCACCGATATTCGCCTGTTGTTTGAAAACGATGTGCGCTTTTTGAAACAGTTTTCCTCTGTTATATAACGGTAGAGACGCACGGTTGTGCGTCTTTCTGCTAGATGAGACGCACAACAGTGCGTCTCTACAACGACAAAAAAATGAAACCAACCACCGCTGAAGGCACCCGGGATTTCACCCCCGATCAGGTGCTCAAACGCAACTATATCTTCGATACCATCCGTTCGGTGTTTGTCAAATACGGCTACCTGCCCATTGAAACCCCGGCGATGGAAAATCTCAGCACTCTGTCTGGCAAATACGGTGAAGAGGGCGACCGCTTGTTGTTCAAAATCCTGAACAACGGTGAATACCTCAAAGGCATCAAGCCAGCGGACATTGAGGCTCAAACTTACAAAACGCTAACTCCTGCCCTGGCCAAACGCGGCCTGCGTTACGACCTGACCGTGCCCTTCGCCCGCTTTGTGGTGATGCACCAGAACGAGATCAGTTTCCCTTTCAAACGATACCAAATCCAACCCGTTTGGCGGGCGGATCGGCCACAAAAGGGGCGTTACCGGGAGTTTTATCAGTGTGATGTAGATGTGGTGGGTTCTACTTCCTTAGTTTACGAGGCGGAGCTGGTACAGATTTACGATGAGGTTTTTTCCAAACTCAATTTGCCCGTCGTCATTAAATTCAACAACCGGAAGATCCTTACCGGGATTGCAGAAGTGGCCGGTATTCCTGAATTGATGGTAGACATGACCGTGGCCATCGATAAGCTGGATAAAATTGGACTGGACGGGGTAAAAAAAGAAATGATCGAACGGGGCATTGATGAAGCGGCGGTGGAAACAATTACCCAGATTCTGGCCATTCAATCGCTGGAAGAATTGCAGAGCGCATTATCGGCCAGCGAAACCGGAAAGTTGGGCATCCAGGAAATCCAAAGCCTCTTGCAATACCTCGGTACTGGTACGACCCAGCAAGAAATCCGTTTCGACATCACTCTGGCCCGTGGACTCAATTACTATACTGGCTGTATTTTTGAAGTACAAGCCAAAGGGGTCGCCATGGGCAGCATTGGCGGTGGTGGTCGTTATGATAACCTGACTGGTGTTTTTGGGCTCAAGGATGTTTCAGGTGTGGGTGTTTCTTTTGGTGCCGAGCGCATCTATGATGTACTGGAAGAACTCAAACTTTTTCCTGCCGATAGCAGCAGTTCGCTTAAGGTGCTCTTTATGGCCTTTGATGATGCTACACACCTGTATGCTTTTGCTGCGTTGAGCAAATTGCGTGCCGCGGGCGTGAATGCCGAAATTTATCCCGATCCGGGCAAACTCAAAAAACAAATGAAATATGCCAACGATCGGCAGGTTCCTTTTGTCGTTTTGGTAGGGGAAGAAGAAATGAGCAGCGGCCTGCTCGGCTTCAAAAACATGCAAAGTGGGGAGCAGGAAAAACTGAGCATTGAGGAAATTATTGCAAAAACTCAAGTTCTTTAAAAACCACCGTGGCTTTTCGAATGTTACTTTGTAGATTTGTTCTAAATAACTCACACGACAACAGACACTCAAGATATGGAGACTACTATTACCAAAAGCCCGGTGTTGTTGTACACCGAGCAAACGCCCAACCCGGAGTCACTCAAGTTTGTGACCAATCGGATGTTGTATCGCGGCACAGCCGATTTCCGCGAAGTGGATTTGGCGCACGAGTGGTCACCTCTAGCGGTGGCACTTTTTGAGTTCCCTTACGTGAAAGGCGTGTACGTCAGCAACAACTTCGTCACGGTGAGTAAGGAAATGAACTACGAGTGGCCCGACATCATGCTCAAACTGAAAGATTTCATCAAAAACTACATCGAAGAAGGTGGTGAATTGGTGAAAGAAGGTTTTGCAGAGCATACGGCTAAAATCGAGGCGGATCGTGCCGGAGTGGCTTATACCGGTGATGAAGCTGAATTGGTGCAAAAAATCAAAGAACTAATTGATACCTACGTGAAGCCAGCTGTGGAAATGGATGGTGGAAACATTGAGTTCAAGCACTACGAAAACGGCAAAGTTTTCGTGCTCATGCAGGGCTCTTGCAGTGGTTGTCCTTCCTCTACCGTTACCCTTAAGGCGGGTATCGAAGGGATGTTGAAGCGGATGATCCCACAAGTTGAAGAAGTGGTACAAGAAATGGGGTAAAAAGTCCGTTTTCCACTTAGAGCTTGTTTAAATTTTCGCTTCCGCACAAAAACTTAAACAAGCTCTTAAATGGTAGCATTTCATCAAGATGGTGGAATGCTATTATTTTTTATTGTCATTTTTTTGCAATAAAAATTTGCATCCGTCAAAACTAAAAACTATATTTGCGATAGTACCCTTTTTATCGCGATTAAATATTAAGTGACACCTTTACTTATTCTACCCTCCCTTCCATAATCACTACACTATTTCATAATTCACCTACCCGCTCAGGCAAAATACCTGTCTAGCAAGCAATTTCATTTAAATCTGATTATACGTTTGTCCAAACGGAATGGTTTGGCCTTTTAAAATTTGTACTCAATGAGAACACTACTTACTGTCGTGTTGGCGATGCTATTGACATCAGCCAACACTCAAAGCGCTATGCGACCAAGTGACCTGGTGGATGCAGGAAAAAAAAACAAACTACACTTTAAAACCGTCCAACTTTTTGAACGTGCTCCTGAGCTGAGGAGCGAATCCCAGGTAGTCAACGGACTATGGATGTTTCTTAATATGGCAAGTATAATCCCATTGCAAAGGGAGCGGCCCTTGGCCCTCTCTTTGCCCTTGCCGAATGCCGATGGCACGATGATGGAATTGGAATTGGTGCAAGTTGACATTTTTAGCGCCGATTTCGCCGTACAGTTTTCCCAGCAAAGCAATATGCCTACAACCGAGTTCAACGGACTATTTTATCAAGGGCGAATCAAAGGGCACCCGGAATCTATGGCGGCCATCAGTATTTTTAACAACGAAGTAACGGGTGTCATCAGTACCCCGGAGGAAGGCAATCGGGTCTTGGGGCATTACAAAGGAGCGGACCCGCGCTTACACCTTTTACACGCGGATGAACAAATGGCGGAACGGCCCGATTTTCATTGCCTGAGTCCAGACAATGAAATCGAGTACCGGCCAGAAGATTTACAGGCACAACCAGAGCTGCGTAGTGCGGCCCCTTGTGTGCGCTTGTACCTGGAAGTAGACAATGATATTTTTAAAGACAAAGGAGGCCAGGATGGCACCTTACAATATGTGACCGGTATGTTTAATCAGGTTGCCGCTTTATATGCCAATGAAAACATCCGTTTGAGTTTGTCTCAGGTGTTCATTTGGAACAGCAGCAGCCCCTATACCGGATCTGATACGTACACAATACTGACGCAGTTTCAGCGTACCCGCACCAGCTTTAATGGCGATGCAGCAGAATTGATTACTTACAAAGGAGGTGGCGGCATTGCGGTTGTGGATGGCCTCTGTCGCCCTTACAACTCCTTCAAGATGGGTGTAGCTGGTGTGGGTCGCTTTTTTTCCAATCTGCCAACGTACTCTTTCAGCGTAATGGTTGTCGCCCACGAATTGGGACATATCCTTGGTGCTCAGCACACCCATGCCTGCGTTTGGAATGGCAACAATACCGCCATCGATGCATGCCCGGGGTATACGGAGGGCAACTGTAGTGCTACCGAGGCGAGGCCTGCTGGTGGCGGCACCATTATGTCTTATTGCCACTTGAACACGATAGGTATTAATTTTTCGAAGGGATTTGGCACGCAGCCCGGCAATCTGATTCGCAATCGGATTGCTGCGGCTACCTGCTTACAGGTGTGTACAACGGATGGCGGCGGCGGCGGCAACGGTGGCGGCGGAAACAACAACGCCACCTGTGGGGATGTCACTTTTCAGATGACGCTGGACCTTTTTGGCAGCGAAACCACCTGGGAGATCATCAACCCAGCCGGAGTTGCCGTTGAAAAAGGCGGGCCTTATGTGGACAAAACGCTGGGCCAAAAAATTGAGCGCAAGGTATGTTTGCCCTTTGGTTGTTATACCCTCAAAATTTATGACAAAAACAGCGATGGAATTTGCTGTACCTATGGCGAAGGCAGTTACCGCTTAATCGATGCAAATAACGTGGACATCACGAAGGGTTCAGTCTTTGGAAATCTGGTGCAAACCAATTTCTGTGTCACTGCCCCAAACAATGGTGGCGACAACCCTCCACCCGATGCAAAATGTATCAGCATTGATTTTAACCGTTACCCTCCCATCTCTTTTGGGGGCTCCCAGGATGGAGGCACCGCGACCATTGCGGATGCAGGAAAAACCCTGATCATCCAAAACAATGCATGGAAAGCAGTAGCCATCAATTACACTGTGACTACAAAAACCTTTATTGAATTTGAATTTCGCTCCACTCAGTTGGGTGAAATCCACGGCATCGGTTTTGATGATGACGAAAACATCTCATCGCCCTATACTTTCCAACTTTGGGGCTCCCAAACCTGGGGCATCGCAGAATTCCGAAATTATGAAGGAAATAGCCAGTGGAAAAAATACACCATCCCGGTGGGCAAATTTTATACGGGTACTTTTAACCGACTATTTTTTGCCGTGGACAAAGATTCACCCCCTTTTGCCAGTGAATCCCAATTCCGCAATGTGCGCATTTACGAGGAAACACCCTGCCCAGGCTTCCATGAGCCTACCATCGATTTGGGATTAGCTAGACCAGTGGAGCAGAAAAATCCAAATCCAGAAGTATTGATTGCACCCAACCCTAGCGATGTAAGTGCTCGTTTTAGTTTATTGAATTGGCCAGTTGGGCAATACAAATTGAGCGTTTTTGATGCTTTAGGGCAAAAGTTGTTGAACAACTATCCTTTGAATCTAAGTGATTCCAATGTATGGGAATGGCAACTCAATACAACAAACTGGTCATCAGGGGTTTATTTCTATGTCATCCAAAATGAGCAGTTCAAAAAGTCAGGAAAAATGTTAATATCAAGACCCAATAATTAGGTGTTCCTGTACGCAGGAACACTTTTTTTGTCTGATTCAGGTAATTTTTAGTAAAAAAGAAGTCTATGTTAAAAAAATATTTGTACTATGTTAAAAATGCCATTATCTTGCATCTGCTTTTATAGTATTTGTTCCCTCCAAATATCTGTTCACCTATCCCAAATTAGGTTGTTTCTAGCCGAATTTTCACAAACAAACTACATGTAAACCACTTTGTAGACCACTTGGAAATTTAATCACTTACACAAAACCCATTGTTGCCGTTCAGGTCCCATAAGGCGCAGCCTTATGTATTGTTCAGGTACATTCAACGCCTGTAACACTAGACGCTCGTGCACATGTGACACCTTAATCCATAGTAGAAATTAACTTAACAGCTTGTTGACTAATCCTCTCCAAGCTGATTGAATGTCTATTGTTCACCGATTTTTGTATTGGAACACTATGAAATCACTACTAACAATTATGCTGGCATGTGCCTTAATGGGGACACATGCCCAAACGGGGCTACGCCCACAGGAACAAATTGATGCCCTGCGCAAGGGAAAATCCCCTTTCATCAGGCTTGCATTATTCCCTTCTAACAGCGTGCTGGAAGATGTCGAACTTCCACTTGCTCAAGGGCTTACTTTTCAGGAGAGTGTCGCTCAAAATTTATTGCGACACCCACACCCGGTCATTGAAGTTGATCTACCCGTTCAAGGAGAAAGAGTAACACTTGAACTGTACCGAGTTGAATTGTCGAGCGAAGAATATACCCTAAAGTTAGCCGACCCTACGCGTGGACCTAATGAAAGGACTGAAGGTTTGTATTATCGTGGGGTTGTTAAAGAAAAACCTGGATCAATCGCTTCCCTGAGTATCTATGGCGATGAAGTACTGGGAATGATCAGTACGCTGGAAACAGGAAACTTGACGTTAGCCAAATACCAGTCCAAGCTAAACAAAGTCAAAGGTTTACACGTCCTATATCCCGAAGATCAAATACCGGAAAGGCATGACTTTCATTGTTATACCCCGGATGGACAAAGGGGATATTCAGCCAAAGAACTGGAAAACACGCCCAATCTGCGGGCAGCCAACAACTGTGTCAATCTGTACCTTGAGGTAGATTACGATGTGTTTTTGGACAAAGGAGGCTTGGATGCAACTACACGCTATATTCAGGCGGTATTCAATCAAACCGCAACCTTATACGCCAATGAAGGCATCAAGCTTAATCTTTCCCAACTCTACGTTTGGAACACCACCAGCCCTTACAGCGGGTATGATGCCTATGGCTTACTGAATCAATTCAAAAACAAACGTGCCGGGCAGATCAAAGGAGATGCGGGGATGTTGATTTCCTACAAAGGTGGGGGTGGCATTGCGGTAGTAGATGGTTTGTGCGATCCTTTCAATCTGGGGTACGCTGGGATTGGCAAAAGTTACAGCGTTGCGCCAGCGTATTCTTTCACGGTAATGGTGCTAACCCACGAGTTGGGGCATATTTTGGGATCACAACATACCCATGCCTGCGTATGGAATGGCAACAATACAGCCATTGATGGTTGCCCTGGTTTTACGGACGGCGGTTGTGCTACTCCAGCCGTACCCAAACAAGGTGGTACCATCATGTCATACTGCCACATTACGCAATATGGCATCAATTTTTCCTTGGGTTTTGGCTTGCAACCCGGCAACCTCATCCGCAACCGCATTGCCAGTGCCCCCTGCGTGAGCGCTTGTACAACGACTGTTGTGGTACAACCTACTTGTGGAGAAATCACTTTTACCCTTATTCTCGACGATTATGGCAATGAAATTACCTATGAAATCCTCGATGCTACCAATGCCGTAGTGGATCGTGGTGGGCCCTATGGCATCAAAAGCAATGGGCAAAAAATTCAAAAAAAGCTCTGCCTTCCAGCTGGGTGTTACAAGTTACGCGTGCTCGATTCCAGAGGTGATGGCCTTTGCTGTCGTTACGGCAATGGCTCCTTTTCTTTGGTAGATAGTGAAGCCAAGGTGCTAGCAGAAGGGGGAACTTTTACAAAAGAAGCGGCCACTTCATTCTGCATTGATAATTCGGGGCGCAAAGTTACCGATGTTCCCCCTCCTCCTCCCCCACCTACCAATAATGCGGGTTGTATCAACGTCAATTTCAATACTGTTAATGTACTGTCTTTCGGAGAGTCGCAAGACCAAGGCACCTCGTCAATTATTGAAAATGGCAACGGTCTGGTCTTAAATGGCAATGCCTGGAAAGCGATTCAGCTCGACCGAACCATCACGGCCAATACGGTTCTAGAGTTTGAATTCCGCTCTACCCAAAAATCAGAGATTCATGGGATTGGTTTTGACAACGATATGAGCATTAATACGTATTTCACCTTTCAACTTGGGGGCACCCAAGTATGGGGGTATCAAGAGTTTAATACTTATGTTGGGTATGGAAGTTGGAAAAAATACATCATCCCGGTTGGTCAAAAATACACGGGTGAAACCAAATATTTGTTTTTTGCCAATGACAACGATGAAAATCTCATTGCGGGCAATGCTCAATTCCGCAATGTCAAAATTTACGAGACCAAACCCTGTTTGCTCTTAAATGAGCTAGTTCCAGAACATCAACCTATCCCACAGGTACTGGCCTCGCCTAATCCTGCGCACCAACAATTAAACTTGCAGCTGGATTATTTTCCGCCAGGGCATTATCAGGTACAAGTGCTGGATCTTTTGGGAAAAATAATTAGCAGCAAAAAAATTGACCACATCCTGGGTAGCCCAGTTATTGATTTTCCAGTAGCCGATCTTCCCAGTGGCATGTACATCTACCAGGTGAAGGGCAAAAGCCTTCAACAGTCTGGCAAATTTATGGTTGACCATTCAAAATGAAAAAAACATAGAATTTAGCCTTACACTGATAGGGTGAAGCTTCGGTTTCACCCTTTTTTTGTCTTTCTGTCAAGTCTCTGAATGTAAAACTTGCGTCAAAAAAAAATCTGTATTATTTTGGGCTTGTTTTCATCACCTTATCAAAGGTTACTCCAGCCTGCCCTCTAAAAATAATTGGCGAAACCTTCTACCTATCGCCCCTCCCAAAAACTGTACAAGAAATATGATCAATGTGGTCATAGCTGTCTTTATTATGGAATTGCCCAACGCAGGAACTGCGTGAGGAGGCGACTCTACCTAACTTTGGCTTTATAACATCCTTATAAGGCGTGAATTGTTTTTTAAGGTTACTCATTTGAGGGCTTTGCTCACAAGCAAAGCCCTACTTGTCTCTTAAGTCAGAGAATTGTCAGTTTATCGCCTGTTTTTAGCTTCTCTTGTTTTAGGGGTTGTTTTTCTGGTTGATAGACTTATCTTTGCGATACAAAACAAAAAAAGAATTATATTTTTTTTGTTTTACGCACAATCCAAACTCAAGGGATGGAGTTATAAAGTGCAAATTCCTTCCCAAACTTTAGCGCTAATCCAGAACACGGATACTTGCTTGCCACGCCAACTAACAATAGTAATCTCACACCAACAAGACGTCACTACTAATTTTTAGCCCATACTTTGCTTTGTCTTGAGCATAGGTAATCATTCTTTACACACAGGGGATTAACACACTTTGAGAAAACCAGCGGCTTGGTGTACCATGTCGTCACTTTATTGTAGTAACCTTAAAAGTTTTACCAAAAACCGATTCACGCCATGAGAACTGTACTTACGCTGGCGATGGCTATGGCTTTGTCCATAGTCCATGCACAACTATCTTTACGTCCTGCGGAGCTGGTCGAAGCTCAGAAAAGCAATCGCGCTAAATTTGTCAAGTATCAACTGTTTGACCGGGCACCAAATCTGCGCGATGCAGACGCTGTAAACGCTCAGTGGCTGTCCTTGCGGTCGGAAGACCTGCGAGGACTGCTACAAGCGCGCCCCAAAGCAATGACCTTTCCTGTACCTGCGGGCGATGCGGGCACTTACGAATTAGAACTGGTACAAGTCAACCTTTTTGCTGATGACTTCAGCATCGTATTGGCCAGTAATCCTAAGGTTATGCACGAAATGAACAGTGGCGTTCATTATCGGGGCATCGTTAAAGGACAACCCGAATCCGTGGTAGCCATCAGTGTTTTTGACGACGAGATTTCGGGCGTCATCAGCACACCCGATCACCCCAACCAGGTATTGGGCCGTTACAAAAGCAGCGACCGCCGCTTGCACATGCTGCATGAAGACAGCATGATGGAAGACCATCCAGAGTTTGATTGTAAAACTGCAGATAGTGGTCAGGCTTACCGGGCGGAAGAACTTAGAGATGCACCCGAGCTAAGAGGTGCTGCATCCTGTGTACGGGTTTACCTGGAAGTAGACAATGATGTATTTGTAGACAAAGGTGGTCAAGATGGCACTGCACAATACATCACCGGTGTATTCAACCAGGTAGCGACCTTGTACGCCAAAGAAAACATCAGTTTGACTTTGTCGCAGGTGTTCATTTGGAACACCACCAGTCCGTATTCTGGTTCGGATACCTACAGTTTACTCACCCAATTCCAACGTACCCGCAGTACCTTTAATGGTGATGCCGGGATGTTGCTTTCTTACCGAGGCAATGGCGGTATTGCGGTAGTAGATGGTTTGTGTCGGCCTTATACTTCGTTTAAAATGGGGTATTCTGGCATTGGCAAAACCTATTCTGCCGTGCCTACTTTTTCATTCACGGTGATGGTGGTAGCGCATGAATTGGGACACATTCTTGGCTCACAGCACACACATGCCTGTGTATGGAATGGCAACAATACTGCCCTGGATGCTTGCCCCGGCTTTACAGAAGGCAATTGTGCGGCAACCATAGCTGCACCTACGGGTGGTGGAACGATCATGTCCTACTGTCACCTCAACCGGGTTGGGATTAGCTTCACCGTCGGTTTTGGTACCCAGCCAGCTACGCTGATGCGCAACCGGATTGCGGCAGCTACCTGTTTGGTGGCGTGCCCAACTGGAGGTGGAGGTGGAACCGGAACAGGTGGTGGGACTGGCACCGGGACTGGAACAGGTACAGCTACTTGTGCCAACGTTACTTTTTCACTTACCCTGGACATGTTCGGCAGCGAAACGACCTGGGAAATCCTCAACCCGGCAGGGGTTGCAGTAGATAAAGGTGGGCCATATGTAGACAAAACAGCTGGCCAAAAAGTGGAAAAAACGATCTGCCTTCCTTTTGGCTGCTACAGATTGCGTATTCTGGACAAAATTGGTGATGGGATCTGTTGCAGTTATGGCACTGGGGCATTCAAATTGTTGGACGCCAACAACGTGGTCATTGCCCAAGGTGGACAATTCACCAAAGAATCGCTGACCAGCTTCTGTGTACAGTCATCAGGTGGCGGCAATCCTCCCCCACCTACCAATACCACTTGTACCAATATTGACTTCAGCAAGACGGTTCCAGTATCCTTCGGTGGGTCTCAGGATGGGGGTTCGGCCACGGTTGCCGACCTCGGCAAATCCTTAACCATCAAGAACAATGCCTGGAAAGCCGTTCCATTGGCTTATACCATCACGGCCAATACCTACATAGAGTTTGAGTTCCGCTCTACCTTACAGGGTGAAATTCATGGTATAGGTTTCGACGATGATGAAAACATTTCGGCTCCTTATACCTTCCAATTGTGGGGTAAACAATCCTGGGGGATTACCAATTTCCGCAATTATGAAGGCAATGGGGCCTGGAAAAAGTACACCATCAAAGTGGGACAGTTTTATACCGGAGCAACCAAGTACCTGTTCTTTGCCGCCGACATGGATGCAGCGCCATACACCAGTGAGTCGCAGTACCGCAATGTGCGCATTTACGAAACTACCCCTTGCCCTGGCTTCCAACAACCCAATACTGAAGGCCTTGGTTTTGGCACCAACCTGCTGAATGAAAAACCAGCCGTAGTCATTTATCCCAATCCAACCCACACCAATGCCAAAGCTCAGGTCAGCCTTAGTTCCTGGCCAGCTGGGCAATACCAGCTTGACGTTTTTGATGTTTACGGAAAAGTGGTCCGCAATCAGTCCCTGAATGTGGCTGCTTATGGCGAGCACTCGTTTGATTTGGAAACTGCGGATTTACCGGCAGGCACCTACTTGTATAAAATCGGCGATGAAAATTTGAAACTGTCCGGCCGGGTGGTCGTGATGAGTGGCAATTAAGAGCTTGTTTAAAGCTGATGCTCCTAGCCAAGGTTGAAGACAAAGCCTTGGCTAGGTTTACTTTACTTGAATAAGTTCCCCTTTTTTTGTTCCCAATTTTGGATAAAGTGTTCTAATTGCTGGTATCTGTCGATGACCGATCGCCCTTCATGGTCGGTTATCGATAGGTCCAGTTTTTTAAAACCACCTAGTGGTTATTTCACCATTTTCCCCAGTTGCTCCAACACTCCTTCAAACCCAAATCCACTCCACACCCTCTCCCACTTCTCTTTGATCTCCGCCGTACACAAATTCCCAATACTCCCTTCATGAGTATGATTCAAAGTCCGATCGGGATTAAAGGTTCCGTTTTCAATGTCCATGCCCACCTGGCGATACGCGTCGCGAAACGGAATACCTTCCAGAGCCAGTTTGTTGACCACTTCTACCGAATACAGGTATTTATACTTGTCGTCGTCGAGGATGTTGGTTTTAGGTTGCATTTGCGGGAGCGCAAAACACAGCATGGCTAAACAGCTTTTTGCTGATTCAATGGCCGGGAAAATCACCTCTTTCAACAACTGAAAATCGCGGTGGTAGCCACTCGGCAAGTTGCTGGTCAACAGGCTTACTTGCTGAGGCAAAGCGGCCAGTTGGGTGCATTTAGCCCGCAGCAATTCAAATACATCGGGGTTCTTCTTGTGGGGCATGATGCTTGAGCCCGTGGTCAGTTCATCGGGGTAACTCAAAAAGGCAAAATTCTGGTTGAGGTACAAGACCATGTCCATCGATAATTTATTCAAAGTATGTCCCAAGCCAGAAAGGGCAAAAGCCAGAAACAATTCGGTTTTGCCGCGCCCCATTTGGGCATGCACCACATTGTAGTTCAGATCAGCAAAGCCCAATAACTCCGTGGTCATCCGCCGATTCAGCGGAAAAGAAGAGCCATAACCTGCCGCCGAACCCAGTGGATTTTGATTGATGATCTGGTAGGCACTTTGAAACTGCCGCAAATCATCCACCAGCGACTCCGCATATGCCCCCAACCACAAACCAAAGGAAGACACCATTGCCACCTGCAAGTGAGTATAGCCAGGCAAAAGAATGTCTTTATACTTTTCAGAAAGACTTTGCAACACCTCGAAGAGTTCACCAATTTGGGTGCTCAACGCCTCAATCTCCGCCCGCAAAAACAAACGCAAATCAACCAAAACCTGGTCATTGCGCGAACGACCGCTGTGGATTTTTTTGCCCATATCGCCCAGGCGGCGCGTGAGCAACATTTCCACTTGGGAATGGACATCCTCTACCCCATCCTCAATGACAAAATTGCCAGCTACGGCTTCCTGGTACAATTCCTTCAATGCCGCCGCCAGCGCTGTATATTCCGCTGGTTCCAACAAACCGATGCTACACAGCATCTCAATGTGTGCCAAAGAGCCCAGAATGTCGTAAGGGGCCAGGTATAAGTCCATTTCCCGATCCCGCCCCACGGTAAAGGTTTCTACTTCCGACCAGGCGGAGATGGATTTTTGCCAAAGTTTCATATTATTCCTTCAATCAGTTGAATATAGCAATCAATTCCTGCCCGAATTTCACTCAGTCGAATGTACTCATCAGCAGTATGTGAACGCGCCGAGTCGCCAGGGCCAATTTTTAAGGATGGAAAAGGCATCAAAGCCTGATCCGACAAAGTGGGCGAACCAAAGTAAGGCAAACCCAATTGGAGCCCACTTTGCACCAAGGGATGCTCCAAAGCAATGCCAGACGAGTTGAGGCGAAAGGAACGCGCTTTAAGTTCCGATTGCACTTTGCTTTGCAATAGGTCAAAAATCTCCTCGTTGCGGTAACACTCGTTGGTACGCACATCAATCACAAAGCGGCAGGAATCGGGCACCACATTGTGTTGTTTACCCGCTTCGACTTGAGTGATGCTCATTTTTACCTTACCCAAGAGGGGTGAAACCCGTTCCAGTTCCAGGTTGCGGATGAGATTGATGTCCTCCAGGGCGATGTAGATGGCATTCACCCCCTCTTCCCGGGCAGCATGACCAGCCACACCACGTGCTTCGCCATCAATGACCATCAAACCTTTTTCAGCAATGGCCATGCGCATTTGGGTGGGTTCACCGACGATGGCGAAGTCAATTTGACCCAACTCGGGAAGCAGGGCAGCGATGCCATTGGCACCGGAAATTTCCTCTTCCGCCGTAGCCGCCATGATCAGGTTGACGGGCAAATCGCTGCGTTCATAAAAATGGACAAAAGTAGCCAGGAGCGAAACCAATGGCCCTCCAGCATCGTTGCTACCCAAGCCATATAAAATGTCTTCTTGTTCTATTCCAGGATGAAAAGGGTCACGTTGCCAGCCCGTAGCAGGTTTGACGGTATCGATGTGCGAATTGAGCAAAAGGATGGGCTTGCCGGCTTGCCAATGGCGACTCCGAGCCCAAAGATTATTCAAATGGCGCTGAAAGGGGATGTTTTTTTCGGTAAAAAAAGCAGCAACACGCTCGGCGGCCTGCGCTTCTTCCCTAGAAAAGGAAGGGGTCGCAATCAAGTTTTTCAACAAATCAATGGCCGCGTCTGCTAAATTCATGAAGCAAAATTTTCGCCGCAAAGATACTTTTTATGATTTAGTAGTGGGTCAAAAAATTAATCCGCATAAATTACCGTGCCACCACCTTGTACCAGGGATTCGGGTCCACAAATGATTACTTCTTTTACTCCCTGTGCTAAAGCATCGAAGGCATTGTCGAGTTTGGGCAACATCCCGGCATATACGACCCCTTCTGCCTTGTAACGTGCATAATCCGCGGCGTTGATGCGCGGAATGACGGAGTTGTCATCTTCCGCATTGCTCAAGACCCCATTTTTATCCAAACACAAATACAGTTTTACTTCGTAAAGCGCCGACATAGCTGTTGCCAAACTAGAGGCAATGGTGTCCGCATTGGTATTGAGCAATTGTCCTTGCCCATCGTGGGTGATGGCGCAAAAAACCGGGACAAACTCGGCGCTCAACAAGCGGTGAATGGCTTCAGCATTCACCACATCCAGATCACCTACAAAACCATAATCAATTTCTTTGACTGGTCGCCGGTGGGCCAGGATCACATTGCCATCCGCACCACTCAGTCCCAAGGCATTGCCGCCGATGGATTGTAACAAAGCGACGATCTGTTTATTAAAAAGGCCGGCATATACCATGGTAGCCACCTCTAGGGCAGCAGCATCGGTAATCCGCCGGCCGTTGACCATTTGTACAGGAATGCCCAGTTTCTCACTGAGTTCGGATGCTTTTTTGCCACCGCCATGTACAATGATTTTTTGTCCTTCTTTTTGTAAAAAAGCCTCCAGGATGGGTTGTAAGAGGGGTAAATCGTCAATGACTTTGCCACCAACTTTTAAGATGTGTAAGTTCATCGTGCTTGGGTATTGTATTTGGCTTTGAGCACGAAGATAGTGTTTTATAGTGGGTGGGAAAAAAATTGTAGGGGCAAGCCTATTTGCTTGCCCCTACCGAGGCAACCGCAAGGCTTGCCCCTACCAAATTGGATAAATAAGGGCGGCCACGCAAGGGCCGCCCCAACCAATTTACATCTTATTGATACGAATCAACTCTGGTGCCTGACCACTCCGCAATACGCGGATGAGGTACAGACCAGAAGGTAATGTCTTCAGATCCAGTTCGCCTTCAGTCGCGCCTGCATCAAACTTCTCCCGGTTGATGACTCCACCATTGAGGTTGAGTACCTCTACGGAAATTCCGGATTCATCCACTTCTTTAGGATTGTTGAAAATCAGTCGCACCCGATCGTTGGTGGGGTTTGGATAAGCATCCGTTGTAGGCACTGCTCCAAATCCTTTACAATCGTTGACGTTGAAGGTTGCACCGCTCAGTTCAACAAAACCGCAGTATGGCCCGCCACCCATCTTCAATTGCAGCATCACCTCAAAGAGGGTTGCGTAATTGTTGAGGTTCACTTGAACCGGATTGACGATCACGGGGTGTATGCGGTAGGTTCCGACCTGAGTTACTTTGAATTCAGGTTTGTCGCTGATACCCAGGATGTTCGCTTTGTCCCCATCAGTCAGCACGTAGTACAATTTCAGCGGCGCGTCTGCCATGTTCATGGATACAACATTTGCCTTAATGGTAATGCCAGCAGGAACAAAACAAGACATGGTTTGAGGATCCAAACGACCAGCCATCATCATGCCACAATCGGTGCAAAGTTTAATGTCCAGCATAAAGCCTACATCGATCAGGTTGCACTTGAAGATCGTGACTTCTTCCACGATGTCATCAATAGTCGATTGACCGATAGAAATCAGCTTGAGCGGATCAAAATCCTTTGGATTGTAGATCAGTTGGTAGACGGTGTACTTGCCAATCTTGCAAAGGAAGAATTCAGGCTTGTCGTATACCACGTTGATGATCTTGCTATTCGGCGCAGAAACCAGGTAAAGAATCTTCCAACCTTGTGGAATTACTGGTGCTTTTTTCCATTCCAATTTAATGTAAGCACAAGCTCCTTGTTGGATACAAGGTACATTCACATAAGGTTTGAATTCACCCAATTTAGCGGTACAACATGGCCCGGTAATGAAGCGAACACCTATTTCATCCAGGCTGTAGCAAATTTGCACGTTGTTGCTGAGTTGCGTTTTCAGCCCGGCAATAGTTGTCACACCCAACTGGATTGTATTCGGATTGAAGGTATTCGGATCGTACACCAGCGTATGGATCGTCCAGTTTTTGAGGCTATTGACCACAAAACTTGGTGTAGTGTTGATTTGTTCAATCACTTTATTGTTGCCGCTGGCGCTAGCTAGCAGGTATCTCACCTGATAGTTTACAGGAACAATTGGAGGAATGTTCGCCGTAGCCTGTAAGGTAGCAGGTAAAGTAGATTTACAAGTATCTCCAACCGGTTTCAACGTACCAGCAAATGCGATACAAGTGAATTGGCAATTGGAAATTTCAAACGCTACTCCACCATCCAGTGCGGCACAAACGTTGCTGTTAATCTGATTAGAGATAAAGCTCAATGTCGCACCCGCTGGATAATTCAAATTCAAGGTTCCTGGTAGGTAGACCAGGACATGAATCCGGTACACCCCTGACTGGGTAATCGTGAAGGAAGGAGTGGTTTTGATCTCTCTGATTACCAAAGTATTGCCACTGGTCAAAATGTAGCGAACCACATAACCAGCTGGAACGGTTGGCTGTTGAGAAACCGTAGCGGTGAATACGCCTTGGCCATTGACCAAACAAGGTTCTCCTACCACCACCAGCTTACCAGGGGCGGCGACGCAGGGTACAACACAAGCAGGTACTTCAAAGAGCGCTCCACCTGTTTCAACGCTGGCGCAAATACCACCACCACCTTCGATGAACTGTGCCCGCAAGCTGTTCACTGTGGTTACACCCAATTGGATGCTAGCCAGAGAGAAGGTAGTCGAGTTGTACACCAATACATGGATACGGTAAGTCCCCGTTTCAGCAACGCTAAAGCTTGGGTTGGTACCAAAGTCAATGATAACCTTGTTGGCGCCTTTGCTCAATAAGTAGCGAATACCATAGCCAGAAGGAACGGTACTTGCGGTGAGCGAACTAGCAGAGAGCAGCACTTCGCCATTTTTAGGCAAACATACTTCGCTATTGGGCTTGAGTTTGCCCGCATCTGCTGGGCAGGTACAAGGAGTGATGTAGAAACTTGTTCCAATCAAATCCAATGCCCCACAAATGGTACCTCCGCCTTGGATCAACTTCGCATTGATCTGAGCTATTGTAGTAGTACCTATGATGATTGAATTCAATGGCAAGGTATTCGGATCGTATACCAACGTAAGTACCCGGTAGTTACCCGTTTGGTTGATGCCAAATTTAGGTTGAAGTTCAATTTGGCGAACGACGTTATCTGGAGTTACCAACAAGTAGCGACGGGCATAACCAGAAGGAATGGTCGAAGCTCCATTTGCTGGATGTTTTGCACTAATCCAGGCATAACCTACCGACAAACATTCTTCCAATTCAGGTACCAGTGTTCCAGCATTGGCTTCACAAAGTGGCGTACATTCCTTAACCGTGAAACAAACACCCGTCATATCCACATGCCCACAGATGCTTCCTCCCGTCAACCATGTATTCAAAAGTTGTAAAGAGGTTACACCTTTAATGATGTTGTTCGGGTTGAAAGTCAATGCGCGGAATACAAAGACGTGTATGCAGTAAGTACCCGCTTTTTTCACCCAGAAGCACTTGTCTTCTACTACATCTACAATGATGCCTTTGTCATTCACCATGGCGTAGCAAACAGTGAATCCACTAGGTGTTGCAGGTGGAGTAACTACTCCAACGCAGATTTTGACAGAGTCAATCAAACATGGAATGGTGCCCACACTCAATTTTCCAGCATTTACATTACAAGTACTCGTGCATGCTACCACCGTGAAACAAACCCCATTCACATCAATCGCTGCACAGTATTCCTGTAGCCAGAGTTTGAGTTGTGCAATGGTTGTATTGTTTTCGATGATTCGCCCAACGTTGAAAGAGGCAGTTGGGAAAATAAAGGTATGCATGCAGTAAGTTCCGGTATTGCGTACCACTGCGCTTGGCTGTTCGGTTACATCAATAATCACGCCATTGGCGTTGGTAATTGCGTAGCAAACAGTATAACCAGTTGGTATAATCGCTGGAATTGTAAAGTCAGCAATCAAAGTAGAAATACCGCCTGCTGGCAAACAAACCGGTATCCGAGGTACAAGTTTGCCTACGAATACTTCACAGGTCGGGCTACAGGATTGAACGTTGAAGCATACGCCAGTCAAATCGATCGCAGAGCACAAGTCTTTGAGCCACAAATTGAGCTGAGCCAAAGTTGTGTTGTTTTCAATGATCCGACCCAAGTTGAATTGGCTGGTCGGGAACACAAAGGTGTGCATGCAGTAAGTACCTGGAGTGCGTACAACTACGGATGGGGTTTCAGTCACATCCACAATCACACCGTTGGCGTTTACAATGGCATAACAAACCGTGTAGCCAGTTGGTACAATTGGTGCGATTAGTACCTGCGTGGAAAGGGTCACCGCTCCACCTGCAACGATACAGTTGGGGACGTTCGCCTTCAGTTTGCCCGCAGTAACGGTACAAGTGTTGCAATACCCTACGTTGAAATAGGCACCATCCAGGTCAAGGGCGGCACAGATCGTTCCACCTCCTTGAATCAGCAGCGCATTGAGTTCACTCAACTGAGTGCTGTTCAGGTAAACGGTGAAATTGAGCGTATTTGGATGATATACCAGGGTATGAATCCGGTATTTACCAGTAGTAGTCACGGTAAAGTCAGGTGTGCTGCCGACCTTTATGATGACCTTGTTGTCACCAGTAGTCAACAAATAACGGACTACATAGCCGCTTGGTACGTTAGGCTGAGTGCCTACATTGGCCAAAAGGCGCGTGCTATTCCAGTTGTCGATACATGGCGCACCTGTCGGAATCAAAGTACCTGCAGTGACACCACAAGTTTGCTGGCAATTGCTCACGACAAAATACGCCCCAACTGGGTCAACCGCTGCACAAATGGTACCACCATCCTGGATGAAGGTTTGTTTTACCGTTTTGAGCATGGTCACCCCATATTGGATGGCCGTAGCAGGGTTCCAGGTAGTTGGATGGTAAACCAATGCATGAATGCGGTACCCACCTGTATTGCCCACCGTAAAGTCAGGACTGTTGCCTACCAGCAAAATGGTCATGTTGTCTCCATACGTCAATACGTATTTCAAAACATAACCGGAAGGAATCACTGGAGCGCGATCGGTGATACCTTGCAAACGTGCACCGGAAACCGCAGTCAGACAAACCTGAGCTTTGGCCTTCAAAGTGCCCGCTTCTACATCACAGCCTTCGCAGGGTTTCACTACGAATACTGCTCCGTTTTCATCGAGGCTTGCACAAGTTGGTACAATGCCACGCACCAACAGTACTTTCAACTCTTCAATGGTGGTAGAATTGAGCACAATTTGGCTCAAATTGAAGGTACTTGGATTGTAGACTAAAGCGTGGATACGCCAGGTACCGGTAGTATGTACAACAAAGTCGGGTTTGTCGCCAATGTCAGTAATTACTTTATTGGCACCAAACGTAACCAAATAACGCAGTTGATAGCCGTTTGGAATCACTGGAGCAATATTGGTTGCAGCGCGCAGGCGAGCATCCCACCAGTTGTCCAAACATGGGCCGTTGGCCGTTTTTAAGGTGCCTGAATAAGCAGTACAATTGGTACAATTGACCACATCAAAGATGGCACCCGTACCATCTAGTGCACCACAAATTTGTCCGCCACCTTGAATCAGTTGGCTGACAATGGCTGAAGCTCTGGTGGTTCCGTAAATTACACCCGTCAAATTGAGTGTAGCTGGATTGTACACCAAAGTATGAATCCGGTAGCGACCGGTAGTTGCTACGGTGAAATCAGCAGTGGAGGAGATGTTTTGGATGACCAGATTGTCAGTGTTGGTCAGTACATACCGAAGTAAAAATCCTTCGGGTACTGATGGCGCCGTAAGGGTAGTTGCCCGGATACGAGCAGTACCACCAGCTGGCAAACAAGCCTGATCCAACACCTTCAAAGTGCCGGCAGCTGCCGCACAAGTTGGAGAGCAAGTAGCTACATCAAATACCAACCCACTCAATTGGATTGAACCACAAATGGCACCACCACCTTCGACTAGGCGATCGCGGATACCTTGAGCGGTAGTAACCCCAGACTGGATATCATTGATGTTAAAAGTACTTGGGTTGTACACAAAGGCGTGGATGCGGTAACGTCCAGCAGTAGTAACCGTAAAGTCGGCTACCTCTTTTACTTGACGAACTACCAGCACATCACCTTGCGTGAGGATGTAACGCAGGTTGTAACCAGCAGGTACAATCGACGCCACACTTACGTTGGCCCGAATGCGTGCCGATCCTGCGTTCAAACATGGCAGATCGATAGCGACCAAAGTACCTGCCTTAGCGGAACAAACACAACTGGTCACATCAAATTGTGCACCCGTCAAATCCAGGGCTCCACACAATTGACCACCACCTTGGATCAACAACTTGCTGATGTCGGTAGCCTTGGTAAAGCCAAAAATAACGGTGCTCAAATCCAGATCAGCCGGATTGTAAATGAGCGTATGGATGCGGAATGTACCCGTTTTGGTGACATTGAACGTTGGGTTTAAACTAACGTTTTCAATGACCAAATTCGGTCCAAAAGTCAACACATAACGACGCTGGTAGCCCGCAGGAACAACCGCTGCAACATCCACCAATGCAGTCAATTTTGCAGGGGTGATGTTGTCGTAACAAACCTGAATTTCTGGTTTGAGTTTACCCGCAGTTGGTTCACATGGACAAGCTGTAACGTCGAAAGTAGCGCCAAACAAATCCAGCGCAGCACAAATCAAACCGCCTCCTTGCACCAATCTACTGTTGATGGTGGAGGCCTTGGTCGTACCAAATATCACGCCACTCAAATCCAGGGTAGCTGGATTGTACACCAGGGTATGGATGCGGTAACGGCCAGTTTGAGCGACGGTAAACTGAGGGTTCTGTTGAATCTGCATGATGGTGAGGTCTTCACCACGGGTCAGTACGTAACGTACGATGTAGCCATCGGGCACTACCGTTGCTACAACCCGGTTTGCAGTCAGTTGTACAGAGCCACTGTTGATACAGGGTTGGCTTGCGGCCACCAATGCACCTGGGTTGGCTGCACAAGGACAAATGCTAACATTGAACTTGGCTCCCACAACGTCCAAAGCACCACATATCTTGCCCCCACCCTGAACGAGTAGTTTCAAAATATCGGCGGCTTTGTATTCTCCGGGATCAAAAATGCCTAGATTGAGTTTGGCAGGGTCATAGACTAAGGTATGAATCGTGAAAATCCCTGCCTTGCGTACGATAAAATCTGGAGTAGCTGACAATTCTTCTAGTACTAAGTCAGCTCCACTCGTCAATACATAAATAACTTTGTAGTTCGATGGTACAGGGAAAGTAGGCGCTGTAACACTTAGCGCTTGCAAACGAGCAGTTCCATTATCCAGGCAGTTTTGGGCCAGGATGCGTAGTGATCCTGCCGTAACGCCACAGGTATCACATTCATTAAAGGCAAATTGAGCACCAGTGGTGTCGATTCCAGCACAGAGGAGCGAAGCGCTATTAGCAAAACGACGCGCCAACTGTGTCACCTTGTAATCTTTTGGTGGGAAAAGAGTATCCGGGTTGAGCTTGGTTGGATCATACACGAGGGTGTGTATGCCATATAGCCCTTCCGCCTTCACTTTGAACAGTGGGCTTGCATTTTTGGCAAGCACTCGCTGCCCACTTCCTTGGGAAAGTAGATAGGTTCGAGCAAAACCTGGTGGTACTACTGAAGCCTCGATCTGCTTTGCTTCTATCAGGGCGGAATCCTTGTTCAAACACACTTTTAAATCTCCCAATTTTCCGACTTTGGTCGTACAAGTGATTAGATTTGGCTGCTGTGCAAACGCAGGAATCCCCATTAAGAAAAACAGAATAGGCATCAAGTTTTTCAGAGGCCGCAAATGGCTTGGAAAGAGGTACTTAATGGGTATCATAATTAATCGTTTTCAGTGAAATTGTGGAAAACCAATTATGATCCCGGGCTATTTTGCCCACGAATTTACTCGTGGGTGTCCTATGGTTGTCCATAGGTAGTAGTTCAGACTGCTGCTAGTAGAAGGAGGAAAAATGTGAAGTAAAACCTAGATTGTTCTTATTCTGATCCTAATTGAGGATTCAAATATACAACTCCAGATGTCACAGTTCCTCCTTTTTAGGGCTTTTTTTTTGCCAAGTTTAAACAAATAGCCCTTTTAGGTTACGAACTTTTTCCAAAAAGTTGAAGGTTTTGGAAAAGTTCTTTGAAACGGAAAAATAGGGGGTCTGAATAGCTCCAAATTGCCGCCGGATGGCTTCCACATTTTTTATCATGCTTCCTTCAAAGTCCAAGGTTTTGAGACCCAGTTCATTGTGAAGAAACTGAATGGCTTCCCAGATGAGCAAGATGCCTGCACCATGCTGGCGAAATTGGGGATTGTCTCCCGCCAAATGGTAATAAGCAACCTGATCATCCCATATCACATAAGACGCACCATGTAGCTGACCTAGTTGGTCTACTGCAAAAAAAAGTTTGCGTTGTTTGTGTTCATTCAAGGCAGCATCGTGGTGAAGAAATTGTTCTAATGTGTACGGAATCGGTATGTTTTGCCGATCAAAACTCATTTTATTGACAACATAAAACCGTTCTGGGTCGTCCCAGTGTTCTATTGTTATTTGTTCGCTCGCTTTTTTAATGTTGCGCCGGATGTTACGATTGATCTCATCCAGTACTTTTTGCAAATCGCTGACATTGAGTAAATAGGTATAACGGGTAGTTTGTTGAAAGTTTTGCCAATACAAAGGCAGCCAATTGGTAATGCTGTAATGAAAATCTTGCTTTATACTGGCTACTCGGGGGATTTGGGCTAAAAGTTTTGCTAGAATCTGGTGTTGTTCCGTTGTACTGGGGTTACCTGGCAAATAAGGACCCATAAATTTAACAAAGTTTGGCATCGTCACATACTTGAAGCCCATTTTTTGCTTCATAAAATACGTCCAGATGCCTTTGACCTTGCCTCCCTCTTCTACCGTTGCAACACCCCACTCGCCTTCCTGGCATACTGCATCGAGGTACCAATCCTGGAAAAAGATGGGTAGGCCGGGTTCAGACTGGCAGAATTGCTGGTATTGCGCTTTCATACTTTTACCCTAATGATCATGACTCCATCGCGTAGCGGCAGCAATAAATTTTCTACCCGTGAATCCGCCTGAATTTTTTCATTGAATTGATGGATCAACGTGGTGTCCTTGTCTTTTTTTTCCAGTGCTACTTTCCCATCCCACAAGACATTGTCCACCAAAATGACCCCACCAAGGTTCATTTTTTCGATGACCAAATCGTAATGCAGGCTGTAATCTTGTTTGCCGCCATCAATCATCGCCAAATCAAAACGGCAATCCAAATCGGGAATCACTGCTTCGGCCCGGCCGGTGTGCAATTGAATCCGTTCACTCAGCCCGGCTTTGGCAACATACTTTTGAAAAATGTAGGCCAATTCCCGATTGGGCTCAATAGTGTGCAGTATGCCATCCGCAGGCAAACCTTCGGCGATACAGATCGATCCATATCCAGTAAATGTGCCAATTTCAAGAGCGAATTTAGGTTTGACCCACAAGCTGATGAAGCGCAACAACTGACCTTGCAAAGGCCCGGTCATCATTTGTGGCGCCAGGGTTTTGAGATGGGTTTCGCGGTCCAGCTCGTGCAGTACTTCGGAGGGAGCGGTACTGTGCCGGATGCAATATTGATAGATGTTGCGAAGCGAACGTTGCATGTTTGAAAAAGATGAAAGATGAAAGATGAGAGATGAAAGATGAGATGGGAAAACTTGAGTTACCCGCTCTCATCTTTCATCTCTCCTCTTTCATTTCTAAAAAACCAAAGTTCTAAAAGTTTTTTGTACTTTTCTTCACCACCAAATAGAACTTGATTCGTTATGAAAAAATCAATCGGGTTGGGCCTGATGCTGAGCCTTTTATTCCCGCTTGGCTTATGGAGCCAATACACCACGCGTTTTGAGAGCAGCAATGGCACCCAAACCCCTACTTATGAGGAAGGTATGGCTTGGTACCAGCGCATCGCTGCCGATTTTAAAGAAATTGACATCCAAAGCAAAGGTCTGACCGACAGCGGGCAGCCCCTACATTTGGTACTGTATTCCAAAAATCGCAAGTTCGACATCGCCAAACTCAAAGCCCAAGGCAAGGCGATTTTTTTCATCAACAACGCCATCCACCCCGGCGAACCCGATGGAGTGGATGCCTCGATGATGCTCCTGCGCGATTTGGCGCTGCACCCCGAACGTTACCCCATGCTGGATAGTGTGGTGGTGGCGATTATTCCCTTTTACAATATTGGTGGGGCACTCAACCGCAGCGCGACCAGTCGGGTGAGCCAGAATGGGCCCGAAGAACAGGGCTTTAGGGGCAATGCCCGAAATTTCGACCTCAATCGTGATTTCATCAAAGCAGATACCCGCAACGCTCATAGTTTTGCGGCCATTTTCCAGGAACTCGACCCTGATCTCTTCATCGACACCCACGTGAGCAATGGGGCCGACTACCAGTATACCATGACCTTTTGTTATGCGCAGGAGGAAAAATTAGGGGGTACACTGGGGCCTTTTCACAAGGGGACTTTTTTGCCTTTTTTGTACGAGCACATGAAAAGCTCCGGTTTTGAAGCCACACCCTACATCAATGCTTTTGGGCAAACGCCCGACAAGGGTTTTAGTCAGTTTGCTGATTGGCCCCGTTATTCCACTGGCTATGCCGCCTTGTTTCACACCATCGGCATGATGACCGAAACCCATATGCTCAAACCCTATGCTCAGCGAGTGAAATCAACCTACGCACTGCTGGATGGGGTACTGAAGTTTTTGGGGAAACACCGAGCACAGTTACTGGCACTGCGCAAGGCAACCAAAGAAGCCGTAAAAACCCAAAGTGAATTCCCCTTGACCTGGAAACTCAACCGGGAGAAGTTTTCGGAAATTGAATTCAAAGGCTACGAACCCGAATACCCAATCAGCACAGTGAGTGGCCAAAAACGACTATACTACAATCGCAATAAGCCCCTAAATAAAATTGTCCCCTTTTACGATCATTACGATGTAGACTTAAAAACCAGCAAGCCTAGTGCCTATATCATTCCGCAAGGTTGGCACAACGTCATTGAACGGCTCAAGGTGAGTGGGGTACAGATGCGGCAACTAACCCAGGATAGCACCATCGAAGTAGACGTCTACATCATCGATGCGTACAAAAGTGCAGCAAGCCCCTACGAAGGGCATCACCAAAACACCAGTGTGGACTTACATACTGAACGCCACAAAGTGGCCTTGCGCAAGGGAGACTATTTCATCCCCCTCAACCAATGGCGCAATCGTTTCATTGTGGAAGTGCTGGAGCCACAAGGGGTGGATTCGTATTTCCGCTGGAACTTTTTTGACACGATTTTGCAGGAAAAAGGAGGCTATTCTGCCTACGTTTTTGAAGACCTGGCCGCTGAGTTGCTGCAAAAAGATCCGGCCTTAAAGCAGAAGCTGGAGGAAAAAAAGTCGAGTGACAAGGCTTTTGCGGAAAATGCTTCGGCGCAGTTGGATTTTGTTTACAAAAACTCGAAGTATTGGGAGAAGGAGTACATGCGGTACCCGGTGTATCGAGTGAAATGATTTCGGATTTCGGTTGGTGCATTGCTTTGACAATTAACGGCAATCAAAAATTTAGTTTCAAGTGTAAAAAACTAAAATTGGATTGACCTGATACTTTTGAAGCAATGCACCAACCGAAATCCGACATCCCACATCCGAAATCTATTCTGCCATTTGCGCCAGCACCATCCCCGGATTCAATGCCGCAGCCGGATTGTGCGCTGCTGTGAATGCTGGTGCTGCCGCCAGACGCTCCCGATTGGCGCGCAGTTGCTCGATCGCTTGATTAAAATAAGCGAAAGGGGTACGAACACTTTGCTCTCTGGCCACATCAAAGCCGTGCAAATTTCGGGCATCCGCCACGATACGTTTCAAATCCGCGCCCGAGCAATCGTAAGTCAATTCTGCCAAGTGGTTCAATTCAGTTGCTTTGAGTTGCAGTACACTATCAGTGATCAAGGCTTTCAACATCGCCTCCCGGGCAAGCGCATTCGGCAACTTCATCTCCAACCACAACTCTACCCGACCACTACGGATCAAAGCAGGTGGCAAACTTCCGATGTTCATCGCAGTAAACATCACCGTAACCTGGGCGTTGGATCGGGATTCCAAACCATCCAGCATAGTGAGCAAGTAGCGGTACAAACCAAACTCATCCTGGTTTTCAAACAAGACATCACAGTCGTCGATGAACAGGATACTGGGCGCGTTGTGCTTAGCCGCCTCAAAGATTTGGTGCACTTTATTGTAAAACTGATCGGTACCGCTGATCACGGTGCCATCCAACAAAAAGAATTTACTGTGCAGGCGGTGCGCCAACGCACGACCAATCGAGGTTTTGCCCGTTCCGGGAGGGCCATAGAGCAATACGCCCCGTTTGGCACGAATCCCTAATTCTTTGGCCAGATCGTCGCGCTCCATTGGCACAATGATGTCAATTTCGAGTTGGCGAACAACCTCTTCTATGCCATAAAGGTCGGAAAAATCCATGGGGTCAACCTCGCTAGTGTCTACATTGCTGTGTAGCGCGTAAGTTTCCAGGAATTGGATCAGCGTAGCTGTATCAAAATGGGCGTCCTCCGGCATCAACTGGCAAGCGTAAGCCATTTGAGTCGCGTTCAAGTGCGGGGCAAAAACAAAAACGCGCTCAAAGTCGACCTCTTTTAAGCGCCCCTTACTCAGCGCATTGAATAAAAACGCCTGGTCCTCGGCATTGAATTCCAGCAAATTGATTTTTTGAATGGGATTCTGGAGTGGCTCGGGGTAATACCCCTGGTCGCTGCTCAAGACCAAACGTTTGCCACTTTGTTCCAGCCAGCGCAGAATACCGTCCAACACTGCAATGAGTACCCCTGGACGAGCTTTACCGTAGCAGCTTTCCAACATGTTGTGAACCTGATGAAAATCGTCGACGATTACCAGGTTATGGGCTTTCAGGGCTTTGTGCAAGGTGGCAGCAATACCTTCTTCCAGCGCCAGTGGGTGAAAGGATTGGATTTCGTCAAAAAAATCGGCGAGGCGTAAAAAGTGGCCACCTGTTTCCTGAGCCAGGCGTTGGAGCATAAAAGTACGACCGTGGCCGCGGGTTACCCCCAGGCCACAAAGTGGGTGTTGTTGAAGTTGTTGAAGTAAATTCTGGTAGACCTCGTTTTGTGAAGGGCTTAACGGGAGTAGTTTTACGGTGTTGTTCAAAATTAAGGGGTGCAGCGTTTGCATTGGTTTAAGTTTTGTTTGGGGTGGTAACCGTGGGGGTTGGGAAAAGATTCCCGGCAAGTGCTTTTATTTTTTACACTTATTGATAAAATTGCAACAAAATATAAGCAATGCTTAGAAATTTAACGCACCGTGAAAAACTTGCTGAAGACGGCTTCACCACCATCGAAAACGTCTACTCACCAGGAGAAGTGGAAAAAATTTTAGGAATCATCAATCAAGCCGACACCTCAAAAGAAACTTTTCGAAAATCGGCGGACGTTTTTGCCATCAGGCAGTTCTTGAAGGAAATCCCAGGAGTCGTCGAGTTTATTTTCACAGACAAGCTAAAATCACTCATCTATCAACTCCTAGGCGACGGCTTTTTTGTAGTCAAAAGTATCTATTTTGACAAACCAGAAACTTCGAATTGGTATGTTCCTTATCATCAAGATTTGACCATTTCGGTTGATAAGAAACTTGAACTGGAAGGGTTTGGGCCATGGACAAGCAAACAAAATCAATTTGCGGTTCAACCACCGATCCACATTTTAGAAAACATCACTACCGTTAGAATCCATCTGGATGACACCGATGAGCACAATGGGGCACTAAGAGTGGTTCCTAAATCCCACCTGAAAAAAATATACCGCCCTGAAACCCTCGATTGGACTGTGGAAACTGAGTACACTTGTCCCGTAAAAGAAGGAGGAATCATGCTGATGAAGCCGCTGATTTTGCACAGTTCCAGCAGAACGACGAATCATAAAAAACGGCGGGTCATCCACATTGAATTTTCCAACCAAGCACTACCTACAGAACTAAACTGGGCAGAACAACTGTTCCAAACCGGTTCAATCAACCTTTAACCCATTCACAATGAAGACTAGGAAAGAAACAAATTGTCCCTTTCCTCCCCTACTCCACAATCTGCAACTTCGCAAACTTCAACATAATCCGCTTCTCCTTTTCATCATCCGCAGCTTCAAAGAAGATGGTTGCGATTCGGTTATCCTTGCCTCCGTCGATGTTCAGCACTTTGCCTTCGCCAAATTTGAGGTGGAGCACCTTGCTCCCCACTTTGATTTGTTCACTAGGGCTGGGTTTGAACAGGGCCGGGTCAATCTTGGGTGCAGCATTCGCACTCGATGGACGCGGCTTGAAGGCGCCACTCACGCCCGAAGTGCCCCCTGATTTGCTAGGTGTCGGCTCGTAATCCGCTGAAAATCCACTGCGTAACGCCGAAGTACTCTCTAGGTGATCCCGGGGAATTTCTTCGATGAAGCGGCTCATCTCGTTGTACTGCATTTGGCCGAATTTGTAACGGCTCATCGCAAAAGTGAGGGTCAGGAATTGCTCGGCGCGGGTAATTGCCACATAGAATAGGCGGCGTTCCTCATCCAGCCCATCCGGCGTGTCCATCGACATGAAGGAAGGAAAGAGCTTTTCTTCCAAACCCACTACAAATACCGATTTGAACTCCAAACCCTTGGCGGAGTGCACTGACATGAGGGTAACGTAATCCCCCGTTTGTTTGGACTCATCGTCCATATCGGTCAGCAGGGCAATATTTTGCAGGTAGGAACCCAGGGATTTGTTTTGTTGTTCAGCAGCAGTTTCAAATTCATCGTCTTCCACAAAGGATTTGATCCCGTCGAGCAAGGCGTTGAGGTTTTCCAGACGCCCCAGACCTTCTACCGTTTTATCCTGGTTGTATTCTTCAATCAGTTTGGATTGTTTCGCGATGTACATGGCCGCTTCGTAAGCATTGAGTGTTTCTGCCTTTTGCCCACTTTCCTGTACAATTTTGATGAACTCCTGGATCGACTTTTGGGTGCGCGTAGCCGCATCTACATGCAGGAGCACCTCCCACATGGTTAGGTTTTGCTGGCCGCCCATTTCGCTTATTTTGTCTACCGTACTATCGCCGATGCCCCGCTTGGGGAAGTTGATCACCCGGCGCAAGGCTTCTTCATCGCGGGGGTTGATGGCCAGGCGCAGGTAAGCAATCAGGTCTTTGACTTCCTTGCGCTGGTAAAAGGACAGGCCTCCAAATACCCGGTACGGGATGTTGTAGCGGCGCAGGTATTCTTCCATCACTCGGCTTTGGGCGTTGGTGCGGTACAGCACGGCGATGTCCGAGTTGCTGAGGTGAAAACGGTTGCGCTGCTCCACAATCGTATCCCCTACCCGTTTGCCCTCTTCGGCATCGCTCATGGTTTTGATGACCTTGATCTTTTGCCCGGTGCCCTTACTCGACCAGATTTTTTTCTGGATCTGACGTTTGTTGAAGCGGATCACCTCGTTGGCAGCCTGCACGATGTGCTCGGTAGAGCGGTAGTTTTCTTCCAGTTTAAAGACCTTGATCCCGTAAGGGTTGAAGTCCTTTTCAAAATCGAGAATGTTCTGAATAGTTGCCCCCCGGAAGGCGTAGATACTCTGCGCATCGTCGCCCACCACACAGATATTGCGCGGGCTCCCCTCAAAGTGCACCAACTTGCGGATGATCCCGTATTGCAGGGTGTTGGTATCCTGAAACTCGTCGACCATCAGGTACTTGAAGCGCTTGCGGTATTTGTCCAGCACCTCCGGGTTCTTTTGCCACAACTCGTAAAGGCGGTACAAAAGGTCGTCGAAGTCCATTGCCCCGGCCCGTTTGCAGCGCTCGCCGTATTTGAGGTAGATTTCGCTGATGTAAGGCATTTTAGCCTGCCGATCCTGCATTTTTAACTCCTCATTTTCGGCATATAGGCGAGGGGTGATCAAACTACTTTTGGCTGAAGAGATGCGGCTGCGGATGGTATTGACGTTGTATACCGTTTTATCCAGGTTCATCTCCTTGATGATGGCCCCTAGCACACTTTTGGTATCTTCGCTATCGTAAATGGTAAAATTAGGAGAGTAACCAATTTTATCGGCTTCCACCCGCAGGATGCGGGCAAAAATGGAGTGAAAAGTTCCCGACCATACGTTGCGTGCCTTATCCCCCACTACCTTTCCAATCCGTTCCTGCATTTCCTTGGCCGCCTTATTGGTAAAGGTCAATGACAAAATCTCCCAGGGTGCCACCCCTTTTTCAATGAGGTGAGCAATGCGAAAAGTCAACACACGGGTTTTGCCCGAGCCAGGGCCGGCTACGACCAGTACCGGGCCATCGGTGTTTTCTACGGCTTGACGTTGAACGGGGTTGAGTTGATCGAGATAAGCAGACATAATGAAAGGTTGAGTGAAGTTGAGAAGTTGAGGAGGTTGAGAAAGTTGAGGCTGCCGCAGCGACTTGAACAAGGTCGCGTCTAAGCATCTGCAGCAGCCTCAACCCTCTCAACCTCCCTCAACCTCCTCAACTCTTTCCAATGCGCTCCAATACTCCACCGCCCTACGGGTATGTGGGATACAAATGGAACCTCCAACCAAGTTGGCAATGGCGAAAACTTCAAACACCTCTTCGCGCGAAACGCCTAATTCAAAACACTTGCCCAGGTGGTAGCGAATACAATCATCGCAGCGCAGCACCATCGAAGCGATGAGGCCCAGCAGTTCTTTGGTTTTTTTATCCAAAGCGCCATCCTGGTAGGCATTGCTATCGAGGTTGAAGAAGCGCTTGAGCACAAGATTATCTTGAGCCAAAATCTCTTCGTTCATTTTGGCACGGTAGTCATTGAATTCGGTTACGATCGACATGGTTGTGGAATTGGTAGGGGGCAAAAATAAACAAAAACTTGGTGAGCTTAAGAAAGTGACACCTCGACTTCGCTTGGTGACCGAAAAAAAAACGGGAGGTTAAAAACCTCCCGCTGAAAATCCTCGTTAAGAAACCCTTCACAAAAAAAATTCTTGCTGTTGTTTAGTTTTTAGGGGCCACAAAAAAATGAACACTCATTTTTGCCCACTACTCATTTTGTTATTCCTGTCCGAAACGCTGATTAGCATCCCAAAACTGAGCGCTAACCGGCGTCTTCGAGCAGAAACTATGATTTGTTACGCGAAACTAGTTAAAAACCAAAAAACTACTGGAATAAGACCCTCCACGCTCCGATTGACTCGGAATGGAGTTATGTTTGACTTTATTGTCTTCAGTTGGAACAGCAGGTTTAGTTGTTGTAGGTGCGATCCGCAATTCTTGTACATGACTGATCACATTGGCACCACAGGTATCGTTGATCGTCCAGGTTCTCAGGATACGATGCTGTTCGGCATCGATCTTGTCCTCAAAAGTAACCTGCATGCCATTAAAGGTTCCGGCCAGTACCATTTGATCGTCAATGGTTTTAGCATTGCCATCAGCATCAAGTACTGGGTAACCAGTGTATTCCGGTTGAACGCTTTTGGTCACTTGAGTATTGCGAGGAAAACGGATATCGCCCAAATTGGGTTTTTCTACGGCGATGTATTGGCTGGCTATCACCTGGCGTGCTTCGTTGACCCATTCGCGGGTAATCAGATAGGCCAGATCAGAAAGGAATGAAAACTCTTTTATTATAATAGACTTATCTACTGTTGAAGTGATTTGCAAGTGCAATTCCTCACCAGCGCGCATAAACACCGATACCTTACCATTCTCAGCTGCAATTGGTCGGGCATTGACAAAAACAGCAAGTGCGGTGGGGTTAGAAAGGGAGCCCCCTAAATCGTTCCAGTTGAAAGAGACGTACCCGCTGCTGGGCATCTTTACTGTGAAGCGCGGAGCCCGGCGGTCAGCCACAACAACCGGATAATTATTGGTCCCTTCAACCAATAATTGACCGGGAGCTCCGGTGACATCTACCCCACCGGCACTCTTTATACTTGAGTCCATCCAACGAGATGGATCAAAATAACCTACAAAATCATTGGCATTACAACCGAGGTCGTAGCGTTTATCCTGTACCAGTAGTGCCGTAGTTTCCGAGATCGCTTTCAGAGCAAGAGGCGACGGAATGGCACGCAAATCCAGTTCTCCCGTACAAACTACTGAAACATAATCAGTGCTTGCTTGATGAGAAAATTGGCTGATGACCTGTTGTGGACTAGATGATTTTTTTTCTACCACAGCAGAAAGGCTTGCTTGCAAGTCTTGTTGGCTGTAGAGAAGATTACTTTGCAGGGCAAATACGAACGCACTACAAAACAACCAAGTGATCCTGATTATAGTACCTTTGCACATGAGGACAAAACTTTAAGGGTAGACACGATGGATTAGACGAACATCGGGCAAGATGGTCACCTGTGGCTACACTACATTTTGACCTTTGGGCATTATAAAGTCAGGAAAGTATGGATAGAACGCAATGGAGATAGAAGTCGAATTTTTGAAATCGGTTGTCATGGGAAAATGTTTTGGGATCAAAATCTAGTCCTCAACTGGACTTTTGCATTTGTTGTTGAACAAAGATAGGGGTTAAACCCGTAGCCTAGTGCATTTTTGTCACAGAAATTTCACATTTTTTTTCGGCTAATGGATTTAAGCTTCATTATCTTATGAACAAACAAATAAATAACGAGTTTACTTGTAAAAAATTATGCAAATCAAACGTAAGGAATGGCAACAATTCATTCCACAACCAGTAGAATCCATCTGGGATTTTTTTTCAAGACCTGAAAATCTCAAAAAATTGACCCCAGCCAAAGTGGGCATCACCATGTTGACCGACATGAGTGGGGTAAAAATGTATCCGGGTATGCTCATCCCCTATTACATCAGCCCTTTGTTAGGGATCCAAATGAAATGGACAACGGAAATCACGCACATTGACCCCATGCATTATTTTGTCGACGTCCAACAGGAAGGCCCTTATGCTTTTTGGCATCACCAGCATCACTTCAGTACCCAAGACGGAGGTACTTTGATGCACGACATCCTGCATTATAAAGTACCTTACGGCCCCATTGGCACCATAGCTGACTTGCTAATGGTCAACAATATGGTAGATGAAATTTTTGAACACCGTCGCAAAGCCATTGAGTCTTATTTTGGCAAGGTTTAGTCTATCTATTTCCCTTATTCAACAAAATACTTCTGCTATCTCTTTGCTTTTTTTTAGCTTTGATCCTATAAAAATAGGAAAATGGAACCCATCATTCAAATTGACAACCTCAGCAAATTTTATGGCAAAAGACAGGTCCTCCACGACATTAGTTTGCACATCCAGGCTGGCCAGATCATTGGTTATATCGGCCCCAACGGTGCGGGTAAATCGACTACGGTGCGCATCCTGGCGGGCTTGGACGACAACTTTAAAGGCAATGTAAAAATCAAGGGGATTGATGTAAAAGAGAATCCCTTGGCCGTCAAAAGGATCATTGGCTACATCCCCGAATTGGCCGACTTGTACGATGTACTCACCCCCATGGAGTTTTTGCTGCTGGTGGGTCGATTGCACGACATGGAAGATGCCCAAATCGAAGAACGCGCTAGTCGCATGCTCGATTTCCTGGGGCTAAAGGATCAATTGCACGAGCGCATGGACACCTTTTCCAAGGGCATGCGCCAAAAAGTGCTGTTGGTATCAGGTTTGTTGCACAATCCGGAGATCATTTTTATGGATGAACCACTGAGTGGGCTAGATACCAACGCGGTAATTTTGGTCAAAGAAATCATTATCCGTCTGGTAGAACAAGGCAAAACGGTCATCTACTGCTCGCACAACATGGATACCGTCGAGAAAATCTCCGACCGCATCATCCTGATTGCTGAAGGTAAAGTGGTCGCAGACGGTAACTTCCAGGAGCTCAAACGCAACGAGGGCGACACCCTGGAAAAACTCTTTTCCCAATTGACTGGCCAAACCAACTTCGATGAATTGGCCGAAGGTTTTACCCAAACCTTTAACCCCTAAGCCCCATGAATAAAATACTGCTACGCATCCTGCGCCTCTTTGATGGCTTTTGGCGGCGCATCGACGTCAATCCCGATCACCTACATACCATTTTGGAGGTCAAATTAAAAATGGATGGGCGACGCAAAACGGCCTTCAACTACCAGCGCTCCGCTCAAAAGAAAGAAGTCAAAGGCCAGGACATTCTGGTCATGGTGATGATGGCCTTTATGGGTATGGGGGGTACTTTTATACTTGTCTTCTTCGAGCACAGTTCCAGTGGCTTGTTCATGTATTTAAGCCTTTGGATGGCCATCCTGGCACTCACTTTGATCAGCGACTTTACGGATGTGCTCATTGATGTGCGCGACAATTATATTCTGTTGCCCCGCCCAGTTGGGGGGAAAACCCTGGCGGTATCCCGCATTTTGCACGTCCTTTTTTATCTGACCAAACTCGTAATTCCTTTTAGCATTCCGGGACTGATTGGCGTAGGGATCAAGTTTGGTCCTTTAACTGTACTCTTATTGGCCTTTCTGATTTTGATGAGTGTGTTGATGACCATTTTTTTTGTCAACTTGCTTTATCTGATCATGCTCAATTTATTGTCACCACGCAGGTTCAAAGAAATCATCAATTACTTTCAGATCATATTTTACGCGGTCGTTTTCCTAGGATATCAGATTTTGCCTCGTTTGATAGATTTTAAAGTGATGGAGGGCAACAATCTTTTTACCAAAATTTACCTCTGGCCCTTGCCTTCGATGTGGCTGGCCAGCATTTGGGATTTGTTTTTTTATCAGCCTGCGCAGCCCGTGATTTATGTGATGGCTACCATTGGTTTGGTAACTCCCTTTTTGGCTATATATTTAGTGGGGACTGTATTGAGCCGCAATTTTGCCCAAAAGATGTTTTCGATCGGCGAAGGAGGCAATGGCACCGAAAGTTCCCCCCAGCGCAAAGCCGAACAACATCAACGAGCTCAATCTAGTTGGGCTACCCGCTCGGCGCAATGGTTTTGTAGCAACAAACAAGAACGTGCCATGTATGAGCTTACCTGGAAAATGACCAGTCGCAGTCGGGATTTTAAACTCAAGTTTTATCCCAACCTGATTATGTTACCCGTTTATTTTTTGCTCATTTTTGTTTTCCCGGCTACCCGTGGCTCCGACGATGCGCTACAGGAGATGCAACAGGGCAATATGTACCTGTTTGGGTTTTATTTCTCGATGATTATCCTGATTTCCGGGCTGAGCATGTTGCAGTTTTCCGAGAAGTATAAAGCCAGTTGGTTTTACCGTACCGTACCGATGGCGCAGCCAGGTTTGGTACTTACGGGCTCTTTCAAGGCGATTATTGTCAAGTTTTACCTACCCGTTTACGGCTTGATTACCCTGGGTTCCGGACTCTTTTTTGGCTGGCATATTTTGGATGATGCGCTACTGGCCTTTTTTGGCATCCTGGCCATGGTTACGGGTGTGGCGATCCTGACGCACTATGTATTGCCTTTCACCAAATCCTGGGATGAGGCAAGCCGGGGTGGGAATATTGGGTTCACCCTCCTGACCCTGTTTCTGGCTGGGCTGTTTGGCATTTTCCATTATGCCATTTCGAGTTTCAATTGGTTGGTATGGGGGCTCATCCCGGTTTGCGCCTTATTGGCGATGCTCGCGATGCGACAGTATGGGAAGACGGGGTGGCGATACATTATTTGGGAATAAAAGGAATTGGAAAGTATCAAAAATAAAAAAGGGGCAAGGCACCGTTCTGCCTTGCCCCATCCCATCGCTAAAACACGTTTCATTTGGTTTTTTGGGGAGGTAGAAAATCAAAAGTCTCGGGTAACAAACTTCATATGTGCTTGTCTAACGTAGCTTTTGAACGGAAAATGATGTGGAAATTTTAATTTTGGAAAAACTCAGGGGAAACCCTAAGCAGGGAGCAAGGGTATACCCTAAGGAACAGAAACGCAATAAAGATTTACAGCCTCCCCGCCAGCACACAACTCAACTTCTGCAACACCTTCCCCCCATCCGGCTCAAACAACTCAATCCAGATCACGTACACCCCTACCCTACCCTTGAGCAGTTCATCGGTCGTTCCATCCCATTTGAGGATCCCTTCGGCAGCCAGGGATTCATTGCGCGCCAGGCGTTTGACTTGTCGGCCATTGATGTCAAATACAATGATGTTTGCCAGATAACCTGGCTTATCGGTTTGATATGGGAGCAAGAGTACATCCTGAAAGCCATCACCATCCGGCGAAAACTTGGCTTCGTCCAAACGAAAAACAGTTTCTTCCCCACTAGCTGGATTGGGGCGAAAAACCTGAGAATTGGTGTAACCCGGGGTAGCCCCACCAGCGGAAATGGCAGATGAATGCCAGTTGCCCGCAGCATTGGTGGGCAAATCAAAGTTTAATCTTTCCAGAGAGATGCCCTCTTCATCTTCCAACAAGGGGCTGTGTAATTTATTGCTGTAGTTGAAAGAATCCAGCGTAATGTTGTTGAACCGCAGGGTAATGTTTCCGGCATCGTCATCCAAAGTAGGTAAGGTATTGCTGAAAATGGCGGAAGAATCCTTGACAACGTAGCGTTGTTGAACATTGTTTTTTGAAACCGCCACCGCCACGTAGCGCCCTGGGGCGAGTAAGTAATCAGCAGTGATGGTACTTTGAATGCCCCCCGAAGTTTTTTGCCGATTGATCAACACCATACCTCTGAGGCTGATCAACTTTTGGGACTTGTTGTACAATTCGACAAAATCGGAACCGCCTGTCAGCGGATTAAAAAGGATTTCATTCACAATCAAATCACCCGTTGCGGGTGCCTGCGGCAAACCCGTCAAAAGCTGTTGTGCGCTGCTCTGTGCATTGCCCAAACAATCACGAATCCCCGGTGCCAGGGTCAAGGTGTAGGCTTTGGCATTTTGTAGGGGGGTATTCAAAATCAAACGCAGGGTCGTTTTGTTGCTTTGCAATACGGCATCTAAAGGGCTGATGCCATCCGTAAAGGCGTAATATTTCAGGTCTTCGGCAGTCTCAGGATCTAAAGGCTCATCAAAAGTCAACAACAACTCTTGAGCGCTGAGTGAAACCGCAGTAATTAGTCGAGGGCCATTGCGGTCGGTTATTTGGTTGTTGATGGAGTTGGCTCTACCCGGAGTCCCACCCGTAGGGTCTACGCTGGCACGCCAGTTGCCTGGGCAATCGCTGGCCGCATTGGCGCTGATGAGCTCCAGGGCCCAGCCACCTTGGGCTTTGTCTTCATCGCGGTACCAATCGTCGTCATAGTTAACCAAGTTCAGGACAAGTCCAGCGGTAGTACGCACACTCACATCATCACCCGCATTGGTCAGGGCAGGAAAACCCGTCACCCCTTGCACCGGGCCAAAAGGCTGAAACCCTGTTGCATTTTCGGGGGCACAAAGGATCAAAAAAGTGTTGGGTAAAAATAAACCCGTGCCTACCCGTACCGGGGTGCCGCCATTGGAGATTTGTAATTCATCCAAGGCAATGACTTTAGTGCTATTGTTCCACAATTCCAGGTATTCCACGGCAGGCAATCTCCCCAGGGCTGGCGTGGGGTCGGCCATAATTTCACTGATTAGAATGTCTCCTTCAGCGGCTTTACCAATTTCCAGATAAGTGAATTTGGCCGATTGAAATCCAGCAACATTGCCAAAAGCATCACGGATGCCCGTAACGGTGCAAGTATATTCCGTCAGGTTTTGCATTTTTCCGCTGAGGCTCAAAATGATGTTGTTCGGGTTGCCCGCATCGCGCTGGGCGCTGCTGATGCTTCCAGCGGTGGGGTTGAGGTCGTAGTGGTTGAGCTCAGTAGCCGTATTGGCATCCACAACTTCGTTGAAACGCAGCGTGATGCGTTGGTCATTTTGGGCTTCAACCCCGAACAATACGGGCGGCGTACGGTCGCTAAACAAGGGATCAATCAAAATATCGTCTAGTGAAAAGGACTTGTTGCGGGTAGCCGTGTATCGACAAATCCAGCCAAAATGAGTACCCGTGGGGTAAGTTTGATCTTGGGCATTGCCTTCGGCTTCAAAGTTTCGGCCTCCGGTATAATCCGCCTCCAGGGTCCACAGACCCGCAGGGCTTCTTTTGACCCGCACCCGCACATTGACGGTGGCCGTACCAGCTCCGCCAGTTCGCCCATTCACCAGTACCACGATATTGTTGCCATCTTGTCGGCACAATTGTAGCGCATCTAAATCCCCATTGATCCCGCCAACCTGGATAAAATACCCATTGAGCGCTTGGCTCAAATTGCTTTGACTGGCAGACAAATAAATCCTGGGAAAATTAGTGGTTGAAGGTGAAAAGGCCAGGTTGGTTAAAAACTCCCAGGTTGTAGCTGCTTCGGATGTAGTAGCTGCTGGCAGAGACAAATAGGTTTGATTGGATGCTGCAGGATTGTTGTCATTCAACTGCAACGCGCCGTTTACCACCGCAAACTTGCTGGAATCCCCACTCCAGCCCTGAAAATTGCCGTTGGAGAAGTCTATACTCAGCTGTGCGTGCAAAAAACTGGCAAAACAGCACAGAATAGGAAAAAATATTGTGGCTTTCATGTGTTCAAAGGTAGCAATAAAGATACAATGCACTTATATTTGCCCCACTATTTAGCCGCCCTAGCCTGCACAATTTTTTTCCTCAATTTTTAAACATTTGTGAACATGAGAGTAGCAGTAGTCGGTGTAACCGGTATGGTTGGTGGTGTGATGATCAAAGTGTTGGAAGAGCATAAATTTCCAATCACGGAATTCATCCCGGTTGCTTCAGAACGTTCGGTAGGCAAAGAAGTCGTCTACAACGGGGGCAAATACACCATTATTGGTATGGAGGAAGCGGTGGCTATTCGTCCCGACATCGCCATTTTTTCAGCAGGGGGAAATACTTCCCTGGAGTGGGCACCCAAGTTCGCCGAAGTTGGTACAACCGTTATCGACAACTCTTCAGCTTGGCGGATGGATCCTTCCAAAAAATTGATTGTCCCCGAGATCAATGCCAATACCTTGACCCTGGAAGATAAAATCATTGCCAATCCCAACTGTTCTACCATTCAAATGGTCTTGACTTTGGCACCGCTGCACAAAAAATACGGCATCAAGCGGATTGTGGTTTCTACCTATCAATCTATTACTGGTACGGGTATGAAAGCGGTGAAGCAATACCAAATGGAGCGCAAGGGCTTCCAGGCCGATGAAATGGCTTATGCTTACCAGATTTTTGAAAACTGTATCCCCCATTGTGATTCATTCCTGGACAACGATTACACCAAGGAAGAAATGAAATTGGTGAACGAAACCCGGAAAATTTTGGGCGACCAAAGCATCGCCATTACGTCCACAACTGTGCGGGTGCCGGTATTGGGTGGCCACAGTGAGTCGGTCAACCTGGAGTTCAATCAAGCTTTTGAAGTAGCCGACATCAGAAAGATCCTCAGCGAAACACCGGGGATAATCGTACAAGACAATCCAGCCAAAAACGAGTACCCCATGCCCATGTTGGCCAAAGACCGCGATGAGGTATTTGTAGGCCGCATTCGCCGCGATGATTCCATTGCAAATGGGTTGAACCTTTGGATTGTAGCCGATAACCTGCGTAAAGGTGCAGCTACCAACGCCGTACAAATTGCTGAGTACCTGGCTGCCCACAATTTGGTTGGGCAATCAATAGTTACAGCGTAATATAACCGTAGAGACGCGATTAATCGCGTCTCTACTAGTTAATACTAAAAAAAATGCTATTTTTGATTTAATAAACGGAATTCATTATCCGTTTTTTACGAACAATGTATGTCATGAAAATTCTGATGTGTTTCAGAATTCATTGATAATCAGCAAATTTGTCACCAGTTTATGAAGACCAAGCTCGTACTTTGGGGTACTAACGCACAGAATGAACGATTGTTAATTGCCCTTGAATTGATGCCGGAAGAAAATAAAGTGAAAGCTTTTACCTTTCCGGAGCAAATTGCTACCGAAGAGTTCAGCCAACTGATGCTCAAGGAATGGAGAGATGGCAATGCAGTAGAATTTCCGGACGGCTTTTCTGTAGAGGAAAGAGAACTCACGCTCAGCGGCAGCATTTTGCCCGATGGGGTTAAAGCTGAACGTGAAGACATTGTCCAACGCGCTCAAACCGAGTGGCACTTCATCGTGCTGTCTTCTCGCCTTTACCATACCTATCACTCCGAATTGGGCGAATACAAAGATCGCATCGAAAAAGCGCTGCGCTTCGAATCCAGCCTCTGGGATGAATTAAAAGGCTTCTGGGACAAAGTACAGGTACAAGTTCGTGACCGCAACCTCTTCCGTGAACACGCCGACGCCCTGCGCGACCGCACCAACGAATTGTTCACTTCCCTCAAAGAATTGCGCGGTAAACTGGACGAAGAATTTGAACGCCTTTCTAAAGATAATTTCGAACGTTTCAACCAAATGTTGACCGACGTTGAAAAAAAGGTCAGCGACGGTTTGCGTTTACAGCCTCTTTTTGATGACCTCAAAGAGATGCAGCGCAAATTCCGCGAAGCCAAATTGACCAAGGATCACCGCACCAAAATTTGGGATCGTCTGGACAATGCTTTCAAAGTCATCAAAGAGAAACGTTTCGGTACCAGCAGCTCACCCGCTGGAGCAACTGGTGCACCTGGGGCTGGTGATGATCGCTCCCCAGGCGAACGCCTGAGTCGCCGTTACGAAGGTTTGATGTCCGCCATAGACAAAATGGAGAAATCCATCAAAAGGGATGAAGACGATTTGGATTTCCAAAAACGCAAAGTTGCCTCAACCGATGGCCAATTAGAGGCTCAAATTCGTCAGGCCAAAATCCTGATGATTGAAGAGCGCATCCGTTCCAAACGGGAAAAATTGGGCGAAATGACCCAAACCCGCGAAGAACTCGATCGCCGGGTAGAATCGCAAAAAGAACGCGACGCCAAAAAAGCCGAGCAAGATAAAATACATGAAGCCAAACGTGCTGCCGAAGAGAAAATCAAATCGGAAATCAAAGCAGCAGCCGACGCCCGCAAAGAAGACGATGACAAATTGTCCAAAGCTGCCGAGCAACTCAAGGTAGAAAAAGGGGCTCCGACCCCCAAAGCAGAAGAGGTACCAGCAAGTCCTAAAGAAGAATCACTATTCGATGCAGTAATCACTACGGTAGGAGATTCAATGACCGACATGGTCGATACCATCAAAGCGGTAGGTGAAGTAGTGGGGGATAAAATTGGGGATTTGGTTGAAGACCTCAAAGAGGCTTGGGAACAATCCGCTGTAGCCGAGGAAGAAACTACGACCGAACCAAGCGCGGAAGTTGAAGAAACCGTTGCTGAAGTAGTTGAAGAAACCACAACAGAAATCGCTGAGGAAGTTGAAGAAATCAAAACCGAGGCCGCTGCGGCAGTTGAAGAAACTGTTGCTGAAGTTGAAGAAGCCGTTTCTCCTGACGAAACTCCAGTTCCTGAAGAGGATGAGACTACGGATACCGAAGAATCCGACAAAAAAGACTCAAACGAATAACGATTTTTTTTACCCTGTACTGACAAAAAAAACGACCGCGTTGCTTGGAAAAGGCAGCGCGGTCGTTTTTTTTTATTTTTTTTGCTTTTTTTTGACCGTTTACCGCCCAAAAACCTCCTTTTGCCAAAAGAAAAAATTCTTTTTTCTTATCCAAAAAAATTATTATTTTCACAATACAACCTTTAAAACTCAACAAAATTAGGGACATCTTAATTTTAATTTGAAATATTTTTTTCACAATGCCAAAAAAATGTCCTTGTGGAGTGTAAATAAGCGTCGCATATTTGTATCGTGATCAGGGGATAATGAAAATGAAGCGAGCGGATCACCAAGCTGATAAAAGGATCAGCACTCAAAGTTGAATATGTTCATGGGATTATAATTTGTCAGTGGTCGGTCGTCCCGAAAGCGATTTCGGGACGATAGACTTCTTTTAAAAAACAATCCTTATGCTCAAAAATAAAAAAGGGCACTTCTCAAACGAAATGCCCTCAAGTAGTAACTAGGTCATGCTCATGGAATTATTGCAAAAAGATATTTTCGTGAGATTACAATTTGTTGTTGGGGTTAAGAATTAGCATTGTATTTCGAGGCCAAGTTACAAGGAATATTCTGCCTGTGCAAGAAAGGAAGAATATTTCTATCAACGGACTCAAGAGATTTTTTTTTGGATATGTTCATGGGATTATATGTAAGGGTCGCGCTTAAAGTGCGACTTTTTTTTTGCCCCTACCTCATCCTCTTCTGCACTTTTCTATTCTTTCAGACTGCACACCTGCAAATTAGTCACATATTATTTGGCAAAGAATAGACTTTATGAACTTAGTAGTGGGGCAAAAATAAATGTTCATTTTTTTTGAGCCAAAGGATTAGATAAGACACTTTAAATGAATCGTTTACTTATCTAATCCTTTGGCAAAATGAACATTTATTTTTTTATCGCCCCTTAGAGTGCCTAAAAAAATATTTCTTGCGCCATGCGGTAGGTGTTGGCGTGTGCTTCCACAATAATCGCCAAACTTTCGGAGTAGCCTCCGCCCATACTAATGGCGATGGGTAGCCTATTTTGTTTGCACATTTCCAGTACATAGCGGTCTCTTTCCCGACAGCCTTCTGGCGTAAGCCCCAAGCGCCCTAGCTTATCGCTAGCCAATACATCTACGCCAGACAGGTAAAACACCAATTCGGGTTGGACTTTTTCCAATAAAATTGGCAATGTTTTTTTCAGAATCGACAAATAAGCCCGATCCTGTGTCCCATCGGGTAAGCCAATGTCCAAATTAGATACCTCCTTGCGCAAGGGAAAGTTTTTGGCCCCATGCATGCTGAAGGTGAATACTCTTGGTTCATTTCTAAAAATATGGGCCGTGCCATTGCCCTGGTGGACATCCAAATCCACCACCAAAATTTTATGCACTATATTATGGTGTAGCAAATAATTGGCAGCCACCGCTATGTCATTGGTACAGCAAAATCCTTCTCCTCTAAAAGCATAAGCGTGATGGGTGCCGCCGGCTACATTTAGGGCCACGCCATATTGTTGGGCATAAAGGGCACATTGCAGCGTCCCGCTGGCGATTACCCGGCTTCTTTGTACCAATTGCGGGGTAAGCGGGAACCCAATCGCCCGGATTTCACGTTCAGTCAATTGTTGGTCGCGGAGGCGGAACCAATAGTCCCGAGTATGGGTGAGCAGAATAGTTTCCTCATCCAAAGGTGCCGGGCTAAAGAAGTTTTTTTCACTTACGGTACCCTCATACAAGAGCTGCTCGGGGATCAATTCGTATTTGATCATCGGGAATCGGTGCCCCTTCGGCAGTTTATACTTGTAAATTGGATCGTAAGCGATTTTAAGCATAAAAGTTTTTCTATTTTTGCAGCGCAAAAAAAAGGACCGCGTCGACCCACAATTAAAACCTGGGTTTGGATGGGTACTTGGACACAAAAATAACACACATGCATTTAAGCGAACAGGAAATCATCCGAAGAGAACACCTGGAAGAATTGCGCAGCATGGGCATCGACCCCTACCCTGCCGAAGCATTTGTAGTCAACGCCCTGGCAAGCGACATCAAAGCGCAATTCAACGACGACGCTCCTGAACAGTTCGAGACAGTTGCAGTAGCTGGCCGGATGATGGTGGTACGGGAAAAAGGGAAAGTCACTTTTGCCGAATTGCAGGATAGCAGTGGGCGAATCCAGCTTTATATCTCGCGCAGTGACATCGCCGATGGAGAAAACTTCGAAATGTATGATGTCGTATTGAAACGTTTGCTCGATTTTGGGGATTACATTGGCATCAAGGGTTTTGTGTTCCGCACCCGGATGGGCGAGATCACAGTACATGTCAAGGAGCTGAAACTGCTCAGCAAATCGCTGCGCCCACTTCCAATGGTTAAAACCCGTTTGAACGAAGCGACGGGTGAAACCGAGGTCTACGACGCCTTCACCGATCCTGAACAGCGCCACCGTATGCGTTATGTGGACCTGACGGTGAACCCACAAATCAAAGCAGCCTTCATCACCCGCAGCCGCATCATTTCGGCCATGCGTAGCTTTTTTGATGGCAAAGGTTGGTTGGAGGTTGAAACGCCCATCCTGCAGCCCATCCACGGGGGAGCTGCTGCCCGCCCGTTCGACACCCACCACAATACGCTGGACATGAAGTTGTACATGCGCATTGCCAATGAGTTGTACCTCAAACGTTTGATTGCAGGTGGTTTTGACGGTGTTTATGAGATCGGCAAGATGTTCCGCAACGAAGGCATGGACCGGACCCACAATCCCGAGTTCACCGCCATGGAAATCTATGTAGCCTATAAAGATTACTACTGGATGATGGAAATGGTGGAGCAGTGCCTGGAGTACATCGCACGGGCCATCAACCAGGATAATCCCGTACTCAAATTTGACGAGCACGAAATCAACTATGCCGGGCCTTACCGTCGCCTCAGCATGTACGATTCGATCAAGGAATACACCGGGGTGGACATTTCGGAAATGGACGAAGCTCAACTCCGCGATTTGTGCAAACAGTTGCACGTCGACATCGACAATTCGATGGGACGTGGCAAGTTGATCGATGAAATTTTTGGGGCCAAAGTGGAAAAGAACCTGATCCAACCCACTTACATCATCGATTACCCGATCGAAATGAGCCCTCTGGCTAAAAAACACCGTAGCAAAGCGGGTTTGGTGGAGCGTTTTGAGTTGTTTGTCAGTGGCAAAGAAATTGCCAATGCCTACTCCGAGCTTAACGACCCCATTGACCAACGCGAGCGTTTTGAAGACCAACTCCAATTAGCGGCCCGTGGGGACGACGAAGCCATGGCTATGGACGAGGATTTCTTGCGGTCTCTGGAATACGGAATGCCGCCGACTTCGGGATTGGGTATTGGGATAGATCGATTGACCATGTTTATGACGAATAATCATACGATTCAGGAGGTGCTGTTCTTTCCGCAGATGCGGCCAGAGAAGGGAGAGTGATAGGGTCTGATCGGCCAAAACAAAAATGCCTGAGCAACAAGTTTAACCGTCTGCTCAGGCATTTATTTTTTTATAGGTTGAATTAATCCTGTTCAAAATTAGCTTGAATTTATACCTGTGCCGCGGCCTTCCGCTCCAAAATCCGATGAAATTTCAACAAATGCTGCGGGTCCTTTTCATTGTACACACACAGAATCAGGGTATTTTTATTGCGCCCATCATATGGAAAGAGGATTTTGATCGGGTTGTGGATGTAGCCATTGTCTTCAAACATCAGGAGTTGTTTGTTGCGGGAAGGGAGGCGAAACAGCTTGAGCTCTTCGGCATCTTTGGGAATGGGCAATTCTCCATATCCCTCTTCTTTCAAAAACTGCCGCACCATATCGTAAGTGGCATGCAGGCGAGAGCCCGCAAAGATGGTCTGGTATTCGTAGCCATCACTGGTACCGCCCATGTAATCTGAACCCGCCTCTGGGAATTCTTCCCGCAATGGCATAAGCTGTTTGTTTTTTTCGAAACGCTAAATTAATCGTTTTGATTTAAAAAATTAAACCTTATTCCGAAAATGTGCAGCCAACCCTGGAACTTTGGAACCTATTTAACCGTCCCCTCCACATACAAGCGCTCCGCCTGCGGAAATTCCTTAAAATACACTTTAACCATTTTGTAAAAATAGCCAGCCTTGCGGGAGCTGAATTCGATGTTGATCGTAGCCGTAGAATCGGGGGGAATGGGCGTTTCGCGCCACTCCGGTGTAGTACAACCACAAGAAGGGCGAACATTGGCGATGGTAACCGAATCGCTAGAACAATTGCGAAAAGTAAAGCTACAGTCTGCCTCTTTTCCACTTTCTACTTCACCAAAATTATGGGTATCCAAATCCTCCCATTTGATGCAATATTCTTCGGGTAAACTGGTGAATGCCAGGCCCAATAAGCCTAAAACCATCCCGATCAGACCCCATTTTTTCCATTTTTTTGCCACTGACTCCATTTCTTTTGCTTCTTTTTTGTCAAAACAACGCAAAGGCTTTACTGTTTAGCATACTTTTTATAACTTAGCGTTGCTATTGAGAAAAATTCTTATCGAATCAGGCTTTTCTACCTACCTACCTGAACGTCATCCCATTTCCGTATTTAAATCATTTAGTACCCATGAACAAGACCTTTTGGTTTGCCCATCCCGTATGGCAACACCAGATCAGTGCGCTACATGTACATTTCATCACCTCTAAAATGAATGTACAATGAATGTCCGCAGCAAAATCCAAGCACTCAATATTGTATTGGGTGTACTACTCGTGGTGATCCTTGGCCTGGGCTTGAGCTCCTTTTTCACGACCTCCAAACTCAAAAAAACCAAGGATCAAGCGCTCAAGCAAAATTTGTACCTTTTTGAACGCTCCATGGAAGATGTCCGCACCTGCCTGGATGCCGAAGAGTACAAACTGGCCAAAATACGCCTGGCCGAAGCGCTCCAATTGTTGAAAGACAACCAGAAAGCCGCAAACCGTAACAAAGCCGTGCAGCAATCTTTCGACTCCATCCGTAAAAAGTACTGTCGCATTTGGAATTCTTCCGAGTGGGGCTACAGTTACCGTGCCAGTGATTACCCTGAACTACAAAAAGGATTCGAGAGCATTTGTCAATAACCATCCCTGAACAGTTGCGCTTGTTCAAACTAGCGTGCATAAAGCTTGAACGTCATGCAAGCACTAAAACCGATTATACTGACCCTGTGCCTGGGCTTGATTGCCTGTAGCTGGGGCATTGCTCAAGGCGACAACTGTCCCCTCTACGCGGACATCCTCCAGCGTGGAGATAGCCTAAGCCGGGTGGGCAACTACGTTGCAGCCATCAAAACTTACCGCGCAGCGCGAGTGGCTTGTCCTTCCAAAGTATACGAAACCGACATGCGCGTAGAACGCATCGTATATCGACTCATGCAAATGCGCGAACAGGCCATCCAGCGGCGCGATGAAGTGTTGCAAAAAATTGCGCTCATGGAAAAGGACCTCCAACGAGCGCGTTTCAACGAAGAAGTGGCCGAACGCCGTGAGCGACTATTGCGCCAGGCCAATGAACAAGAAAGAACAGATTTGGTGGAAAAAAAGGCCACCGCGCTGGTTGACACGCAGCTGGAGCAAAAAGACCCCTGGGACTTGTTGCGCACAGGCCGTTACCAGGAAGCCCTGCCCCTACTGGAAGCCTCCGCTTTCAATGATTTGCAGGACAGCCTCAGCCTGATGCGCCTTGCCCACGCCAACCTATTCAATGGTCGGATTGAAGTAGCAGAGTCCATCTATCGGGTCTTAAAACCACTACCCTACCGGGCTGGGAAATACAAGTCTTTCGCCGAAGCGTATTTAGCCGATTTTAATGCCCTTGAAAATGCGGAAGGTATCCTTGGCAATGGAGCAGTGATTCCAGTTGCCGTACGGGAAGCTTATTTGCGCATTCGGGCCGATCTGGAAAATTATGCCCAGGCACTGGATCTGGCTGAACAAGAGCGCAAAAAATCCAAGGAGCTCGCCAAAGAGCTGGGGCCGGATCAATTGGAAAAACCTGAACCTGTAGCGGCAGACAATACGGTAAACGTGGACAATAACGCAGCTGTGCTTTTGCCCAACGAACCCATTCAATTAAATACCGATACGACTCAGCTTGACCCAAACGGCAATGCAGTGCTCACCGATGCGAACACCAACATCGCTAATGATTTGACCAACGCAGGCAGCCTCGAAGCTTCCACCTCTTCAAAAGAAAGCAACTCTTTGCGCAACAACGCTACCCACTCCCGTGCAAAACTGGAGGAAGACCGGCCCTTGCCGCCTACCCCGGAATTTGTCATGAAGAACTTGATCAATACCGAACTGGAAAACAAAACCGCCCGGACGGTCAATAAAGCGGGTCAGCCCACTGGCTACATCGTTTTTATCGGCGATTTTGACCTCAATGACTATTACGCTCAACGCACGCTCAAAAAAGTACGCGATCAATACGGCATTATGGAAGCTCGGATTCGCTATTTCAGTGAAGTGCTTAAATACCGGATTGTGCTGGCTGAGTTTGCCACCAAAGAGGAAGCAGCCCAGTATACCCTCAATTATGAGCAAAAATACCGGGAAAGAGTTTGGATGGGCGTCTTGTATTAATTGTGGTCTGATACTTGGTTCATTTTGTTGGTCAAAACTATTCTTTTATCTTCCCAGGATAAAAGAATAAACACCAACAAACATGAAACATCAGCTCGTATTTTTCCTGCTGCTTTGCAGCTTCAGCCTTTGGAGCCAAAACAAAACCATCGGCAAAGTGACCCATTTTGATCCGGCTTGTGCCAATCTAATCGATGCACAAGCCAGTATCGAAGTCATTGCCGATGGTTTTGATTGGTCCGAGGGCCCCGTTTGGGTGAAAAACGGAGGGTTCCTCCTCTTTTCAGATGTACCCAAAAACACCATTCACCGTTGGAAAGCCGGTGAAGGATTAAGCGTTTTCCTCAAGCCTAGTGGCTACACAGGCATTCTCCCTTATGGCGATGAACCCGGCAGCAATGGCCTCTTGGTCAACTTGAAAGGGGAATTGGTCACTTGTGAACACGGCGATCGACGTATCGCAGCCATGCCTATTCAACTAGGTGGCAAACGCACCCTGGCCGACAATTATCAAGGCTTGCGTTTGAACAGTCCCAACGACATTACCCAACATCCCAACGGCGATTATTACTTTACTGACCCACCTTATGGCATGCCTCAGAAGGAAAAATCCCCTTTGCGGGAGACGACCTGGTTTGGCGTTTACCACATCGACAAAGCGGGTAAGGTCAACCTGGTGGACAAAACCTTGGATCGCCCCAATGGCATCGCCGTTTCGCCCAATGGCAAACTCCTTTATGTAGGCCAAAGCAGTGGGTCCCAACCCTACATCACCGCTTACCCCATTGCCGCCAATGGCAAAACGGGCAAAGGCAAAGTCATTTTTGATGGCTCTAAACACCTTAAGGAGGGCAAATACGGCATCTTCGACGGCATGAAAGTTGATAAACACGGCAACATCTTCGCCGCTGGGATGAACGGCGTATTGATTCTTTCTCCAGAGGGAAAACCGCTGGGGCAAATTGAATTGGGTCAGTTTACTGCCAATTGTGGCTGGGGCGATGAAGACGGGGGCACTTTGTACATTACTTCGGACATGTACCTGTGTAAGGTCCGTACCAAAACGGGGGGCTGGTAGGAAAAAGGTGTTTTTTGATCGAAAAACAGAAATCCCTGTGGCCAATTCCGTGTTAATTGAAGCAAAAATTAAAACCACGATGAAGAACCCTGTTTGTTTTGTACTCCTCAGTTTGGCCATTGGCCTGCAACCTTTGTGTGCGCAGGAAAGCTATTTGCTGAAAATTCAACCCAAAGCTGGAACGGAATACCGGTTCATAAACAATGTGAACATTTCGGTAATCAGTGGGGATGAAGCGGTAATGAGTACCAATATGGCACAAAATATTGTATCAAAAATCACCGCCTCCAGCGCCACAGAGGTATCCATGACCGAAAAAGTGGAAAAAATCAAAGGCAGTAGTACCTCGATGGGTCGCACTTTTGATTTTGACACCAGCAACCCCACGGCGGGCAACCCCACCATGAATGCACAAATGGAACAATTGGTGGGCAAAGAGATGGTTTCGCGGTTCAAACCCAATGGTCTATTTATAGCTGGCAACAATCCCTTCGAAGGTATGGCAGGTGGATCAGGTAGTGCCTCAGATTTTCGCAACATTACTGGGGGGGTGCGCTTTCTTGACGAGGCCATCAAGATTGGGGAATCCTGGACAGTGGTGGATACCATTCAAAACCAAGGTATGACGACGATTGCTCACACAACCTGGACGCTTCAGGAAATCAAGGACAATTTGGCCATTCTTTCCTCCAAAGGCACCGGCAACATTGCTGGTCATCCACCGATGCTGCCAGATGGTAAAGTGGAAGGCTCCATGAATACTACGGGCTCAGCCACAATCGAGCTACACTCGGGTATTTGCCGTGAATCCACCCAACGGATGGAGGCGAAGATGAACATGAGTTACAGTGGGCAAACGCAGCAGTTGACCTCGGTGACGGAGACGGAAGTGAAGCTCGTGAATTAGGTGGGTGGGTTAAAAGCCCCTACTCGCTAAATCAACGCTCACATCACATCCAACATCTTGTAACCCGCCGCTTTATCGGCGGGATAGGTGACTCAACCTACCATTCCATCTATCATCTTTGCCCGATCACACATCTACTTTCATTCCGTTTTGATGCATGATCGGGCAAAGATGATAGATGTGAGTGTCGGGGAGGCTTCAATCCCGCCGTTGAAACAGCGGGTTTCAAGATGGTAGATGTATTGAAGGAAAATTTTCAAGGTTAGTATGTTATACCGAATTTTATGAGTTCTCTATACTATTTGAAATTCGCGCTAAAAGCTGTTTTTTGAGCGTAGAAATCAATTCATTTAATTTGCTTTGTGTCAGTAAATCACTATATTTTTTTTTCAAACTATATACTCCGTTACCATTTATTTTTAGATAAATTCTATAGTTTTCATTATTAAATTCTATCCCTAGAATTATGACATAGTCTTTTTCGATGCCTTTTATAGCTCCATATTTAATTTCTTTCCATTCTATGGAATCAATTTCTTCTTTATATATATTGTGTTCATATATTTTTGGCACAAATTCATTGACACCAAAAGGGTTTTCTTCTATCCCATTCCCTTCTAACTCATTATTGTCAACAGCATAGGTTTTTTTGCTTTCTGTAAAAAATTCATCAAAATGAGAGACACTACGCCAAAATTCGTTCAAAACTTCTTCTTGAAAATGGTTGAAAATTTTCTTTTTGCTCTTGGGTGATTTTTGCTTAGGAAGTGTTCTTACTTTTTGTTTAAGTAGCACTATTTCCTTATCCACATCATTCTCTTCCTCAATATCCTCCCCTTTCTCCGCCTTTACCGACAGCTCCAAACTCCATAACACCTGCTTCCCAACGTACTCCACAAAAAACTCCATTTCCCCCACATCCGCCCAGTTCAGGGCTCGCAGGTAGTTTTGTTTATCGCTCGATTTGATGACAATGGGTGGAAAACCAAAGCGCCAAAAAACATAGTTCATCAACAAACGCGAAATGCGGCCATTGCCATCGTCAAAAGGGTGGATCAGCACAAATTGGTGATGCAATTTAGCTGCCAGTTCAACCGGGTTCACTTCCACTTTTTCACAGGCTGAGCGAAACCATTGAATGAGTTCCCCCATTTTTATCGGCGTATCGGTAGGCGATGCGTAATCAAACATTTCACCATTTTGCAAGCGTACGGAGTTGGGATATTTTTTGTATTCACCCACCATGATTTGTCGACGGGTACCTTGCCCGTCTGGGGTGATGGCATCCTTCCAAAAAGGTTTTACCAGAATAACCTTGTTCAGTTCTTTGATATCCGCTTCGGAGAGTGGGCGTTCCAGGTCTTCTGCCCATTCTTTTACCAACTTCAAGGCCAGATCATGCGCTTGCATTTCTTCATACTCCCGCATGGTATGATCCCCTTTCGTTTGGTCGAAATAAAGCAGCAGTTCCGTTTCGCCATAAGTAAGGGTGTTGCCCTCCAGATGGTTGGAGTTGTAGTTAAATTCCAGTCTAAATTTTCGATCTAATTTGCGTTGAAACTCAGCTTCGATAGGCTGTAAGCCCTCTAATTCTTTTTTTAAGCCATCGATCTGTTGCAAAAGATTATTCATTGGCACTTGTTTCAAAATCAAGCCCCAAGATAATACAATTCATGTTAAAAACCACAGTTGCTCTACCTCAATACCCCAACAATTCCAAACAATCCCTCAAACTCTCTTTCCAATACGGAATGTCGATTCCAAACGCCGCCTTGTACTTCCCCTTATCCAACACACTATAATGAGGCCGCGCCGCTGGGGTTGGGTATTCCGTACTCGGGATTGCTTCTACCTTGCACTTCACCCCACTCAGCTCAAAAATGGCCTGCGCAAAATCGTACCAACTACAAACCCCTTCGTTGCTGTAGTTGAAAATCCCTGAGTACTGAGCAGCCTGGCCACTGTGAATCAATTCCAGGGTCATTCGCGCGATGTCGCGGGCGTAGGTAGGGCTGCCGATTTGGTCGACAACGACACGTAGTGAGTCCCGTTCTGCACCCAAGCGCAGCATGGTTTTGACAAAATTGTGCCCAAATGAAGAATATACCCAAGAGGTGCGAAAAACCAGGGCTCCGGGATGCGCTGCCAATACTTTTAAATCCCCTTCCAACTTGCTTTGTGCATACACACCACGCGGCGTCGTGGCATCCGTTTCTTGGAGTGGGCGGTTCTCCTGATTGTGGTACACGTAATCGGAGGAATAATGGATCAATTGGGCACCTTTATCCAAACAGGCCGCCGCTAAATGCCCCGGAGCTTCAGCGTTAATGGCATAGGCGAGCTCCTTTTCCTGCTCCGCTTTGTCTACGGCAGTGTAAGCGGCGCAATTGATACAAACATCGAATTCGGTGGTATCGCAAAAATGCGCTATCGCTTCAGGATCGGAAATATCCAGCATGCTGCGATCAACGGGAATGAGCTTTAGGGTTGGAAACTCTGCCGAGATCGCTTGCAGTTCACGACCAACTTGGCCATTTGCGCCAGTGATAAGGATAGTCATAATTGTATATTGATGCTCAACGATGCGCCCCAAAATACGGCAACACCTGATCCTTTTCCGATAAAACGGCCTCATTCAGGTCAATTTCCCAATCGATTTGCAACTGTGGATCGTTGTAATGGATCCCTCCCTCGTGAGCTTTGGAATAAAAATTGTCACACTTGTAAAAAAACTCTGCGGTAGGGCTGAGCACTACGTAGCCATGCGCAAAACCTCGGGGCACGAACAATTGCTTTTTGTTTGCAGCACTCAGTCGAATGCTGTACGATTGGCCATAAGTAGGCGATTGGCGGCGGATATCCACCACTACATCCAGTACCTCTCCTTCCAACACCCGCACCAATTTGGCTTGGGCAAAAGGTTCCAGCTGGTAGTGTAAGCCACGCAGCACGCCAAAGGTGGAGCGCGCCTGGTTGTCTTGCACAAAATTGGCTTCAATCCCGGCGGCTTTAAACGTTTGAGCATTGAAGGCTTCAAAAAAGTAACCGCGCTCGTCGGCCCAAACCTGGGGTTCAAATACCAACAGATCGGGGATTGGAGTTGGAATAAACGGCATAAACAATTATTTCTTGCGGAAGAAAATACTGATCGTAACGCCCGTGAAATTATAGTTTTTCCGCAACTGGTTTTCCAAAAAATACTTGTAATTCTCCTTGACGTGGGTCGGGAAATTGCAGAAAAATATAAAGGCCGGATAGGCCAGAGGCAATTGGGTAATGTATTTAATCTTGATGAACTTGCCACGGTGTGAAGGTGGGGGCGTTTTTTCAATCACGTCCAGGAGCAGTTCGTTCAGTTCTGAAGTTTTGACCTTGCGGTTGCGGTTTTCATACACTTCCAGAGCTGCTTCAATCGCCCGAAAAATCCGGGTTTTATCCAGTACCGAAATAAAAATAACTGGTACATCCGTAAATGGAGCAATACGTTCCTTGATCACTTTTTCGTAATCCCGGGCCGTATTGGTTTCTTTTTCAACCAGATCCCATTTGTTGACCAAAATGACAATCCCCTTGTTGCGGCGTTGGGCGAGGCGGAAAATGGCCTGATCCTGCGCTTCCAGTCCGGTTTGGGCATCGATCATCAGGATACACACGTCACATTCCTCAATCGCTTTGATGGCGCGCATCACGGAGTAAAACTCCAGGTTTTCGTGCACCTTGGCCTTTTTGCGAATCCCGGCCGTGTCGACCAGGATGAATTCCTTGTCAAATTTGGAATACACCGTATTGATCGAATCACGCGTAGTGCCCGCTATGTCTGTCACCAGGTTGCGCTCCACGCCCAAGAGGGCATTGGTCAGCGAAGATTTACCGACGTTGGGTTGACCAACAATGGCAAATCGGGGCAGGCTATTTTCATCGGGCAGCTCGTCAGGACTTAGGTGATCCGCTACTGCGTCCAAAATTTCGCCACTCCCACTCCCTGTGAGCGAACTCAGAAAAAAGGTATTTTCAAAGCCGAGGCTCCAAAATTCATTGGCTTCAAACAAGCGCTGACTGTTGTCTACTTTGTTGACCACCAAAAAAACGGGCTTTTTGCTGCGGCGCAGCAAGTCGGCTACTTGGTCATCCAAATCAGTGATGCCTGTGGTTACGTCCACCATAAAAACAACTACGGTAGCTTCTTCAATGGCGATTTTGACCTGTTCGCGGATCGCTGCCTCAAAGACATCTTCCGAGTTTTGGACAAAACCTCCCGTATCCACTACGGTAAAGTTTTTACTGTTCCAATAACTACTGCCGTATTGTCTATCCCGGGTAACTCCGGAAGTGTCATCCACAATAGATTGGCGTTCCCCAATCAAGCGGTTAAAAAAAGTAGATTTGCCTACGTTGGGACGCCCTACTATCGCGACGATGTTGCTGCTCATAATAACAATGGATTCAGAAAAGGCGGCAAAGATAAAGGAAAATACCTCTTTTTTCTGTTTAAATTTTACTCAATTTTAAGGACTTATGTCGATTTCCCAAAAATACGGCTTTCAGGATAGAAATTCCAGCATTAATGAATTATCCCCAATTTTTAGTACCTTTTGGCATCAGATTTTATGAACAGTTCCTGATGAAAGCAGCAAAAAAAAATCTACACCTACTGAACACCCTCTTGCTGTGTTGTTTTTTCTGTGCTTCCGCCGCTGCACAAAGCCAGGCCTATTTGGAGGCTAGCGCCATTCATCCCGATTTTGATTCTTGTCGATTGGGCCCAGAGCTTCGGGTTTTGACTTCATCAATGTCCATTCCCTTTAGTCTGACCAAAACCAGGTTGCGCGGAGGCCAAGGGCTGCCTTTGCAGGGGCCCAATCGCCTCCGACCTAAGGGGAAATTTCAACGCGGTTTGTACGAATATTGGCTGGCCTTTCGGGTTGAAAACCGCAGTGGAAAAGATTTCACTCTCGGCATTGAACAGGCTTTCATCAAAAATGCCTGGGTGGAAGTGGACCAACGCAGTTATATCCTATCTAAGCCCAAAGCCGAAAAGCAACAAAACATTGGCTTCAATTTGGCGGCCAATCAGGTTTATCAATACACCTTACCCGCCGGGGAAACCGGGATTTTTTACCTGTTGCTAAAAGACAATCGCCTGGGTTTGGACATTGCCCCCACCCTTTGGAACCTAGATACTTTCGGGATCGCACAGGCGACTAAACTAAAAAACCTGGCTTTTGGCCAAACCATTTTTGTCAGCCTATTTTTTACTTTAGCCATTGTCAGTTCTATTTTTTACTTGTCTCGCCGACGCGAAGTGTTTGGTTGGTACATGGCCTTCAAATGGAGCCTGGCGCTGTACTTTTTGCAAGAAATCATTGATCACAATGCGACCGAAAGTGCACAAGCGCCTTGGGTCGATTGGAATTATACCAAGGCTGGGCTTATGGTGGCCATTTTTTTTACCTACTTACAATTCATCCATACCTTTGTTAAAAAGCGGGTTGGCGCGGAATGGATTGAATCCATGCAGGGGCAAGCTAGGTTATTTTTGCTCGGCTATTTTTGCCTGGATCTGGTTTTACTCTGGTTCAATCAATTGTATTTCAGTTGGGTCTTGTTTTATGTTTTTTTGTGGATCGTGGTTTTATTCAGCATGCGCGCCATCTGGTTTTTGAGCAAAGTCAATTATACTCCCACCAAGTTTATCCTCCGCAGCGCTTTTGCCTTGATTGGTGGTTTTTTTCTGTCTTTACTTGCTTTTACTTTTTTTGAAGAACAACTGAGTAGCGTCAAGGGTGTTGAATTGGGCTTTTTGCCCATTGGGATCGGCGGTTTATTGGAAAGTGTGTTCTTTTTGGTGAGTTTGGGCGAGCAGGAAAAAAACTGGTTGCAAGAACACCTCGCTTTTCGCGAGCGGGAAACCAAGGCCCTGGAACGCCGCCACATCCACGAGCACCGTTTACAAGTAGCCCTGGAACAAGAACTGGGAGAAGTAAAACGCCAACTCGAAGTGCAGGAAAGAGCCATTGTCAGCAATCAGGAACTGGATTCAAAAAACCAGCGTGAACTGGCCTACAAGCGACTACAACTGCGCACCTTGCGCTACGGTTTTTTGGCCAAAACCAGCGATGACATCCTACAACAGCTCAACCAGCATCTGGCCAATGACCAAGTACAAGCTGCGGATGAACAACTCACTCGCTTTGGAGGTTTTGTGCGCGATTTATTGTTTTTTGCTGCTGAACCGAGCATTGCCATTCAAACCGAATTACAACTGTGCAAACGGTTGGTACAACTCAACGATTTTTCCATCGAATTGCCCGAGCTGCCCTTGCCGCCACAGTGGCGTTGCCCTTCCTTGTTGTTTTTGTCCTTGTTGTACCACAGTGCGAAGTCTTTGCCCCCGTCCAAACCCTGGCCGCGTTTGGTGCAGGAAGAAGCGGAAAGTTGGATAAAAATCAGTTTACAAAGCAATAGCCTGGGTTTTGATCTGGCCCAGGTCCAGCCCGAAATTTGGATGGATGCCCAGGAGCAATTGAAAAACTACAACCTGGGTGCTGATTTTAGTGGAGCATTACAGCAAAGCCCGGGTGGATGGACGGTGATCATTCGCAAAAAACAACCATAAGATGATACCGGGGATTTATTCAATAAAAGGACTCGGTTGTTAAAAAACCAAAACACAAGCGCTCGAAATCGCTTAACATAGCAAAAAACATACAATATGAACGGGGCTCTTCAATGGCTGCTGTGTTTGTGCCTCTGCGGGTTGGTTCAGCTTTTGCCTGCTCAACCCCTGGTTAATGTACAAGCGGTATTGGAACGCCCCACGACCCAAGAAGACCTGGGTTTTCCTTTTCAACCATTGGTATTAAACTTTCCCGCCGACCTCAAGGTGACCTCATCATCGATCAAGGATTGGTACCTGGCCAATGCCCATTCGCCCCAGACCCAAACCCATGAATTCCCGGCCGATGGCAAAAGTGTGTTGAGCGTTTTTGTGCTCCACAATCCAGGGCAGGATACAGCCAGGCTCATTTTCCCTCTTCCCACGCTGAAAACCAAGTTGAAATTTGGCATGATCCGGCGTGAAAGTGGTCGATCGGTACATTTTTACAACGAAATCAATAGTTGGGATCGGCAATCCCATCACGAATTGGTTTATCGCCCTGAAGCAGGCAAAGTCCTACTGACGGTTCTTCCGCAGCAAAACGATACCATCTTTGTGCTGTGTAAGGTGGCCAAAAAACACCAATTCCAATTGTACAGTGCGCAGGGGTATCAGCAACTCACCGGAGTACCCGCCTTACATTACCTGATGTTTTATGTCGCTTTGTTGAGTTTTTTAAGCTTTTCGATGCTGTTGGGAATCATCCAATACGTGCAACAACGGGATGTGGCTTTTATTTACTACGTGATTTACCTGAGTTTGATGTGGTTTTTGATTTTTCGCCGCTTGGAAAAAATCAACCCCTTCCTCGATCTGGGTTTTTACTTCCCAGCTACTTCCTGGTGGTGGGAACACTTGCGGGCCCCGGCGTATTTGCTTTCTTTTGTGGCCTATCAAATTTTCATTTTTTACCTGCTCCGTGATAGGGTACATTTGAAGTGGCTGGAAAAATTCATCCTTTGGAGCAATGTGGCCCTGGTCTGCCTGATTCCGGTGCATTACTTGACGAAGTTGTATTGGGAGCGCCTGGATTTTATGCAGGCTGCGCTGGCGCCCCTGGCCATTTTTTGGATTTGGAATTTTGTGAAGTTGTACCAACGCAAGTTGGGCGTGATGGTAGGTTGGGTCTTGTTCGGCTCGTTTTTGGCGGCGGTGGGTACCATTCTTGGCAATTTTATCGGCACCCGACTCGGAGGTGAAAGCCCACTGACTTTTTTGCACATGGGGGATATGCCCTTGCACGTAGCCATCGTGGTAGATGTACTCTGTCTGGCGGTCGCGCTGAGTTTTCGACACCACACCATTTTACGCGATCGCAATGAAGCTCAAAACATCGCTTTAAAAACGGCCAAAGAAAACGCCAAACACGCGAAGACTCTCAGCGTTGCGAAGAAATTGGAACTGGATCAAAGAAAATCGGATCTGCAAGCACAAAGCAAAGGGCTCATCCAACAGCAACTCAAGGTCATTGAAACCCAAAAACAACAGGCCCTGGCAGAAACGGAATTGCTCGCTCTGCGCGAGCAGCTCAAGCCCCATTTTGTTGCCAACTGCATCAATTCCATCCGCAACCTCATTGCCCGTGACAAAGCCGGGGATGCCAGTTTGTACCTGTCCAAACTGGGCATATTATTGGGACAAATCTTTGAGTTGACCGAAAAATCAACCATTTCGCTGCGCGAAGAGCTGGATTTGCTCAAGTTATACCTCGATCTGGAACAGTTGCGTTTCCGGGATCGTTTTAAAGTCATTTTTGACATTGATGGAGAGATCAACCTTGATGCCATTCAGTTGCCGCCACTTTTGTTGCAACCTTATGCTGAAAACGCCATCAAACACGCGTTCAATGATAATTCACCGCACCAAGCCCTAGTTGTTGCGGTACACATGAACTTCAACGGCGAAGTCATTCTCGCCATCGAAGACAACGGTATCGGACGCAAAGCCAGCAGTGAAAAGGGCAAAGAACTGTCCCTAGCTAGCTCCGGAGTTGGTATGGGTTTGTGTGCCGACCGCCTCAAATTGTTCAACGAACGTTTTAACCAAGACGCAGCCATCAATATCGTGGACCTTGCCGATCGTGGAACCACCACGGGCACCCGCGTTGAAATTCATTTTCCACCCCCAAAACCCGCATATTATGATGATCAAAACCATATTGGTAGATGACGAAAAAGACGCACTGGAAGTGCTAGAGCGCGACCTGAGCAACTATTGCCCGGATGTGGTGGTCATCAAACAGTATCAGTCGGCCCTTGAAGCCAAGGCAGGCATTTTGGAGTTGCGACCTGACCTGGTCTTTCTCGACATTGAAATGCCCGAAATCAAGGGGGTTGATTTGGCCAAAAGTTTAAAGGCGGAAGGGTTTGCACCTGCCATTATTTTTGTGACGGCCTATCCACAGTTTGGCGCACAAGCTTTTGAGGTGGATGCTGTGGATTACCTGATCAAGCCCGTTGAATCGGATCGTTTGCGGCAGGCAGTAGAAAAATTCATGACCCACAACCTGGAAGGGCAGATTGCAGAATTGAATAAAAAGCCCCCCACTTTTATCCGCATTTCCAGCCAGTCGGGTTTTGACCTGCTAAAAATCGACGACATCTGTTATTTGAAGGCAGATGGGCCCATTACGCGTTTTTTCCTATCCGACAACCAACCGGTAGGCGCGGGCAGAAACCTGGGTATTTTTGAGCGCTCGCTGGCGGGCAAAGGGTTTTTCCGGGTTCACAATGGCTACTTGGTCAACTACAAATACATCCGGCAATACGACAATCGTGAGTCTTGTATCGTACTAAGCACCGGGGCTAAAGTACCCGTGGCACAGCAGCGTTTGCGCGATTTTTTGATCTGGTTGGATGCCTACACCGCTTAGTATTATTTTTCGTAAATATATTGTGTTTTAAAAAACACTTCAACCATTATGCTATTGCGTGCAATTGTCCCTTTTTACAGAAATGCTTATTTACATGACTTACTTTTGAATTGTCAAAAACAACTGACGCCAAACACCTAAATCTCAAACCTAGTGAAACCAGGACTCCAGTTCAGGTAACGCTAAATCACCAGTTAATCGAGCTAAAACACCACTGATCCCTACATGTAATTCCCATTAACCGTTTGACTTTTGTAAAACCAAACACCTCCCTCCTTCCCCTGCGGTGCAACAATAGAACATCAAAGTATCTTCTCCCTATCTCATCCTCACCGCAGGGTTTTTTTTCTTCCTACTTAAAATTTGCACTTGCTTATTTTCTCCATTGTGCTTGTTTGTGTTGGCAAGCAAAGTCAATTCCTCATTTATCGGTTTATTGTAAAATCATCCTATTGCCCAAGTTGATGAATAGTACCTTGTATTGAGCCTTTCAACGGCTCACCTTTGGAATTTTTGATGTTGTAATCGATGGTGATTACGTCTACTTTTTCCAAGTTTTTAATGCTTAATGTCAAACTACCTCCCTCCGTTTGGGATTTGGTTACTTCCAAAACTTTCTGGTCTAATCGTTCTGAACCATATTTTTTACTTCTCAACAATTGCCAGGTTTTTACTTCAAAATTGGTCAAATCGGCGGCAGCTGTTTGGTCTAATTGGGTAGCAAAGTCCAGCACTATACTCTTTTCGAGTACCTTCATTTTAACCGGGATCGGGAGTGTTTTGCCCGTATACCGAACCCTATACAGCCCGCCCCCGCGCATCATTTGGTTGGTACCCCAAGCCGACATCCCGCAAACATACAGTTGGCCATCGGCTGGATTGAACCTGCCACGCATGACCCCCGTAAGGAATTTAATTCCAGGTAAATCTATCACCGCCCCTTGTTCTTGTCCATTTACGGTTTCTTTTAAAACATACTGAATCTTGCCGTAGCCATAAGAAAGGCTCAGCAGGCCACCATTCAATGCGCCCCATTTTTTACTTTCTACCCAAACCATTTCAGAGGGCGAGCGGTCATATTGCATATCGACCCAGACCAAGGGCTGCTCCATGGCTGCCCTTGACGAGTCTTTGGGCGGATTGTACCCCCACATATTGCCATAAAATTTCCCTACCCCTTTAACCCAGTTTATTCGGTTCATCGGGTTCCAATATCCTTGCTGGTCGGTCACTATAAAGCTGCCGTCAGGATTGATACAAACACCATTTGCTGCTCTAAAACCCGTGGCAATGATGTCTGTTCTGGAGCCGTCGGCACTGACTTTTAGCAAAGTACCGTGTTGCGGAATGAGCGCCTCCCTGGCGTGTCTTCCACTTTTGGCATAATAAAAATTGCCTGCCTGGTCGGTTTGCAGGCCCATGGCAAATTCATGAAAATGATCGGTTACCTGATGGTCATGGTTGAAACTTTCGTAAAAGTCGGTTTCCATGTCTCCGTTCAAATCCCGCAAGCGCACCAACTGGTCTCGACAAGTGACGTATATTTTTTCCTCCACTATTTTAATCCCCAAAGGTTGAAACAGCCCCGAACCAATTCGTTGCCAGGTCAGTACACCTTTGGGATCTAAAAGTCCCTTGATCAACCAAATGTCGCCATCGGTGGCACATGCAGCGGCGGTATTGGCATCTTTAAAAAAATCAATCCCGCTCAATTTCATGCGACAAGCCCAGGGATTTTCGAAAGGTGGGGTCAGTTGATCAATGGCAAATGGGCCATCTTCTTTCCCTTTGATCACAGCGGTTTTAATTGTTTCGGGATAATGAGCACGGCTTTTTCCCAAAGTGTATTTGACCAAGGATTCGGGCTCAGCCCAATTCTGCTTAGACAAGTCGGCATCCTTGTCTCCAATCATCACACAAACTTTTACCGGGTTTTTGGCATTGATGTGCATGAAAATTTGCCCATTTTCTTCTACCAGGGTAGCTCCTTTACCCGCGATACTTACTTTGGCGGGTAAATTGGCCACCCGCATTTTTAAAATAGAGTTGGAAGGCGAAACATTCAGTGTGCGGGTAAAAATGGCTGAGTTGACAAACCCAAATTTTTCTAAAATAGCCGATTCACCAACGGTATAAGCAATGATGATTTGGTCTTCAAAATGATAAAGGCCTTGATAATTTGCCCAGGATTTAGGCAATGGGCCAAACTTTCTTCCATCCCGAGCGACAAAGCGAGGGTCGTCAAATTGTCCGGTGCTTGGATTTGCCCAACCCGGGCCTACGGGCGTTTCAAAGTGTAGCTTACCGATGGTTCGTGGGTAAGTCTCGTGCTTGTCGTTTAACAATATTGCGTTCCAATCTATAAAACCTGCGCCTGTGTATGCTCCCGCCACGCGCATGAGGTCATGGTCAAAAATCATCCATGCTTTGCCTTTTGAAACTCCACCTGCACCTTTGTCCAAACGTACCGCAATACCTTTGTAGGCAAAATTGTTTTTCGAGTAGTCTTCGTCGCGGAAAGGGGAAGGGCCGGGGGAATGATAGCGTGGAATCCCCGTTTTTTCGTCTGCTAATTCGTAAGTGTTCATCAAGAAATTCCCATAATCCATGTCTGCCCAAGGCTGGTAAGGTTTAGTGGCGGGGCCTCTCGATGTACCTTTGGGCAGCGCAGAAAGGTATTCGGGGGTTACTTGTGCAAGCGGTGAAGTTTTGTTTTTTGATACAAAATCGGTTTGAATGTAGTGGATTACGTCGTATTTCTCCTGGGGAGTAAGTACCACCTGCGGCGGCATGGCACCATAGCCCTCGGTAATGGTTCGATACATGGCATAAGCATCATTGCCTGCTTTAAAGGGCTCTGCCCAAAACTTTAAGGACATCGGAATAGAGCCTTCGTTTTCTTCATCTCCATGACAATTGATGCAGTTGGCATTGTAGATTCTTTCCCCCCGCGCCAATGCTTTATTGTCAAAATCGCTGATAAAGCCTGCATGATCCAAATTTTTTTCGATAGCTGGCCCGTCGTTTACAGAAAGACGACTGGCAATCTTATTGCTTGTTTTGCAGTTGATTAGAATCGATACAAGTACAAACAAAACATAGAAATGGGTCTTTTTCATCTTAATGCAGGTTTTTATAGGCGTCTAAAATTACAAAAAAAATTTGCTGAGCTTAGAAGACTTGGACTAGCGGGTACTCGGCTAAGTTCAAAATAGCTTCGGTAAATTCGGCAACTTATTTTGTTCTCGTTCCTTATGTTTGCACACAAATTCAATCTGTATGTTCACAGGCATCATCGAATCATTGGGCGAAATCAAACAAATCCGTCAGGAAGGCAGCAATGTGCATTTCAGCATTGCCTCCAGCATTTCTTCCGAGCTCAAAATTGACCAAAGTGTGTCGCACAATGGGGTTTGCCTCACTGTGGTAGCCATCGAAGACCACATCCATACCGTCACAGCCATCGAAGAGACCTTGAAACGCAGCAACCTCGGGCAATGGCAGGTGGGCAGCCTGGTCAACCTGGAACGCGCCATGCGCTCCAATGGCCGCCTGGATGGGCACATCGTACAAGGCCACGTGGATGGCACGGGTGTGTGTACCCGAGTGGACGATCGCGACGGCAGTTGGAATTTTCATTTCCGCTACAAACCGACCCAGGAGCATTTGTTGGTGGACAAAGGTTCGATTTGTATCAATGGGGTGAGTTTGACGGTGGTGAGTCCGGTGGATGATCTGTTTTCAGTTTCGATCATTCCTTATACGTATGAGCACACCACCTTTAAATCAATCTGTGAAGGGGACTTAGTGAATTTGGAGTTTGATGTGATCGGGAAGTACATTGCGCGGTATGCGCAGTTGTATTTTAAGGCGATGCCAGTTTAGGTACTCGTTGCTACAGCACCCGAATTTCCCCCTGTTCAAAATCCACCTCAAACCCCAATCGTTCATTCCGCTCATTTTCCAACAACAGTAAATCCTTCTTCAGCGGATCGCTGGAATGCGTATCCACGATACGTACAGGTTGAAATTCGGCAATTTGCTGCCAATAATCAGCCAAGGGCGAAGTACCTTTTTTGGGCAAAATCCCTTTTTCGCCCACCCATTCAAAATAGCTCAAGGCCGCACAAGGTGCCAGGTATTTTATACTCAACAAGGTCCAGGCCGCAGTCATCAAGCTATGTTGCCGAGGATCAATCGCATCCGCTGGGTTCGGATTGGAGCGCGAGCGCAAGGTAATCGGCGCAACATGAATGGCTTTTCCGGGGGCAAAACTTTGGGCGGTACGCACAACATCCCGCTGGGCACTCAGGTTTTCGATGATCGTGCGGGTATCAAAGGCATGCACCTGGGGGTTGGGCGAAAACTGTAAAAAATCAAAAGCCGTGGTTTGGGGCCGATTGCGGTTCAGTTGGGTGAAGTAGCCGTCGGTGCCAAAACCAATTGGGATTTGGGGAAAATGAGCTTTCAATGCCTTGTAAGCTGCCTCCATTAAGTCCGCCGCAGGTACCGGATCAGTGGCCGACAGCACACAAAGTTGTTGGATTTGGCCAACAACAGGTTCCAATACTTGTACCAACTGCAAGACATCATCATTGGAAGTCAGGGCCACACTTAGTCCAATTTTTATGTTTTTCAACGCTACCGTCTGCAAAGCTGAGTCCAGGGTTTCTGCCCAAGTTGACTCGTTCAATTTCAACAGCAAGTTCAAAAAATCCAGGGGCAATGCTGGAGTATACTCATTGATATCTAGGTTCCAGTCTGTTCCTAGCTTGGGAAAAGCATAGGTCTGTTCCAGCACTTTTATTTCAACTTGCGTAGTTTCAGGTGTTGCTACGGCTTCGGTCTGAGCTTGCAGGATGAGTTTTTGCAACATCGTTTCCCCCTTTTGCACCTGCACCGGGTAAGGGATCGACAAAGGGGTGCTGTAAGTTTTGTACGAGCCGTCCGTCCAGTTGCGCTGGTCTTCCGTTTCAAAAATTTCTCCCTCGAAGTGCAGTTGTACTTGCAGGCCAGGAGCTGGGCTCCATTCCATGCCTTGCACCCCGATAAAAGGCTGATGAGGACCAATCAAGATGGGAAAAGTTGAAGCTTCGCGGCTTCCATCCGGATGGATAATCGACACGGGTTTTCCCATACAGGAATCAATGGGGTGTAGTACACAAAGGCCAATGCGGTTGCGCTGGAAATCACTTAGTGCTTCCCCGCGCATTGTTACACTCAAGCGACCTTCTGCATCACCTTCGAACACATAATGCGCCTGAAAATCTACTGCTTCCAATTGGTAACGGGCCGTGTATTCAATGGAAAAGGATTGGGCTTCGATCTGGATCTTTTCACTGAGGATTTGCGCCGGAGCGGTGCGCCAGTATTGGTCGCGGATGGCCGGGTAAATCATGCGCAGCACTTCACAATTGCCCACACTCAGGTAGCGCAGTTTGCCCGCTTCGTAAACGCCAGTCCAGGCACCTGCCCGGAATGAAGTCGTTGCAGGTAGGTCTTCATTTGTTCCAAAGTAGCCCATAGCGGTCTTGTTTTGGTACTTGATACCCTTTGGTACTGTCATCCAACAACAATACCCAATCCTGGCCGTAACCACTGCTGGGTGGAGTGAATACTTTTTGTCCTACGTTGGGCAACTTATTGGCTACTTTGGTTTCCCCATTGCGCGGATTGTACCAGGTGGCCTGGAGGGTTTTGCCACTGATTTTCGCCAAATTGACCGTGAAGGGTTTGCCCTGAGATGAATAGACAAAAATATAATCCTTACCCCGGGTGGCCTGCACCCGATCGTGTTCCGCCAGGGCGCTGGTGATCAGGCTTTGGTCAGGAATCCGATCCAGCATGGGGCGGGATTCCATCAAGCGACGTAAAAATTGCATTTGCCCAGCACCCGGTAAATCCATTGCTTCCTGCCAGACAAAATGCGGGCCATTGACCGGCTCGCGGGTTTTGTCGTACATCTGCCAGATATCGTGACAGCCGTAAGTATGGCCACAAGCTCCAGCAAACACATTCAAATACGCGTGTTTGCGTACGTCGTAGGCGCTGGAAGTCCCCAGGTCTTTGGCATTGAAACAAACGGGGTGGTCTTCATAAATCGTTTCCCCATCCAATACGGGTTTGATGGGCGTCTTTTTATAGGCCACCTGGATGCGATCCCAGACGTTGTTTTCGCGGCAGTGCCCGGTTTGAAACATGTTGAAATCCAGCCAGGCATCGTTGTGGAACCATTTGGCGGAACCGCCGTCTTGCAGGTCATTAGGTTGGGGATGAAAGGTCATCAAGGCTTTATCTGCGCCCCCTACTCCATCGGTTACCCCTGCGGCCAGGGCGCGCCATGTCGCCAGGTCCTGCTCATTGCGCGGATTGCGGTCGCCCCCCATGATCCAGATGATGTTTTTGCGGTCTTTGTAGCGTGCACCAATCCATTGGCCATAGGTTTTTGCATTTTCCGGATTGAAGACCTCTGGCCCCATTCCCCAGCGGTCCTTAAAAACCTTATCGCCCCAGGTGGGCAATAAACCAATGAAGAGGCCGAGCTCGGCTGCTTTGTCCACAATAAAATCGACGTGTTTGAAATATGCTTCGTTGGGGGTACTTGGGTCATTGTTCAGCAAGGGCTTGTCCCCGTAAGGATTCGGGGTATTGAGTCCGTCCATTTCGGCCAGGGCTACGGCCTGAATCACGGTAAAACCTTTGGCGGCCCGATTGTTCAGGTATTGAGTAGCCTCTTCCCGGTTCAGGCGGTGGAACAGTTCCCAGGCGGTGTCACCCAGCCAAAAGAATGCTGAGCCATCGGCTTTGACGAGATAACGTTGATTGGGACTAACTTTGAGTGGGCCTTGAGCGAAGGTAAAGACGCTCCAAAGCAGGGTAATGATGCAGGTTATAACTCTAATAAGTGACTTAGCCATCGGTGGAATTTGATGCTAAGTTACAAAGTGGATTGCACCAAAAAGCGATTTAGGGCAAGATTATCTTAAAACTTTACAGGGAAATATAGAGACGCACGGCCGTGCGTCTTTGCGAAAGGATGGGCGCACAACTGAACATCTTACAGTTGTGCGCCAAAATGGGAGACGCACGGCGGTGCGTCTCTACATTTAACAATATCTTTCAAAAGCCATTTTCAAATTCTCGGCAATGATTTCAGCTGAGCGGCCTTCGATGTGGTGTCTTTCCAGGAAGTGCACCAGTTTGCCATCTTTAAACAGCGCAATCGAAGGAGAAGAGGGTGGATAAGGCAGCAGGTATTCGCGGGCTTTAGCCGTAGCAGACTGATCAACCCCTGCAAAAACAGTCACCAAATTATCTGGTTTTTTTGCGCTTTGCAGTGCCATTTTTGCTCCCGGACGAGCATTTGCTGCCGCACAGCCGCATACGGAATTCACCACAATCATGGTGGTGCCCGTTGCCTGATCCAATGCCTCAATAACTTGTTCTGGAGTAGCTAAGCTTTTGAACCCAAAGGAAGTCAGGTCCTGGGACATTGGCGCTACAATCTCGATTGGATACATATCGTGTCAGTTAAGTTGTTTTTTATGAAAAATTCAATCAAATCAAGCGCAAAGATAATGCTTTGCAATGACTTGCATAAATATACATTCCAATCGTTAGTTTGGTTCATTGGCGCACTAAAAAAGCTACTTTCCTTTTCCTTGAATCAAGACCAGAACCGTATAAAAAAGGATTTTGAAATCCAAGGCAAGCGACATATTTTCGATGTACAACAAATCGAATTTCAGGCGCTGAATCATTTGGTCTACGTTAGAAGCGTAGCCGTATTTAACCTGTCCCCAGGAAGTGATACCGGGGCGTACTTTGAGCAAGTGTTTGTAATGTGGAGCACGCGATACAATCTGATCGATGTAAAACTGTCGCTCCGGGCGTGGACCAACCAGGGCCATTTCCCCACGCAGGACATTCCAGAACTGGGGCAGTTCATCCAAGCGGTATTTGCGCATGATGCCTCCCCAAGGCGTAACCCGGTTGTCGCCATCCTGGGACAATTGGGGCCCTTGATTTTCCGCATCGGTGTACATGGAACGGAATTTAAAAATAAAAAAGGGTTTGCCATTGTGCCCAACCCGCTCCTGAGCGTAAAAAATTGGGCCTTGTGAAGACATTTTCACCCGTAGTGCGATGTAGGCATAAAGTGGCGCAAACACCAGTAAAAACAAAGAAGAAGCCACCAAATCAATCATCCGTTTGATGATGACTTGCCAGTTGGCCAAAAGATCTTGCCGAATTTGAATCAATACAGCCCCATAAACGTGGTTCATTTTTACGGTACCCAGCATAATATCGTACATGTCCGGGATGATGTTGACTTGTACGGGCGGCGTAAATTCAAATAAGGTATTGAGGATTTCGCGGATGCGGTTGTGTTCGCTGGTTTCGATGGCGATGATGACCTCTTCCACGTTGCAATCCCGCACTACGGCTGGAATGGTGTTGACATACCCCAATTTGGGTAAATGTTTGTGCAAAGGGTTATTGCTTTTAACATTGGCATCAATAAAGCCCAACAACTTGTAACCCAGGCTTTTTTTGCGGGTTTTTAAATCCTCATAGAGTTCCAATGCGCTGGTATTGCCTCCAATGATCAAGGTATTAAAACTTACTACTCCCGACTTCAGGCGTTTGCTGGCTCGGGTCAACAGGATCATTCTTATCGTGGCGGTAATTAAAAAATGCAAGGTAAAAAGGGTAAAAAAAGAAGTGTAATAAGTGCGGTAACTGATGATGACATCATCGAGAATGACCGCAAAAAACAGAAATACTGCACCAAAAAAGCTCAAAAAGAGTGTCCGCGCCAAGGTGGACAAGCGCGAAAGCCGATAAATGTCTTTGTACTGATCAAAAACCGAATAAAAGGCCACCCAGCCCAGTGGAATCAACACGATGCCGTACCAAAAATTTTCATCGGCCACCACATCTGCTGGGAAAGTACCACTTTCAACCAATACCTTGCGATAGCTAAAAAAAAGCGCCCAAACCAGCATGGCTGACAAAAAATCGGCAAACTTGTACACCAGGGTATCCCACCTACGGATGCGAGTAGTGTTGAGGTAGTCAACTTTAGAAATGGACGAGTTTGACGTTGTCAAGCCAGATTTTCGCGTTGGATCGATTGATTGTACCATCTGCGTTTTTGGGTATTTCTGTTTTTAGTATGATCTGGTATTCGTCCAATCTGCTGTCTGCAACTACCTGACTTAGGTTAAAATAAATTTTATTCCAGTTTTCACTGGCGTTAAACCCGGCGGCATAGAGGATTTGCCCCCCTGCGTTTAAGTTTCCAGCCTTGTAAGCAATTACGCCTACGACCAGCGGAACCTCCGCTTTGTAGTTGAGTTCCAAATACACTGCCGTCCCTTTGGCGAGCAGGCCGGTGTAGGTATTGCGGGTAGCAAGCTCTACCGCCGGGTATTGGGTACTGAGTTGGATAAGACCAGATCCACTGCCTTCAAAAGCTCCGTCGTTGGCAATGCTCATCCGGTTAGACTCATTGCCAGTGACCAGGGTTTGGAAAACGTGTGAATTGTTTTCAAAATTTTCAAGCAAAGCAAAACGGATGCCACTACGGTAAGTGGCTTTGGGCCGAATGCTGTCTACTTCATTGGCTTTGAGCGTGATGTTGTACTCCAAAGCTTGAAAAAAAGGATAAATCTCTGGCGCAGTACTGATGCCATTGTCTTTGATCCCCGCTTCCAGTTTGATTTTGCTGTTCCCGGTTTTAAGGATGGGAATTTTTGCAGGCAATGGATAGACCCCAAAAAATGCATCGTCGACACTCACCCATACCTCGGTGATTTTGGCCGAAGCGCTACCTTGGGTCCCCACCGCGGTTTGTACCTCGAAGGGAGCTACCCATATGTACGAAGGAATTTCTTCTTCTGGATTGATCAGATCGCAGGCACTTGCGCTCAACCACAAAAAAAAGCAGGCTAACAATTGAACTCGGTTTAGAGCCGCAAAGTCAGGTTTTTTTTCCTGAGTACTCATTTTTTGAGGTTAAGGCTATATGATCAAATGTTTATGCTTATGTAAAGTCAGTAAGCACACTACGGGCATTTTTGTTTTTCAGACCCAGTGGAGTTGTCAGCAGCCATGCTACACCTTCCAGGGCCCCCGATCAATCTCCGCAATGATTTCATACGCCAACTTCAGTGCCTGATAACCATCCTCAATGCTCACTTTGGGCGTAGTTTGATGGACAATGCTCTCCGCAAAAGACTCCAGTTCCATTTTGATGGAATTGACCGATTCGATGGGTGGCATATCAATGTGTAGCATTTTTACGCCCTGGGGGGTATGCCATTCCAGCAGGTTTGCCTCTTGTGGCAAATTGGGTGCATCCTGGTCGTAGAGGCGCACTATCTGTGCATTTTTATCCAAAAAATCCAGACTGATGTAGGCATCGCGTTGAAAGAAACGCACTTTGCGCATTTGTTTCATCGAAATGCGGCTGGCCGTAAGGTTGGCTACACAACCATTGGCAAACTCGATGCGTGCGTTCGCAATATCCGGCGTTTCGCTGACCACCGCAACTCCGTTGGCGCTTACTTTGGTCGGCACCGCGTCAACCATACTCAAAACAATATCCAGGTCGTGGATCATCAAATCGAGTACCACCGATACATCGGTACCCCGCGGGTTGAAGGCGGCCAGGCGATGGGCTTCGATGAACATGGGTTTAAGCGGCATGTCTTCCAGGGCCAAAAACGCCGGGTTGAAGCGTTCCACGTGCCCCACTTGCACCTGCACCCCCTTTTCCTTGCTCAAACGAATGAGTTCCTCGGCTTCGGCAATGGTATGGGTGAGCGGTTTTTCAATAAAAACGTGTTTGCCTGCTTGAATGACTTTTAGTGCCAATTCGTAATGGGTCGTGGTAGGCGTGACAATGTCCACCACGTCTACAGCCTGAATGAGCGCTTCTACCGAGTCAAAAGCTTTGAGCTGGAATTGTTCGGCCACACTTTGAGCCATGTGGGGATTGGGATCGTAAAAACCGACCAGTTCATAGGTTTCTACGGCCAGTTGGATACATTTTAAATGGATTTTACCCAAATGGCCAGTGCCAAGTACACCTATTTTTAGCATAGCGAATTATTTGAAATACATCAGAATAGCCCCGAAAAGCGTGATTAAAAAAATGAGCACCGTGGCCATCCGCATGGAGTACTGAATGTGGTTGACAAAAGCCCAAATGTGCTCCCGCATGTGCGGGTAGCGGGAGATGACCTCCTCTTCCATTTTTTGCTTGTTGAACAAGTGGGCAGCACCGAATTCAACCCGGTTTTGCACCAGAATTTTGTACACTTTGAACACTTTGACCCGAAAGTAGACATTCAAAAAAAGCATGGCAGCAAAGAGTGCCAATACCAAGGCCAGCAAGACGGTAACCATTTGCTTTATTTTGGTGAAAGATAATGGGGTAAAGGTAAATGAAAAAGAGTTTTATCCCGAAAACATTACTACCATTATGCTTACACGTGTTTTTTTTGTTTTCATCCCAAAAACCTAAATGCAATTGGATGGAATAACGCCAAAGTTAGCTTACCTTTGACCCAAATCTCATTGTCTTTTAGCCGATTAGCGGCTTTTTGGGTTTTGATATTGATGTTTTTACGTCAATTTTTTAGAACACATTTAATACGACGACCTAAATGAAAAAAGATTACACCTTTCCTGATGGAAGGAGTTTGTCCTTATGGACTAAACTTCCGTCCTTGCTCTTTCAGAGCATTCCCTTGTTTATCCTGGCCTGCTGTGGTTTAGTCACCAGCCTCGATGCACAATCCCTTACTTTCAATTCCAGCGGCACTTTTATCGTTCCGACCGGCGTGACCAGCATTACCGTACAGAGCTGGGGAGCTGGTGGTGGCGGTGCTAGCGGTAGTAGTGCCAACCGAGGCGGCGGCGGCGGCGGTGCCTTTGCCACCAGTACTTTTGCCGTTGTTCCCGGCGCCAGCTATACGGTTACCGTAGGCTCAGGTGGTGCACCGGGGGTCAATGGCGGAAATTCCAGCTTTGGCATTGTTGTCATTGCCGCAGGCGGTAGTGCCGCTCCAGGTGGCCTCGTAGGTGGTGCTGGTGGTTTAGCCAGTGCTTCTACTCCTACCCTTGGCGCTTTTTCGGGCGGAAATGGTGGCGGTTCTGTTGCAGCTGGTGGTGATGATGCTGGCGGCGGCGGCGGTGGAGCTGCAAGTTCTACAGCCAATGGTGGCAATGGCGCAGCAGGTACCAGCAGTACTCCTGGTGCAGGCGGCCAATTTGGCGGCAATGGCAACGTTGGTGCTGGAACTGGCCAACCCGGCGACGGTGGAAATGGTGCTGATGATAGTTTTGCTGCTGATGCACAAAATGGCTTCGCCCCAGGTGGTGGCGGCGGCGGCATGTCCGAAAGCCTTTTTAGTGACTCTGGCGACGGTGCCGATGGCCGCGTAGTGGTCAGCTGGGCTTGTGGACTTGTTGTTTCCAACTTTTCGGTAGCCATAACCGAACCCGCTTGCGAAGATGCACCTGCCACGGTAACGCTGAGTTCGAATACTGTACCTGACGGTACTTATAGTGTGGTATACAGTGTTTCTGGTGCAAATACTGCCAGCAATGTGAATACTTCGGTTACCTTCGCTGGTGGTACTGGTTCTTTTACCACTGCACCCTTGAATAATGATGGCAACACAACCATTACCATCAATTTGCTGGGTTGTGCTGTCCCAAGCAACAATACCGATAGTTTTGTAGTGGATGATGGCCCACCTCAACCGGGTGCCATTACTGGTGGTACAAGCGTTTGTGACAATACTCCTGGGCTGGTATATTCTGTTGCTGCAGTTGCAGGAGCAACCAGCTATACCTGGACGGTGCCTACTGGCTGGCAGATTACTACTGGACAAGGTACCACTTCCATTACAGTTACATCAGGTGCACTTTTTGAAGGTGGTGCGGTCAGCGTTGTAGCCAACAATACTTGTGGCTCTAGCGCACCAAGATTGCTGGCTGTTTTACCCAATGCCAACAACATTGGTTTTTTTGTGACCACCCTCAACGAAGTGACGCTTTGTGAAGATGAAGTGGATAATCCTTTGGTTTTGTTGACCGATAACCTGGAAGGTGGCGACCCCAGTGGTGGTCAATCCTATGCCTGGGAAGTGTCGACTACCACTCCGGCTGGCCCCTTTGTAGCGGGCGCAAATGCTGGTGAAGCGGACGACCAAGTCTACAACAACGTATTAGATGATTACAATACTCCTGGTGTCTATTACTTCCGCCGCATTATTACCAACAATGCTTACTGCGGTACTGCTGACACCAGTATGATCATAACCTTGAACATCAATTCCGAGATTGATTCGTTCTCTTATAGCCCTGATACCATTGTTTATTGTGCAAACACGGCAATTACGCCGCTGGCACCAACCATTGCGGGCGGTGTGGGTACAACCTTTACCATCACGCCAGCTTTACCCGCTGGTTTGAGTTTTGATGCCGCCACGGGTACCATCAGTGGTACACCTACTGCGGCAAGCCCTGCTACTTCTTACAGGGTAATAGGTATCAACGATTGTAATGCTGATACCAACTTTATCAATATTACGGTAGCTGCTGCACCCGTTGTTACGATCACCGGCCCTGCAAACTCTTGTGAAGGTGATGGCAGTACACTCACTGTGGTGGTCACTGCTACCGGTGGTACGGCACCTTACGCACTTGCTTTTGGGTATACCCGCGTTTTTGTTGGTGAAAATTGTGAGCCCTTAGCCAATGGTCCAACTGGAAATGCGATCAGTCAGACCGGTGTCTTCGAAATTAGCTTTACTGGATCTCCGGCGGGTACCTATAATTTTGGCGGTACCGTTATCGATGCCAATGGCTGTTCTGGCACTGATGACAATGTTGAATTCACCATTTACGCCAAACCAGTTGGTGAGGCACTTGCCAAAACCATTTACAGCTGTAACCGGGTGAACGTTGATCTACAAAACCAAATCGACTGTAACCTGCCCAGCACTTTCAGTTGGTACAGCGTAGCATCGGTAGGTTCTGCTGTAGCGTACAACAACCCTAATGTAGATGGTGAAACCGTTGCCCCTGCCGGGACTAGCAGCACCATCAACGATCTGTTGACCAATACCACTACAGTCAATCAAACGATCATCTACCGCGTGGTACCTACCAGTGTAGGTGGTGGCTGTGTAGGTGAACCGTTCTACATTACCATTACCGTGTTGGCGCCAACCGAACCAGCATGTATTGCGTGTATGAACGAGGTGAACGTGAGCTTGGATGCCAATTGCAAATTTTCAGTACTCCCTAATCACGTAATCGACTTTTCGCGTTGTGAAAATGGCGAAGTTTTGCGTGAGGCATTGGAAGTAGTAGTGAGCGGCAGCAACAGCAACATTATCACTTGTGCAGGTACCTATACTTATGTGGTGAAACTGAAGCCAGAATACGAAAGATGTTTCGTGTTTACTCCTTGCTGGGGTAAAATCACGGCTGAGGACAAAACGGCACCCATCCTGGTGTGTGCTCCTCTCGATGTAACCCTGGATTGCTACGATGTAAACTACGTTTTGAACAATCGTTTGACGATTGGTAACGTAGGTGCCACTAGCTCTCCACGTCCTGCTGCTACTGGCAACCAGACCATCCTTAACGCTGAAGGTGTGGTTGGTGTTGGACCAGCACTTCCTGTTTGCGCAGCAAATCTGGTTCCTCCAGGTTTGGTTTCTGACGCGATCAAAAACTTGGGCTATGCTTACTTCCGCGACAACTGCCGCGATTGTGGTTGCCGGGTTACGCTGAAGTGGACGGACAAAGTAGTATTCTACAACTGCGACCAAATGGCGGCC
>NZ_JBGSLK010000037.1:0-76358 GCF_041740695.1 Haliscomenobacter sp. | reverse complement strand
AAGCTTTTTTAATTGGCTAATTGAAAAATCCAATATTCTGAGAGCCGCTAAAGTAAGAGCAACTAAAGGTTTGATCGCTCATGTCTTTGGTGCTATCGCAGCAGCTCTCCTCTTTTCGTTCTTTTAACCCATTATTCGCATATCATCCAATTTCGTAGGGGCAACCCTCGCGGTTGCCCTCATATCATTGTGGTCACCCACACAATTATCCCAAAATACAGGTCAAAGCCAAAAGTACAAATACGGCAAATAAAAAGCCGTAAACATACCATTTAAAGCCATCGCCAGCGCCGCAGCTGCTGCCATCAAGTCACTTTCTTGCTGCACTCTAGCCGTGCCAATGCCGTGTGAAACCGTGCCAATCGCAAGACCAGTAGCCATCTCATCTTTAACTCCTACGCGGCGCAAAAAAGGCAAACCCCATACTGCACCCATGATTCCACTCAGCAATACAAAAGCTACCGTCAGCGAAGCTTCGCCGCCCAGGGCTTTGGTCAACTCCAGTGCAATGGGCGTTGTAACCGCTTTGGTCGACATGGCTTGGACAAAGGGTTCAGGCAATTCCAGCCAGCGGCTCAGGTACACGCCCACCACCACATTGACCAGCCCGCCTGTACAAACTGCCATAACAATCGCCAGCGCCTTCTTTTTTAAAGCAGCCGTTTGTTCATACAAAATCAAAGCCAGGCAAATAACGGTAGGTGAAAGCATAAAGACCAGCGTACGGGTAGCCTCCAGATAGTCTTCCACCTTTCCTCCCCCAACTTGTAGCACAATGGCAATCAGGATAATGGCCACCAGAACAGGATTGAGCCAGGATTTGCGGTACTTCAAAAAAAGCTGCTGCCCCCACAGGTATGCACCCAGCGTGAGGCCGATCATCAAGGCCGGTTCATGGAAAGGATTCATCGATTCAGCAGTTTGAACACCAATATTGTAGTCAATCCGCTGAGTGCGGAAGTGACGACCACCAGCAGAGCCAGCTTCCAACCATATTGGAACATCCGTTCAGCGTGCAACAAAATGCCCAAGCTGGGCGGCACAAAAAAAACGCCCATGATGCCCAAAAAACCTTTGGCACTGGGTTGTACAGAGGCGTACGAAACCCATTTCAATTGCAAAGCTACCCACAATGCCAGCATGCCAATCACAGCACCAGGTATAGGTAGCCTTACCAATTGGGAGATGGTTTCACCCAAGGCCCAAAACATAAAAATCAGGAATAAGCCCCGCAGAATGTCCACTTAGAGCTTTTCAACGTCGTAGACCAGGTAATTGGTTTTGCCTTGCCAAGGCATGGCACTTACTTTTTTGCGGTAAAAGAGTTTCACCCTTTGCCCTTGCAATACATCCAGTTTTTCTGCCACTGCAGCACTGGGCACGGAAAAATTCCAGCCGTTCATCGCTTGGGTCTTGCTATCTGGGGCAATGTTAGGGTTCAAATTAATGGTCCCCGTATTCAGGTTTCCTTCGTGTGTTTTGAACAAAATCCCTTTGTAAGTGATGTTGGTCAAGGTACCACTAGTGGTTCCTTTACTCACGGTGAAATTGCAATAAACGAATATATAGCCCATGAAACCTACAAAAACCAGCAACAACGCCCACAAAAGAAGGCGGCGCAATCTTTTGCCAATGTTTTGGGTACCTTCTTTGACAACCTGTTCGAATTCGCTCATGACTAAATGGTTTTGAGTGATAAAATTACAACTATTGAGACGCATTTTCCAGTCCAAGGGAACTTTTAGCGCCCCACTTGTGTTTTTTTTTTGAAAAAATTAATGCAGCGTTTGGATAAAAGGAAAACATCGCTGTATATTTGCGCACGCCTTCTGAAAAAGGCAAGTTCTTTACATGGTGTGGTAGCTCAGTTGGTAGAGCACAGGACTGAAAATCCTGGTGTCGCTGGTTCAATTCCTGCCCGCACCACCACTTTTATCTTATGATTACTTTTTTTGCACATACTCATCATCATCATGGCTTACCTTCGTAAGGCAAATGGCTAATGAGTATGCTGCGTTAAATCAGTATTAAATCTCAAAAGAGGTCTACCATTTGTCGGTAGACCTCTTTTTTTTTTGTCCCAACTCAAGAGCATTTAATTTTTTTGCTCCAAACAAGCACAAAACACGATGTCAACCAAACTCAAAATTGCCGTGCAGAAATCCGGGCGTCTGCAAGAGGACTCGCTGGAAATGCTGCGAGAATGCGGGGTGCGGGTCGATAATGGCCGCGATCAACTCAAAGTATCCGCCTCCGGCTTCCCGATGGAGTTGTTTTTTCTTCGCAATTCAGATATTCCGCAGTACGTCGCCGATGGGGTGGCCGATGTAGCGATTCTGGGACAAAATACGGTGACTGAAAAAGAAAAAGACCTGGAGGAAGTTTTGCCATTGGGTTTTGCCCGCTGCCGACTCTCCCTGGCGGTTCCCAAAGGCACCCTTTATACGGGCATCAATTGGATGCAGGGCAAAAAAATCGCCACCTCTTACCCCAATACCCTCCACGCTTTCCTCCAAAAACAAAACATCCAGGCGGAGATCCACGAAATTGCCGGATCGGTAGAAATTGCTCCGAATATTGGACTAGCTGATGCGATTTGTGACCTAGTGAGTTCAGGCAATACTTTATTTATGAATGGCCTGGAAGAAAAAGAGGTGCTGCTCAAATCAGAAGCCGCTATTTTTGCCAGCCGCAACATGAAGCCCGAAGCCCGCGAATTACTAGATAAATTGCTCTTCCGTTTTAAGTCCGTTCTGGCCGCCCGCAACAACAAGTACCTACTGATGAATGCGCCAAATGATGCGCTGGAAGCCATCATCAATATCCTACCCGGCATGAAAAGCCCTACCGTAGTGCCCCTTGCTGCCGAAGGTTGGAGCAGCGTGCATACTGTAATCAGCGAAGATCGTTTTTGGGAAATCATCGACCAGCTTAAGGCGGTTGGGGCGCAAGGAATTTTGATCATTCCGATTCAAAAGATGATTCTTTAGCAATCAGCTGTCAGCTATCGGCTATCGGCTATCTGTGCTTCGAGGATTTTGGAACTCAACACAACATGAAAAGGTACACCTATCAAGATATTGTTTCTACTCCAGCATTACTGGCACGGCCTGTAATGACTGCCGCTAATTTGGATGCCATTGTGGGACAAATCCTGCAAGACATTCGAGAACGTGGAGACACGGCGGTAAAAGAGTATACCCAAAAGTTTGACAAAGTGACGCTGGATCACTTGGAAGTAAGCGCAGCAGAACTAGCCGAAGCAGAAACACTACTCGACCCGGCCCTCAAAACGGCGATTCAAACAGCCAAAAGCAACATCGAAACCTTCCACGCCCGCCAGCAGAGCCAGCCGGAAGTGGTAGAAACCATGCCTGGGGTATTTTGCTGGCGCAAAAACGTGGGCATCGACAAAGTGGGTTTGTACATTCCCGGAGGAACGGCACCACTTTTTTCTACCGTATTGATGCTGGGGGTGCCTGCTAAATTGGCGGGTTGTAAAGAGATTATTTTGTGCTCACCGCCCAATGCAGCAGGCAAAATTCACCCTGCCATTTTGTACGCTGCTCAAGTAGTTGGGGTAACCAAAATTTTCAAGGCTGGTGGGGTACAGGCCATTGGCGCTCTGGCTTATGGCACTGAAAGTATTCCCAGGGTATACAAAATTTTTGGCCCGGGCAATCAATATGTGACGGCAGCCAAACAACTGGTCAGCCGCGAAACAGTCGCCATTGATATGCCGGCGGGCCCTTCAGAGGTGCTGGTTTGTGCTGATGCGCAGGCAGATCCTGCCTTTGTGGCGGCCGATTTATTGGCCCAGGCGGAGCACGGAATTGATAGTCAAGTGGTGTTATTGGCGCTGAATACCGAGTTACTGGAAGCGATACTCCAAGAGGTAGAACGCCAGGTCGCTTTGTTGCCTCGGGCGGAAATTACCCGTAAGGCCCTGGAAAACAGCGTGGCGGTTCTGGTCAATACCCCCGAAGAAGCACTAACCTTAATCAACGATTACGCACCCGAACACTTGATTCTGGCGATGGCAGACGCCGAAGCTTTTGCGGAGCAAGTGCAAAATGCTGGTTCTGTTTTCATCGGGAATTATACCCCTGAATCGGCAGGTGATTATGCCTCCGGCACCAACCACACTTTGCCAACCAATGGCTATGCCCGTGCTTACAGCGGTGTCTCCTTGGATTCTTTTGTTAAAAAAATCACTTTCCAGCGTTTGACTGCGGAAGGTTTGAAAAACATTGGCCCAACGGTAGAAGCAATGGCGATTGCCGAGGAATTGGTCGCACACCAGCGGGCGGTGAGTATTCGATTGGAAAAGATGAAAAGTGAGCGCCTGTAAATAGCCTAAGTAATAGGGCAAAAATAAGTGTTCATTTTTTCTAAGCCAAAGGATTAGATAAGGCACTTGAAATGAACCGTTTACTTATCTAATCCTTTGGCAAAATGAACACTTATTTTTTTATCGCCCAAAAACGAAAATGATGGAAATAGCCAATTTGGTTCGTCCCAATATCCGCAAGCTGGTGCCTTATTCATCGGCGCGCAGCGAATTCAAAGGTAAGGCCGAGGTTTTCCTCGATGCCAACGAAAACCCTTTTGAAACAGGGCTCAACCGCTATCCCGATCCCCTACAATGGAAGCTCAAAGCGGCAATCAGCCAATTAAAAGCTGTGCCCGCTGAGCAAATTTTCCTGGGCAATGGCAGCGATGAAGCGATTGATTTGGTGGTGCGGATTTTTTGTGAACCCCGTCAGGATCACATCTTGATTTTGCCCCCTACCTATGGCATGTACCAGGTATCGGCAGACATCGCTGACGTGGGCCTTCGTAGTGTATCGCTTACTCCCGACTTTCAGCCCGATGTAGACGCCATCTTAGCCGCGGCAGATGAACATTCCAAAATTCTATTCATCTGTAGCCCCAACAATCCAACGGGCAACGATGTAGAATTGGAGCGCATTCGTAGCCTTTGTGCACAGTTCAAAGGGATTGTGGTGGTGGATGAAGCTTACATCGATTTTTCCAATCAAGCCAGTTGTACCTCATTACTACCCGAATTCCCCAACCTGATCGTTTTACAAACTTTCTCTAAAGCCTGGGGGATGGCGGGTATTCGTTTGGGCATGGCCTTTGCTTCTATTGAAATCATACAGCTATTCAATAAGGTAAAACCACCTTATAACATCAATCAACTTACCCAACAAATTGCCCTGGAAGCACTAGAAACCAGCCAGGATGATTACCAGCAATTGCTTTCGACACTGCTTAGCGAACGCGAGCGCTTGATCAAAGGATTGGGTGAGTTGAAATTTGTTGAAAAAATATTTCCCTCGGATGCCAATTTCATCCTGGTCAAAATGGATGACCCCAATGGCACCTATCAGTATTTGGTAGAGGAGGGGATTATCGTGCGCAACCGGAACTCGGTACACCTCTGTGCCGGAAGCCTGCGCATTACCGTAGGACGCCCCGAAGAAAACGATGCATTGTTAACTGCTTTGAACAAGAGGCCATGAAAAAAGTACTCTTCATCGACCGGGATGGAACCCTGGTTTTAGAACCCCACGATTACCAGGTTGACGCTTTGGACAAAGTGGAGTTTTACCCCCTCGTTTTTCAATACCTGGCCAAAATCGTACAGGAGTTGGACTATGAATTGGTTATGGTAACAAATCAAGACGGTCTGGGTACCCCTTCTTATCCCGAAGATACTTTTTGGCCCGCCCACAATGCCATCATAAAAGCGTTTCGCAACGAAGGCGTCACTTTTGCCGAAGAAGTCATCGACCGCACTTTTCCCCACGAAAACCAACCCACTCGCAAACCCGGTACGGCCCTACTGACCCACTACATGGATGGCAGTGTAGACCTGCCCAATTCTTTTGTAATCGGTGACCGCATTACCGACGTTCAATTGGCCAAAAACCTAGGCGCTAAAGCCATCTGGATGGTGACGGATCCTCAATTGGGTGCCGACGAAATCAGCAACGATGCGCGGAATTTGCAGGAGGTGATTGCCTTGACCTCTACCGATTGGGGCGAAATTTACCGTTTCTTCAAAGGGCGTCAACGTACCGGTAAAGTGCACCGGGTGACCAAAGAAACGGATGTATTCGTGCAGCTTGACCTGGATGGCCAAGGACGCTACAACAACCATACTGGGCTTGGCTTTTTTGACCACATGCTCGATCAATTGGCCAAACACAGCGGGGCCAATCTGGAGGTTCGGGTGCAGGGTGACTTGCACATCGACGAACACCACACCATCGAAGATACCGCAATTGCCCTAGGTGAAGCTTTCCGCCAAGCCGTGGGAGACAAGCGGGGAATGGAACGTTACGGCTCCTGCATTTTGCCGATGGACGACTGCTTGGCTACGGCTGCCATCGACTTTAGTGGTCGCCCCTGGTTGGTTTGGAGCGCAGATTATCGCCGGGAAAAGGTCGGCCAAATGCCCACCGAGTTATTTTACCACTTCTTTAAGTCCTTCAGTGATACCGCCCTTTGCAACCTCAACATCAAAGCGGAGGGCGAAAACGAACACCACAAGATCGAAGCTACGTTTAAAGCCGTAGCTAAAGCCATCAAGATGGCCGTAAAACGAGATATAAACAGCCAAGAACTGCCCTCTACCAAAGGGGTACTTTAATGTGCTGATTTTTTGATGAGTTAATTTGCTAATTCTCCATTGATTAGCCAACCCACGGATTTATCCGTGGGAGGCAACCGAGAATGGGTGTGAGTTAAAGTGTGAACGTGTGGGTGTGTTGGCCTTTCATTCCCCAGAAACTTACGCCAACCCACGGATTTATCCGTGGGAGGCAACCATAAAAAAGAACCCATGACTTTAGTCGTGGGAAAAAGAGTAGCTATGATCGCCGTAATCGACTACAACGCTGGCAACGTTCAATCCGTCCTCTTCGCCCTAGAGCGACTAGGTGTCCCTGCCATCCTTACCGGTGACCACGCACAAATTCGTGCTGCCGAAAAAGTCATCTTCCCCGGCGTCGGTGAAGCCAGCACCACCATGCACTTTCTCCGCGAACGGGGCCTGGATGAAGTCATCAAAAGCCTGACCCAGCCAACCCTGGGCATCTGTGTAGGCATGCAGTTACTATGTGCCCATTCGGAAGAAAACGACACGCCTTGCCTGGGGGTCATTCCGCAACAAGTCAAAAGATTCATCCCAGTCAATGGAGAAAAAGTACCTCATATGGGCTGGAATTCCCTGACGCGCTGTGCGGATGAAATTTTCACCCCTGAGCTCAGTGGCGAATACGTGTATTATGTTCACAGCTACTACGTGGAAGAGGGGCCTTATACCAGTGCATTGAGTGAGTATACCTTGCCCTTTAGCGCGGGTTTGCACAAAGGCAATTTTTACGCTACCCAGTTTCACGTAGAAAAATCAGGGAAAGTGGGGGAAACGATCCTCCGCAACTTCCTCAGTTTATAAAGTGGTTCAAAAAATGCAACATGCAAATCATTCCCGCAATAGACATCATTGAAGGCAAATGTGTGCGCCTCACCCAAGGCGATTACGCCCAAAAAACGGTCTACAACGAAGACCCCTTGGAAGTCGCCAAGCAATTTGAAGATGCCGGGTTGCAGCGCCTGCACCTCGTTGACCTCGATGGAGCTAAAGCCAAACGCATCATCAACTACCGGGTACTCGAACGAATCGCAGGGTCTACCAAGTTGGTGATCGACTTTGGGGGTGGCCTCAAAGCGCATGAAGACCTACGAATTGCCTTCGAATCCGGTGCTCAGCAGGTAACGGGAGGGACGGTAGCAGTAAAGGAATCCGATTTGTTCCTCGACTGGCTCAAAATATACGGCACTGAACGCATCATTTTGGGTGCTGACTTCAAAGATGGCAACATTGCGGTGAGTGGTTGGCAGGAGCAAAGCCAATTGGAGTTGTTTGCTTTTTTGCAGGATTATGTCGCCAAAGGCATCCAGTACAGCATCTCCACGGATGTGTCCAAGGATGGGTTATTGCAAGGAAGTGCCATCGATACTTACCAACGGATTCGGGAAGAATTGCCCGAGCTCAAACTCATTGCCAGTGGGGGGGTGACTACGATGAAGGAGCTGGAACGCTTGCGCGAAATTGGTTGCTACGGGGCCATCATCGGCAAGGCGATTTACGAAAACAAGATCAGTTTAATTGATTTAATGGCCTTTGGGCGATAAAATAATAAGTGTTTCATTTTGCCAAAGGATTAGATGAGTAAACGGTTCATTTTAAGTTTCTTATCTTATCCTTTGGCTCAGAAAAAAATGAACACTTATTTTTGGCCCACTACTTTAATGCCTAAGTCTTATGCTTGCTAAACGGATTATTCCCTGCCTCGACATCAAAGACGGACGGACCGTCAAAGGTGTCAATTTTGTCAACCTGCGCGATGCAGGTGACCCAGTAGAACTCGGTGCGGCCTACAGCGAAAAAGGTGCTGATGAACTGGTGTTTTTGGACATCACCGCCACCCATGAGAAGCGCAAAACCATGTCGGAACTGGCGCGATCCATTGCCAGACATCTCAATATTCCCTTCACCATTGGCGGTGGCATTACTTCCATCGACGATGCAGACGCCATGCTGGCAGCTGGCGCCGATAAAGTGTCGATCAACTCTGCTGCGGTACGTCGCCCCGAGTTGATCGATGAATTGGCGCTGAATTTTGGCAATCAGTTTGTCGTATTGGCAGTTGATGCCCGCCAAATTGATGGTGAATGGATCGTCCACCTGAATGGCGGGCGTATCGCTACCGAGATTCGGCTATTTGACTGGGTGAAAGAAGCAGAGTCCCGTGGAGCAGGTGAAATTCTGTTCACATCAATGGATCACGATGGCACCAAAGCTGGCTTTGCGCTGGAAGCGACTGCGCGTATTTCCGAATTGCTGTCCATCCCGGTCATTGCTTCGGGAGGCGCGGGCAACATGGAACATTTTTACGATGTTTTTACCACTGGAAAAGCCGATGCGGGACTCGCTGCAAGCATTTTTCACTTTAATGAAATAGCTATTCCGGATTTGAAAGGGTATTTGAAGGAGAAAAATGTGGTGGTGCGCTAAGCACCAAGAGGGAAAGGTATAAAAACGGTGAGGGCCAGACGTTGAATCGTACTGGCCCTCTATTGATTAGTTTAGGTGTATCTGTCTTAGATCTTCCTGCGGCGCTGCGAGCAATTAATTACGGCTGGTGCTAGAAGGTCTCATTCTTGAAACAGTATTAGGCGTATTTTTTACTTCATCCAGAATATTTGATTGTGATGGTGCATTTGAAGATACATTGCTGACAAACACTGATTTGTTGACGCTAGAGTTGTCACGATTGGTGAAAAAATCTGCACCATCGATGTAAGCGTTGTTGTTTTGCAGTGTATTTGCGCGGATCAATGACTGATTCAGTCCATTATTGATTGCCCGGCTGAAAAATGCGCCGCCATATAAGGCGAAGTTATCTCTCAAGAGGCAGTTTTCAATTTTTACGTTGCAAGTACCGCCATTTCCTACGTTCATCACTGCTCCACCTTCAACTTGGGCATTGTTTTGGATGAATTTGCAATTGGTGATTTCAGAGCCATTTACTGCACCAGCAGTAGCCAAGTTGTAAATGCCTGCAGCGTAGTTGGATTTGTTGTCCTGGAAAGTGCAGTTTTTGATTCTCACTACATGAGAGCCTTGAGAAGCTTCATTGTACCAAGCAGCGCCAGTACTCGTGCGGTGACCTTCTTGCTCTTTTTCATTGGAGTTTGAAGCATTTCCCAAACAGATGATGAAACCATCTACTGTTACTTGAGAAACATTCCGTGTGTAAACCACATTGAAAGAGTTGTCTTCAGCAGAATTAACATCACCAATGTTACCAGAAAGGATGGTTGGGTTAGATTCCCAATTCCGATTTTGCTCAGACATTTCGTTGCCTACGAAACCTCCAAGTAGTGTAATGCCCTCGTTGATTACAAACGATGCATTCCGATTGCCAGTCTGCGAAGGTGTATAAACACCAGCAGCCACCCAGATTTTTGTTCCTGTCTTTGCAATTTGCAAAGCTTGTTGAAGGTCACCAAAAGCCTGACTCCAAGATGAGCCATTACCTTGTGCTCCCTTCTTCACGAACAGAATCTGCTGTGCGTTCATCTGCAGGAAACCTGCTAAAACTAAAATTGTAAAGATTGCCCTTTTCACGTTGCCCGCATTTGTAAGATCAGAAAATATCTGTACTTCAGCGAGTGCAACCGAGCTTCACGCTTGGTCACACCTCAGGTGTGCCAAACGAACGTAACAAATTTTGGATAACGGGATCTCCGGCACACAACCGGAAACATTTGCATTAGGATACTTTGTCAAAACTTAGCACAAGGTAATACAAATTATCTGAACTAAACAAGGTGTGTCTAATTTTTTTTCTCATTTGTCTTTTTTTTAGGTGTTAAATTACCCAGGACTGACTTAATTGATAAAAAATTGTTATCTTGCGGCCAGTCCCTTCACACATTCTCCTCCCCTTAGGCGTCATATCACTTACGAAAGAGCTCATTATTGTGTTGGTAACAAGACCAATCCGAGGTTTTGGGAGGTATCTACAAAATTAAAGAAAGCTACGAACCGACTCTAAGCAAAAGATTGCTTATTTTTCGGCAACATACAACCTTAATAACTTCATTCCAAATGAATCGAGACCATCTACCCAAAGCCAAATTCCTACAGTGGAACCGAACCATTTTCGTTTGGGTGGCGCTTTTTTTACCAGGCGTAGCCGGACTCGCCCAAGACTTGCATTATTCGCAATTTTATGGTGCACCCCTTCACCTTAATCCTTCCTTAACCGGGATTTTTGATGGTGATGTTCGCCTGATGGGACAGTATCGCAACCAGTGGGCACAGGTTCCAGTGGGCTACACAACCTATACAGGAGCTGTAGATGTTAAAATCTTCAACAAAAACGTTTCGGATGGTTTTGCGGCGCTGGGTATTGGTTACAACCATGACCAAGCCGGGTTTGCTGACCTTCGACTGAGTAATTTTAACATCAATGGTGCTTATACGAAAAAGTTGGGTAAGCGGGTATATGGCTCATTAGGGGGGCAATTGGGGCTGGGCTTGCGCAAGTGGGAAGCTGACCAGGTAACCTACGACAACCAGTACGATGCCCAACAGGGCACTTTTGACCCGGATAATCCTAGCGGGGAAGGCACCTCCAAACAAAAACTGAACTATGGTGATTTTGGCCTGGGTTTTAATGTCCGTTATCAGGTCAAAGAATCCTACGAGCAGATCGATACCTCTACGGGGCAACGCACTAAACTTGATTTTGGGATGGGTTTGTTTCACCTCAATCGTCCCAATCAATTTTTCACCTCCTTGGGTCCGATTAAGCTTCCGATGCGGCTTACTCCCTATATCCTGGCCGATTTACAAATCAGCAAACGTTTTGATTTAATCGCCAACGTGGCGGCACAGTTTCAAAGTTCTTACCGACAGTATTTAGGTGGTTTGGGACTGCGTTTTTATGTCAATCCGAAGCGCAATGAAGAGTTTTCCATTCAGCTGGGAGGAACCTTCCGCTTTGATGCCCTGACCAACGATTCAGCTATCTACCCGGCGGTAGAAGCGCGCTATAAGAGAATACGCGCTGGTTTCAGCTACGATGTGAACCTGTCTAAATTCAATACGAGTGTGGATGGAGGTGTTGGTGGCCCCGAATTGTTCATCCACTATATTTTTAAATCTTACAAACCAGTAAGTTTTAAACCCAATTGCCCTTTGATCTAAATATGCTGGATCTGATCCAGCGTATTCATTGAGGTATTGCAACTCCAATCAGCCAAAGCATTTTACCATGAGAAAAACATTGCTTATACTGGCCTTTTTTATAGCGCTGTTTCAACAGGGTTATGGCCAATCATTAAAACAAATTTTGAAGGTTGCTGACAGTACGTTCGCAAAAAAAGATTTTTATACTGCCCTGGTCGCTTACCGCGATGCCTTAAAACTGGATACCACCCGTATCGATATTCAATACAAAATTGGAGAATCCGCCCGGCAGTTTAATTCTTATGCATCTGCGGCAAGTGCTTATTTGAAAGTATTGGGAAGCAAAGAAAAAGCCCAATACCCCGATGCTCGCTTGCGCCTGGGCGAATCCTTGCATAAATTGGCTGATTATCGCAATGCAAAATCGGCCTACCTTCAATTTATCCAGGAAAACCAGGGTGTTCAAGGGATTACGCCAGCATTGCTTGAGTTTGCCAAGAAGGGTGCCGAGAATTGTGATTTTGCCCTAAAAAGTATCCAAAATGAAGCCAATTCGCAACGCAATGCCAGCTATTATCCACAACCAGTCAACATGGGGCCGGAGATCAATGGACCTTACACCGATTATGGTGCTTCCTACCGTGGAGATACCTTATACCATACCTCTTATGAATTCCCTGATCCCAATAATAAAGCTGGCCGCCTCAATAAAGTAGTCTGGACTTATTCGGGTAAGGCCAAAGAGCTACCACTTTCATTCAATGCCCCGGATCAACACACCGCTTACTCCGTTTTTACACCGGACAACAAAGGGGTTTATTACTGCAATTGTGTGGCAAAAAATGCGGCAGATCTGCGCTGTGATATTTTTTACCGCCCGCTGGATGTACCCGGAGCTACACCTTTAAAATTAGGCATCAACCAGACTGATTATACCAGCACTTCACCCGCTATCGGTAAAAACACCAAGGGCGAGACCGTGCTGTATTTTGCTTCTGATCGCCCAGGAGGTAAAGGAAAACTCGACATCTGGATGGGGGCTATCCAAGCTGATGGCAATGTAACTACTGCTGCCCCGCTTGCAGAACTCAATACCATTGAAAATGACATCAGCCCCTTTTACCAGGAAATCCCGGGGAAAGCTGAGTTGTTATTTTTTGCTACAGATGGGCGGAAAACATTTGGGGGCATCGATATTTACGGTACCCGTTTGAATCAGACCAAACGCTGGATTGAACCTTACAACTTGGGGGTCAACATCAACTCCTCCTACGATGATTTTGGTTATGTCCGCGACCCCAAAGGAGACACTCTAGTTTTTAGCTCCAATCGTGTCGGGTCTATCCCCTTATTCGCTGAAACCGCAAAAAAAATAGCCACCCAGGAAGTAGAAGTGTGCTGTCATGACTTATATAAAGCAGGGATTTACAAATTGGTCAATCTGGAGGTCAACACCTTCAAGTGGAGAGATTCCCTTGCCTTAAATGGCACGACAGTTAAAATTTATGAAGAAACTCCAGACGGTACCCGCAAAGAGCTGGTGAATAAAACCGAAGCGGATACGAACAACTACTCAACGCTGATTGAGCGCTATAAAAAATACTACATCCAGGCACAAAAACGGGGCTACATTGCTGAAGATTCACTGGTGCTGGCCAACCTGGGCGAAGAAGAATCAACCATGGTGGTCGACTTGTATTTGCCCAATTTACGTTTGGATGTGTTTACCCTGCTTGGGCCTCTGAATGAACAAGACCCCAGCAAAAACACTGCGCTCAACGATTGTGAAGTTAGTTTGTATGAACAGCGGGCTGATGGCAGCAGAGTGTTGTTGGAAACCAAAAACGACCCCAAGGGCAATGAATACAACTATAGTGTAGATTTAGGTAAAACGTACTTTGTAAAAGCAACCAAACCGGGTTACAGCATAGACACTCTTGAAGTCCCAATCGATGAAACAACCGTGAAAGAAATTGGCTATGATGTGTCGGTTGATTTATACCTGGTGCCAATTAGGCTGGCCTTCGATTTGTTTTTTGACAACGCCAAGCCCGGGCCTGGTAACTTGGTGACTACCACAGATGATTATGAAACTTTATACAAGAACTACCTCAAACGAGAACCAGAGTTCTCAGGTTTTATGGGGCAAGCAATGCGATCATTCTTTCAAAACACGGTGAAACAAGGTCATGATAGCCTGGAACAACGCATTCCAGGAATCATCAAAGAGCTGGATGGAGGTTCTTATGTCAAAATATACATGTCCGGTTTTGCCAGCCCACTTGGCAACGCGGATTACAATAAAAGACTTGGCGAACGGCGTATGGTTTCAGTGATCAACCGTTTGAAACAGGTTCAAAATGGGGCCATGAAAAAATACATCGATTCAGGTCAGCTTTCTTTTGACCTCAATGCGGTCGGAGAAGATCCCAATAAACCAGACATTCCAACTGCGCTGTCTAATGTCAAAAACGAAATTTTTGGCATCCAACCTTCACTGGATCGAAAAGTGCAAATTTTCAGGATTGACATCAGTACAAAACCATTCAAGTAATCCTCACGCCCAATGAAATACCTTATGAACATCGACCACACCTTTCGTCATTGTTTCGCACAGCAGTTCAGCATGTGGCGTTTGCTGCTGTTGCTGCTTTGTGCGCCAAGTTTAAGTTATGCTACTCATATTGTTGGGGGTGAAGTAGGATATCGTTGCCTGGGCAACGACCGCTATGAAATCATCGTCCGTGTTTATCGCGACTGCGCGCCCAAAACTGAGCCGTTTGACCCTGTAGCCTCCGTAGGCATTTTTGACCGCAACGGCTTATTGCTCCAGGATGTACGCATTGACGCTACCTCAGCTACGCCTCTTGACAATAATCTCGACGCTTGTATTCAAGCCACGACCAACGTCTGTGTAGAAACCATGACTTATAAGGCCACGGTGAACCTACCGTTCCGAACCGGCGGGTACCAAATCGTTTATCAACGCTGTTGTCGCAACGCGACCATTAAGAACATCGTAAGCCCTCTGGAAACCGGGGCAACCTACGATGTTTGGCTGACTGAAGCGGCCATGCGTCGGTGTAACAACAGCGCCATGTTCCGCCGTTGGCCAGACATTTACATCTGTAACACACGTCCACTGGATTTTGACCACTCTGCATTTGATGTGGATGGAGATTCTTTAGTCTACCGCCTTTGCACTCCCTTTCAGGGTGCCACCTTTGCTAACCCAAGACCACAGCCACCTAATTTTCCACCTTACGATACACTGATTTGGGTAAAACCGCTGTATAACCTTTACAACATGCTGGGAGCGGTGGGTGAGCCATTGCGCATCAACTCTGTTTCGGGCTTGTTGACTGCTCGGCCGGGTATTCTGGGGCAATTTGTAGTAGGGATTTGTGTAGATGAATACGACCCTAAGACCAAACAACTCATTTCCTCTACTCGTCGCGATTTTCAGTACAACGTCCAGAATTGTGAAGGAGTAACTGCTGCGTTTTTCGCGCCTGAAAGCCAGTGTGATTCCCTTAAAGTTCGCTTTCGCAATGAAAGTGTGGGGGCCAGCAAATACCTCTGGCTTTTTGATGCACCTCGCACAACGCTGACTTCGACAGAGGTTAACCCAATTTATACTTTCCCGGCGTACAACACCTACAAAGTCAGCTTGATCGCAGAGCCAAATACCACTTGCGCCGATACCTTCTCGCGACAGGTGAAACTATTCAAATCTGGCATCAAAGCCAATTTTAAGGCTGAAGTGTTGTCTTGTGCCGCCGAATCCATCATTCGACTGCAAGATTTGTCTACGGATTCAAGTGCTGCCATTGTCAAACGAATCTGGAAAGTTACCTTTGGAGTTGCTGGGCAAATTACAGCTACGGGTGCCGACACTTTGGTGCGTTTGCCTTCCAATGTATCGGGCATCATTACGCTTACGGTTGTCAACGCGAATGGTTGTGAAAAAACCACTACGCAAAACTTTTCTACCGCTGGTGGCCAAAACCCTACCGATGGGATTCCAGATACTATTCGCGCTTGTGTGGGTAGTATCGTTACACTTAATCCTGCGGGAACAATAAATAATGTCTATTCGTACCGTTGGACACCTACAGGATTAATTGATAGCCCCAACATTGCCAACCCTAGATTATTGGTAACTCAAGATGCGGTGGTGGTTTTGACGCTTACGGCCAATTCTGCACAAACCTGCACGTTCACCAAAACAATCACCATTTTTGCCACCCCTCGCCCCGTAGCCGACTTTAGTGCCGATGGCGGGATTGGCAACGACCCCATTGTGGTGAGCAGTTGTGATGGTCGAACGCTTAATTTGACCAATAAATCGACCAATGCTGACTCCGTAAAATGGATCATTGGGGATGTCAATAATCCAATTTTGGTATCGACGGAAAACAATCCCGCATTGACTCTGGCTGATACCGGAACCTATACCCTGACCTTGATTGCTTATGGGGAATGCAATGATACTTTGCAAAAAACCATCCGGCTAGTCAAACAGGAAACCGATGTAGATTTCACCTTTAACTATACCAACTGTATCCTCAACGGCTCTACCATCAAGCTGCTGGATGTGTCCAACAATGCGGGTATACAAATCGCCAGCCGGACGTGGAAACTATCCGATGGCCGTACCTCCACCGAGGACTCTCCAAGTTTTACTTTTACGGATACAGGTCGGGTCACGGTCACTTTGGTGATTCGGACTACCCAAGGCTGTTTGGATTCTGCGTCACAAAGCATTGTCAAAGCACCTATTACCGGGGTAGATTTTCCCGATACCATCGTGTTGTGTAGAGGGATGCCGCTGCAAATCCCTGGCAACAACAACCCAAATTTGGTGTACATGTGGTTGCCTGAAACGGGACTGGATGATCCGACGGTTGGCAACCCGATTTTTTCTCCACAACAAAGCACCCAATATACCGTCAACATTTCCGTGCCAGGCATACCAGCTTGCCAAACCACTGACTCGATGATGGCAATTGTGCCTGGAAACATGGGTATCACCGTACTTGGTGCAGGCGCAGATGGTACACCCGTTTGTACACCTCAAACCACCTTGACTGCTTCGGCCAACCGCCCGGTTACTTTCCGTTGGTTGGATGCCAATGGCAATCAACTGGGTACAGGGCCTACATTTACCGCCACAGTTGCTACCCAACGCAATTTGACTGTGGAAGCTACGGATGAAAATGGTTGTAAAGAAAAACTGGAAATAAGTCTGATCGGCGATCCCGTCGTTTTTGCTGCTCCAGATTCGGTTATTCTGTGTACCAACGAACCACTGCGCATCAATACCACCCAAGGGCCTGGTCAAATCCTGACTTACAGCTGGACTCCAGTGGCTGCGTTTGAATCGGGAGCGCTGACTGCCAACCCTCTCCTAGCGGCTACCCCTGGCATCAAGGAAGTTTTTGTGCAGGTGCGCAATGCTTCTGGCTGTGTACTGAGCGATTCGGTGCAGGTAATCATCATTGATGCCAACCATAACCTGGATTTCACTCCTGAAATCCAATGCGACGGCAATACCGTGATTTTCCGCAATACCAGCACCAATGCCTTTGGCTACCGCTGGAATTTTGGAGATGGGACTACTTCTACGGAAGAAAGCCCCAGCCATAGCTACGCAGAACCAGGCAATTATACCGTATCGCTTACCCTGAGCTTTGATGTAGCTTGTCGTAAAACAGTGACCAAAGAAATCAGCATCACTGTCGGGTCTGCGATTGGGCTTAAAGTCCCCAACAACTTGACGACCTGTGGTGAGGATGTAACCCTGACTGCTGAAGGCAAACCTGGAACCACATTCAAATGGACGACGAAACAAGGCCAATTGTTGAGCTCAAATGCATCTGTAAGCGTTAACCCACCTCCAGGAACTACGGTATACTACGTTACAGCTACTAATGCCTTGGGCTGCACCGAAACGGACAGCGTGAGTGTTACCGATAACGGAGTAGATGTCACCCTGGTTACACCATCGGGTAGCAACCAGATCGATCAATGTGATGCTGAAAATGTACAAGTAGAAGTGCGCAACAACGCGCCAGGCCAACTGTTGACCTATAGTTGGACGCCTGCTTCCAATGTTGTTTCTGGTGGAAATACCGCTACACCAGTGCTGCGGCCAACTGAAATTGGCAGGAATGTCATTATAGGTATTGTCAGCAATCAGTTTGAATGTGAAGATACCCTTACTGTCGTCATCAACTTGGGAACTTTGGATTCGGGCTTGCCCGATACCGTTAAAGTTTGCCCAGGAGTGGCCACACCTCTGGCCCCTAATGCCAGTGCAGAATTCAGCTATCAGTGGGGCCCAGCAACGGGATTGTCGGCTACCAATGTACGCAATCCAAGTTTTACCGGCACCACTCCGGTAACCTATCTGGTAACTGTGACCAAAACCAGCGGCGGAATTTCTTGCCAGGTCGTGGATACAGTGGTTATTACCATTAGCGCCAAACCTGTGTTGGGTGTTTCTACCATGGACACCACGGCTTGTGTAGGTACTACCCTTCAATTGGTTGCCACTGGAGCTAGTGAATATGCCTGGATTCCTGAAGGGAGCCAAGAGACACCGATTTTCCAAGGAGATGGCGGAATTGCGATAAGCGGAACCCAAGGTACTGATACCCGTTACACAGTGATTGGACGAAATGCAGCGGGCTGTACCGATACCATTTCTGGTATCCGGGTTCGGTTTGTCGACTTTAATCCTGGTCAATTCACCACACCTTTGACGATCTGTAAAGGGGACACGGTCGAATTACACCCGACTGGGAACCCTGCATTCCAATACCAGTGGTCACCAAGTGCAGGATTGGATTTGACCAAGCCCTACAATCCGGTGGCCCTACTGGGCCAAACCACCCGTTTTCTGATTACCATCACTGACCCCATCACGGGATGTTTCAAGGAACGTGCAATCGTCGTGAATGTCAATGCAATTGAAGGCTTCACAGCCAGCAACGATACGACCATTTGTACGGCTACCGGAGGTTTAACCCTGCGTGCAGATGCAAACGGCAACAATGTTAACTTCCGCTGGTTGAATGCCGCAGGCACCCAAATTGGTACGGGTAAAACCATCAGTGTTAACCCAACAGTGGGAGATAACCTTTACATCGTGGAAGCTACAAATGGCACTTGTACCGCAAGGGATACTGTAAAAGTGACCCTGGCCGACTTCAAACCAGGTGACCTCGCTTCTCCACAATCGGCCTGCGCTGGTGAACCACTGGCACTGAACCCGAACGGCAACCCTGCTTATACTTATATCTGGTCGCCTGCCACAGGGCTGGATTTAACGAATACACACAACCCAATTGCCACCCTGAATGCTTCGATTACGTACTCCGTAACCGTAAGCGATCCAGCGAGTGGCTGTACTTTGGAAAAAGAAATTCGAGTCAATGTAATCGACCTGAGTGATTTGGCCATCGTACCTTCGGATACTACGGTTTGTCAACCAGGTGGTGTTAATCTGCGGGTGACTGGTGCAACAGGTGCAAACATCCGTTGGTTGGATGCCAATGGCACCCAAATTGGCACCGGGCGTAGCATTTCGCCTAGTCCGAATGTGGGTTTGAACTTGTACATCGCTGAGGCGAGCGTGGGTTCTTGTACCGCTCGCGACACCAGCAGAGTGACTCGAGCTGATTTCCAACCGGGTGATTTAAAATCGCCACAGGCAGCTTGTGCCGGAGAACCGCTGGCCTTGAATCCGAATGGCAATCCAGCTTACACCTATGCTTGGTCGCCAACGATAGGCCTGAATTTGACGAATCCACACAATCCGATAGCTACATTGGTTGCCTCCGTTACCTATACCGTGACCGTTACTGATCCAGTGAGCGGTTGTACTTTGGAAAAAGAAATTCGGGTCAATGTTACTGACCTGAGCGATTTGACCATTGCACCTGCGGACACTACGGTTTGTCAGCCTGGCGGCGTCAACCTGCGGGTGACTGGCGCTGAAGGAGCAAACATCCGTTGGTTGGATGCCAATGGCACTCAAATTGGCACTGGTCGTAGTATTTCGCCTAGCCCGAACGTGGGTTTGAACTTGTACATCGCCGAGGCCAGTGTGGGTTCTTGTACCGCTCGCGACACCAGCCGGGTGACCCGCGTGGATTTCCAACCTGGCGACTTGAGTTCGCCACAGGCAGCTTGTGCAGGCAGCCCACTAGCGCTGAACCCGAATGGCAATCCAGCTTATACTTATGTTTGGTCACCCACTATAGGGCTGAATTTGACAAATCCACACAACCCAATTGCTACACTGGTTGCCTCCGTCACTTATACGGTGATTGTAACCGATCCTGCTACGGGTTGCAGCATAGAGAAAGAAATCCGGGTTAACGTAACCGACCTAGGTGACCTGGAAGCCATTCCTTCTGAAACGGTTCTTTGCCAACGTGACTTCGTATTCCTTACGGCCCGTGGCGCGCAAGGTGCCACCATTCGTTGGCTAGACGCCAATGGACAAGTCATCTTTAATGGCAGAAACCTTTCGGTTACCCCCGGGTTGGGACTTAACTTGTACATTGTAGAAGCAACTTTGGGCACTTGTTCCAAAAGAGATACGGCGCGGATACGCCTCAGTGATTTCAACCCGGGTGATTTAAAATCCCCACAAAATATTTGTGTGGGTACTTCAGTGGAGTTGAATCCCAATGGCAACCCGGCTTATACCTACACCTGGTCGCCGACAACTGGTCTGGATTTGAGCAAACCTTTCAATCCATTAGCTTCACCAACAAATACAACTACTTATACGGTGACCGTAACAGATCCTGCGACGGGTTGTTCTGCAACCAAGAGTATTGTGGTCAATGTTACACAGCCGGTTACGGTGATTGCGCTGCCAGACACCTCCTTGTGTGAACCGGGTCGCTTGACTTTGCGCGCTACTACTTCACGGCCAACCCCCATTACCTGGTTTAGTGATGCCGCTTTGAAAAACCAGATCGGCACTGGAAACCGGATCAGTGTCAATGTAGCTGCCGGTAAAACGGTCTTTTATGCCGTGGCTACCGATACCAATGATGTGTGTATTCGTGCACAAATCGACTCAGCTAGAAATGGCGGGGGAACCCCTGGAACAGGTGGTGGGCCTACCATCGGGGATGGTGGGCCTTTTGAAGGGGCACCTTTGGACTCAGCAGTGGTCGATGTGGTAGACATTACCTCTGGCGCGCCACCAAGTATGATTACGACTTGCGCGGGCCGTCCTACGCCGATCAATCCAAATGGCAAACCAAACCTGGTTTACCGCTGGTCGCCAGCTAGAGGATTGAATGATTCTACTTCTGCTACCCCTACCACAATCGTTACGGTGCCCACTACTTATACGGTTACGATTTCTGACCCGTTTGGAGCTTGTAGCATTGTACGACAAGTAGTGGTGATGGCAGCGGAACCGATCCGAGCGGATGCCGGAAAGGATACGACACTTTGTTCTTTGAATCCATTTAATCTCACCGCAAGTGGCAATGGTGCTGCTATTTTTGAATGGAGCAACAACCGCAACATCAGCCCGGTTCTGGGGCAGGGGGCACAGTTCTCGATTACTCCCGATACAGTAGCGAGAACCTACTATGTGCGCATCACCAATGCGGCGGGTTGTGTGGAGATCGATTCAGTAACGGTCATCGCCCGTCCAGTTAGAGCCAGCCTACCAGCTACGGTCAATGCCTGCGAAAATGGAGACGAGGTGACCCTGATTGTCACCAATGGCGATCCACGGCAGACCTTGACTTACCTCTGGTCGCCCGCCAATTTGTTCATCACCGATGTTCGAACTGGGCCTTCGGCAACCATTGTGGCTCAGAATGGCGCGCAGCCGCAAGTCTTGCTGACCAACCAATACGGCTGTACGGCCACCTTGCGCACCACGGTGAACGTGGTGGATTTGGCCAACAAAGTACGCGTAACGGCCAACCCCACGACCATTGAGAATGGGGAATCGACCACCATTCGGGTGGAAAATTGCCCCGATTGTACGTATTCCTGGAGCCCGGCTACCGGACTGAATACCACTACGGGCAGTACCGTAATTGCATCCCCTACGGATACCACCGAGTACACCGTAAGAGTGACCAGCAATGGCTGTACAACTGAACTCAAAATCACCATCAATGTAGCGGGGCCATACTGCATCGAACCCTACATTTTTGTACCAACTGCCTTTACCCCCAACCGCGACGGCGTGAACGATGTGCTGTATGTACGTGGCCGGGGCATCGACAGAATGACTTTTATTATTTACAATCGCTGGGGTCAAAAAATGTTTGAAACCAGTGACCCCAAAGTGGGTTGGGATGGTACGTTCCGGGGCAAGCAATTGCCTCCTGATGTATATGGTTTTTATTTACTTGCCAATTGTATTGACGGTAGCACGTACCGCAAACAAGGCAACGTGACTTTGATTCGTTAACACGATTCGGGTCACATTGGCCTCGACATCATGATCTAATCACCCCCCTGACTGGAGTAATCCGGTCAGGGGGTTTCTTTTTAGGGCGATAAAAAAATATGTGTTCATTTTACCAATGGATTAGATAATTAAACGGTTCATTTCAAGTGTCTTATCTAATCCTTTGGCTCAAAAAAAATGAACACTTATTTTTGCCCCACAACTTAGCTGAGATTCCGTTATTTTTGTGCTTCATCAGTACCTGTAATTATGAAGCGTTTGTTTCTTTTCTTCCTCTTCAGTGTTGGATTGTATACCCTGAATGCCCAGTGTGATTTTGCCATCAATGAAGTCGATGATTTCGACAGTACCCACAGTGTGGTCACCAAAGCCATCAATATTGGCTACCTGATTCCCAGCAATTTTCAAACGGCGGATGGGTACAAAATGATCGAAGAGGCCAAGGCCATGTTTACTTTTTCCCAAAACGACACCTTGAACGCTTTTTTCCTGGTCTTGGGGCTAGCCGAGCGGGAGTTTTTGACCATCGAAGAAGGATTTAGTGTGATCTTGAAAGTTGAGTCTTTGAAGGATACGGTAGATCTGGGCAAAGATGTACCCAAAGTTGATCCCGCTGATGATACAAAGGGTTCGGACCTGATTGGCCTCTATACCGTACCTGACCGAGGAAGTTTCGACAAGAATACCAACATGCGGCTTTATACCCTTACTTGCCTGGTCCCCTTGGATCATGTCTTCACTTTATCCTATGCAGGCATTGAAAAAATTCGGATCAATTACAAAAACAGCCGCCATACCATTACACTGAACAAAGACCAACAAGCGTCTATCAAAAAAGCGGTGCAATGTGTAGCGGAGGCAATGAAGCTGTTTCCAATCAAACCCTGAGGTGATTATTGTCAGTGTCAGAAAGCAAGCTTAATTTTATTTTTGCAAAAAAAAACAAAGCATGGAATCCCTAAAATTTAAAACCAATATCAATTGTGGAGGCTGCGTGAAAGCGGTAACTGGCTTTCTGAACGAAGTTAAGGGCATCAGTAAGTGGACGGTTGACACCCAAAATCCAGACAAAATCCTCAGTGTAGAAGGGGATGGAGTGGATGTAGAGCTTGTTTTGGAAGCTGTGAAGGATGCTGGATTTGAGATAGAGGAACTTGTTGATTAATTCTGATCTGGTGCTTAGATAAAATTGATCTTGCTTATCTTCGTTTATACTATAAGCAAATCAATCCCTTATGGCCGAGTTCTCCTCTTCTCGTCGGAATTTCCTACAACTCCCAACTGAGGGCTCGCTGCTGGAAACGCCCCATTTTGAACCAGAAACCGCCACAACTGCACCCCCCTTTACCCTTCAAGGAGGCCTGACTCCGTATAGTGGCATTTGGGGCCGGGAGCAAGCGGCCCATTTGTTGCGGCGAGCTACTTTTGGTTCTAGCCAGGCTCAAATTGATCGACTCTATAAGTTGGGTAATGCCCAAAAGGCGGTGGACTCTATTTTAAATGTTCCCAAAGCAGAGCCTGCTCCACCCGTCAACAATTACAACAACGACGAATTTACCGATCCTGACGTACCCTTTGGCAAAACCTGGATCAATGCCAAGCGCAACAACGATGGCGAGTTTTTCCGCATCACCTCCTGGCGCAGTTGGTGGATGGAGCGGATGGTTACTTCTGAAGCCAATATTCTGGAGAAACTCATCCTGTTTTGGCACAATCATTTTGCGACCCGCACCGATATTTCCTTTAGTGGGCAGGCGTGTTACAAACATTACCTGATCCTGCGCAAACATACACTCGGCGATTTTAAACAGTTGGTCTATGATGTAACGGTGGACCCACATATGCTGTTTTTTCTCAATGGCCTGTACAATGGAGTCAACGCGCCCGACGAAAACTATGCCCGCGAATTGCAGGAACTCTTCACCATTGGCAAGGACAATCCCGAGCATTATACCGAGGCGGACGTAGTGGCTGCAGCAAAAGTGCTGACCGGCTGGCGACTGGAATACGAAACCAATAAAGTTTTCCTAGACCCGTGGTCACACGACCAAACGGATAAACAATTCTCGGCTTTTTACAACAATCGGGTCATCAAAGGTGGGGCTGATGCAGAGCGGGAACTTCGGGAGTTAATCGACATGATTTTCCAAAAGGATGAAGTCTCCCTGTACATCTGCCGGAAGTTGTACCGCTTTTTTGTGTATTACCAAATTGACGAGCAGGTAGAAAAAAACGTCATTCAGCCTTTGGCAGCAATCCTGCGCCAAAATAATTACCAGATTTTACCCGTACTCTCTACATTGCTGCGCAGCGAGCATTTTTTTGATGCGGTGAACAAGGGTTGTTTCATCAAAACACCCCTGGATTTGGTCATAGGCGTATTGCGCAATTTCAACGTCTACATCAAAGGCCCTACTTTGTACGATCAGTATCAAATCCTGACCAGTTTGGGTTGGACTTGTAACGACTTACAAATGTTGCCCGGCGACCCGCCCAATGTAGCGGGTTGGCCAGCTTTTCGGCAAGCACCCAAATATTATCGGAACTGGATCAACAGCGATACTTTGCGCAACCGCAACATTTATTCCGATGTAATGACTTATTGGCGTTATGAGACCGATTCTGGTTATCGGGTTTTTATTGATCACATTGCTTTTGCAGCCCAATTCCCCCGCCCAGACGATCCAAATTTGCTGATTGATTCCATTTTGCAAGTTTTGATGCCAATGCCTTTTTCTACAGCAAAAAAACAAGTATTGAAGAGCATTTTGTTATCCGGCCAAGCTCAAGATTATTACTGGACAGTGGCCTGGAAAAACTACACGGCCAATCCCGGGGACAAAGCTGCTCGCGATACAGTTTGGTACCGCCTGGCGGCCTTGCACAAATACCTGATGGGCCAGCCCGAATACCAATTGATTTAAGCACCTCCCCAAACCCAAAATGCATGGAACGCAGATCATTCCTCTATCATAGTTGTGCAGCAGCAGCCGGTGCCTCCTTTACATTGAAGGGCATGCCCGTGAATACCGCTCCACAAAAATCTTTTTTGGACGCCCTAAACTTCAATGGCAATCCCGAAAACCGCGTATTGGTCCTCATTGAACTGAATGGTGGCAACGATGGGATCAATACCTTTATCCCCCTGGATCAATACTCGAAATTGAGCAAATTCCGGCGCAACCTGCTCATTCCCGAGCGCAATGTATTACGTTTGCAGGGCACTCAAGTCAGCGGCCTGCACCCTTCGATGGTACCTTTCCAAAAAATGTACAACGATGGCCTGGTGTCTGTAGTGCAAAATGTAGGGTATCCTGAACAGGATTATTCCCATTTTCGCTCATCCGATATTTGGATGTCGGCTTCGGATGCGGATGTGAACATTGAAAATGGTTGGGCTGGGCGTTACCTGGAGCAGCGCTATCCCGGATTTCCCATCGGTTATCCGAGCGACGCCAACCCTGATCCCCTGGCCATTCAATTGGGCGCGGTAATGTCTCTGGCTTTGGTGGGCAGCCAATGGCCGATGGGGATGGCGATTACCGACCCGAAGGCTTATTATGAATTTGTCAACAGTGTGGTTGAACCCGCACCTGAGGGATTCTTTGGCGATGAACTGGAATACATCCGGCTGGTTACCCAACAGGCGCAGCAGTACTTCAAATCAGTAAAAGGTGCCGCCGACAAAGGCCGCAACCAATCCACATTGTATCCTCCCGATGACAAAAACTACCTGGCTGATCAGCTCAAAATTGTGGCGCAGCTGATCAAAGGAGGGCTAAAAACACCCATTTACATTTGCACCTTGCACGGCTTTGACACCCATAGTGGACAGATTAGTTCCTCTGGAAATCCGCTGGAAGGCAACCACGCAGAGTTGTTGCGAATGCTGTCAGAGGCCATTTATGCCTTTCAAGACGACCTCAAATTGATGGGCATTGATGACAAGGTGGCGGGCATGACTTTTTCGGAATTTGGTCGCACGATTGGTTCCAATGGTAGTTTTGGTACAGATCACGGAGCTGCGGCGCCCTTGTTTGTTTTTGGCAAAGCCGTCAATCCGGGCATCATTGGCAAAAACCCTCAGGTGCCTACGGATTTGAGTGAATCGGATGACTTGCCGATGGAGCACGATTTCCGGGCTATTTATACCACTATTCTTAAAGATTGGTTTGGGCTGGAACAGCCAGAATCCATTTTGGGCCAAAAATTCCCCATTTTACCCATCTTCAAATCGATCTCTACGCCTACCCGTGATATTCGAACAGTGGAGCAATTTGAGCTAAATGCCCGGCCTAATCCATTCCGCGAAAGCAGCACCATAAGCCTGCAAATCAACGGCGGTCAGGTGTCTATTCGTTTATTGGACGGCTTGGGAAAAATGGTTCAAACCGTAGCAGAAGGGTATTATGCGGCGGGTACTCATCAGTTTTTGCTACAGCGCCAAAACCTTCCGATGGGACAATATTATTGCCAGGTAAATGTAAATGGAACGATTGGAGTACAAAAAGTGGTCGCGATGTAAAAATTCACTTTTCACTTTTCACTTGATCATTTTCATGAAAGTCCCTACAAACCAGTTGGAATCCGCTTTCACCAAGGTGTCGAGGGTGGAATCTGCTTTGCTGGAAAAAAGTTTGATTTCTTTGATCATTCGGACAAATTCTTCGGTTTCCGGGTCATTGCCCTCTACACTCGACAATTCATCCAGTACTTTGAGCATGGGCTCCAGTTCTTTCTTTTTGCGTTGGATGATGATGTTCTTGACCACCTTCCACATGTCTTTTTCCGCCACAAAAAACTCCTTGCGTTCTCCGGCCTTGAGTTCTTTGAACACCAATCCCCAATCGATCAAAGCTCGTAAATTCATGTTGGCATTGCCACGTGAAATTTTCAGTTCCTCCATGATGTCTTCAGCGCTGAGCGCTTGTGGAGCAATCATCAATAGGGCATGGATTTGGGCCATGGTGCGGTTGACACCCCAACTTGAGCCAAGTGCTCCCCACGACTGCAAAAATTTATCCTTTCCTTCGGGCAGGTTCATTTGTCCAATAGTTTCAAAATTTCTTGAAAGTACATAATTAAATGTAAAAGCGGGTACTTTTGTTTAAGATTGATGAAGGAAAGGCATTTTGACCACGGTTGCAGGCAGGCTTTTGCCACTAATGGAAATGAAAATTTCAGTCCCTGTTCCAGCAAATTCCGTTTTCACATAGCCCATTCCGATCGGTTTGCCCAGGGTTGGCGATTGAGAACCTGAAGTCACGATGCCAATCACCTGGCCTTGTGCGTCCAGAATTTCGTAGTCGTGACGGGGAATCCGGCGGTCTTCGAGGACAAAACCAACCAATTTACGGCTGACCCCAGCAGCTTTTTGTGCTTCAAAGATCGGTTTGCCAATAAAACTGGATTTAGCCAGTTTGGTGATCCAGCCCAGTCCAGCTTCCAGGGGGGAAGTAGTCTCGTTGATGTCGTTGCCGTACAAACAAAATCCCATCTCTAATCTCAAAGTATCCCGCGCACCCAAACCAATCGGTGCGATGCCCAGGGTTTTGCCCGATTCAAAGACGGCATCCCAAATCGCTGCCGCATTTTTATTGTCGACATAAATTTCAAAGCCACCCGCACCAGTGTACCCGGTGGCAGAAACAATTACATTGTCAAATCCAGCAAACTTACCTTTGGCAAAGTTGTAGTATTTGATGCGGCCCAAATCAATGCCAGTCAAGGGCTGTAAGGTTTGTAAAGCTTTCGGACCTTGTACCGCAATCAATGAAGTCTGGTCCGAAATATTGATCACCCGGGTATCAAAACCCCGTACAAATTCAGCAGTTGGCTCCAAGTGTGCATTGACCCAATTCCAGTCTTTTTCAATATTGGAGGCATTCACGACCAGCATGTAGGCACGCTCGCCCTCGGCACAATCGTCTTCAGGCAAACGGTACACCAACAAGTCATCAATGATCCCACCTTTGTCGTTGGGCAAGGAAGAATATTGCGCCTGCCCTACGCCTAGCTTTGAAGCATCATTGGTCGTGATGTGTTGAATCAATTCCAGGGCTTGTTTGCCCTTTACAATAAATTCTCCCATGTGCGACACATCAAACACCCCCACTCCATTCCGTACCGTATGGTGCTCTTCCTGAATACCCGTATAAGAAATAGGCATATTGTAGCCAGCAAAGGGGGCCATCTTCGCCCCAAGGGCAATGTGTTTTTCAGTGAGTGGAGTATTTTTCATGTGTGTGTTTATTTGAAAGGTTCCAAAGTTCCGGGGGTCCAAATTTCTCGTCGGTCGCCGAGCGAAGCCGAGGTGCCCGATGAGAAATTTAGTGTATTACTGAATGCTAATTTTATTAATCACATCACCGACATGCAAGTCGTGAACCACACTCATGCCGTCGATTACAGTTGCGAAGATAGTGTAATTTCCATCAAGATGAGGCGCAGGCGAATGAGTGATAAAAAACTGCACACTTTCCGTGTCCTGGCCCGCTGAAGCCAGACCAACCATACCTTCGTTGTCATAGCGCATAGGTGCAGGCACTTCGGTGCGCAAGGTAAAATCGAGGCTACCATAGCCATCGCCACGGGGACAACCGCCTTGAGCGACAAAGTTGGGTGCAACCCGGTGAAAAGATTTACCGTTGTAATACCCTTTGCGGGCTTGCTCCACAAACATGGCCACCGAACCTGGCGCTACCTCCGGCATCAATTGTACCCGAATTGTCCCTTTGTTGGTGCTGATGATGGCTATTGGGCGTTCGCGCAGGTTGGCTAGTGTTTCCCAATTGATGGGGTGTTTCTTAGGGTCAGTTTTGCTGAGCTTGGGTTCTGGTTGGCCTTTTAGGAAACTAATGGTTTTTTGGACTTCAAATTGGGTCTCAATGTCTCGGGGCAATTTGAGGCTCGTCAGGGCAGTATCCAAAAAGCCAACCTGGGTAAAGTATTGCCCAAAATTGCGTTGGGGCACCCGCAGTGCCTCTGCAGCTACTGCAATCAAACCAGCATCTTTACTAAGCACAGCTTGTTTGAAAAAAATCGATAATTCCTTACCGACTTTACGCCCACCCAAGCCAAAAAATCGTTCAAAATCTGGGCGGCTGGCGATTTTTTTCAAACCATTCCACGCGGCCATCCGCACCACCGGGCTTTTTACTGCCACAGCCTGTTGTTGGATATAACGGTAATTCCAGGGAAATTCACTGAGCGCATCCAAAAAAGCAGCTCTTTCCTCAGCACGTTGGCTGCGTTCGTAGCGCCGCCGGCACTGGAAGTTCATCGTCTCCCGATAGTCAGCGTACAAAGGTGGCAGCAAACGTTGTGCGGCGGCATACAAATTGGCTTGCACCGCCCAGTTGAGGGTTGAATCTTTGGCAAGTCGCCAGTAATAGGTGGCATCACGCCCCTGGCCATAGGTTGACAAGGTTTTGGCAGCCGTTGCCGCTACGTGGCTATTGGGATCCCGTAGTGCATTGAACAGCGCAATACGGGTAAGTTTGTAGTCCAGTTTTCCCAGGGCTTGTACGATGTTGATCCGCACCCGGTAATCGGGTTCTTTGGGCAACCAGTGGGCCAGGGTATCCACCGCATAAGGTTTGTAGGTTTTGCCCAGACTGCTGGCCAGGGCCATCCGAATGAATGGACTACTTGCTTTAGGGGCCAGGGGGGCCAATTGGGCCGCAAAAGTATCAAGTCGGACATTGGATCTGGCTAAAAAATAAGCAGCTACGTAGTGAATTCGGGGGGTAAATTGTTGGTTCAAGAGCATTTCCACCATCCGTTTGGTAGCCGTACTATCGGTAATGCCGCGGAGCCCAAAGCGGTAAATACCCCAGGCCAAGCCTTCTACTAAGGTTGAATCACTGGGTTTATAAGTGCTCACTGCGCTCATTTGTTGCAGTGCCTTTTTGGAACCACATTTGCCGATCGCTTCCAAAATTGCAGCATTGACTTTCATGGAAGTGCCCGTGCTGTCAAAACGATCGAAGCCTGCGATCAGCAAGGGTTCTGCTGCTCTGGCCTTGGTTTGGCCCAAGGCATAGGCCACGGCATAACGCACATCGGGCGATTCATCTTTGAGCAATTCGCCCAATTGCTCCACAACGCTGCTGTCTTTGATGGAGGCAAAAGCCATGGCTGCAGCATAACGGTAGCTGGGATCTGCATCGCGCAAGTAAAAGAGCAAACTATCGATGTTGCGGGCATCTTGCAATTGATAAATTTCTTGAGCTGTAGCATCCTCAAAAATATTGGTACGGACTACTGCGGAAACTTTTTTGTCGGAAGGTGGCGTACAAGCTTGTAACACCAAAATGAAAATCCCGATAAAAACAAAATAAGCGATGCGTTGGTATGGCATTAGCACGGTCGTTTAATCCAGTGAGAAACACTAGTGCAAAAGTAAAAAAAAAGGAATGCTTTTGGTGTTGCCTCAAAGTTTGATTTCAAGCTCCCGCCTTAATTGTTCAATTCATCCCCAAATTGATCCTCCTTCCCAGCTCCCGCACCTGGATCATTCAAATTCAAACCACCTTGGGTGTATTTAGAACAATCCAGTTCGATGCCCAAGTCTCCAGGAGGGCGATAAAAACGTTTGGAGGAGTCGAAGCGCAGGTCTTTGGCGCTTTCCAACTGGCGGATGAATTCTACAAAAAACGGCTTGGCCATCCGTGCACCTTGGCCATAGGTAGAAGAGCGGAAATGCACCCAGCGGTCTTCACCACCTACCCAGGTGCCAACGACCAGATTGGGGGTCATGCCCATAAACCAGCCGTCAACGAAGTCGTTGGTGGTACCGGTTTTACCACCCACGTCACTTTTGATCCCACTGATATTGGCCGCATACCGCAATAATTCGACCATGACGTAGTTGGGAGCTGCTCGGATGGCTTGTTCTTCACGAATTTCGGATTCGTAGATCACCTTGCCATTTTTGTCTTCGATGCGCAAAACAGTAGTGGGCCGTACATAAAGCCCATTGTTGGCGAAGGTGGAAAATGCGCCCGTCATTTCCATTACGCTCAAATCGGCAGCACCAAGGGCAATGGCGGGGCTTTTAGGCACCCGATACTGCCCATTGGGATAACGCGTACTGCTATCGATCCCCATCGCGTGGATGAGGGTACGGATGGGCACCGTGCTATTGAGCTCTTTGACCAGTTTGACCGATACCGAGTTTTTGGACTTGCGCAGTCCTTCTTTCAGATTGATCAAACGGCCCGAATATTCGTTGTTGAAGTTGCGAGGCGTCCAACGGGTGAACAAATCAAAATCACCTTCACCTGGTTCAATGGTTTGTTGGACGTCGTAAACGGTATAACAAGGCGAGAGTCGATTAAGCGCTATCGCCGCTGCGTATACAAAAGGCTTAAAGGTAGATCCGACCTGCCGGCTGATCCGGGTATGGTCGTATTGGAAATATTTGGAGTTGATGCCGCCTACCCAGGCTTTGACGTAGCCACTGCGAGGTTCTACGGCCAAAATCCCCGTTTGCAAGAACATGCGATGGTATTTAATGGAATCGATTGGCGACATCACGGTGTCTTTTTCAAAATTGCGTCCAGGTTCATAAGTAAAAACCTTCATCCGTACGGGGCGACGGAAATCACGTTTGACCACCTCCTGCAAACGCCGCCATTGGGTCAGCAATTGGGGGAAGTCCTGGTGGTTCATCACTTTGCGGTACTGAGCAGCCAATGCCACCCCAATGATCTGTTGTTCTACTAGTTTTTCCAGGTAGCCTGACTTGAGGTTTTCTTGTTCCATCCGGTCGATTTCGCGGTCGTCCTCATGGAAAAAACCTTCCCCAACAGCATCGGTTTCAATGCGGCGGGTGATTTCACCCAAATAGATGTCTCGTAAGACCTGATAACGATCCGTTGCCCGAACGTTGTTTTCCAGTGCAGCCAGGCGAGTAGGCACTTGGGGAATATTAGCGTCTGAACCTCCTTTATAAGTCCAGGGATCCTTGCCCCGCCATTCATTCCAAAAAGCTTTTTGCAAGCTAGACATGTGTTTGATCATCGCCCGCTCAGCCAACCTTTGTACTTCGCCATCGATGGTGGTATAAATTTTCAAGCCATCCCGGTACAAATCATAAGGTGTACCATCCGAGCGTTTTTGGCATTCTTTACTGGCTAAAATTGTCTTGAGGTCTTGGCGCAACTCCTCCCGGAAATAAGTAGCGATGCCATCGATATGTGATTTGCGGCGGAATTGGATCCCCAAGTCTGTGGTCCGCAATTCGTTGTAACGGGTTTCGGTGAGTGAGCCATTTTTGACCATTTGGTTCAGCACAACCTCCCGGCGTTTTTTACACAACTCTGGCCGACGGATTGGATTGTAGTAGGAAGGATTTTGCAACATACCAATCAACATAGCGGCTTCTTCAAGCTCCAGATTTTTAGGTGTTTTGCTGAAGTAAGTGTCAGCAGCAGCCTTGATGCCGTAGGCATTGTTTACGAATTCTGCCTTGTTCAGGTACATCGACAGAATTTCCTCTTTGGTGTATTTTCGCTCCAAACGCACCGCAATAATCCACTCCTTAAATTTTTGCATAACCCGAGCCAAACCCGAGCCTGGTTTTTGAGTAAACAATAATTTAGCCAATTGTTGGGTAATGGTACTAGCTCCGCCAGAACTGCGATCGCGCAACAAAACGGTTTTGACCAGAACCCGCCCTAATGCTTCAAAGTCGATGCCCGCATGCTCATAATAACGTTTGTCTTCTGTAGCAATCAAAGCATGGACGAGGTATGGTGAGAGTGAATCGTAGGTGATTGGGATTCGGTTTTCCGACGCAAAAACCCCTAACAATTCACCATTGTCGGCCAAAACTTGGGTAGCCAACTCACTGCGAGGGTTTTCCAATTGCTGCAAAGAAGGCAAATTGGTAAAAGACAACAACACAAAAAACAAAAATCCAAAGAGCAACCCGTATAAGGTGAGTCGCCATGCCCATTTGACAATGGTCAAGTGAGTAGGATGGTTTGCTCCACTAAAAAGATATTCGATGATTGTGCGCATAAGTTTTTGCTTAAAAACAGATACCCAAAGATACAATTTTTTCTCCTTAATGCCCTAGTTGTTGGTAATACCGGAGGCTATCCATGATCGCCGGAGCTTCCGCATGGCAATTGATGTGCACCTGCCCCGGTGCGCCAATCAAGGAAAAATTGATCTTTTGGCCTTCGTTCTTTTTGTCGTTTCCCATTAAACGCAAATACGCTGAAAAGTTTTCTTCGGAAAGGACGTAATGGCCATAAATTTTGATGAAAAATGCAGTGATTTCGGCCAAATCGGCGGTTGTAAGGTATCCTTGTTGCTGAGACAACCAGGCTTCGGTGATCATCCCAATTGCAATCGCTTCACCATGCAACAAAGGGCGATCTGTTTCCAGCGCAAATCCTTCCACCGCGTGGCCGATGGTGTGACCGAAGTTCAGCGCCTTACGCAAGCCTCGTTCAAAGGGGTCTTCCTCTACCACGTGTTTTTTGATGAGCAAGGAGGGCACAATCAATTCTGCCCAGTTGACTATACTCAAGTCGCTGATGGTTTTGATTTTGTTCCATTGCTCCCCATCCTGGATCAGGCCATGTTTGATGATTTCGGCAAACCCACTGCGAATCTCACGGGAGGACAAGGTGCTCAAAAATGCTGGGTCGACAAAAACCGCCTGGGGATTACAAAATACCCCAATGCTGTTTTTGACCATGCCAAAATCGATGCCCAACTTACCTCCTATCGATGCATCTACTTGTGAAAGCAAGGTGGTAGGAACTTGTACAAAATCAACGCCTCGCTTGTAGGTGCTTGCACAAAAACCGCCCATGTCTCCAATCACTCCCCCACCTAAGTTGATGACCAATGCCTTGCGATCCAGGCCTGCATCCAACATTTGCTGCCAGATTTCCTGACAAGTCCCGATGTGTTTATGCTGTTCGCCGGGTGGGATTTTGATCAATAGGTAACTTTGAGTTCCAAGGGCGGCTGTCAAACGTGGCAGGCAATGTTGAGCCGTGTTCTCATCGGCAATGACCAAGATCTGGCTGTGTTTTTTTTCCGCTAGAAAGTTTTGCCATCCCGCTTCAATCGGACCAACGTAAATGTTGTAGTCACTAAGGGCTATTGTTTGCATGTGCTTCAATGAAATTAAAAAAATAAAAGTAGGCCATTCTCCCATTTTCACACACCTGAATCCATTTTTTTTGCTAAAAACAAAAACGTACTAACGTTTGTTAGTTTATAAAATCCCCTTAACTTGCAGTGGGCAAAAATAAGTGTCCATTTTTCTTGAGCCAAAGGATTAGATAAGACACTTGAAATGAATCGTTTCCTCATCTAATCCTTTGGCAAAATGAACACTTATTTTTTAACGCCCTTTTGCCGCATCAGGAAAAGAAACATGAAATTTCACACCTTAAAAGTCGCCGATATCCGCCGTGAGACCACTGATTGTGTCTCCGTTGCCATCCATATACCGGCTGAACTTCAGGAGCAATTCCAGTTTTCGGCAGGTCAATGCCTGTCTTTTAGGGTGAATTTGCACGGTGAAGAAATCCGTCGCTCTTATTCTATTTGTAGTAGCCCCCTTGACCAGGAATGGCGGGTGGCCATCAAAAAAGTACCCGGAGGTCTGTTTTCTACTTTTGCAAATGAGCATTTAAAGGTTGGAGACACCATCGAGGTCATGCCCCCGATGGGCAGATTTGGCCAACAAATTGAAGGTCAGGATGCCCAAACCTACCTTGCCTTCGCCGCCGGAAGTGGCATCACCCCTATCCTATCCATCCTCAAAACGGTACTCGCTACCCAACCGCAAAGCCGTTTTATTTTGCTCTATGGCAATCAAAACCGGCATTCCATTCTCTTCAAAGCAGAATTGGCAGCCTTGAAAAACCGCTACATGGGGCGTCTGAGCATATACCACATCTTAAGTAAAGAAATGGTTGATGCTGCCTTATTCCATGGGCGAATTGATGCGGAAAAATGTCGCTCATTTTTTCAAAAACTGATCCCCCTCGATAGAATTGACCAAACTTTTATTTGTGGCCCTGAAGACATGATCCATACTATAAAACAAACCTTGATTGAAGCCGCGCTTGATCCCCAAAAAATTCACTTTGAATTGTTTGGTGTAAAAAACAATGCCCCCAAACCCATTCCAATCAACGAAATTAAAGGCCCATTAAGCAAAGTCAAAATCCACCTGGATGGCAGCATTTTTGAAATCCCCGTTGCCTACGATGGAGAAAGTGTGCTGGAAGTGGCTTTGCGCAGTGGCGCTGATTTACCCTTTGCCTGCAAGGGTGGCGTTTGTTGCACTTGTCGGGCCAAGGTATTGTCGGGGGAGGTGAAAATGCAAGTCAATTATGCCCTCGAAGCGGATGAAGTTGCCGCAGGGTATGTTTTGACTTGTCAAAGCCACCCGCGCTCGGAGCAGGTGACTTTGGATTTTGATGCAAAATAAATAAATGACCATGGTAGCTCATCTGGATTTACAAACCCAATTCGACCTGCGGGTTGCCGAAGACCAGCGCATCGAGCCCAAAGACTGGATGCCCGAGCCTTATCGGCGTACCCTCATTCGGCAAATTTCCCAGCACGCCCATTCCGAAATCGTCGGGATGCTGCCGGAAGGAAACTGGATCACCCGAGCTCCATCCTTGCGGCGCAAAGCCGTGCTCCTGGCCAAAGTGCAGGATGAAGCCGGGCATGGATTGTACCTCTACAGCGCCGCCGAAACCCTGGGCACCAGCCGGGAACAAATGATCGATGACCTGCACAGCGGCAAGGCCAAATATTCCAGCATTTTTAATTACCCCACCCTCTCCTGGGCAGATATGGGGGTGATTGGTTGGCTGGTAGATGGGGCAGCCATCATGAATCAGGTGCCTTTATGCCGCACTTCTTATGGCCCTTACGCCCGAGCCATGGTGCGGATTTGTAAGGAAGAAAGTTTTCACCAGCGCCAGGGTTACGAAATCATGATGACCCTCGCCAAAGGCTCAGAAGCACAACGCGCCATGGCCCAGGATGCGCTCAACCGCTGGTGGTGGCCCGTACTGATGATGTTTGGCCCCAAAGACGACGAATCGCCCAACACGGCGCTGTCCATGCAGTGGAAAATCAAACGATTTACGAATGATGAGTTGCGGCAAAAATTTGTGGACGCGACCGTACCCCAGGCAGAATACCTCGGTTTGAGTATCCCCGATTCGGAACTAAAATGGAACGAAGCCCGCGGCCACTACGATTTTGGGCCCATCAACTGGGACGAATTTTGGGAAGTAGTCAAAGGCAATGGCCCTTGCAATCGCCAACGACTGGAAGCTCGCCGCAAGGCGCATGAGGAAGGGGAATGGGTGCGGGAGGCAGCAACGGCATACGCCAATAAGCGAAAAGTGAAAAGTGAAAAGTGAAAAGCTGGTACACCATTCGTTTTTCAACTGCTTGAATTGATTTTTCTGAGTTTAAAGTTTGGAATTAAAGTGAAAGCACATTTTTTTCACTTTTCACTTTTCACTTTTCACTTTTCACTTTTCACTTTTCACTTTCTTATGGACACACAATGGCCCCTTTGGGAAGTCTTCATCCGCAGCAAACAAGGGCTTGACCACAAACACGTGGGAAGCCTACATGCTGCCGACGCACAAATGGCGATGGAAAACGCCAGAGATGTGTATACCCGTCGCCGGGAAGGCGTGAGCATTTGGGTGGTGGAGTCGAAACACATTCACGCCTCAAACCCGGACGAACAAGAAGCCTTTTTTGATCCGGCTGACGACAAGGCTTACAGGCATCCGACTTTTTATGAAGTACCCGATTCACTCACCCACATTTAAAGCTGGACTATGTTTGTGGCCAATCGTTATCCCGAGGAAGTAAATGCCGCGCTGAGTGATTTTTTGCTACGCATGGCTGATACGAGCCTGGTTTTGGGGCACCGCCTGTCGGAATGGTGTGGGCATGGACCGATCCTGGAGCAGGACATTGCAATGTCCAATCTGGCGCTGGACCTGATCGGGCAAGCACGCAACTGGTACCAATTGGCAGCAACCCAACTTGGACAAGGGCAAAGTGAAGACGATTTAGCCTATCTCCGCGACGCTGGTCAATATCGAAATTTGTTGCTGGTGGAAGTGCCCAATGGTGATTTTGGGCAGACTGTACTGCGGCAGTTTTTTTTCGACGCCTACCATTACCATTATTTACAGGCCTTGACGGAATCTGGAGATGAAAACGTAGCCAATATTGCCATCAAATCCCTCAAAGAAGCTACCTATCATCTAAAATGGTCTTCAGAATGGGTGATCCGCCTGGGGGATGGTATCGAGGAAAGCCATCGGCGGATGGAAAATGCATTGCGGGAATTGTGGGAGTTCACCGGAGAGTTGACGACTCCAAATGCGACCGATCAACTGCTTGCGGTAATGGGCCTAACGCCCGATTTGAGTTTGATCCGCCCTTTGTGGGAACAACAAGTTCAAGCCGTTTTGGCGGAAGCTACCCTTGAAATTCCCAATCGGGCCTGGATGCAAAAAGGGGGTAAAAATGGCATACATACCGAGCACCTGGGCTTCTTGTTGGCCGAAATGCAATTTTTACAACGGGCTTACCCCAATTGTGAATGGTGACGATATCAAATATAAAATGCAAAAAAACGATCACGACATCTGGCAAATCCTGGAATCCGTCCACGACCCGGAAATCCCGGTCCTCAGCGTGGTAGACCTAGGCGTTGTGCGCAGCGTAGCGCAAAATGAAACAGGCCTGGAAATCAAAATCACCCCTACCTACTCCGGCTGCCCGGCTATGGATACCATCGCCCTGGACATCAAGAGCGCTTTGGAACAAGTGGGATACAAAATGGTAAAAGTAAGTTTGATTCTGCAACCTGCTTGGACAACAGATTGGCTTTCCGAAGCAGGCAAACAAAAACTCCTGGCCTACGGCATTGCCCCCCCGGTTGAACCACTCACCAGCACCAAAGCTTTGTTTGGTGCCGAGCCAATCGTATCTTGCCCACAGTGTAGCTCCCAACATACCATTATGCTGAGCCGCTTTGGTTCCACGGCCTGCAAGGCGCTGTACCGCTGCGAGGAATGCCTGGAGCCCTTCGATTATTTCAAATGCTTGCGCTAGACGAATGAAAATAGGAATAGTAGGAACTGGAACCATGGGAGCAGGGATTGCTCAAGTAGCGGCTCAAGCTGGTCATGAGGTCTTTTTGTACGATGCACAACCCCAGGTTGGCCAACAAGCTTTGGCCCGAATTGACCAAAGCCTACAAAAAGAAGTGGAAAAAGGCCGCTCAAACCCCACTGCGGTCATGGCCACTATGCAACGCATCGCCTGGGTGGATCAGTTGGAAAAATTTCGTCCCTGCGACTGGGTCATCGAAGCCATTGTAGAGGATTTGACCATCAAACAAGAATTGTTCAGCCGTTTGGAAAAAGTAGTCAACCCCTCCTGCCTTTTGGCCACCAATACTTCTTCACTTTCCGTGAGTGCCATCGCCGCCAGTTGTGAGCGGCCCGAACGGGTGTTGGGTATGCACTTTTTTAACCCGGTACCTTTGATGCAATTGGTGGAAGTGATCCCGGCGATTCAGACAAATGAACAATGGCTGGATTGGGTAAAAGAAGAGTTGGAGCGCTGGGGGAAAATGCCCGTGGTGGCCAAAGACACCCCTGGTTTCATCGTCAACCGCATTGCCCGCCCTTATTATACCGAGGCTATACGCATTCTGGACGAAGGAATTGCCGATTGTGCCACCATTGATGCAGCCATGACCAGCCTGGGTGGCTTCCGCATGGGCCCTTTCCAATTGATGGACTTCATTGGCCACGATGTGAATTTTCGGGTGACCGAGAGTTTGTACCAAAGTTGTTACCAGGAGCCGCGTTACCGGCCTTCTTTTTCCCAAAAACGATTGTTTGAAGCAGGCTATTGGGGTAAAAAAACAGGTCGGGGCTTTTATGATTACAGTCGGGAAATGCCCAAGGCTAGCACCGATGAAGTTTTATTGCAACAGGTTTTTGAACGCATTCTAATGATGCTCATCAATGAAGCGGCCGATGCACTGCATTGGAATATTGCTTCGCGGGAGGACATCGATTTGGCGATGATGAAGGGGATGAACTTCCCCAAAGGGCCCCTAGAATGGGCGGAAAAATGGAGCATTGCCCATTGTGTACAATCGATGGATGACTTATTTGCTTATTATCATGAGGAACGGTATCGCTGTAGTGCGGGGCTTCGGCGGATGAAATAGGCCAACTTCGATTTCACACCTCAGCTGCCACCCTCATACTCCAGGCTTCTGGCTTCCCTGCAAACAAAACCTTCGTCTTGCTCCAGGTATTTCGAAACAAGTCCGACTGCCGATACACTTCTAATGCTTCGGGGCCATCCCAGAGGCTAAAGGTGAACATCACCTCGGGTTGGTCTTCCAGGTGTAAAAGTTCCAAGTGTTGGCAGCCAGGGAAATTGCGAATCAGGTTCTTACTGTCTTCAAAAATGACCAGGAAGTCCGCAATACGGTCTTTTTGGAAGGTCATTTTCACCATTCGTTTCAGCATAAAAGCTAATTTTTAAAGTCAATTTGGATCGTATCTTCCAATTTCAACCCCAGCATGCTACTCGCTTTGCCCATGTTGATGGCCAATTCCAGGTAATCGGCAGAGTTGATCAGGCAGAGGGTTTCACCTACGGCGACATCGAAATAATTGCGACTCAATTTGAGGATGGGGTCATGGCGTTTGAAGTACAGCTCAAATTCGCGGTTCTTGCCGATCCGTTCGAACAATTCCCGACTGATGTTGCTGATCACATTTTCGTACTGATCGATGTAAATGACCGCGCCCCGGATGCGATTGGGACTGATCACGGGTTGGAAAGTGATCCGTTGTACCATATCGGTGATGGGCTCGGCAAACGCTTCGAATTTTTGGCCTTGGGTCAGGTGCCAAACCGTTTGAGCAAAGACATCTTTGATGGGAAAAACACTGGCCTCGGGCACTGGTAAGGAATAAACCGGCTCTTCCAACTGGTCAAACAACAAGGCAAACAAGCCATTGTCAGGCGCAATAAAATGGTGCCCAGCGTATTCCAACCCCAAAAAGCGTTGTTCCGTGCTGGCCAAATCATTGACTCCAATCAAATGGATGCTGCCTTCGGGGAAATTTTTCCAGGTATTGCGCAGAATAAAAGCAGCCTGGACAATGTCATAATTGTTGATGTTGTGCGACACGTCCACAATCATCAAATCGGGTTTAGCACACAACAAAGCACCTTTGACCAGTGCGGAGTAGTAGTCTTGTAAGCCAAAATCGGTGGTCAAAGTTACAATAGCCATCCTAGAGCGTTTTCCATTTATTTAGGCACAAAAATGATTTTATCCTAGTTCGATCGGCGCTAAAATCTTAATTTTACCCAAGATTTGAGCAAGTAATGGAACAAAATTATTGTTTCAAACCTTTGCTTGTATATAAATACTTTTCTAAAACCTTTTTGCTCATAAACTAAAACGACGGAGGGACTATTGAGCGAAATCATTTTAACCGTAGACGGCGTTGATCCACTGGAACTTTTCGGGGAAAACAACGCAAAACTGAACCTCTTACGCAAGGCATTTCCAGAAATCACCATTACCTCGCGGGGTAATAATCTGAAACTGGCCGGCGAAAAGAAATTCACCCAGGCTGCCAAAGCCAAATTCGAAATGATGGTCAAGTTGCTCAAAGAGCAGCATGCCCTTTCGACACAAGCGGTAGAAGACTTATTGCTGGGGGAAAACCTGTGGGAAACCCGCTTGCCGGAGTCGGACAACAACCGCACCATCCTGCACACCCGCGATGGCAAACCGATCAGGGCAAAAACCGTAAACCAAAGAAAATTGGTTGAGGCTACCGAGCACAATGACATTGTGTTTGCAGTAGGTCCCGCTGGTACAGGCAAAACCTACACCGCAGTTGCCCTGGCTGTGCGCGCGCTCAAAAACCGCAAGGTCAAAAAGATCATCCTGACGCGCCCGGCAGTAGAAGCGGGGGAAAGCCTGGGTTTTTTACCCGGCGACCTCAAGGAAAAAATCGATCCTTACCTGCGCCCGCTGTATGACGCACTGGACGACATGATAGCCCCGGACAAACTGGCGCAATTCATGGCCAACCGCATCATCGAGATCGCGCCACTAGCGTTCATGCGGGGGCGTACCCTCGACAATGCTTTTATCATCCTGGACGAAGCGCAGAACTGCTCCACGCTCCAGCTCAAGATGTTCCTGACGCGCCTTGGGCCCAGTGCTCAATGTGTCATCACTGGCGACTTGTCGCAGATCGATTTGCCTTTTAACCAAAAATCGGGTTTGTACCGGGCGCTCCAGATCTTGCGCCATGTAGATGGCATTGCCGAAGTCGAGCTTAACGCCGACGATGTGGTTCGCCACCGCCTGGTAAAGGAAATCATCAACGCGTACGAAAAGTCGGACAAGGCGATGCGGGATAGGGCCGAGCGGGAAGAAGCCGAACGGGAAGAAAAAGCTGCGCAAAAAGAACTACCCAGGGAAGAGGAATAAAAAAGCGGGTTTCAGTGTTCCATTCGGCACTTCGACTACGCTCAGTGACCGGATTGGAACCCTGGAACCCAAAATAAACAACATGACTTCAACCGTTACTTACTTGGGTGAGCTGCGCACCACTGCCACCCACCTGGCTTCGAGTACTAGCATCATTACTGATGCACCGGTAGACAACCACGGGAAAGGAGAAGCATTTTCTCCAACCGACCTGGTGGCTACGGCCTTGGCCAATTGTGCCCTCACCGTGATGGGCATTGGTGCTCGGGAGCGCGGTATCGACATGGATGGCGCAGAGGCCAGCATCACCAAACACATGGTTGCCAACCCTCGGCGCATTTCCAAAATTGAAATGACCATCACTTTTCCCGAGGGCAAAACCTACGATGACAAACAAAAGCAAATTTTAGAGCAAATTGGCTACAATTGCCCCGTTGCCAAAAGTCTGCATCCCGATATCGAACAGGCCATCACCTTCATCTGGCCTTAAGCACACATAAACCATGGCTTTAGCCGTGTAACGCAGCCAACCCACGGATTCATCCGTGGGAGGCCACACTTCGCCCCAACCCACGTTTAATCGTGGGCGGTGAGCAAGAATACCCAAGCACCATGTACGCTATACGCAAAACCAACGCTACTTTATCCGGCGAAATCACCCTCGCTGGTTCCAAAAGCATCAGCAACCGCAGCCTCATCATTCGGGCATTGTGCGGCGAAAACTTCCCCATTACCCTTTTGGCTAATGCCAAAGACACTGATCTTTTGCAGAGCCTGCTAGCCAGCACCGATCCAATTCGGGACGCAGGTGCGGCAGGCACCACCTTTCGCTTCATGACCGCTTATCTGTCTACCCAGCCCGGCACTCAAACCCTGACGGGTACCGAGCGGATGAAGCAACGCCCCATTGGGGTCCTGGTGGATGCCCTGCGTACCTTAGGCGCCCACATCGAATACCTGGAAAAAGAAGGTTATCCCCCCTTGCTCATTGGCCCGCCCGACAATTTCGGCATCAACAATAAAGTGCAAATCTCGGCGGGTACGAGCAGCCAATACATCTCTGCGTTACTCATGATTGCCCCCACTTTGTCCAATGGACTGGAGCTAGAATTGGTGGGCAAAATTGTATCGCGGCCCTACATCGAGATGACTTTGGCCCAAATGGCTTATTTCGGCGTAGCACACGAATGGGAAGGGCAGTACATTTGGGTGGCCCCGCAGCAATACCAAGCGCGGCCATTTGTGGTGGAAGCCGATTGGTCGGCAGCTTCATACTATTACATCATGGCAGCTTTTGCAGAAGAGGTTGACTTGCAACTCAATGGGTTATTTACCGAAAGTTTGCAAGGGGATGCGGTTTTGACTGAGATCATGGCGCATTTGGGGGTAAAAACTGCCTTCAACGATAAAGGAATTCACTTAAGCAAAAGTGGGCAACCGTTGCTGGAGGTGTTTGAATACAATTTTTTGCTTTGTCCCGATTTGGCGCAGTCCATTGCCGTAGTGTGTGCTGGTCTGGGTGTAACTGGCCGTTTTACCGGGCTGGAAACCCTGCGCATCAAAGAAACGGATCGGATTGCGGCACTGGATCAGGAATTGGCCAAAGTAGGGGTTAAAGTGATCGAAGAAGGGGTAGCCAATGACGGGAAGGAGTATTTCCTCATTGAAGGGAAAGCTCAAATGCCAAGCCCTGCGCCGGAATTTGCAACTTATGAAGACCACCGCATGGCAATGGCTTTTGCACCGCTGGCCTTTTTGGGAGAAGTTAAAATCCATGAGCCAGAGGTAGTGGTGAAGTCGTATCCTGATTTTTGGAGGGATTTGAAACAGGTGGGTTTTGAAATAATTGAATAAATTCTTCGTGCTACCTCCTGAGGTGAATCCTTTATTGCCTTAGGTTTCTTCGGTGGTGAAAAGAACTTATTTTACCACCTAAGAAACCTAAGGCACTAAAGGATTCACCTCAGGAGATAGAAGTAGGCGTGCTGATTTACCCCGCCCAACTCTCCCGATCCAAACTCCGGAAATGAATCGCCTCCGCCAAATGTTCAATCAAGATTTTTTCTGAGCCTGCCAAATCCGCCGCGGTACGCGCGACTTTCAAAATTCGATCATAAGCCCGTGCCGAAAGTTGCAGTTTCTCCATCGCTTTTTTGACCAGAATTTGTCCAGCCGGATCTATCTTACACACCTCTTGTACCATTCTGCCCGGCATCTGGGCATTGCTGTAAATGTTCATCCCTGTAAAACGGTGAGCCTGGAATTCTCGGGCAGCCACCACCCGAGCGGCAATGTCTTTGCTGGTTTCGGTGGGGCGTTCATCACTAGCCAGTTCATCATAGCTGACGGGCGTAACTTCCACGTGTAGGTCGATGCGATCCAGTAAGGGGCCAGAGATTTTGGTCAGATACCGTTTTACTACACCAGGCCCACAAACACATTCTTTGTCCGGGTGATTGTAGTACCCACAAGGACAGGGATTCATGGAAGAAACCAGCATAAAACTGGAAGGATAATCCACGGAGCTTTTGGCGCGGGAAATGGTGACGCGCCGTTCTTCCATCGGCTGGCGCATCACTTCCAGCACGCTGCGCTTGAATTCCGGCAATTCATCCAAAAAAAGTACGCCATTGTGCGCCAAGGAAATTTCCCCGGGCATCGGGTTAGATCCGCCGCCTACCAGGGCCACATCACTGATGGTATGATGTGGTGAACGAAAAGGGCGCGTGGTAACCAGGGCCGCATTCCTGGCCAATACTCCAGCTACAGAATGAATTTTGGTCGTTTCCAAGGCCTCCTGTAAATTCAATGGCGGCAAAATAGTAGGCAAACGCCGTGCCAGCATGGTTTTTCCTGCTCCCGGAGGTCCGATCAAAATGACGTTGTGGCCTCCCGCTGCGGCAATTTCCAAGGCACGTTTGATGTTTTGCTGGCCTTTTACATCCGAAAAATCCACATCGTAATTGCTCAAGTTGTTAAAGAACTCATCGCGGGTTTCGACCACCACTGGTTCCAAACTTGAATGTCCATTCAAAATGTCGGTTGCCTCTTCCAGGTTTTCTACGCCATACACTTCTATGCCACTGACAATGGCGGCTTCGCGAGCGTTTTGTTTGGGCAAAATGATGCCTCGATATTTTTCTTTACGCGCCTGAATGGCGATCGGTAAAGCACCTTTGATGGGACGCAACAAACCATCCAATGACAATTCGCCCATGATGATGAACTCACTCAGGCGGTCTCCGTTGATTTGTCCACTGGCAGCCAAAACCCCCATCGCGATGGGCAAATCGTAGGCGGAACCTTCCTTGCGAATATCGGCAGGCGCGAGATTGACGACGGTTTTGGCTCGAGGCATGCGGTAGCCTCTGCAAAAAATGGCCGCTTCAATGCGCTGAAATCCTTCACGAATGGCATTATCCGGTAAACCCACCAGATGGTAATAATTGGTACCAACTACGGGTTGTCCACCTGAATTCACTTCCACTGTAATGGTGCGGGCGTCCACTCCATGAACCGCACTGGCAAATGCTTTGACCAACATATTTTATGACATAAATAAGGTGTGGCTCAATTGATGATACTAGACTTTATGCATAGTAAAGTCTGATCCATTGAACAAATGCTGTTTCAATAAAAAGTTGTGGAAATTGTCATAAAGCCCTGGATTGATCCATGAGCCAAAGGTAAGGCAGTTGTAAAAATAAACCTTTTTTTGATTTGGTCAAAAAATTATTTATCTGATTTATAGCACACCAGCCACCACCGTTCCTTCCACCAAAGCCAGCTGAACGTTCAAGTCTTGATCCAAAACCAACACGTCGGCGTCTTTGCCCACTTCCAGGGAACCCTTTTGTTGATCCAAACCGATGGCTTTGGCCGGATTGAGGGAAGCCATGTGCAGGGCCTCCTGTAATGTTGCACTGGTGTATTCCACAAACAACTGCACCGCCCGATTCATGGTCAAACGGCTGCCAGACAGAGTGCCGTCGGGTAAAAAACACGCGCGATCAGTCACTTTGACCAAACGATCAAAGAAGTAAAATTCCTTGATGTCGGTCCCAGCGGGTAGCAAAGAATCGGTGACCAAACAAATTTTACTGGCTCCTTTAGCCTGATAGGCCAATTCCAAACCAGCCGGATGAACGTGTACTCCATCGGGAATGATTTGTACCATGGCAGATTGTTCGGTCAAAAAAGCGCCTGCGCCACCCGGCGCACGATGGCCAAAACCATTCATGGCGTTGAACAAGTGCGTGCAGATCTGCATGCCCTTGCGAATCCAGTGGGTAGCGGTATCGTAATCGGCCGCAGAGTGGCCAAAACTAGCGACAACCCCTTGTTGCCAAACGTATTCGATTAATTCAGCAGCACCGGGTAATTCGGGGGCAATCGTCATCAATTTTATCCTACCACCACTGGAGTCCTGTAGGGGTTGAAACAACTCAATACTGGGCGTTTGTAACCATTCCAGCTTGTGCGCACCGCGCCGTTCGGGTGCCAGGAAGCAACTTTCGAGGTGAACACCCAATACCTTGGCGCGTTGGGTCTGGGCTGGGCTTTTTTGCGCAACCTGGTCAATGGCCTTTAGGGCGCGGTGCAACAACGGAATTTCAGCCGTGACGGTAGAAACCAACATGCCCGTGGTGCCGAATTGGGCGTGGGTATGCAAAACGGTTTCTACCGACGCGGGATCAGCGTCCAAAACCGAAGCTCCCCCTCCGCCATAAATGTGTAGATCGATGAACCCCGGAGAGACAATACGTCCCTCTACATCGATGACCATGGTGTCCGGGCTTACATTTTGGAAAGGTTCGGCGGAAATGGCTTTGATGCGGCCATTTTCCAGCCAGATGTGGCCACCTTGGATGATTTGATGGGGTTGGTAGATGGTACCGTTTTGGAGGATAAGAGAGTTCATATTGGACTGTTTGGCTTTTATTCGTCAGTATACTTGTAAAGTTTTTCGACCGAAATTTGACCATCTTTATGTCGAACAGTCAAATAATACATTCCGGCAGGCAATCTAGCACAGGTAATGGAAGTTGTACCATCCAAAGTTACTTTTTGTTGCAAACTTCGACGACCTAAATGATCAAAAAGGGCCAACTCATCACCAGCCTTGAGTCCTTGCACCTGGAAACTTGAGTTAAAAGGGTTGGGATATATTTTGAGTGTGCCAACTTTGTTCGGATTTTTTGTGGGTACGATAAAGCTGGAATTAAACACTTGGATTCCAGCGGGGGAACTCAAACCTGCCGATTTATCTGCAAGCTTGGTAATGTCGCTCCCATTTAAGCTAGTACGGTAAAGGATGCCAGAACCATCATCAGTCCAGTACAAATGCCCTTTGGAATTGTCAACCCAAATCCCTTCTACCCGGTCAGAAGCAGTTGGTCTAACCAATACTATATCTACATTCCCACTATCAATGGGCACCCTTTTGATTCTAGGAGTACTTCGCTCACCAAAGTAGAGGTAGCCGCCAATTTTATCTAGCGCCAAACCTATAGGGGTGCTCAAATTTTGAGCCAGCGTTTTTTGTTGACCTCCACTCAGGTTGGCACGCATCACTTTTTGGGTTCCCCAATCCGACCAAAACAAATAGCCCCTTTCAACATCTAGTGCCAGATCGGTGGGGTTGGAAGCTCCGCTCACGATCTTTTCTACACTAGTACCATTAAGGTTCGAACGATACAACCCTGAATTGTCTCTATCTGTCCAGTACAGTTTTTTGTTTTTTAAATCAAGACCGATTCCAAATGGCCTTTTCACCGTACTGGAAGGAATAATCACTTGCTGTTGACTTCCATCCAATTTTGCTTTTCTGATTGAAGTGGAAGAAGAGCGGTCGTCCGAAAAACTACTGTGTTGGTTCACCCAATAAATCCATTTGTCTACCGTGTCAATGGCAAATCTGGTGGGTTGATAAACGGGGGTTGTTGCCAATACTTTGCGGTTACTTCCATTCAGATCAGCGGTGTACAAGTAGTCGCCATAAGCCAAATCCAACCAGCACAACTTATTCCCCAAGAGGGTCATGCTTGTAGGTGTGGAGGTTATGCCAGCTAATTTTACACGTCCAGTACCGTCCGTATTGATGGAGAATATTTCATCAAAGATGTTGTAAGTGCAATACAGTTTAGAACTATCGCTGGAAAATGAAAATCCATCCACAAAAGCATCGATAACGTTTACTTTATTGCTTCCATCTGGATTCGCTTTGCGCACTCCAGAACAAACTGAAGCCCCACAGTATTCACGCCAGTAGAGCTTTTTCTCGCGGGGATGGTAAATGAGGTTATTGGCACTGGCCAAGTCACTCAGGATGGCTACCCCTCCCTTCCCGTTGGCATTTTGTTTAAGGATTTTACTATTTGAAGCAGTACTCCAATAAACTAAACCATTGATGACTACAACATCCCGGGCATCGGAAACCGCGGTTACGATGGTTTCCAGTTGAGTGCCATCCGTATTCATTCTTAAGATGGAAGTTCCCTGAATGAAGTAGAGCTTGTTTTGATCAAATGTTAAACCCTGGAGTTTATCAGTACTTTTGTACACCAATTCAGGCACACCGCCACTTAATCCGATTCGCCAGATGGCATTTCCACCGGATTCAGACCAATACAGTTTTTGTTCACTTACGTTGGTTTCCAAATCAAGTGGAATCTGACGGCTCAGAATTTTTTCAATTTTGGTGCCATCGGCATTCGCTTTGGAAATGTTGCCAGCCAGGTCAGTCCAAATGATTTTTGCCTGACTAAAGAGGGTGATGGGCAATAGCATCAAGAGACACAAAGCCCATTTTACTGAGCATGAGGAATGTTTAACTTGCATAAATCTTTGTTTTTGCCACAATATACGGGCGTCACAAAATATAAATGGCTATGCTGTGTTAAATTAAGTAGAATGTCGATTTTTTTGCTTTTTTATTTAAGGCAGTAGCAAAATCGAAAATCGATACCGCCCACATCCTCCCGATTCGTGAGTGGTTAAAAACAATAAACTCTGGGATTTTCTAACAGAGATGCTATTAGGAACTAGCAAGACGTGCATTTTTGATAAGGAAGTCTTATATTTGTAAGGAATCAAATAGAACGATATGTCAAAGATTCAAATTGAGACGACTATTGACACTGACTCATTTGTACTTGGAGCGGCTAATCTACAGTTAAGCGAATTAGAAAAATTAGTCCGTGAATTAGATGCAGTAATTGTACGTAAAAAAAGCTTGGCCAAAGATTTAAAGGAAAGAGAGTTAATCCGGCTGATCAATCAAACTGTATTGGATGCTGACCAACGGTCTCGCTACCTAGTATTGGTAGATAAACTTGAAAATAGCTCTATTTCCTCAGAAGAACATCTTGAGTTTCTTAGCCTCACTGAAAAGGATGAAAAATTGCGAAACGAAAGGTTGAGCTATTTAATTGAACTTGCTCAATTAAATAATTTGAGCCTGCTTGAATTGATGGAACGGATGGGATTAATCCAGGATTAAATGGCAGAAAAGATTTCACTCATTCTTCAACGAGCAATAAAAGAGCTTGCTAAAGGAAATTGCGAATACTGTACCTGCCCATCGTCTTTTTCGCCAGACTCTTTCCATTTGGATCATATTATTCCAACTAGCCTTGGAGGAGATTCGGAACTGGATAATCTCGCCTATTCATGTGGCGGATGCAACGGCCATAAGCACAACAAAACTCATTTCATTGATCCATTGACAGGTAAAATTTCCCGATTGTTTCACCCGCGCCAACACAATTGGCATCAACATTTCACCTGGAGTGAAGATGATTTGCTCATCCTTGGTATTACACCAATAGGAAGGACTACAATAGAATTATTGCAGCTCAATCGAGAAGGCAACCTTAACCTACGACGGTTATTAAAAATGGCTGGACTGCATCCACCTATGTGAGCCTCTACAACACATCTCGAAACTCTGGCGTCCGATCAAATACACTCTTCGCAAAGGGACAGAGTGGAATGATTTTGATGTGCTTTTCGCGGGCATAATCCACGGCCGCGCTGACCATTTGTTTGCCATAGCCTTTGCCTTCGTTGCCGGGTTGTACTTCGGTATGGTCGATGATCATGCGTTCGGGACCAGCAAAGACAAAGGTCATTTGTGCCTGGATCATACCTTCGCCTTCGATGTAGAAGTATCCGTTTTTTTCAGTGAGGTGGAGGTGGACGTTTGCCATTGAGTAGTATTTAGTTTTGTATTTTGAAATAGGATTACATCAAAAAACCATCCACCGCTGCAATCGACTTCGGCACCTCCGTTTCCCCCAGTATCTCCCGCAGATCGATCTCAATCGCCCGGGAGATGGACGTAATCGGCACATCGTTATAAGATCCCTCAAATGGATTTTCGGAATAATCTCCAATTTTTTCCATCAAAAAAAATACCCAAGTGATCAGGGCATTGAACGGTACGGTCAGCCAAATGCGCCAAGAGTTTTCCATTCCAGCAAAAACATTCAGCAAACCCCAGGGCAATAAAGCTGCAAAAACCATCGTATTCCACAACGCTACTGAGGCATACTGCCGGGGAAAGGGGAAATTTTTGATGCGCTCGCTCCGCCCCTGGTCGTCATAAAAAGTACTGATCAGGCGGTGAAACTCCATGTGGCGGAAGGAATCGAAATAACCCAATTCGTGCAAATGTTGCAATTCACGGGCCTGCGAGGCGATAATTTGCGTAGCAATATTGGTTTTGGTTTTATAGCGCTCAAACTCCTCCTCATCAATCAGGTTCATCACCTCCTGGTCCATATTGTTGAAGTACTCTTCACAAATGATGGGTGAGTACAGCCCTTTTACCCGATCTTCCTTGTGTTCCCAATCACGGCTGAGTCGCAGTTGGTAACGCATGGCAGTTAGCCAGGCGATGTGCCGGTAAATCAGGCGACGGCGGATGTTTTGCACTTCTGCTTTGTCTTCTCCCTGAATAAAAGAGGTAACCGCAGCCCCAAAAGTGCGGCTACTGTTGACAATCCCGCCCCAGATTTTGCGCGCTTCCCAGGTTCGGTCGTAAGAGCTGTTGTTTTTAAAACCCAGATAAAAGGCTACTGAAATCCCCAGTACACTAATCGGTTGCCAGGGTAGAGAGATATCCCAGTGGCTAAAATGAGCCAAAGCGGTAATCGGTAAAGCATAAATTACCGCAATAAAAAAGGGCTGTCGAGACCAATTGAAGGTCATCCAAAAGTTGTAATTGCGTTTGGTATACATGCTAATTGGGTGTTTTAGGGGCGACAAAAAAATAAGCGGTTCATTTTGCCAAAGGATTAGATAAGTAAACGGTTCATTTTAAGTGTCTTATCTAATCCTTTGGCTTAAAAAAAAATGAACACTTATTTTTGCCCCACTACTTAGAAAGAATGAACATTCGTGGTTTTGGTAAAGTTAAAAGAAGGTTACGATTTTCCAAAACACCCGTTTGATCCCCTTTTTTTGTCACTTGTACTACCTTGAAATTGAGTTTAAGAGATTTTTAACCAAAATCCACTTGCCCAATGCGTTACAAAGTGGTCTGTCGAATTGTTAATAGTTTGTAATTTAGACAATCTAGAGAGCAACATGAGATCGTTTCAAAGAAAAACATACCGTATGAGACACCACAGTAAGCTTTGGACCCTTGCGGCTTTTTTGCTGGCCTTTACCGGAACAACCACTTTGCAGGCCCAGGAATATTTTGGCCGCAACAAGCCCAGTTATGAGTCCTTCAATTTTGACGTGTATCGCTCACCCAATTTTGAGATTTATTATTACCTCAAAAATGCAGAACGGCGCAAGGATTTGGCCGATCATGCCGAGCTATGGTACAACTACCACCGGAATTTGCTGGGAGATACTTTTTCCATCAAAAACCCCTTGATCTTTTACAATGACCATGCCGATTTCCAACAAACCAATACCATCAGTGGTGGTGTGGGAGTGGGTACAGGTGGGGTGACCGAGGCCTTCAAAAACCGGGTCATCATGCCCATCGCCCTTACCAATCAGGCAACTTATCAGGTATTGGGGCACGAATTGGTGCACGCCTTCCAGTTCAACCGCATTTTGAATGGCGATTCCACCAGCATCCAAAGCCTGGGCAACTTGCCGCTCTGGGTCGTGGAGGGTATGGCCGAATACATGTCGATTGGAAGTGTGGATCCGCATACTGCCTTATGGATGCGCGATGCTGTACTCAATGATGATGTCCCTACGATTGATCAACTGGACAATCCCAAATACTTTCCGTACCGCTATGGCCATGCTTTTTGGTCTTTTTTGACCGGATTAAAAAGTGACCGCATCATTGAGCCATTTTTCAAATCGGTGGCCATTTTTGGGGTAGACAATGCCATTACCGGGGTTTTGGGCATGAACAAAAAGGACTTCAGCAAACTTTGGCAGGATGCCATCACGACGCAGTTCAAACCGATGGTTGAGGGCAAGGAGAAAAACACTTATGGCAAACCCATTTTGGACAACAAGGATGGCGGAGAAATGAACATTTCGCCCTCGATCAGCCCCGATGGGAAATATGTGCTGTTTACCTCTGAGCGCAACCTGTTTTCTACCGATATTTTCCTGGCTGATGCTACGAACGGTCAAATCATGAAAACCGTGGCCAGTACGGCCCGAGGCGGCAACGTGGATTTCTTTGATTTCCTTGAATCCTCTGGTGCCTGGTCGCCGGATAGCAAACGCGTAGCCTTGATCGGTTTCAAACGTGGCCGCAATGTATTGCTGATCAAAAGTCCTTTCACGGGCAAAACAGTGGATGAATTTAACCTCGGTGATTTGCCCGCTTTTTCCAACCCAAGTTGGTCACCCGATGGCAAAACTATCGTGGTTTCCGGATTGAAAGAAGGCCATACGGACTTGTATGCTTTCAACATCCGTACCCGCACCCTGAAGCAGTTGACGGACGATAAGTATTCAGAAATCCAGCCTACCTGGTCGGAGGACGGCCAAACCCTGTATTTTTCCACGGATCAAAAAGCCTGGGAAAATGGGCGGACTTATGGCCGTTTGACTTTCAATCTGGCTTCGATGGATATGGTAAATAATGCTGTAACCCACTACGATGAGGTATTTCCAGGTGCGGACAACCTCAACCCACAAGTGGATACGGCGGGCAACATCGTCTTTTTGTCTAACCGTGATGGATACCGCAACTTGTACCGCTATGATCCAGATTCCAAAGAGGTAACCCAATTGACTGATTTGGCCGTAGGCATTACCGGGATTTCCCAGTATTCTCCAGCGATTTCGGTGGATCGCAAGCGGGATCGGATTTTGTATACCCTTTACAACAAAAGAGGTTACAGCATTTACCGGGGCACTTCAAAGGACTTTTTGGACAAAAAAGTGGATCCGAAAGTAGTGACCTACGCGGCAGCACAGCTACCACGGCTCAACCCTGCCGTAAAAAGTATAATTGACCAACAAATTGGTTCCATCGATCAGGCCATTGCTGGTGAAACGGCGGCTTTGCAGGAAGTACCCTTTAAATCGAAGTTCAAACTCGACTTCCTCACTGGTGGTGGTGGCATTGGCGTGGGGAACAACCTGTTTGGTACCAACGCTGGTTTGGCTGGTGGGGTACAGGCCTTGTTCAGTGACATTTTGGGCAACAACCAAATTATGGCCAACGTTGCGCTGAATGGTCAAATTCAGGACTTCGGTGGCATGGTCACTTACCTCAACCGCAAGGGCAAATTTCAGTGGGGTGGCTCGATTATGCACATTCCTTATCCTTATTACGCCTACGATTCTACTTATTTAGAGAATTCGGACATTGGCCAAGTGGTAGTGGATCAGTATAGCGTTTACCGGATATTCCAGAGTGGAGTCACTGGTTTTGTACAATATCCATTTTCTTCTACTTTGCGGGCTGAGGCAGAACTTGATTTTTCTCGCATCAGCCAGTCGCTGCGCCGAATTAAGGAGTACAGCCAGTACGATCCTTTTTTCTTTGATGGCCGGGGCCGGCCACTTGGACAAGACCAGGAAAAAGTAGGCTCTTTGCCTGGCTTTACTCTGCCTGGTGTGGGAGCAGCCATAGTAGGAGACAAGTCCAATTTTGGGCTCACCGCACCCTTGCAGGGATACCGCTTCCGGGTAGGTTTCCGGCAATATTTGGGGGATATTCAGTTCTTAAACCCCACGCTTGACTTCCGGGGATACTTGCGTAAAAAGCCCTTTACTTTTGCAGCGCGGGTGATGCATACGGGCCGCTATGGTCGTGATTCCGAAAATACGGATATATTTCCGCCACTCTTCCTGGGATCTCCTTGGTGGATACGTGGTTTTCAGGGCAATGTGGCCCAAAATCTGGAGCGCGATGGCTTAATCACCTTTGACAATCTGGTGGGCACTAAAATGGGCTTGTTCAATGCCGAGGTACGGATTCCACTCCTGGGGCCAAAAAAATTGGCGCTGATTCCTACCAGTATTGTTCCGGCTGACTTAAACTTCTTCTTCGACAGCGGGATCATTTGGACGCGCTTTGATCAGTTTAATTTCGAAGCTCCAAATGGTAAAAGCCTGATTCGCCCGCTGTCTTCGGTGGGTGCTTCGCTGCGGGTCAACTTGTTTGGGGCCTTGATTCTGGAGCCTTATTACGCGATTCCGTTGCTTAAGGGGGCGAAGGGCGCGTTTGGGTTGAACTTTATGCCGGGCTGGTAAACATGCCTTCGGTGATTCCTTGAGTGTCTAAGGTTTCTTAGGTGGTGAAAGAGCACCCTGCTCCGCAGGTTTTTTCTTTTACCACCTAAGAAACCTTAGACACCTAGATTCACCTAAGTTCTGACTCTGTTTCAAATTTCCGAATACGCCGCCGGATTCAACAAATAAACATTCGACTTCGAAACGGTGTGCTGATACTCCGGCAACGCCGAGATTTTTTTCCAAAATGGATCCGCTCCAAAAGCTTTCCACAGCTCATTGCGCTTATCGATGTTGTCAAAAGAAGTCATGTACATCAAGTTCGGCATGCGGCGGCCTGCCAACACTTCTCCATAAAATACTGCATTGAAGCCCAGGCGGCTAAAAATGCTGATCTCCTGGCCTTCGTTGAACATGTGTACCTTTTTTTGGTACAACTTCTCGGTACCGCCTTCGTAACTCCGCAATTCGTAGACCCGGTCAGTGATGTTTCCACCGAGTTTGGGTAATTGGTGAAAAGGCATGTCTTTGAAAGCCTGGATCACAATGGATTCCATGCGCACATAAACGGGTTTATCCCAGGGCGCGTTCAGGTATTCCGCACCAGCACTTTGGAAAGCAGCGTCTTTGTCCAGTGCGGTAAGCAGGGAACTAAGCTGATCCAGTTTTTTTAAGGGAATGAAGACAAAAATGCGTTTTCCGAAGGTGGTATCCGTTTTTATGGGTTTGTATACCCCTACTTTGCTGATTCCAGCGCGGTGTAAGGCAGGCAGGTAGGCTTTTTGTAAAAACTGATCCACCTTTGCTTCTTGCTCTGGCCCGTTGATCGTGTAAATTTTGATTTCGTAGTACTCCCGCTTCAGAGCGGAATCGCTGACGGAATTGCTAAAAAAAAGCACAATTAGGATTGCGCTCAATACTTGCAGAATTGGTTTGATGTAGCTCATTGCTGTTTGATGTTTGTTTGAGAGTTTGTTTAAGCTCTTTGTTTGTGCTAAAAACTTAAACAAGCTCTAAAGGTAGTGCGAAAGCGCTAAAGGTAATTATTTTCTAAGTGTACTTTCCCCAACACAAGTTGCGAATTTTCTGTTCTTCTAGCTGCTGGTTTATATTTTTGTGAAAAATTCTCAACCCATGAGACAAACCTTTGCCTTGTTTTGTTTTGCCCTGAGTTCTTTGTGGTTTATTACCCCAGCTTTTGCACAAAATCAGAATGATCACGTTCCTGGCGAAATCCTGGTGCAGCTTCGTGCTACTGTACGGGCGAGTGCCTGGGCGAGTCAGGAAGCTAGTTTACGCGCCGCTGGATCGGGCTTTGTATTGGATGAAGCTCCCCTATCCGAGCCCATGCACATTTGGAAGTTGCGGTTTGATCCCAATACCCAGGATGAAAATGAACTCCTGGCGCGGCTTCGGCGCGATCCAGCCATCATCGCAGCCCAATTCAATCATTACATCGAACTACGTTCAGCAACGCCCAACGATCCCGAGTTTGCCAAACAATGGTACCTGTCCAATACCGGGCAGGATGGAGGTTTTTTGGGCCTCGATCTGGGAATGCCTCAAGCCTGGGACATCACAAAGGGTGGGCTCACTCCTGGTGGTGATACCATTGTAGTGTGCGTCATTGATGACGGGATTGATACGACCCACCGCGATTTGAAAGCCAATTTGTGGGTCAACCGAGCCGAAATCCCCAACAACAACATCGATGATGATGAAAACGGCTACATCGACGATTACCGTGGCTGGAGTGTGCGCCGCAAGAATGACGACATCAGTGAAGATGCTTCGCATGGTACGGAAGTTGCAGGGTTTATTGGTGCAGTGGGCAACAACAATTATGGAGTCACCGGGGTCAACTGGAAGGTGAAAATCATGGGTGTTTTTGGAGGATACAATTCCGGCACAGAAGACATCATCATCCAGGCATATAACTACCCTTTTATTCAGAGAAGGCTCTACAATCAAAGCGGAGGCAAAAAAGGGGCCTTCGTTGTAGCCACCAATGCCTCCTGGGGTATTCCACGTGCCACACCTATAGAATACCCCATTTGGTGTAGTTTTTTTGATAGTTTAGGGTATCAGGGTATCATGAATGTTTGTGCAACACACAATGACCCCCGCGATGTGGATGCTATTGGCGATATGCCCGGTAGTTGCGGCAGCCCTTATATCATCAACGTGACAAGTATGAGCCGAACAGGAACTACTCCCCATGGCTACGGAAAAGTCACGGTTGATTTGGCCGCTTTCGGGGAACAAGCCATTACTACAGCTAAGAATAATGGGTTTGTAACGATCTCGGGCACTTCTTTTGCGGCCCCACAAGTAGCAGGAGCGGTAGGTTTGTTGTATGCTGCACCCTGTCCTACTTTGGCATCTTTGGCCAGGCGAGACCCCAAAGCTGCGGCTTTATGGATCAGGCGTTTGATCCTGGAAAATGTCAAACCCCATTTTAATTTAAAAAATACAACCAGTACCGGAGGCCACCTCCAGGTGTACAACAGTTTATTGGCATTGGCCAAAGAATGTGGTTCCTGCCCTTCTTTGGTTAGTGTAGCCGTAAACAACATTACGGTCAATAGTGCACGACTGGGCTGGACGAGTAATGATAGTATTCAAAGGGTTGATTTACGTTTCCGAGTCAAGGGCACCACGACCTGGACAACAATCGAACGAGCGCTTCCTCCCTATAATTTTACCGATTTAAAAGCCTGCACGGAATACGAGTTTCAGCTCAAAACGTATTGCCGCAGTACCACTGTTGATTATGATCAGCTCTTCAGTTTCCGCACCGACGGTTGTTGCGAGCCTCCCTCTCAGGTGACAATACCTACGGGCATCATCTCCAGCGTGATTATCCGTTGGCAGCCGGTAACCGCTGCAAGTTCGTATACCTTCCGCTATCGGATAGTGGGTGCCACGGCTTGGTCTTCTTTGAGTCCACCTTTCACCTCAGCCAATTTGCGGAACTTGACGGCTTGCACCGAGTATGAATTCCAAATTCGTTCGGAATGCCTGGATGGTACCTCCTCCGTATTTAGCAAAAGTTACACCTTCAAGACCCGTAACTGTGGTGCTTGCCTGGATAAAGACTATTGTAACGAAACGATCCTGATTGATCAAGCTGATCAGGAATGGATTACCGGGGTACAAGTAGGCAACTTCAAAAACCTGAGTACCCGCGACGGTTATGGGGATTATACTGGGCTAAAAGGACTTGATTTGCGTTCGGGTCAAAGCTACAATTTCAAATTGACCATGGGTTACAAGGGGACATTGTTCAACGAGTTTGTCGTAGCCTGGATTGACCTCAATCAGGATGGGCAATTTGGGAACAATGAAGCCCTTTACAATTCGGGTGCAAAAAAAGATACTGTGTTTAGTGGCATCATCAACATTCCTGCGGGTACTCCTTCCGGGCCAACTCGGATGCGGGTAGCACTGCGGTACAACACTGAACCCAGCACCTGTTTTTCAGGAAGCAGCAATTATTATGGCGAAATAGAAGATTATTGCGTCAACATTGACCTCATTTCTACTTCGATCAAAACGGTAAGTCCGGCGAGCCAACTGCATATTTTCCCCAATCCATTTGGTGATGAATTTGTGGTGAGCCTCAAGTTGCCTACCAGCGCACCCAAAGCTCAGTTGGAAGTATGGAACGCCCAGGGCCAAATAGTCCATGCCCGTACTTTAGCCATACCTGGCAATACGGTACTGCAAGAAACCATCACGGCTCATGATTGGCCGAAAGGGCTCTACCTGGTTCGCTTGCACAATGGCAATGAAGAAGCTTGGGGGAAAGTGCTGAAGGTGGAGTAAATTTTTCAATGGTAAAAGCCATAATAGTAAAGGCCCCATTAGCAATGTTGCAGCTAATGGGGCCTTTCAATTCGCTCGAATTGGGTATACTTCGTTACTTATCGTCGCCGAAGAAAGCCAAAATCCGATCGGCCAATTCCAGACCAATGTTGGCCTGAGCTTCCAGCGTAGAAGCACCGATGTGTGGAGTGAGCGAAATATTGGGATGCGTCAGGATTTCCGGACGTGGAGTAGGTTCGAAATCAAATACGTCCAAACCTGCACCAGCTACTTTGCCGCTAGCCATTGCTTCCAGTAATGCTTCTTCATCTACAGTACCACCACGAGAGGTGTTGATCAAACAAACCCCTTTTTTCATTTTGTCAAACTGTGCCTTACCGATGATGGGGGTACCGCCACTGAAAGGAACGTGTAGGGTGATGAAGTGAGACTTCGCCAGGAGTTCTTCCATTTCCACGGTAGGCACGGTTACGGCCATCGTGATGTACTCGCTATTGTAAGGTTTGATGTCGATGCGGGCTTCGTCGATCATGAGATCGGCAGCCAGTACATTCATCCCCAGTCCAATCCCGATGCGCGCTACTTCCTGTCCAATTCGGCCAAAGCCAATGATGCCCAGGGTACGGCCGCGCAACTGAATGCCGTCGGAGAATTTTTTCTTGAGTTTGTCATACTCAGTGCCGCCTGTTACTGGCATGGCCCGATTGGACCCATGCAGGAAACGCGCCAGACTGAACATGTGTGCAAACGCCAATTCAGCAACTGCTTGTGAGGAGGCTGCTGGTGTATTGAACACGGTGATGCCCTTGGAGCGGGCATAATCTGTATCAATATTGTCCAAGCCAACACCACCACGAGCAACGATTTTGAGGTTGGTCCCCGCATCGATTACTTCCTTGGTGACTTTGGTTGCACTGCGTACGATCAGTACATCGTACTGGCCGATAACGCCAGGTAGGTCCGCCTGTGGAATCCGGGTAGTGTCTACTTCATAACCCGCTTCTTCAAGTAGTGTTTGACCGTCTGGGCTGATGCCATCATTGGCAAGGATCTTGATCATTCTGATAGGATTTTTCAAAAAATTTCACCCTAATTTTGAAATTCTCCGCAAAGAAAAGGATTTTTTTTGAAAGCGTGGTGATTAAGGGGGGAAAGTTGGTGGGTCAATAAATTGAGGCTGTTAAGTTTACTTTCGGGTAAAAACCTAAATTAAATCAAATTTTGACCTTGTAAATTTTATAGCCAGTAGTCTATTTTATTTCCCCTTAATTTTTGAGATGGTCTTGCCGATTGATTTTGTGGGCTTGTCCATGTCTTGGATGGCAAAGTCTATGGCTGCTTTGATCAGTTCCGTTACTTGTGGATTGCGATAGTCACTCGTTTTTTTTACATCAATATGCCTGATTAAGTTTCCTGTTCCGGTGAGGAGGCCATGAGGGTCTTTTAACAATGTGCCTTTGTTGAAGCCCAGGTTTAAGTGGTTCGTGTAAATCGGGATCATACAAAATGCGTCGGATAGCTTGTCCGAGATGGAAAATACCGCCGTTAGGGCGTGAGTATGGTATATCAGCTCATTGCTGTCTGGATACAAAGCCAAAATGTAGGCCCTTAAATCGTTAAAGAGCGCGATCAGGTTTTGCTCCTTAAAATCAAGTAGGGATTGAAAATCTGGGTGGATGGGTCTTGGATGGGTCATTGTGGACTAGTGTCAGGCGATGAAAAAATTAGGTTTACTTGTTTCTACGGGGTGATGAAAAACCTATAATTTAGTTGGATAGCTATACGATGAAGTCTTGTGCGCTACGCGGTTCCTCTAAATTGAAAACCAGGAGACTATGATTCCGTAGACACTGTCTGGGGAATTGAAAAAGCAAGCTGCTTTTAAAAAAATCTGATCCCTACCCCATCCCCCCAATAAACCTTTCCATTTCCTCCCTCGTCCCAATCGTAATCCGAGTCCACTGGCCCGCTTCCTCATAAATCCTGGTGCCAATGATCTTGTTGCTGCTCAGTTTTTGAAAATAATCTTGTTTGTAATTCTCCAAGGAGAAATAAACAAAATTGGCATGAGTGGGAATACAAGCCAAATTGAGTTGCTTCAATTGTTCGATGGTGTATTTTTTCACTTGTTCGTTTAAAGCCGAGGTCTCAGCCATAAATTTTTCGTCAGTCAAAGATGCCAAGGCAGCTGCCGCTGATACTACACTGATGCTTCCACTCACCCAGGATTGCAATCCGCCGAGTTGTTCCAGCGTTGTCGCCTCTCCAATCGCATAACCAATCCTTGCACCAGCCAGGCCATACAATTTTGAAAAGGTTTTGGCTACAATGAGGTTTTTATTCCCCACCACAAGCGGGCCTAAAGATTGCTCCTTGCTAAAGTCAAGATAGGCTTCATCAACCAGCACTATGGCTTTTTTGCTCGCTTCATGGATAAAATTGAGCAGCTTATTGTACTCACAAATGGTTCCGGTAGGGTTGTTGGGATTACAGACATACACCAGGCGGGTGTCGGAGTTGATTGCTTGCAACATGGCCTCCAGATTCAGTTCCTTATTGGCATTTAAGGGAACTTTGATGGCTTGTAATCCCAGCTTTTTTGCGGTGGGGATCCAATTGTCATAGCTTGGATTGGCCGTGACCAGATTACCTTTGGTAGAAGCGGAGAGCCGAACCACCAAATCAATGATTTCAGTAGAACCAGCCCCTATCAAAATGTTCTTAGCGCTGACTTTATTTTTTTTGGCCAGGACCTCCACTAAATCAGAAGTCAACTGCCAATTGTAGCGATTGCTGCTATTGATGCTTTTGGCCATTGCTGCCCTGGCTAAGGGTGAAGGCCCATAAGGGTTTTCGTTGGAGTTTAAGTTGATGGGAGAATCCCCCACAACCGATTCAAAAAAATCCGCTGTGGGGGTTACTAAAGTTTCAAAATTGGCCAGGCCAATACCGGATACACCTATGCCAAGCTGTTTTAGCCAATTTCTTCGGTCGATGTGCATGATGCTTTTTTAAGTAGTGCTTGCAGAATTATCCTGATTGGTTGTAGTAGGGTGATGAAAATTACACCATCGACTGATACCATACAGGTTTCTCTCACTGAGCACTCTACTTCCCCTTAAAAACCTCATGCTCTTCATCTCCCCCCGCCTTCAAGTACGCCACCAAATCCTTCAACTCCTCCACATTCAAGGGGTTGACCAACCCGGGAAGCATTGACGAGATCGTCGAATAATTTTTAGTCAGCACGTCCTTCTTGTTGACTTTGGCCAAAAAATCGGGGGCGTAAGGATTTTGAGAGATGTAATAATACTTACTGTCTTGATTGGCGATTTTGCCGACCAGGCTTTTCCCATTTTTTAACTGAAACTGGGTAGCAGCGTATTGGTCAGAGATCGTTTTACTGGGGTCAAGGATGGCCTCCAGGATGTCTTTGGTGCTGAATCTCGTACCAATTTGGGTGAGATCAGGGCCAATGTTGCCTCCTTCACCTTTGATTGCATGGCAGCGCGAACAAGTGGTAGCCACATACATCGCCTTTCCCCTTTTGAAGTCTCTTCCACTCAACTCAGCCGTAAAAATGGTATCCATGTCCTTTACTTTATAGTTTTTCCCGGGGCCTTTGGGGTAATCCTCCTGGGCTATATCATTACCAGACTTGGTCAGCAGTTCCCCACCCGAAACTTGGTCGTAATACTCTCTTTTGTTGGATGGAACATTCTCCAAGGCTATTTTCCTGGCTTTATCAATAAATCCGACGTAGCTATTGCCACCTTTGAGTGCAAAGGCTTGTTTGTACCAGGCAAAATACTGCTCCCGCAGCTCCGGCGTCCAACCCACTTTGGCTTTGGCCAACATCATGGCCAGGTAAGTTTGTTGAGGTGCAGGCATTTTCTCCAACATTTTGGCGATGTCCAGGCCGTACTGCGGGTTTCGCAGGATCAAGTCTTCGGAACTGGTGGCGAGTCCTTCGTTTGGATTGTACTGCTCTTTTTTTGCCATCAAGGCCAAGGTTTTGGGCAAAACTGATGGTGCTTCCAAAAAAACGAGCAACTTGCAATAGGCTTTATTGTGTTCGGCTGAATTACTAGGGTATTGGGCATCCAGCAAGGCTACAATTTTGGCTTTTTGGGCTGCTTCAGGCATGCCAAACCGGGCAAAAACCAATTCATAGGCCCGCAACACATCCAATTGCTGAGTAGGGGAGCTTTTAAGGTAATTGATCCTGGATAGGGCATTCAGAATGGGAGCCTTGTCATTTTCCGTTCCGTTGCGGATAAGACCGATCATGGCATTCGTCAAGGCAACGGGGTTTGTTTCCGCCAAGGCTTTGGCTTTCCAGTCCCCTACTGGCTGGTGCTCCAGTGCAATTCGGGCGGCATAACGAATGGCCCGATCGGGGTTCCCCAAGTGGGGCCACGCGTCAGTTATCGCTGCTGTATTTCCAGGAGTATGAAAAGCTTCCAGTTTCCGGCGCAGCTTATTTTCTTCGGTCAATGGCGTGGTTTCTGAGCTGGCGGTAGCTTCTGTGCCATTGTAATACACCCGGTACAAATCCGATTCAAGCCTGCGGCCTCCGGTCAAAAAATACAAAGCGCCATCCGGGCCGATGGCCCCATCCGTCAATGGTAAGGGCACTCCTGATAAAAACTCCTCCCGGGTGGCCGTGTAGGTTGATCCGCTGGGCTTGAGGTGGATGGCATGAATGATCCCAAAACTCCAGTCAAAAGCCAGCAGGGTTTGTTTGTATTTGGCAGGGAATTTTGCTTCTTTGGCATAGAGTAAATTGGTGGGCGAGCCCTGACCAATGTTGATGACGGGCGGTAAATTGTCGGGAAAACTAGCCGACCACTTGCCGTCGCCCGTTCGCCAGCCAAATTCGGAACCACTGGTGGCATGACAAATCCGGGTAGGCCGGTACCAGGGCAGGCCAAAATCCCATTCCATATCGGCGTCGTACACAAAAAGGTCGCCGACATCATTGAAGGCCATATCAAAAGGATTGCGGTAGCCCGCTGAAACCAATTCCCATTTGGTGCCCTCTGGGTTGACATTGGCCACCCAGCCTCCGGGTTCCTTGCGGTCGTTGGCGTGCCCACGCGGGTCTTTGATTTCGGTAAAAAGGTTGTCGTACTTCCAAGTCTGAGGCAATTTGTAGGCATCCATGGTGGGCAAATCGGTATAATTGCCACAAATCACGTACAGCGATTTTTTATCGGGGGAAAGTTTGATGCTGTGAGGGCCGTGCTCACCTTCACCGACCAGATTTTTAATTAGGGTCAGCTTATCAAACTGATCGTCGCCATCCGTATCTTGCAAGCGGTAAAAGCCGGATCCTTTGGGCAGGTTTTTATTGGAGCGGTTGTTGACCATCACGTACAAGCTGTTGAAGGCGTACAACAAACCGTGAGCTGCCCCAAAATTGAGGGAGTCGTTCTCCAGTTTTATTTTTTCGATTTTAGGGGTCAGGTCTTTGGCACCAATCGCAGGAATTTCCAATCGGTAAATACCCCCATATTGGTCAGAAGCCAACATGCGCCCTTTGTCATCAAAACACATCGATACCCAGGAGCCTTCCTTACTTTCAGATGGGCTGTACAGGTGTTCAGCTACAAAACCGGGAGGCAGTTTCAGGTTATCGGTTTTGGGGGGATTAGCCGGAAGGGGATACCGGAAGAATTGTAAAGAACCTGTGCTCAACAGCACAATCGGCAACCAAAGGTACCAAGGCATTCTAGCTAATCGTTTCATTATTGATAAATTAAAGGTCTTTTGAATTAAAAATACAACCCGCTTGTGGTTCCTGTCCACGCAAAATGGCCAGTACATTATTCACCGTACTCACACACATGTTTTTATAGGTTGTGGCGGTCAGGCTACTGATGTGTGCGGTAATGAGTGCTTTGGGGTGGGCGATCAGTTCATCACTGGCAGTGGGGGCAGGAGAAGTGGGTACATCCGCACCATACCCGGCCAGTTTTCCGCTATTGAGGGCTTCAACCAGCGCTGCTTTATCCACAATCTGACCGCGGGCAGTATTGACGATGATACAGGAGGGTTTTACCTGGCTCAAAGCTTCGGCGTTGATTAGGTTAGTGGTTTCCGCAGTCAAGGGCACATGGATGGAAATGAGGTCGGCAGTGGCCAACAATTCGCCTTTTGGGACATATTGATAAGGAACATCCTTAGGTGACTTTGACCAATAAATAACCCGCATACCCAAGGCTTCGGCTATTTTCGCCACTTTTAATCCAATGTTCCCCAAACCCAGAATGCCCAGCATTTTTTCTCCTACTTCGTCACTTTTAAAGGTGCTGCGTGCGGCCCAATTGCCACTTTTGACATCGTTGAGGGCCTGAAAAAGATTGCGTTGCAGCATCAGCATCAGAGCAATAGCGTGTTCGGCTACGGTGGCAGCATTGGAGCCGGGGGCATTGACTACCTTGATTTTTCGCTTGCTCGCTTCGGCTACATCCACGTTGTCGAGGCCTACGCCACAGCGGGCGGCAACTATAAGATGAGGGCAGGCATCCATCAATTGTTGGTTGACCTGACCCAGGCCGCGGGTAATAACGGCATCAATTTTGGATAACACTTCGGCAGAAGGCAGTCCGGCAAAAGCGGTATGTACCACAACGTCTTCTGCTTCGCTGAGCAGTTGATTGGCTTCTTCGGCAATGGTTTCGAGCAGTAGGATATTTTTCATGCTTCGGTGTGCTTATGGCTAGGCTATCTTGCAGCTTAGGTGTGTCTTAGGTGTCTAAGGTTTCTTAGGTGGTGAAAAAGAAAAAAATATCTTTCACCACCTAAGAAACCTTAGACACTTAAGACACACCTAAGTAAAAGTAAAATTAGTTGTGGTACAAAGTCGCGTCCTTAGACTTATACCCCCGGAAATCATTGCGCCCGGAAACGTATATCCCCGCCTGAAACAACTCATCTTCAAAAATAGCCGGATCAATTTCAGAACCAGGCTTGCAGGACAACTCCAGCAGATTCCCCGAAGGATCCCGCACGAACATTTGAATTGGGCCATCAGGCAATTGCCGAACCTTCCCCCAGGGTGAAGTATCAATTACCCCTAACTCTTTCATCCGCCAAAAGATGGCATTGATGTCGTCCACCTGCATGCAAACATGCCCGCGGAAAGAGTAAGTGTCGTCCCACTCAGTCAGGTGGAGCTGCTGGGTTTCGTTGATTTTGAAAAAGGCGGTGGGGTAGTCGAATAAGAAGGCTGGGATAATTTCCATACCCAGTTCTTTTTCATAAAATTCGCAGGCAGCTTCCAGGTTGCTCACCACAAGTGCCACGTGATTGATGCCGATTGCTTTTGCCATAACACTAGATTTTTTGCTTGAACTCATGTACAAAATCCCAGTTGGGGGTCAGTCCTAAGCCCGGCGCTGTAGGTGCGGAAAGCATCCCATCCTCAACTGTGATTTTTTCTTTTACCAAATCGTACATCATCGGATTTCCCCCCAATGAAAACTCGATCACCACCGCTGCCGGGGACGCAAAGGCCACATTTACCCCCGCCATAAAAGAAAAAGCCGAGCCCCAACAATGCGGTGCCAACTCCAACTGATACGTATGCGCCAATTGCGCGACCCGCATCGACTCGGTGATGCCGCCGATGATGGCGGAGTCAGGCTGGACAACATCCAGGGCCCGTACTTCGATCAAATCGCGCACATCAAATGCGGTGTATTCACTTTCGCCTGCGGCAATGGGTATGGCGGTAGAAGATCTTACTTCAGCGGTACCGTGTCGATTATCGGGGCTGATGGGTTCCTCAAACCAGTAGAGGTTGCAGTCTTCGACCCCGCGACAAAACTGTTTGGCTTCCGGCACACTAAAGGTACCGTGGGCATCCGCCATGAGTTTGATGTGGTCGCCGATGGCTTCCCGGGCTGCGCGCACCCGCTTGACACTTTCGCCAACCGTGTCGTCCATGATGCCCACCCGCATTTTTACGCCCTTGAATCCTTTTTCGATGTAGCTGTTGAGCTGTTCGCCAATTTTATCCGCACCTGCCCAGCCGCCGCTGGCGTAGGCTTCCATGGTATCGCGGCAGGCACCACCCAAAAGTTCCACGACGGGTACGCCCAGTGCTTTACCTTTGAGATCCCACAGCGCAGTATCCACTCCGCTCATCGCCGAGATGGTCAGGCCCCGACGGCCTAAAATGGGAAACTTGCGCCCCCTGGATAAGGCGTAATGATCACGAGTGCCGTTGTAAATGTGCTCCCAGATGCGCGAAATGTGGCGGGCATCCTTCCCGACCAACAAGGGTTTTAGCTCCTTTTCTACACAAGTTACAATGGATGCGCAGACTCCCGATGAGCCTACGGCAGCTTTGGCTTCGCCAAAACCTTGTAGCCCGTTGTCGGTTGTTATCACCACCAGGGTCATGTCAAAATCGGTCAGCAGGCCGTAATCGGAGCGATGCTGTTTTTCTTTGGGAATGGGACAACGCAGCCAAAAGGCTTCTACATTGGTGATTTTCATATCAGTGCACTAAGTGTTTCTATGGATTTCCGGGTCAACATGGTGTAAAACTCTTCGGTTACCGCCGAGCTACCGTGGTCTTCCAGGAATTTCTTTTGTTCAGGACTGAGTCCTTCTGGGTTGGTTTCGATGGAATTGGGATGTGGGTTGGCAGGAGTACGATCTAAGGGCGAACAAAACTCTACCGACAAGACCTCATTGTAGCCAATTTCATGGAGCGTGGCGATGATTTTTTTCCAATCCAGCTTGCCCATGCCGGGTGCCATCCGATTGTTGTCGGCAACATGGAACCCGACCAAACGACCTTTGGCGCGGCGAATGGCTTCAAACATGTCGTCTTCTTCGATGTTCATGTGGAAGGTATCGAGGCAAACCCCACAATTGGGACCGACTGCTTTGGCCAGGGCCAAGGCCTGATCACCACGGTTGATGAAATAGGTCTCAAAACGGTTGATCGGTTCAATGCCCAATAAAATGCCGATGCTCTCAGAATAGGCGTAAATCTCCTGCATGCCTTCGATGGCCCATTGCCATTCTTCCTCTGGGCGGCCATCGGGAATGATTTTGCCCACGGTGGCAGGCACTACCGAAACCATGGTGCCATTGAGTTCTTTGACCATCGTCACCACGTCTTTGACGTACTGGACCGAGCTGGCTCTTTGGGCTTTGTTTTTGGCCAGGAGGTTGCGTTCTTCCAGCATCAGGGTTACGGAACCCCAACAAGTGAGGCCGTGATCCTGTAGTAGTTTGCCAACATATTTGGTGTCGTAGGCCTCGGGGGTGCCTTGAATTTCAAGTTTGTGGTAGCCTAGGGCTGCAATTCGTTCAATCGTTTTTTCGATTGTTTCGGCGCGCATCCAGTTGTGTATCGCCAGTTTCATGCTTATCTGATTTTGGTGTTTGTCAAAAGTATTAAGTGCCATTAACAATAACCAGGCACCTATTTGCCAGCATTTGCTCGCCAAGGTAGTGGGGCAAAAACAAGTGTTCATTTTTGTTAGGCCAAAGGATTAGTTAAGACACTTGAAATGAACCGTTTACTTATCTAATCCTTTGGCAAAATGAACACTTATTTTTTTATCGCCCCAGGGGATGTTCTTTCAACAGTTTTTTGCTCTGAATAAAAGCTTTTTTTCCTAGGAGTTTGGCCCGAACTTCCTTTACTTTTTCTGGCAAAATGACCGAGGCCTGGTTGCCAAAAGAATTGCGGACGTAGGTGGCTACGGCGGCCAGTTCCTGGTCGTTGAGCATGCCTTCAAAGGGCGTCATTGGAACCATCCCTTCGTAATTTTTTCCATCCACTACAATCGGCCCCATCATCCCTTTGAGGATGATTTTGATGAGTCGATCTTCCGAGCCCGTCACCCATTCGGTGCCAGACAGTGGTGGAAATCCAGAACCCGGCAGGCCCTTGCCATCCGCTTGGTGGCAGGTGATGCAAAAACCTTCCTTGGAATAGAGGGCTTTACCCTGGTTGAACGCCTCGAAGTCCTTGCCTTTGAGGTTGGTCGTGCTGTATACTTCTTTGACCTTTTTTACGGCCCGGCCACTCAGGTGTGCCACGGCGGTCTCATGGGCATGTACCATCCAATCGTCGAGCGGCTTCTTTTTGGCCTCTTCCAAAATGGGCAAACCTTTTTCCGCACTAATCCGGGAGGCTGCAACGATAGCCCCCAAGCGCACTCGACTGTTTTCATCCCGAGCGGCTTGCATCAGCAATTCCGCCTGGTCTTTGACCTGATGGCCCGTAAAGCGCAAGACCTCAATGGCCGCAGCCCGCACTCGGTAGTCTTTGGCTTTCATGAGTTGTTTCAACAAGGATTGATTCACTTTATCCAAACCCCAACTTACCCAAAGGCCTTCCAACTGATGGTGTTCGTATTGGGGATCATTTTTATCTAGCGCCGCCAGCCACTTGTCCATTTTGGATAAAACTTCCGTTGCGTTTCTTCCTCTCAGTTCCCGGCGGGTGCGGTAACGGGTACGGTATTCGGGCAGTTTCAGGTTCCCCAACAAGGTTTCAATGCTGGCACCATCGATTTTTGCGGGTGTAACCAGTGGTCGAGAGGGATAGGTAATCCGATAAATCCGGCCATGTACATGGTCGCGCAGCGGATCGCGGGCATTGTGCTGCATGTGGCCGATCAGGATGTTGTGCCAATCTATGATGTAAAGAGAACCATCGGGTGCAAATTCCATGTCGACAGGGCGAAAATTGCGGTCTTCACCTACCAGCAAATCCTGACGGTGTTTGGTTTTGTAGCCCGTTCCATCATCCCAGATCTGGTGCTGTTTGGTGCCCAAAAAGCCTATCGTATTGTTGATCAGCATATCGCCTTGGACTTCATCCGGAAAATGGCGGCTGGACACAAATTCCAGACCCGAGGTGGGGCGCACCATGTGGTCTTTTTCGATGAGTTGTACCCCTTTGTGGGTTGCCTCACCATAACGCGGCAATACCGTGCCAGGTGTCATCCAGCGCACATCAGGGCTGGAGGTTTCGGCAAAAAAAGGCTGTCCCCAATTGTCGAAAGCGATGCCCCAGGGATTGGGAATGGCCAATTGAGCAATCCGATCCAGTTTGTGCAATTGTGGACTGTAGCGGTAAAAACCACCATTGGTAGCTCGGACCGTACCGTAAGCGGTTTCAACACTGGTATGTAAAAACACCCCTTCGCCCGTATAAATGGCACCGGATGGATCCGCACAAAATGCGCTACTGTTGTGATGGGTATCGTGGTCATCAAAGCCACTGAGGATGATTTCGACCTTATCGGCTTTGTCATCACCGTTGGTATCGGTGAATAATTTTAGGTTGATGCCCTGAGAAACATACACGCCCTCTGGCGCAAATTCAAATCCTAAGGGCAAGTGCAAACCCTCCACAAAAGTCGTTTGTTTGTCCGCCTTACCATCGTTGTTGGTGTCTTCCAGGATGATCAGTTTGTCGTTGGGTTTGGCATCGCCCGGTTTGTAATGGGGGTAGCTGGGCATCGTGGCTACCCAAAGCCGACCTTTGTTGTCGAAAGACATTTGTACCGGATTGGCCAGGTCGGCAAACTCTGCCTCGGAGGCAAAAAGTTCAATTTTGTACCCATTCGGCACTTTGAGTTTCTCCATTGCATCTTTGCCGTAGAGGTACTTCAGGCTGCCATTTTTTTCGGGGTTAAAATTGGTTTTGATTTCGGGCAAACTGCGGGTGGTTTTATCCGTAGTGGCCAGATCGGTTTTTTCTCCTTTTTGTGCAGCCAGCCAAATTGCCTTATCGCGAATCGCCGTCATTTGGCGGATTTTTTCGATTTCAGCGGGGTAGTTATCGGGGCCAAAGGGGTCATATCTACGGCCATACACGTGTACGCCGTTGGGGATTTTGTAGTCGTTGTGCCACATCCAGTTTTTTTCCATCACCATTTCACGGATCAGGTTGCGATTCGATTCGGCTTTGGTGGGGGCATTGCCAAAAACTTCATCGCTCAGCAGTTTGGCTAGTTTTTTATACCCGGCTTCATTGAGTTGTGCGCCATCGATGGTCAAGGGTTCGGCGGTGGTTTCGTACCATTGTTTAGATGGGGTAAAGGCATCCACAAATTGGACTTTGTTTTGTTGGGCCACTGCCTTCATGGCGTTGGTGTAAAGCAAGAGGTTTTTGTTCTCTTTTTCACCATTCGGCAAGTCGTGAATGCTGGTTAAATCTTCAAAGGCAGTGGGGGAAACCAGGGCCAATTGAGGCGCGGAGCTGCCATTGTATTTTTGACTAAGCGTATGTTTGATAAACGCGTCCAGTTCCTGCTTGTAGCTTTCCAGACCTGCCTCGCCTTGAAAGGACTCACTGTAGCCGAAAAAAGCAATGATGATATCGGTATTGAGTTTGGTCAACCATTGATCCGGGCTATCGAAATGCCCCTCACTGTCGGAGTTGTTGGCATACTCGGTTTGGAATTTTTCCGCACCCGGAAAAGCCCAGGGTGAAAAACGGGAAGCGTGGGGCCTGAATCCGGGCGTCTCGCCAGGATCACACATGTTGCGGATGAACAGCGATTTTTCAGGATAACGGATATGCATTTCAGTTTCAAAATGGCCGTAGTGCATCATTCTGGAACCCAGGTTGCCTCCAATCAGGGCGATATGTGCATCTTGTTTGAGCTCAAGTTTGACTGGTTGTTGGAACTGTAAAACGCTAAATAGCATAAAAACGAGCACAAAAACAGAATAGAAAGACTTGCGCTTGAAGAGCATCTGTTGAGTTGTTTATAATGGTGAAAAATGCAACTAGTTGAGCATTTAGATCATTTCACAATCCCTCGGTAAGGCACATTGATGTCAATTTTTCCCTTCCATTTTTTAGGCACTTTTTTACCTAGTTCCCAGTGGATGGCATTGATGATCAAACGTTGAACGGATTCAACTTGAAAATCTTCGGGGTGCCCGAGGGTAGTGGTAAAGATTTTTGCCCCGTACGAGTTGGTCCCAACCCAGGCTACTGGATTGTCAATCGCTGCTTTGTCAGGATTGATGGATTTGCCCATCAACAACCACTCGGAACCCTTCGTGGGATAATCAGGCAAAAGACGATACAACCAGGAACTTACCCTGAAATTGGGCGCAACACCGCGTAAAATAGGATGTTTTTTAGCCGCCTCAATGACCGAAACTTCAGTGGTACTCTCGTGCCCGTAGTGAGTGTGCCCGGCTTTACCACCCCAGCCCGGAGGCGCATTGAGGGCAAATTCGCCAAAGGCATTCCAACGTACGGAGGGGTCGTCTTTGGGGAAATTGAAGGCATGCGTAGTGGTGCGAAATCCCATCAAGGGCTTGGCCGACTTGAGGTAGTCTTCGATTAAGGCCAATTGTTCAGGAGGCAACTGCCGCCAACGCAGATAGAATATGGCCAGGTCGGCCTCTTTCAGGCTTTCCAGTCCGGGAATGTTTTTTTCAGCGTTTTGATTGGGATAAGCCTTTAATACTTTGGTTTGGATTCCATAATTTTTCTCCAACTCAGCGGCGATCAAGGGCAGGGTCTGTTCGCCACCGTATTCATGATCGCCAGTAACAAATACGACGAGTGGCTTTTTTTGAGTAAAGGAATAAAAAGCCGTAAGCAGTAACAATAAGCAGAGAAGCCCCTTTTTCATGCGGTGGTTTTTTGAGATTGGACCAGGACAATTTTTTAAGCGCTTACAAAATAGAAAAACCATCAAATAAAATGTGGATTCTACTACACACAAAAAAAAAGTGACGTGCGATTTACCTATCACACGTCACTTTTCTTTCGTTACTACTTATGTAAGCTTACTGTTTCCGCTCGATCAGCGTGGGGAAAGTAGCTGAAGTATAATGTGAGAATTTTTTATCACTGGTGAATTTAGGCTTGTACGACCGCGTAAAAGTGCCAAAGAAGGCGCGCAATTCTTCTGGTTTAAAATTCCGGGAGTCTGGTTTTACGAAATAACCGATGTGCCGGATGGTACCATCTTCATTCCAAAACACGTGCAAAAAAACTTTCAACCCGTTGATGTCAAACTTAACCGTTTCGGCGTGTTCCTGGATGGATTTGATGAATTCCAGCCAATTGTTCAAAGCTTTACCCGTATCGTTGCCCGAAATCACCAAAAGATTTCGTGGATGGTCAACACTCAATTTTTCGTAAGCAGCTTCATCCTGGCCCAAAAGGAAAACAACCGGTAGTTGTTGGCTTTGGCCAAAAATAAAGGCTGGTGCACAGGCCAAAGCCAGTGCAAATAAAATAGTTATTGGAATTAAACGCATGTTCAAGGATTTATGATGAAATTAAAGGATACCCTGCTTAAATTTAATCGGCTTGTAGTGATTATGACGCAGAAGGAGCTAATGAGATACATCCGATAATCAACGGCTTGCGTCGGAAAAAATTTCCATCTTGTGACTTTTTACTGCACATTTGTATCTAAAGGAAGTTGATTAAACTATTCAACACCTTAGCAAGGTACAAGTTCTAAACTATTGAAAGCAAAAGGAAAGCAAAAAATATGATCATCGACGTAATTTTTTTGATCGTTGCTGCGGCTGGATTTTGGTTCGGCTATTCCCGGGGGATCATTGAGACGGTGTTCAAATACGTTTCCATCCTCTTAGGGATCATGGCTTCTTTGCGCTTCTCGCCCATGATGACCAATTTCCTGCAGGACGTTACGGGTTACCAAAACCCGCTGATGTTTTTGGCTGGGTTTTTACTCACCTTGTTTCTCACGATGTTTTTATTGCGTACCGTGGGGCGAGGGCTCGAAGGGGTACTACAAACCATCAACATCAACTTTATCAACCAAATCATCGGGGGAGTAGTATCCGCGGCCTTTTCGGTGCTGATTTATAGCAGTTTGTTGTGGTTTGTGCTGATTTCCTCTGCCACAACCAATGACGCAGTGGCCGAATCTCGAACCTATCCTTATTTGAAAGATTACCCCAAAACGGTGTGGGGGCTTTTGAAAGAAGCTCAACCCGTCCTGCTCGACTTTTGGGATTACTCCGTGGATGTAATGGATGACATCCAGAACTTGACGCAAAAAACGGAGACGGAGGATGTTTACGACCTCGAAGATCAGGAAGATAGTGGTGCTGTGGATGAGAGTCCGTACAATAATAATTAATCCCGGAAACACCTAAAACCCCTTCCAATCCAACACCACTCTTTTCCCCGTATTTGCAGCCTTAACAACGGCTTCAATAATTTTTAAATCAATCAAACCTTCCTGTCCAGACGCTTCTGGGGTACGGTTATTGAGTACATCCTGGGCAAAAGCGTCCAACTGGGCGATTTGTTGAAATTCCGGGGTCTGAAAATTCAGTTTAGTTTCAAAAGTTTCACCACTTGCACCTGTTGCATTGTAGGAAGGTTGCAGCCCATACCACTGGTAACCGGAGGTGACGTGCAATCGATCGACGTAGGAAGAATACGTCGTGGTCGAGTTGGAGACCGCGCCGCCAGGGAATTCCATCTGGAACATCACCATTTCATAAATATCTTTGAACACCTTTTCGTCACGCACAAAGCCTTGCGCTGTAACCGCAGTGGGCAACTCCCCTGCTGTCCGCCGCGCGCCTTGGATGCAGTAGACGCCCAAGTCCATGATGGCGCCACCTCCACCGAGGGCTTTGTTGAGTCGCCATACTTTGGGGTCGGCCATCGAAAAGCCCAGGCTACTTTCGATGGTTTTTACGGCTCCGTGTACTTTTTGTGTGCCCAGGCGGCGGATTTCCAGGTGATAGGGGTCGTAATACAAGCGGTAGCCGACGCCCAGCTGCACTTTGGCAGCCCGACAAGCGGCAATCATTTGTTCACATTCCTTGACATTGAGTGCCATGGGTTTTTCACAAATGACGTGTTTGCCCGCCTTGGCCGCCCGGATGCTGAACTCGGCGTGCATCGAGTTGGGTAAAACGACATACACGATATCGATATCGGGGTTGTTGCGGATTTCGTCAAAGTTGTCGTAGTTGTAACTATTCTTATCGGGAATCTGGTATTGGGCTTTCCAGCTTTCGGCCTTGCTGGGGGTGCCCGTGACGATGCCTGCGAGACGGCAATGTTGGGTTTGTTGGAGGGCGGGTGCCAGTTGGCGGGTGGCGTAGTTGCCGAGCCCGACCAGGGCTACGCCCAGTTTTTTTTCGGGGTGTGGCCAACAGCCAAGGCTGGCGGGTGCGAGTAAGGAGGCGGTGGCGAGGGTGCTTTGAGCGATGAATTTGCGACGTTGCATGTGGGTGATTTTTGGTGGTATGAGTGAATTTGGAAAAGTATAAAGGGACAGATTTCATCATTAAAATAGCTTAGTTCTTTATATTTTTGACACATCGGCATGAATAGCCGTAAGTTTTTGCTCCATGATCAATAATTTCTATGAGCTTGGAATCACCATGTAAGTACATCGCCCAGATGTAATCACCTTTACTTCGGGTGCTAGACCATAAAATACCATTTTCCTTCAAGTATAAAAATGTACCATCCAAGCCCATTTCTCCCCCTAAAAAATTGTCAAAATTCATTGAGTTTTGCTCTTTCTCAAGGTATGATTTTAGTGAAACTAACTCTTGTTTTGTAGGTAGGCGCCAACCTTCACCTAAGCCAGTACACGCATACAAAGCTCCTTCGAAATTGTACAATCTGCCATATCTGTTTGAGGTTTTGCACATGTTGTTGTAGCACCAAGAATCATCATTAATCTTAAAACTAATGTTTTCTGATAGCCATTCAAGGTCATTGATTATCGTAGTCTTATAGCGCTTTCCATCTCTAAAGTCTAGCAAATCAGAATCATCAAATAAAGATTTGGAGATCAGGAAAACAATTAAAAAAACCACCAAAAGAAGCAAAGCGAAACGGCCAGACTTAGATCTTTTTTTAGTACTCCAAAGCCTTCCTTCAATGTTTAATATGGCACTGTTTATCGTATTTAGTTCTACATCCCTGCTTTCCTTAGTAATTAGTCCATTCAAAAACTCTTTATTCAATTTTTGATAGCGATTTGAAAGGCGGATCACATCGTTTTCTATTTTTGTTCTAGCACTTTTTCTTAATAGATGCTCGATTGCTAAGTTTTCCTTTCCACTTGCAATTAGTTTTTTTATTTCTTGAAAGTCTTCTTTTTTCATTAAAATGGCTAACGTAATTACAAGATAAAGTCGCTTGAAGATTTGAGAGTAGAGTAATTCAATGAGTTACCTCTCTTTGTTTTATCAAATCGTACAAAGCTCTTGTCGTTTCAGCTTGAGAGGCTTTTAATTCTGACAATTCTTTCAAAACATTCCCCATTGGATCATTAGCTTTTTGCTTGAGAATATTATGGTATGAAGTTGCAAAAACTGAAAAAGCTTCTGCTTTGAAAAATGATTTTTCGCTAGGCAAAAATTCTTCCGGTAAGGCTTCCGTTGCAATAATCTGGATAGACTGAATTTGCAAATGCTCATCCAAATCGATAACGAAGCAAAAGGGTTTATTCAAAAACAGTTCCCTTAAAGGCTTTTCACCTTCAAAAAACGCTAGTAAATCTTTACTTGTGCAAGGTAAGATTGCCCAACGATTGCATTCTTCATTACTGTCCACCCATTTGTACAGAAAATAATTCTCTGGGTTATCGCGATCAACGTACAGGCTCAACAATGGACCTTCGTGTTCAAGTAAGTCTCCTAATTTTTGGGGAACAAAACCCAACTTTGATATTTCAACACTTTGAACCTGCTCCATGATCACATTTTTTGTATGATGGTGAACTTTTCAACATAAGAGGCTGAACTAGAAGAATGATGAGAGAAATGTCCCAGCCGTTCCATTTCTCCGTTTACTCCATCTTCTTCAGAAAGGCTTCCCTCTGCAATTTGAGTTCCCAAAGCCTTGGAAATATTGCTACCCATGATGTCTTTTAGAGCCTGTAAAAAATTACGTTTTTCTCAATATGAGATGAATGTTAGCAATCAAAACAAAAGTCTCACTAGTTCTGGTGTCGGCTTCGTAATCAAGGGAGAGCCTTCTTGACCACATGAGCCAAGAAATCGTCCTCTCG
>NZ_JBGSLK010000036.1:0-86348 GCF_041740695.1 Haliscomenobacter sp. | reverse complement strand
ATCATCACTACTTCTTGGAATGGTGAAGCGAAGCAAGGTGCATTGTTCACTTTGGTACTGCGTGCAAAAGCTGATGCTCAATTGAGCAATAGCTTGAGCCTGAACCGGGTAGTATCTGCTGAGGCATACAGCCAGAACAATGAGCAACTGAATGTTGCCCTGAAGTTCAACGGTGCTGCAGTAGCTGCTCAAGGTTTCGAACTGAAGCAAAACACGCCAAACCCATTCAATGCTGAAACAGTGATCAGCTTCAGTCTGCCAAAAGCTGCTGCTGCTACCCTGACCATCAGCGATGTGACTGGCCGTGTGTTGAAGAGCGTTCGTGCTGACTATGCTAAAGGTTTCAACCAAATCACTTTGAAAGCTGGCGATTTGAATGCTACTGGTGTGTTGTACTACACCCTGGAAGCTGACGAATTCACTGCTACCAAGAAGATGATTATTGTTGAATAATCGATCCATAACCCCTGAATTTATTCATGGAAAGACTATGAATTCATTCTTGGGCTGATCAAACGGAGAGGGCAGTGCTTTTGCACTGCCCTTTTCTGTTATAATTCTTATAATTTCTCTTTTTTTTTCAAATTTTCATTACCTTCGCAATGGTTTAAAGTTTCTCGTTTAGGAACTTATATAATCCCATGATATGAAACAAACTATTAAAGTACTCCTATGCTGGGCAGTGACATTCCTATGCTTAGCCCAGGGTAATGCTCAAACGCTTACCCGAATTTCTGCTAATAAAGATACCCTCCCAAGTGGCGCAAAAACCTATGTCGCCCACGTCAAAGTAGCGGGATTCAAAAAGATTATTGGCGCATCTTTTGCTGTGGCATGGGATTCGGCAGTGATCAGTTTTGACTCCATTGGCAATTTTGGTATTCCTTTAAGCAAAAACGACCATTTTGGTTACTTAAACACTGAAAATGGCGTGCTTCGTTTTTTGTGGCAGGAGGGAATTTCTGGCCTTACCTTAAAAGACAACACTACGCTGTTCTCAATTTATTTTAAAGTTATCGGGAAGCCTGGATCCAAAAGCCCAATCTCTTTTGTAAGTATTGCCGAATCCCCCACCTTGGAAAAAGAAATTATCGATACTACTTTTTCTACCGTAAATACAGAATATACAGATGGCGTTGTTGTTGTAAAATTGCAGACCAGTGCCACTGTCTTTGCTAGTGACCCAAATAAACTTCGCGTCAACAGGGCTTATCCTAACCCATTCAACACCAATCTTACTTTAGAATTTACCTTGCGTGATGCAGGTAAGATGAACATTGAAGTGGTAGACGTACTAGGAAAAATAGTCCACACCGAAAAACGCTCTTATTTAGCCGGTAAACAAGAGTTATTATTGCCAAAATCAGTCTTTCCATCCCCGGGCAATTACTTTGTCCGCATGTACCAGGGAACTTCATTTACTTTGCAACCAGTGATTTTTATGCAATAATCATTAACTCACTTTATCCCAAATTCCGACAAAGATGAAACCGATTATTACACACCTGCTCCGTGGGGTGAAGATAGGGTCAATAGCTTTTGTATTCCTGGCCATATTCACTCCATTTCAAGCATTTTCCAACAATTCGCCCGCTGTTACGGGTGATAAAAGTTTACCCATTGAGATCGTCCCCGCAGATGGATCACTCATGGGATTTTCCTTGTCTATTGCCAATGCGACAGTTCAAAAAGGAGGCGAGTTTTGCGCTCAAATTAAAGTCGCAGGTTTTGTGGACATCATTGGACTTGAGTTCTCACTCAAATTTGACTCTACCAAGCTCACTTTTAAAGAAGTTAAAAACTTCAACCTCGCGGGTTTATCCGCAGGCACAATGGGCTTGCCTGGTTCGGGCAATAACCCGACTGGAACATTAAAGGTATCCTGGCTTGACAACAACATTACTGGGGTAACCCTGGCCGATGGTACAGCTATTTTCGACATTTGTTTTACTGCGGTAAACCTGGACGCAACCACTAATCTTCGTTTTGTCTACAAAGAAGTCATCAACAAAGCCGAGCAAAATGTTGCTGTAGATAACACCGTAGCTCAGCCCGTGATCACCATTGGTGCCGGAGGTAGTGGTGGTGGAGGATCAGGTGGCATTCTGGCCTTAGACATTACCGATGCAACCGCTCCTGCTGTTAATCAGGAGGTTTGTTTAAAAGTCAATGCCGTTTCTGGGTTCACCAATTTGAAGAGTGCTCAATTATCTATTAACTACAATACAACCCAGCTCAGTTTCGCTTCCGTCAAGAACTTTAATTTGACCGGCCTGACTGCGGCTAATTTTAACTCGGCAACACCGGGTACGCTGGCCATGAACTGGACCAGTACAACCCCCGCTGCGGGAAATACTTTGACCAACGGTACCGCAGTTTTTGAGGTTTGTTTTACCACAAAATTAGCGGGCATTACTTCAACGGTTTCCTTCGCTGGTGGCTCACAAGTTCAAAACAAGGACAATCAAGCCGTAACGTTGAATGGTACCACGGGTACGATCACTGTTTCAGGAGGCACTGGTACAACTGGCCCTGCTACTTTTGACCTGACGGATGCAACTGGTACGGTGGGACAGGATGTATGCCAAAAGGTCAATGTTACCAACTTTACTAACCTGCTGAGTGTCGAATATACCATCACGTACAATTCAACTCAACTGGATTTTGTGTCTGTCAAAAACTTCAATTTGGCGGGTTTAGCTGATGCGAATTTTAGCAAGCCTGGCGTTGGTGGTACTCCATTGGGCTCAATTAAATTGTCCTGGAATGACCCCAATGTTAGTACAGGGGTAAGTGTACCCAATGGTACAGCTATTTTTGAAGTGTGCTTTAAGCCTAAAATAAACAACATCACTTCAACGGTTACTTTTGGCGGTACGTCTGAAGTTATCAATAAAGATCAACAACCAGTTACGTTTAGTGGCCAATCCGGCACCATCACAGTTGGTTCAGGGGGCGGCGGCTCAACAGGCTTTACTCTTGACCTCACCGATGCAACAGTTCCTGCAACCAATCAAGAGGTTTGTATTAAAGTGAATACAGCAGGTGGCTTCACCAACATGATTGGTTTGGAGTTTACCATCAACTACAATACAACCCAACTAGAGTTTTCCGCCATTAAGAATTTTAACCTCAATGGCCTGACCGAAGCATCTTTTGGCTTGCCAGGAGTAGGTACGAACCCTGCTGGTAGCATCAAGGTATCCTGGAGTGACCCAAACGTAACGGGGATTACCCTGGCTAACGGGGTTGCTATATTTGATGTCTGCTTTAAAGGTAAACTGACAAATGTTGCTTCAAACGTAACTTTTGCTACGACCCCTGCTCCTGAAGCCATCGATAAGGACAACACCCAATTGCCATTCACTGGCCAGCCAGGCACCATTACCATTGGCAGTGTCTCTAATCTACCCGATGTAAAGCTCAATGTGAGTAGCCAATCTGGAGTGTTGGCACAGGATGTATGTGTCAAAGTGAGTGTTGTAGACTTTACCAATATTTCAGCACTCGCAGGTACCATGACTTATGATGCTACCGCACTACAATTCAAAAGTGTTACCAACCTCAGCCTTGCTGGACTTACTCAAGCATCCTTTACTCCTCCGGGAACAGGTGGGGTAACCGCTGGATCCTTGAAGGTCAATTGGAGCACTGCAACGGTTGGAGGGGTTACCTTGGCCAGCACATCCAATATTTTTGATGTTTGTTTTACTCCACTAAAAACAGGTGCTTCACAAGTAAATTTTAGCACAACTGGCCTAACTGTTACCCGGTCAAACAACTTGCCTGCTGTTGTACAAACCGGCGCGGGTACGGTGACCATTGGTACGGTTACTACTTCGGATTTAACGCTAACAGTGGGTAGTGCTAGCGGTACTACGAATAGTGATGTATGCCTGGAGTTGACTACTACCAATTTCAAAAATGTGATTGGAATGCAGTATGCGATTAAATTTGATCCAGCATTCCTGACCCATAAATCTTTTGACAACCTGAATGCTGGCCTACGTGGATTTTCTACAGGCAGCATCAATGCCAATAATACGACTGGTTTTATCAACCTTTCTTGGGTCGATGACCAGATCGCCGGGGTGACCTTACCCGACAATGCAGTGATCATGCGGATGTGTTTCACCATCAAAGGAACTTCCGGATCTTCAACGGTAGGCATTGATAAAACCAAAACGGTTGAGTTAACGGATGTCAATGAAAAAGCCATTCCAACTCAAACCTTCAATGGTACCGTATCCATCGGAAATCCCAATGCACCTTCAATTGTTTCTCCAGCAGTGATTACAAACGTGCCCTGTTTTGGGGAAAGTAAAGGGGCCATCAACATCGAAGTAAGGAATGGGGTTGCTCCGTACACCTACAAATGGAGCAACAATGCGACGACTCAAGATTTGAGCAACCTCGCGGCTGGTTCCTATAGCGTGACGGTGACCGATGCCAGCAATGCAACCGCAGTTGGTACTTTCAATGTGACACAACCTACCGCTGCATTAGCAATAACTGGAATCACGAAAACTGATGCCAACTGTTTTGGACAGGCTAGCGGTTCACTTACCGCTGTGGTTACTGGTGGTACCACTCCCCTTACTTATGCCTGGGGTGGAAACGTGGCCGCTGTAGCCAATCCGACCAATGTACCTGTGGGTAATTATACCTTGACAGTAACCGATGCCAATGGCTGCCGGGCTGTATCTAGCCCTACTGCGGTAGGCCAACCTGCTGCTGCACTCAATGCAAGCACTGGCACTCAACCTGCTAAATGTGATGGAACACCAACTGGTTCCGCAACCATAACTGCTACAGGTGGCACTGCCCCTTACACGTATAAATGGGCAAATAATGCCACTACGAACCAATTGAGCAATGTTGCAGGAGGCAGTTATGCGTTTACAGTTACAGACGCTAAGAACTGTACCTTCACTGGTTCAGTAACTGTTCCTACGGAGCAGAGTGTACGCATCACTTCTATCGATCCGGTTAATTTTGATCAAAGTACTACCAATGGTGCGGTGAATATCGCCATTACTGGTGGTGTAGCTCCTTATAAGTTTAGCTGGGCAGGTCCTGGTAACTTTACTGCAACCACTGAAGACATCAGCAATCTGGGTACTGCCGGCCAATATTGTGTGACCGTAACCGACAATACCAACTGTACTGCAACCATGTGTGCTTCGATTGTACAACGTTTGAAAGTCAACCTAACGATTACTGAAGCTTGTTTTGGGCAAGCGAACGGAGGAGTAAATTTACTAGCCACGGGTGGTGTTGCTCCTTACACTTACAAATGGAGCAACAACAATGTGACAACTCAAAACATCAGCGCTATCGCAGCTGGCAATTATACGGTAACCGTAACTGACAGTCAGAACAATACCGTAACTGGAAGTGCATTGGTTCCGGCGCTGGCTGAAATCAAAATCGCCCGGACGATTACAGACGTTAATTTTCCTGGTGGTACAAATGGTGCAATTTCACTTACGGTAACAGGAGGAAAACCAGGTTATACCTACAAATGGAGCAACAACAGCACCGCCAGTAGTTTGTCGGCATTGGTTATCGGCGAATACTGTGTGACCATAACCGATTTGGTGGGTTGTACTGCAACGGGCTGTTTTAAAGTTGAACTGGTAACCATACCACTCTCCGTCACCAGCGACATTACGGGCAACAAATGTAATGGAGAAGCAACAGGCGCAGTTCGTTTACAAATATTGGGTGGGGTAGGGCCTTACGCTTTAGCCTTCAATAATGGGCAACCTGAAAATCTTTTGCTGGGCGCTTTTGAACGCAAAAACCTGGCTGCAGGTACTTATACTTACAAAGTAACCGATTCAAGAAACACTGTATTTGATGGTTCGCTTACAGTAGGCCAACCCGATCCTTTGGCAATTTCTTCCTTTGCTGTCCGTCACGATTCCGAAGATCCTGGCTGTACAGGGAGCATTGCCCTGTCGATTACCGGAGGTACTCCAGGCTACCAGGTTTCCTGGAATTCGCCAAACGTGGGTTTCCAAATCATCAACCTCTGCGAGGGCAATTTTGTGCCATCTGTTATTGATGCCAACGGTTGCCGGAGAACGTTTGAACCCATCGCTTTGACAACCTTCACCCTAAGTGCAGCGATTGTCAATACGAGCTGCCCTGATGATGACAATGGTGGCGTAAACATCACCGTTCTTGGAGGCTCGGCACCTTATCGTTATGCCTGGTTGAGTGCCAGAGGGGACACCCTTTCCAAAACGGAAGATTTGGGAGATGTTCCTGCGGGAGCATATCGATTTGTGATTAGAGAAAACTCGGGCTTGCGCCTTGAAAAACAATACACGGTTACGACTGCTTCGAAATTGACGGCTAACATTCAAATTCTGTCAAGCTTCAATGGTTTTGCAGTAAGTTGTGCCACTGCCAAAGATGGTTCAGCCCGTGCCACGGGTGCCAACGGTGGAGGTGCACCAACTTATGTGTATGAATGGTCCTTAGGCGGAAACCTGGTTGCCTCTGATCGACTGCTCAATAATGCAGGAGTAGGCATCTACAACGTACGGATTACCGATGGCTTGGGCTGTAGTGTAGAAGAAGAGGTAGAGTTTAAAGCCCCAGATACTTTGGATGTGAGTGCCTTTGTGACCGACGTTTCCTGCATTGGTAGCCGAGACGGTGAACTTGCCGCAGAAGTGGACGGTGGCTTGACTGGAAGCAAAACCTATGCCTGGAGCAATGGCCGCAGCACTCCTCGAATCACAGGATTGGCCAAGGGCGCATATGTTGTTACGATCACTGACCGCAATAATTGTAAAGTTACCAAGTCTTTTGAGATAAAAGAACCTGCCGCAATTACTGTACAGATACAGAGCATCAATGCAACGGAAGGTTGTAATGGTCAAGTGTTGGCTTTGGCAACAGGTGGGGTCAAGCCCTACACTTACCGCTGGAATGCACCTGTAACCAGTGGGGATTCGATTGTAAAAAGCCTTTGCCCTGGAGAGTACTTTGTACAGATTACCGATTCAAGAGGTTGTAAATCAACTCCTGATGTAAGCGCAATCGAAGTAAAAGACCGCCGTTTGCCCTGTATGGACATTCGTTCGATTATTTCTCCGGATGGAGATGGTTCGAACGAAACTTTCCTGATCAACTGCATTCAGGAGTTCCCTGGCAACAAAATTTTCATCTACAACCGTTGGGGCCAACTCGTCTACCAGGTTGAAAACTACAACAACGACTGGAACGGTACTACCCAAAGTGGTGAACCACTCCCAGAAGGTGCCTACTACTACATTCTGGACTATAAGAACGCCGATGGCAAAGATATACAGGCAAGAGGGTCAATTACGCTGCTAAGAGGAGAATAAGCAAGCTTTTTGTGTCGGGGCAGAACCCAATAACTGCCCCGACATCTCAACAATATTCCATGAACCATCAACCGATTTTGACCATGAAAAAATTGTTACATCTAATATTGTTGCTGTTGCCAACAGCTTTACTTTGGGCTCAGGATGAAGCCATTTTTACCCACTACAACCTGGCGCCAATTTTGATCAACCCGGCTGCTGCTGGTTTTGAAGAAACCCACCAAATTCAGTTCAACGCACGCGGCCAATGGATTGGATTCCCCGATGCACCTAAAAACGTGGGTGTGCAATACCACGGTCCAATGGGCAATACTTTTGGTTTTGGCCTTGCGGTCATGGGTGAAAGTGCTGCTCGCCTTTCCCGCGTACGCGCCCGCTTGAATTCAGGTTTCCGCTTCAAAGTCAATGAAAACGTCAAACTGGCCATCGGTTTTTCAACCGAGTTCAGCCAGGTATCAGTAGGCAATAATGTATTGGGAGAACCCGAACCAATTTATCAGCAAGGGGATAACATCATCGAAGAAGCGGTGAATGGCCGTCAACAATTCGATGCTTCATTGGGATTATTCGCCCGCTTTTATGAAAATACCTACGCCAGTTTGAGCTTTACCAACTTGATTGCAGAGCGACTGAACAATATTGGCACAGGTGAGGGATCGGGTAGCTTATTTCAGCACTATGTATTCCTGGTAGGACACAAGTTTGAATTGTCAAACAACCAACTTAGTCTGGAACCTTCAATAATGGTGCGCCAAATTAAAGACACCCCTTTCAATGTCGACATCAACCTCAAAGCTGGTATTCTGGACAACAAATTGATTGCGGGTTTGTCCTATCGCTCACTCAAAACCATCGGTGCCTTGATTGGTTCAGAAATTTCGGAGAGTTTCCGCTTTTTCTACACCTTTGATTTATCGATGCAAGATCTGCAACAATACTCTACTGGCTCTCATGAAGTAACTTTGGCCTTTGGATTCAAAGGACCTCAAAACAAGCCTGGTAGCCGTTACGGCAGAAGATAAATAAAAAAATTCCCGGATGAAACGCCTTATTAATCAAGGTTTAATTCATCCGGGAATCATTTTTTTTCAAAATACCAACAAGAGGGTATTGGGATTATCTAATAAAATTTTGATATTTGTTGCTCGTTAATATCTACTCAGCAGTTTGTTCCCTCCTCTAACTGTTTGAGTAACCTTAAAAGGCTACGTTCCTTTCCCACACACTTGTATTTTAATTTTCCAATTGAATCATACTGCTCATAGTGTACCTGTATGGTACCCTGAAAATGCATCAAGAATATACTTAAATCGGTTTTTGGGATGGCCTCCTTCAGTTGTGAAGGGGGCTTTTTTTTTGAAAAAAAATAAAAAAATACTTAGTAGTGGGGCAAAAATAAGTGTTCATTTTTCCTGAGCCAAAGGATTAGATAAGAAACTTAAAATGAACCGTTTACTCATCTAATCCTTTGGCAAAATGAAACACTTATTTTTTTATTGCCCCTAAAAAGGCACTTTGGCACGGTATTGGAATTGAATAATAAAAATTCTTAATTCGAAACCGTCAAAAACATAGTGCCATGAATGAGAGAACGCCGTACATTCCAATTTTAGAAGGATGGACGAGATGGATTCCGATCTTGATTCCGGTCCTGATGTTCTGGAGCCAAACGGTATCAGCCCAGTGTCAATTGGTGTGTAAAAGTATTTCTCCTACCGCCCCTGTTCGCATTAGTGTGGGGGCCTCTGGTGAAGTAAGCATCGGTAGTGACCTGATTGTTGATGCAACCTCTACCTGTGCAGGAGCGAAAACGATTACCGTAGTAGATGAAAATGGAGAGTTTATTGCCAATGGTCCAGATCCATTGACAATCAGTGTACGTGGAAGGATTGGAAAAGTTTTGACTATACTGGTACGTGAAAATGCCACGAGCTTCAATTGCTCTGGATACATACAAGTGTTTGATACGCAGGCACCCGAAATCTTTTGTCGCGATACTACCTTGTTTTGCGCAGCAGATACCAGTGCCAATGTACTTGGACGTCCGAGAGTGATTGACAACATCAACCGCACCGTACGCCTACGTTATGAGGATTTATTCCTACGGGGGCGTTGTGGCAGTGATACTGCTGTTTACATCCGTCGGAGTTGGATTGCCCGTGATTCTTCTGGAAATGCCGATACCTGTATTCAGAACATCCTCTTGAAAAAAATCGGAGTGGCGGACGTAAGCATCCCCGGTCTGGTGAACTTGCCTTGTGATCGACCCAGCGCGGATACGTCCATAACTGGGGTTCCAAGCTTTCAAGGCCGTAAACTCAAGAGCAATGGATTTTGCGATTTTGTGATTACGTTCCGCGATGATACCACTAAAATTTGTGAAGGATTGGGTCGACTGATTTCTCGCAAGTGGACAATATTGGATCGTTGTACTGGGGCTGTTCGGGAAGGAACCCAAGTCATCCAGGTAAGAGATGAGGTAGCCCCTACGGTGACTTGTCCGGCACCGATCCGCAAAGGCACCGATCCAGGTCAATGTACTGCTGTAGTTCAGTTGCCTAAACCAACTGCAAGTGACAACTGTGACCCAAATCCAGCTATTTCAGTTCGGGCTTCTTACGGAAGTTCTGGCTTTAACCCTCACTTTAATGTGCCACTAGGTACTCATACCCTTACGTATACTGCGATTGATTTGTGCGGAAACTCTTCAGTATGTACCACCACTCTTACCGTTGTGGATGAAGAAGTCCCTACTGTAGTTTGCCGCAAGAACAACATCATTTCACTACCCGAAGGTGGAGTCGCTTTCATTCAGGCCAAAAGTTTTGATGAAGGCAGCAACGACAATTGCAAAACGCGCTTGTACTACAAAGCCCGTCGTTGGGTAGCTGGTTCTTGCAACAAAATCAATGGGGACGACAGCCCTTCTACTCCTGATTACCAGGAATTCTTCGATGACTATGCAGTCTTCTGTTGCAATGACGTAGACAGCCAAAGTGTAAAAGTTACCCTCCGAGTGTATGAAGTTGATCCAGGCAATGGCCCGGTTGATCCAGCGCGTGAACGCCAGGGTGGCGACCTCTATGGCAAATTCAACGATTGTGACTTTACCGTAACCATCCGCGATGAATTGGGCCCACGCATCACTTGCCCCGCCAACAAAACGGTTGAATGTACGACGGATATTACCCAATTGCACAAATTTGGTAGCCCCATTGTACTCGAAAACTGTTCTTTCACCCTAGACTCTACCAGCAACTACGAGCGGGGCGAATGCAATCGGGGTAAAATCAACCGGACCTTCACCGCCAAAGATTGGAAAGGACGCACTTCTACTTGTAGCCAAACCATTACCATTGTCAACAACAACAAGTTGAGTGCGGAAATGATCAAATGGCCTAAGGACTATACCATCGTAGGATGTGGAGGGAAAACTGATCCTAAAGATTTGCCCCTTGAAAACCGCGAACCAGTAGTCACCTACCCAATTTGTGGAACCGTAGGCATTAGTTATGAAGACCGCAGGTTTGATTCCCAAAATGAAACTTGTTTCCAAATCTTCCGGAAATGGTCAGTCATCGACTGGTGCGGCCACGATCCTGCCGATCCACAAAAGTCGATCTTTTCCTTTACTCAAGTGATTAAAGTAGAAGACCGCACCGCACCAACCCTGGTGGTACCCAAGGACACGACTTTCTTTTTGACCGAACAGTGCAAAACGATTAAAGTAACTACGCTGGCAGCTACTGGTACCGATTGTGGTGGCAATGTGACCATCACCAATGATGGCAAGTACGCTGACCTCAAAGGTGCATTGGCCTCTGGTACTTATCCCGTAGGTAAGCACAAGATCAATTTCCGGGCCGTAGATCAGTGTGGCAACGCTACACTAGGCTCGATGACCATTACCGTGGTAGACAAAAAACCACCCGTACCACAGTGTCTCAATGGTTTGTCCACTACGCTGGACATCAAGGATGGCCAAACCGCAGCGATCATCGATGCAAAGTTGTTTGATGCCGGAAGTTATGACGATTGCGGGGGCAAACCCGCCCGTATTGCCATCCGTCGGGGTTCGGGGACCCTACTGACCAACCCCGCCGAACAGGTGACCTTTACTTGTGCCGACGTTGGCCGCCAACCCATCCAGCTTTGGGTGTACGATACACTGAACAATGGTGCTTTTTGTACCACATTTATTGACATCCAGGACAATGGAAAGTTGTGCGCGCCCGATGGCTCTAAAGTGGGTAAAATTTCAGGGATAATCAAAACAGAGGTAGGTGTCCAAATTGAATCGGTTGCCATCTCTGGTAGCAAGCAATTGGGCAAAACTTCAACCGGTGTGGATGGGAATTACCAGTTGCCAGAAGTACCCCTGGGTGGAGATTACACCATTGTACCACAAAAAAATGAAGACCCCATCAACGGGGTGACGACAATAGACCTGGTGATCATCCAAAAACATATCCTGGGCTTGAGCTTGCTCAAAACGCCTTATCAGCATATCGCTGCGGATGTTGACAAATCTGGGCATATTTCTACTGTAGACTTGATTCGCCTGCGTAAGTTGATCCTGAACATGGAAACCAGTTTCCCCAACGGGAACACTTCCTGGCGCTTTATTGATGCCAATTTCAAATTTCCCGAGGGTCAGGATCCACTCAAGGCACTTTACCCTGAAGCAAAAAGCCTCAATAACTTTTTGTCCAAGGAAGGCCGGGCCGACTTTGTGGGGATAAAAGTGGGCGACGTGAACATGAGCGCCAAACCCAACAGCCTGGCCAATACCGATGGCCGGACTACAAATGGCGAACTCATCGTTGAAACCAGCAATCAGGCTTTTGAAGCGGGAGAAGAAGTTACCGTAGAATTCAGCGCTGAAGCTGTGTCCAATGTACAAGGCTTCCAGTTTACCCTGGATTTTGACCACCACTTGCTGCAATTGCTGGATGCCAAAAATGGGGAACTACCCCAATGGAGTGAAGGCAACCTGGGCACCGCCGACCTGAAAGCAGGTTTGCTCAACACCAGCTGGGACAGCAAAGGTGAAAATGTACCCGATGGTCGCCGCCAATTGTTCTCCGTACGCTTCAAAGCCTTACGGGCAGCTGATTTGGCGACTGCACTGTCCATCAAAGAGGCACCCACTCCTTCCGAAGCCTACAACCAGGCGGGTGAACTGATGCAGGTATTGCTCAAAGTGAACGAATCTGCCGACCAGAAAGGAGAAGGGATTCATCTGTACCAAAACTACCCGAATCCATTCATCGGCGAAACAAACCTTGCTTTTTCCTTGCCAAAAGCGCAGGATGCACACATCCGCATCTTCGATGCAGCGGGCCGTTTGGTTTTCAAACATTCCGCGAAGTTTGAAAGGGGTTACAACGAACTGAAAGTACCGAAACAAACACTACCCGGCTTGGGTGTGTACTACTACCAGCTCTCGACCGATTCCTTTACGGCAAGCAAACGAATGATTTATACGGCTTATTGATAGTCTTAAGACCTATGTTTTTGAACGGTATTCTGAGGCAGGCTTCCAAAAGTCTGCCTCTTTTGTTTTTTAATAAAAAAAGTTTATATTGCGAAAAAAAACAACGAAGTAGTGAATTAAACAGGGTGCAATGACGGACAATATCATTTTGGGACAAAAAGGCGAGACCCTTGCTGAACAACACCTCGAAGCGCAAGGCCTGACCATTCGGTCCAAAAACTGGCGCACTGGCCGTGCCGAAGTAGACATCATTGCCCAGGAAGGCAACATTATTGTATTTGTAGAGGTCAAAACCCGCAGCTCCGATCGCTTCGGTCCACCCGAATTTTTCATTACCCCGCAGCAGAAACGTATGTTGGCCGGTGCTGCCTCGGTGTATTGCGAAAAGATAGAACACCCCGGCGAAATTCGGTTCGACGTCATCAGCATCATCCTGCGTGACGATGGCAAAACCAAGTTGGAGTATCTAAAAGATGCTTTTTGGCCGGGGCTGTAGTTAAGTGATGTTTCAGCACTTAGTTAAACAACCACTCCTCCCAACGCTTGTACATCACATTTTCTTTTTGTTGCGGCAACAAGGGCGCTAGCTGCCCCATGTACAAATTTCGCTTTTGGGTAAAACGATCGTTTTCCTGATCAAACCAGCGTTTCAAATCATTGTTGTTGTTGCTGGCAAAACCAAAAGTTTTGAGCAAGCTGTAAATCTGATCCAACTCATCTAGCCAGGTTTTCAGCGCCGCCAGTTGCGACATGATGAAATAGGTTTGAATATCCGCGCGGCCCGCAACCTCCAGTTTGGCATTGTCCAGGATGCTCAGCGCTTTTTCAATTTTTCCCGTTCCATTGCCATTGATGATGTCCGCTTCATATTGTTTGCGGATGTTGGCCATCAGGTTGAGCGCTTCTGAAGCATTGGGACTGGTACTGCGGGTTTGATTGTCCAGCTTGAATTTTTGCACTGCCACAAAAGCCTGATCCGCTTGGATGAGTCCTTCCAGAGCCGTCATCATCGCTGCTTCGCGGGGGAGCGGGACGTCAGAATCTTGCAGCGCGATTTTGGCCGCCAGGGCGCTTTCGGTAGCTTGAGTATACAGGCCCAGTTTCCAGGCACTCAATGCGCGTAGGGAGTGGGCATTGACCAACACGCCGTCGGCTTTGAGCTTACTGTCTTTGAGTAGCGCTTTATTGACCTGAGCGTAGGCCAGGCGGTAACACAAATCAGGTGTAGCCAAACTCATGGCCTGACTACCCGCTGCTGAAGGTTGCCCCAGCAAGGCAGGTTCGCCAAAACTGAGGTTGGTTTCCAAATTGGCACCCTGATTGAAGGCATTTTGCGCTTGATCCAGGTAATTGAGTTGGGCACAACTGCAACAGAACCAGAGAAGGAGTAGTAGGTTTAAATGGGTTTTCATGGTTTTAGGTTTTTATTTAGCTATCAGCTGTCAGCTATGAGCCATCAGCCGCCAGTGCTTATTTAATTCGTTTTACTGTTTCTACCGTTGCAGCAATGGTACCCAATGGCAATGCCACCAAAAATCCCACCACTGAGATCAACAACAACAAATATACTGCTCCATTTCCAATCGCCAGACCCCGATTTTGCCGCACAAAACGAATACTATCCCGCACCCGATAATGGCGCTCCAGCGCAAAATCAATGTTCCCAGCTCCGGCATAATAAGCCTGTACGATAAAAATCAGCGGCGTGGTAATTAGGGCCAAACCAGGAATCAAACCCAACAAAAACAAAAGGGTGGTGAAAAACAACTCCCGCACAATCAAGCGCAGGGCAATACGAATGCCTCTGGCCATATCACTCAAAAAAGCGCTCATTTTAAAGGCTGCGGAAGCCTGCCCGCGAAGCCGATTTTCCACCCGCTCCGAAAGTAAACTCATAAAAGGACCCGCGATAGCAAGGATCAGATTGCGGAAAATGATGAAGCCAAAAGCCCCCACGGCCAGGCCCCCGAACACCTGCGCGACATTGTCAACCCAGTTTTCCCCCCAATTGAAGGGCCAAAAACCAGCCATCCAATTGCCCAGGTCATCCGAAACGTTCCAGACGCCATAGATCATGCCCCCGCCCAAAAGGATACACAGCAAGGCGGGCACCAAAAAGTAGATCCACAAATTGTACTTGAGGCACAATTGAATCGCACGTCCATAAGCGCTAACCCCAGCTAGAAAGGATGCAAACATGTTTTTTTGTGATTAAAGATAAGGCTTGCCACTCGACTATGCTACCTTTCCTCTACCCATGCAGAAGATTTAACGCAATAAAGTAACAAATCCTCGATATTCGATCAACTGGTCTTTGGGATCAAGGTAGCTGGCCAAAACGGTGTATACGCCTACTGGCAATTCAGAACCTTGGTTAAATTTCAGCCCATTCCAGGTATCCTGCGGGTTGCTGGATTGGAACACCATTTCACCCCACCGATTCCACACGTTGATGCGGAAATTGCGCATGCCAGCAAAAATCCCTACCGCCCGCAGTTCATCGTTGACTGAATCACCATTGGGGGTGAAGGCATTGGGTAAAAAGTAGCGCACTTCCGGCAAAATGCGCAAGACTTGGGAAGTGCTGTCCTGGCAACCAAAATTGTTGTACGCAAACTGGGTGATGCGCAAAGCACCCAGCTCGCGGGCAGCAGCGCTGAGGTTGCGGTCGGTGTACTGACGACCATCACCAAACTGCCACAACCAGCGAACGGCATCGGTCGACTGATCCTGGAGCTGGAAATCGGGAAAAACATTGGTCACCTCCGGCGGTTCAATGGCAAAAGCGGCCTGGGGGGTAGGTTTGATGCGGATCAAATCGGGATAAATGGTGTCGGTTTCGCAGCCAATCGGCGAAATGACCTTGAGCGACACCGAATAAAGCCCGTCATGCTGATAGGTGTAGCTGGGGCTATGCTTGCGGGAAACGCCCCCGTCGCCAAATTTCCATTCAATCCGGTAAGTTGTATCCACCGGCGAAGATAGGTTTTGGAAATAAACCTGCCCCGGTTCACACAATTCTGCCGAACTTGGAGTGGTCAACAACAATTTAGGCACGGGGAAATAACGCACCTCTTTTTGGATGGTAGAAACACAGTTGTTGGCATCACGCACCGTCAAACGTGCTCTTTTTATTCCTGGGTATTCATATTGAAAGCTTGGGTTGGAGAGCGTACTCGTACCTCGTTCACCCGAAAACCAGCTCCATTCCTGGATGGATTTGGCATGGACAATGGAACGGTCGCGAAACTGTACAACACCAGCTTTACAGGTATCATAATCAAAACTAAAATCGGCCTGTAACAAGGGTAAAACGTGGACTATGACCTTTGCCGAGTCGGCGCATTCAAAGCCAGGATTGAGCAGCAACTTGCCCTGGTAACGCCCCGTATCGGGAAACTGAATCTGGGGATTCCATTGGTTGCTTTGGTAGGTCGGGCCTTTTTTGAGGTCAAAACTCCAGCTTATCAACTTAATGGCTTCGCGGGGTGTACTTTCATTGCTGATGTCCACCAGGGTTTTGCCACAGGAGCGGATCAAAAATTCCTTTTCGGCCAGCTTTACATCCTCCCGGACGTCGGCCAGCAGCTTGGGGTTACAACCATCCGTGACATTGAACTGGAAGTCGCGGGTAACTCGACTCAGCAGCAGCCCCTTGCGGTACTCGCGCACACAAACGCCCACGGCAAAACGCCCCAAGGCACTGGGACGCAGGGTGATGAGCCCGGTGTGAGGATCAATTTTTAGCAGCGGATCGCCCAGAATGGGTTCAGCGGCGGAATAGGGGTTGCGATAGAACAATTCGGTGTAAGGCGGCGGACAAGCTGGATTGGGAGTTGTACCATAACAAGTAAAAGTAAGTTGTTGCCCATTGGCATTGCCTGCGCCACCCAGCGGCGCACACAATTCATACACGAGGCTGTCGCCATCCATTTCTTCGGCGGAATGGTCGTACTTCAACAGTGCATTTGCACAAATCACCGTGGGTGGCACAATGGAAAACTGGGGGCTGTTGTTGCACAATTGCTGAGCTTCGGGCGTAACTTCTACGGTATAGGTGGCACCCGTCGATCCGGGTAGGGCAATGTTGCTCATGGTCTCATCCCGGCAGCAGCGCTGAAAGGAAATGTGGTAACTCATCGTGGACAAGGGCAGGGTGTAACGGAAGACATACACACCCTCTTCCACACACACATCGGGGGGTACCAAACAAGGGTATTCCGTGGGAGGAATGCTGCGCAAACTCTGCCGAAGTACATCCATACTGCCAAACGCATTGAACTGGTTGCCGCATTGAGCCGGAGTACTGCAACGGTAAATGCCAATGTGGGCCACCGCATCCAAAGGCGGGCACCCAAAGCAATAACAATCACGGTACAGACGCAGGGTAAACTCATATTCGTTGCGCCCCAGGCACTGATAGCTCATGGCCCCGCCAATGATGTGGCGGGCTTGCAGATGGGTCAACCCCATACAAAACAAGGCGATAAAAAGGAATTTTTGGGCCATAAGTTGCTGACTTGGTGACTGTAGGAGAGGACAATTTACGAAGTTTCGGGGATTTTTGGGAGGGAAGCAAAACTTGACGGGTGGAGGACAGAAAAGAGGCAATTGGAGGTTAATATGCTTGATTTTAAGTGAAAATGGCATTACAGTTGGAGTATAGTTTGATGAAAAGTCTTTGTATCAAGCGGGCGGAAACCAACTTAAAAACACACTTTCCGCTCAAAAGAAAAACACAAGTGAGCGGAATCGATCGTTTTTGTATGCTTACCGCTCACATGCGCTGTTTTTGTCTCAAACTCCGCCATTCCACCGCCAAAAACACCCCCAACACCCCATACTCCACTCCAATCAACCCATAATTTTCCGCAAAACCGCCCCCATCATAATGGCTATACGACAACACCACCAGCCCCGACCACAGCACCGGAAAACGCAGCGGCGTGAGCACGCACAGCGCAATCGGCACCGCCAGGTACCAGGGGTGAATAATCGTGGCCGAGAACAAATACAAACTAAAAGCCAGCAACATCAATCGCGGCAGTTTTTCCCAACGCAAATCCTGCTCCCGTTGCGCCATTTTGACGATGCTGTATACTACCAACAAACCCAAAACTGGCCCCAGGAAAAGGATCAAATTGTAGCCCGTCAGCACATAAAACACCCAACGCAGCAGGTAATAAACCCCGGCATTGAACTCAAAACGTTGGAAGTACAAGTCCAGGCTGGAGGCAAAACCCTGGATGAATGCCCAACTGAGCATCGGCGCAAAAAGCAACAATAACACCCCGCCCAGCAACGCAAAATACCGCATACTTCGCTGCGGCCAACCCCAACGCCGGATCAAAAAAGGCAGAAACATCAGCGGCAACAACTTACTCGCTATGGAGCCCGCCAGTGCTACACTTGCCCAGCCGTTTAGCTGTTTTTGCAGCAAGTACAAAGCCAGCAGCAGGAAAAAAATCATCAGCGCCTCCAGGTGGACATTGCCTACCAATTCCAGAATGATCAAGGGATTGAGGGCATAAATCAGGATGTGCTGTGGCGCGAGTTGATACCGTTGCAACAAAGCCCGCAAGAGCCACAAACTGCCCAGTTCCGCCAGCAGAATCCCCACTTTTATCGCCACAATACTCGCATAAAGATCCTCTGGAAACAAGGCACAACTCAACGTAAACAAACCTTGGGCAATGGGTGGATAAATGGTGTGGTAATCGGGTGAATTGAGTTCAGCGTAAAGCTCCATGCTAAGCCCTGCAGGCAGCATGCCTTGTTGCACATAGTGGGAGGGGGGATGCACAAAAGGGTTGATGCCATTGAGCCACAGTTTGCCGTCCCAGAGGTAGCGGTACACATCATCGGACAAGTTGGGCATGGAAAACAGGAGCAGCAGCCGCAGGCCAATCCCCAAAAGCAGATACCATTGAATGCTTACCTTTTGCATCGCCAGCTTGAGCACCAGGGCGTAGGCACCAAAAAATGCTGCGTAAGTCCCCAACAAGGGCCAAAAATCAGCTTGCTGGCAACGGTAGCCCAGTTGGTACATCGTGGCCACCATGATGCCAGACAGGAGCAGGTGCAAAGGAATTTTTGACATAATTAGGATTTTTGTTTTTATAACACACATCACACAGTTTTAAAACGCAGAGTTTCGCAGAGTGCACGCAGAGTTTCACGGAGTTTTTTTTAGTTTTAAGGAGTTTGCCACCTGCGGTGGCGAGCGGTCGGGCGCTACTGAAATTTGATTTTTTCATACCAACTGCTGTTCAGTGCGGCCTCTGAGTACTCTTTGCCATCGCAGATGGCCTAACTTAAAAACTCCGTGAAACTCTGCGTGCACTCTGCGAAACTCTGCGGTTAAACAACCTTAGGTTAAATAGAATAAAGCTATACACTTTAGCTGCACCTTTTCAGAACCAAACTTGCGTAATGTGAGTTACCAAGTAATGTGAGTTGTCAACAAGAAAATAGAGTAGGTGCCAAAATAAGCAAGGGGTTTTATATCTTCGTCAAATAAGTAATAAAACCAAATTCATGAAGTTCACTCAGCTCGCAATTTTGGCCTTTTTCTGCGCCGCCTGCAACAGCCGTCCCTCCGATCCTGGAGACGTCGACACCGCACTCTACAACGACCTGCAAACCCAATTGATCAACGCCAAACCGGGTGATGTGATCAACATTCCAGCGGGAATCCACCATTTTGACCGCCCCTTGTTGTTGGATGGCGTAAAGGGCGTGACCATCCAGGGCGCTGGCAAAGACAAAACCATTCTTTCTTTTTTGGGCCAAAAAGCTGGCGCTGAGGGCCTTAAAATCACCGCTGACTCGGTGACCATCCAGGACCTCACCGTAACCGATACCAAAGGGGACGCCATTCGGGTGCAAGACGCCAAAAACGTCACGATGCGCAACGTCAAAACTACCTGGAGCGGCGGTGCCAAAGCCAGCAACGGCGGTTATGGCCTTTATCCCGTGGGTTGCGACGGCGTGTTGATCGATCAGTGTGAAGCTTCCTTCGCCTCCGATGCGGGTATTTACGTCGGGCAATCTAAAAACGTAGTGGTTAAAAACTCCTACGCCCACGAAAATGTAGCGGGGATCGAGATTGAAAATTGCAGCAACGCCGAAGTGAAATACTGCCGTTCGGAAAAAAATACCGGCGGAATTCTGGTCTTTGACCTGCCTGGCTTACCCGCAGGCAATGGCAAAACCTGCAAAATCCACCACAACAAAATCATCAGCAACAACCACCGTAACTTTGCGCCCGAAGGCAACATCGTCGCTACCGTAGCGCCGGGCACGGGGATGATTTTCCTGGCCGCCAAAGACGTGGAAGCCCACCACAACGAAGTCATCGGCCACAAAACCATGGGCGCTGCCATTGCCAGCTATCACATCGTGCAACTAAAATGGGACGACAAAAACTACGACCCCTACACCTACGACATCAAGCTGCACAACAACCATTTTGAACGCAAAAAAGCCCTGCCCGACTTGAGCAAGGATTTTGGCAAAATGGTCAATGTGTACTTCAGCGGCAAACCCCAGGACATCCTCTACGATGGCATCCTGGACGACAAACGCCCCGGCAGCAGTAATCCGATGAACATCTGCATTGACCAGCCCCAGACTGGCCTGCGTTTTGCCAACATCGACGCCGCCAACGATTTTAAAAACATCAACCCTGACCTAAAACCGTACCAGTGCAAATGAAAAAGCAGTTCAGAAAAGGCCGGATTTTAGCCGCTGGTTTTTTGCTGGCATTAAGTTTTTGTTTCACTTGCCAGAGTCCTGCTGCCCAAAAAAAAGGCATGGAGGTGAGTAGCCCAGTGCGTTTTGACTCTGGCAAAGCGCCTTACCCCAAACTTTCGGACTACGGCTTTTTCACAGGAATCCAACGCGATTTGCAGCCCAATGCAGGTGTTTTGCCTTATGAATTGATCACGCCGCTGTTCACCGATTATGCCCACAAAGCCCGCTTTGTGTGGATGCCCCAAGGTACACAAGCTACTGTAGCTGCCGACGGTCGACTGGACTTCCCGGATCAGGCCGTTTTGATCAAAAACTTCTATTACCCGGCCGATTTTGCCAAACCAGAAGCGGATTGGGACGTGGTGGAAACGCGGCTTTTGATGAAAATAAAAGGCGAATGGCAGGCCTTCACCTACGTGTGGGATGAAGCCGAAAACGACGCCGAACTCAACATTGTTGGCGACATCAAACCGGTAAGCTGGCAGGATGAAAAAGGGCATAAACAAAACATTGAATACCTTGTTCCCAATAAGACGCAGTGCAAGAGCTGCCACAATCGGGATGCCATCATTCAGCCCATCGGCCCCAAAGTAGCGAACCTCAACAAGGACTTACGCTACCCCGATGGTAAAACCGAAAATCAGCTGAGCCGCTGGCAAAGGGCAGGGTATTTGGCGGCAGGAGATCATGGGCAAAAATTTGCCAAACTTGCCGCTTGGGACAAACCACAAAGCGGCTCCCTGCAAGATCGCGCCCTGGCCTACCTGGATGTGAATTGTGGGCATTGCCACCATCCGCAGGGGCCTGCGCACAGTTCGGGCCTGTACTTGCAGGCTGATGAGCAAGACCTTGCACACCTGGGCTTTTGCAAACCGCCAGTGGCGGCAGGGAAAGGTTCGGGCGGCCGTCAGTTCGGCATTGTACCGGGCCAACCTAAGGCATCGATTCTGCTCTACCGCATGGAAAATACCGACCCAGGGGTGATGATGCCGGAAATTGGCCGGGTGATGGTGCATACGGAGGCAGTGGAGTTGATCCGGGATTGGATCGCGGAGTTGAAGGGTGGGTGTAATTAATTTCTAGATGTAACGCTCTTGAATTGCCTCCAGCTTTAGCTGGTGGATGACAAGCAGTAGGTTTTATGGGCTTTAGCCCAAGAATTACCATGAAGGCTAAAGCCCATTATCAATCAATCTAACAATCCACCAGCTAAAGCTGGAGGCAATTCATCACATGATGGAACTAAAAGCACTCAAACTCTTCATCATCAATCAAGTCCTGCAAACCCAGGACTCGGTGGTACTGCAAACGGTGGCCAATGTACTGAGTGCAGCCCATACCCCCACGGCACCATCCGAGCATTTTACCCCCGAATGGGAAGTGGAAGAAGACTTCCGCTCCAACTACACCGAAGACCGAACCCGTGACTTACAAAAATCCATCGACGAATTGTTTAATCCTTGAACCATAACAAAACCATGTTTGAATACACATTTGTCAAATTGACCACAAACGTCTGGAACAACCTCCCCAAAGAGGATTACCAGACCATCATCGCCGAATACGCCGAAGAAGGCTGGCGGCTGGTGCAGATTTTTTCCAGCATGAGCTCAGCCATGCAAATGAATTATGAATTAATCTTTGAGCGGCCGAAGACAGACTACGTTTAGAGTGAAAAGTGAAAAGTGAAAAGTGAAAAGCGGGTACGGCATTCGATTTTCAGCGCGTAATTTTTTGTGATTGTTCATTTTGATATAGGATTTGGTATGAAAAAAATAGTATTGAGTTTGGTGTTGGGGGTGGTGTGTGCTGTGGTAAGTATGGCGCAGCAGGCAAAAGTATTGACCTTGAGGGAGCAGGCGGTAGTGCAGGATCGCTGGTTGAAGGAGCGTTGCCAGAGTTTGTTGCCGGAGTTGATGCGCAAGGAGGGGATCGACATGTGGTTGGTCATTGCGCGGGAGTACAACGAGGATCCAGTGCTGCGTACGATGTTGCCCGCTACCTGGCTATCGGCGCGGCGCACCACCATGTTGCTCATTTATGACCCTGGTAAGGACAAGCCACTGGAATTTCTGGCTTGTGCCCGCTACGACGTAGGTGAAGTATTCAAAAAAGCCTGGGACCCGGAAAAAGAACCCGATCAATGGAAACGCCTGGCGCAACTGGTCGCTGAACGAAACCCCCAGCGCATTGGCATCAACCTCAGTACCAACTTTGGGCATGCCGATGGCCTCTCCGCATTCCACCACCAAAAACTCCGCGAATCCCTCGACAACAAATATGAAAAACGGCTGGTCTCCGCCGAACGATTGGCGGTCAACTGGCTGGAAGTCCGTACCCCCGCAGAGCTGACCGTATACGAACAAATCTGCCGCATTGCCCATGACATCATCGCCGAAGGGCTTTCCGAAGTGGTCATTCAGCCGGGCATCACCACTACCGATGACGTTGTCTGGTTTTATCGGGAAAAAGTGCGGGGTTTGGGCCTCGAATCCTGGTTTCACCCCACCTGCGACGTGCAACGCGCTGACCCTAGTGGCAATGAGCAAAACCGCAGTTTTGCCCAACGCCCCGATGCCGCTGTCATTCAACCGGGGGACCTGGTACACATCGACTTTGGCATCAAATACCTGGGTTTGAACACCGATACCCAGCAAAATGCGTATGTATTGAAACCTGGTGAATCGGCTCCCCCGGCTTATTTGCTCCAGGCCTATCAAAAAGGACTTCGCTTGATGGACATCCTCACCAACGAATACAAAACCGGACGTACTGGCAATGACATCCTGGCCGCGACGATCAGCAAGGCCAAGGCCGAGGGTTTAAATCCCCAAATTTATTCCCATCCAATTGGGTACCACGGCCACGGGGCCGGACCCGCGATTGGCATGTGGGACATGCAGTCAGGAGTACCTGGCACTGGAGATTACCCCATTTTGCCCAATACAACTTATGCGATCGAACTGAACAACAAAGTCTTTTTACCCGAGTGGAACAAAGAAGTACGCATCATGTTGGAGCAAAACGCTGTGTTCGATGGTGAAAAAATACACTACGCAGACAATCGGCAGAAAATACTGTATTTGATCCCACGCCCCAAACCTAATGCCGGGCAGTGAGGTAATTTGCAAATGAGTGGGATTTCAAATGATCTTTTTCCCAAATTAGCAATTGTAATTAAGCCTTTTATCGCTTATTTTTCAGGAACTTATCTTTCAACCGGGCGGTTGTTGGGGTAGCCCTACGTGGCTACCCTTGGTTTGGGGCAGCGACGTAGGGCTGCCACGTAGGGCTGCCACGTAGGGCTGCGACGTAGGGCTGCGACGTAGGGCAGCCACATAGGGCAGCCACGTAGGGCAGCCCGTACGGGGTAGCCCCGTGGTTAGGGCAGCCACGTAGGGCAGCCCCAACGAAATTCAAACACCCATTCTCATGTTCACACGTGCACTCAACGCCTACCTCAGTTCTTTCGCTGGACTCAATCGCGATATCTGGATGCTTGGCCTGGTTTCGTTCATCAACCGCGCGGGTACCATGGTATTCCCGTTTTTGGCCGTTTACCTGACCCAGGAACTGGATTTTTCCAAGGGACAAGCGGCTTTGATTCTGACTTCTTTTGGCGCTGGTGCCGTAATTGGTACCATCATGGGCGGGCGTTTGAGTGACCTGATTGGTTCGTACAAGGTGATGTTTGGGTCTCTGTTTTTGACCGGATTGATGTTTTTTGCCCTTCAGCACATCCAGAGTTTATTGGGTTTGTGCATTACGGTATTCATTGTAGGTATCGTGGGCGATAGCTTCCGTCCGGCCAACATGGCCTCGATTTCAGCTTACAGCAAGCCGGAGGATTATACCCGTTCCTTGACTTTGGTGCGTTTGGCCATCAACCTGGGCTTTGGCATGGGGCCTGCCTTGGGTGGCATTTTGGCGCACAGTTTTGGCTACAAGTGGCTATTTTGGGTAGATGGGCTTACTTGTATTGCTGCGGCTTTTATTTTGCGTTATTTTTTAGTAGAAAAAAAATCGATGCGCAAGGAAAAGGCGGCGACCAAAGCCGAAGGGCGCGCTTTATCCCCTTACCGAGACAAGCAGTTTTTGCTCTTTTTTGTGCTGATTGCGATCAACGCTGTTGCCTTTTTGCAATTTTTCAGCATGGTTCCGGTCTTTTTGAAGGAGAGTTGGCACTGGGACGAAAATGTGATCGGCTTTTTGCTGGCGGGCAATGGCATCATTATCACCTTTATTGAGATGCCCCTCGTTTCTCGTCTCGAAGGGCGACATGCTAAGATGAGCCTGGTGATTTTAGGCGCAGCCATGATCGGGCTGGGTTTTATCCTGCTTAACGTTACGCCCCATCAAGCCACCGCCGCGATCCTGTGTTTGGTCGCCGTGACTTTTGGAGAGATTTTCCAATTGCCTTTTGCCAACAGCATCGTGGTGGATCGTGCCCCCGCGAATACCCAGGGGCAATACCTGGGCTTGTACTCCAGCGCCTGGGCCTTTGGGCACATCATTGCGCCAAATATTGGTATGAATGTGGCCGAGCAATGGGGTTTTAGGAGCCTGTGGTATGTGCTGAGTGGGTGTTGTTTGGTGGGGATGCTGGGGTTTTGGTGGTTGAAGGGGCAGGGCTTTGGGAGAAAAGTAGCCATATAATTGGTTAAATAGTATTAATCGACATTTTCAACTTGATCTTTTGAATTTCATCTTCCTTATTTTTTCATTACAATGCGCTGCATTGCGCTTCAAAAATAAGTTGCTGAAATCCAAAATCTCTGCGTCGAATTCTGTCGATTAATACTATTTAACCACTTAAAAAAGCCGAGGTGTTGCCCGCAATCAGCCGACAACACCTCTTCTCACAAAAACCTCTACTAGAATAAGCGTGAAAAATAGCTGGAGCAGTTTAACATTAGCAGTTAATTACAGCCCATTTCCTTTCTGGACAGGGGGTCATTATTCGGGAAGCAATTCCCCGACATGGTCCGACTTGGCGCGTAACGCTCCAATTTTGGATCGAACAAGCCATTTTCCAAAAACTCGGTTAGGTTATCTACTTCGTCTTTACTCAGGTTAAGTGGACGTAACAAGCTGGAGATTTGGGAAGCTGGTACTTCTGGATTTTCGGGAATCCCCGCATTGAAGTACTCTACTACCTCCCGCAGAGAGGTTTTGCTGGAACCGTGGAAATAGAAACCAACATCTTTCAAGTTGTACAACTGCGGTACTTTGTACTTGTGCATGTCTTCCGCTTTACCAGTGAAACCACCGCGGCCAATGTTGCGTTTGTCGCTGGGGCCAGTGGCAAATACGTTGTATTTACTTTGGTAGAGGTTGTTCACCCCCAGTGCAAAGAAGCGATGCGGAAAGGCGTTGAGCGAAGGTGTATTGTGGCAATTGAAACAACCCGCCTTGCCAAAGAACACTACGGCACCTTTTTTCTGTTGCGTGCTCATCGCATCTTTTTCTCCTTTCAGCCAGCGTTGGAATGGGGCCTGATTGGTCAGAATGGTGCGGAAATAGGCAGCGATGGCAAATGCTCCCGTTTTGCGGTTGTACCGGGAACCTTGTGGAATATCCGGGAAAGCCGCATCGAACATGGCCGTATACCCCAAAGAGTCAGTCACGGCTCTGTTGATTACCTGGCGGTGTACAACTAGGGCGCGAGCGTTATTGGCCTCCAAACCCATCAATTGCTCGTGGTTGATGGCGATCAAGGTGTCCTGATTCCAGACACTTTCGGTACCTTCATTCACGTTGAAGGAACCGAAAGTTCCCGCCCAAAGGGCATTGGTCACATAGGTGGTATTGATCGTTGGTAATGGACGAGCGCCTTGTGCGTCGACTTCATGCCCAAAATATACAGGATTCTTGGAGCGACCTTCGCCACTCTGCCCAAAACCAATGGCCCCATCGGCGATACCCTGAAAACGACCTGCCGTAAACCCCCGATTGGGAATGTGGCAACTCGCACAAGAATACGCCTGTTTAGAAGCGGGGTATTTGTTTTCGAGGCCTAGCCCAGTCTCAAAAAACAACATTCTCCCCAATTCAACCTTCGCCTCTGTGACGGGGTTTTTAGGGTCTTGATTGGGTAGGTTGGCATAATCCGTGCTTTCCGGCATGATGTAACCCGTATAAGATCCAGTCACCGATCTTTGATCCAAAATTGCTTCCAAAGGACTGTCGAGGTCCAAATCACTAGCGACCTCCCGCTCACAAGAAATCACGTAAGCAAGTGCAGCCAAAAAAAGAACAGCTACCAATAGCTTTTTCATTACAGTTTTTTTTGATCATGAGTTAAATAGAGTACCCCAGGGGCGATAAAAAAATAAATATTCATTTTGCCCCATTATCGATGTTGTTGAAAAGCAACAACCGAAATAGACAGTGCGACACACTGAAACCTCACCATAGCCCAAGTATGGTGTGATTCTAGAGTGATAAAACCAAGATAAAGCGGTATGAAGATGTAGACAGCAAAAATGAGGCGAGTATAATGGAGGGGAGGAATACTCAAACTCAACAAATGTTCCCAAAGATAGCCTTTAAATGTCGCAAAAGCGATAGTTCTACAAAAGTAATGCACATTTGTGAAAAAACCAATACAAATATCAATTTTTAATACTTCTAAATTTAAGAAGAGTCCAGCAAAATACGCTTTTATTTCGCCTTCGTTCCTACGGGATATGGGGTTTCACCTTTGCTGGCAAACCACAAAATCCGGTTCATCAAATCATCTTCACCTTTATCCACGCCCCCGCTCATTTGCTCCAGCGATTTTTGGGCATAAAACAAAGCTTGCCCCTGCAACATCGATAAGGACTTGTTCATTTCATTTAGCGGTATCCGATTGGGCAGGTATTGGTAGGGTACTTTTTGCACGGTATCGCTAAAACACTCAAACATTGGGCGGGCCGTAGCGTCCATCGTCGTCATGGGCGGCAGTCCCAGTATCTGCTCGATGGTGCGCAACATCGAAAGTTGGTTGTAGTTGGTATGGATCGTTTTGCCCAAACGGGAGTAAGGACTGATCACCAAAGCGCCAGTGCGGTAAGCGGAGATATGATCCCAGCCATTTTGGGAATCATCTTCAGTAACAAATACCACAGTTGAATCCCAAAACCGACTTTTGCTCAAAGCCTCAACCATGCGACCAAGTGCTAAATCATTGTCAGCAACCTGTGCGCGCGGAGTGGGAAAACCAGGACTGGTCCCGGCAGTGTGGTCATTGGGCAGTGCCATCACCATGAGTTGAGGCAACTGATCGCCGGGCATTTTTTCGTATTCCTCCAGCTCTTTGATGAAGGCTTCGGCCCGCATTTGGTCATTGATTTTGGGATCATCATAACCCGGAAAATTTTGGGACAAAATGGGACGTACCCGCGAAATGGTACTGGTATTTTTAAATTCGAAGGGTTCTTTATTCATATACTTTTGATAAATCGCGCTCCAGTCCAGCTCGTGGTCAAACTCCATGTCACAAGCCTCGCCATAAATTCGTACCGTTTTGCCATGATCCAGGGCATGGTTCCAGATGAACCCTTCCCTGGTGTACACCATCGCGTCGTATTGGCGGTGTGGATAACTGCGGAACCAGGCGCGAACACTTTTTTCCACGTAGTCCGACACGATCCCCGCGTCGGTCCATTGGTGGCCTTCAGCAGAAGATTTTCCGGCGACGTGGTAATTGTCGAGCAGAGAATATTCCAAGGCTAGTTTGTGCTGGTTCGGGGTGATGGAGTCGCCAAAGATGCATAGCGAAGGCATGCCACGACCCTGCTTTAAATCGCCATACACTTGGTCGTAAGTCCGGTTTTCTTTGATGATGTACAAGACGTGTTTGAATACTGAAGGCTCACCGATGCGCTCTGGCACTGGGCGTGGAGCTACATTGGGGCGTGGAGCCTGGCGGGTAGCTTTCACCCGGAAACTCATGTTCATTGCCCTGACCTGTTTGCTGTATTTTTTTAGCTGAGATGTTTTGGGTACGGGAATGATGGAGAGAGAAGCCAACTGCTCATGGGCATTATAAGCCCCAATAAAAGAAGCATCACTTTTGGGGAAGCGTCTTTTTTGCTCTGGGGTATTGTTGAGTACTCGGGCGCCACGTGCTTCCAGGTTGCATACGTACAAGGTGTTTTGGCTGCACAACAAACCCGCCGGATAGGCTTCGGTCGGAATGTACCCGATCACTTTGGGCTTTTCATCAAGGCTTATTACCGCCAGCGCATGGTCCAAACCGTTGGCCACGTACAGTGTTTTCCCCAGGCTATCCAAGGCTAATCCATTTGGGCTACTGCCGAGCAATGCACCACCAATCTGGAATAAACCGACGGGGATTCGCTGCTTCTCTACGTCCGCTATCACATCGATCACCGATACATCATCACTGTTGCCATTGGCCACAAAAAGGGTTTTTTGGTCAGGGCTGAGGACCATTGCATTGGGGTGTAGTCCTACTTCTATCTCTTTGAGTTGTTGGCCCGTTTGGGGATCAAAAATGCTCACACTGCCCTTCAAGGTGGCACCTGTGCGAGGGTCTACATAAGCTTCGCCATAAGGTACTCCGGCCGTTTCTACACTCGGATCGGTGGGCACAGGCCCGGCCCAGTTGCTGACATAGACTTTGTTTTGGGCCAGTTTTACGCCAAAAGGAGCGACTCCGGTATTGGCTGTCCAGACGATCTGGCGGGTGGCAAAATTGATTTTGAGCAATTGATTGTTGCCGTTTAATACGAGGTATAAAAAGGGCTGACCAGCCTCAAAAGACACTTCTACTTCGTTGGGTAGTGCACCAGGCGCTGGCGCTTTGGGGGGGATCGGCAAAAGCTCGACCTGGGTGATTTTGTTGCCATCCCAGGAGGCAATCATCAGTCCTCCTTTGTCATTCTCCTGCCCGGCGGCACCCCAGAGGATATAGGTTTGGTTTTGAAAAACGAGGGCCTTAATCCCGGAATAGGTGTTTTTTAAGTTTGAAAAACGAGGGTCTTTGTTGATTTCCCAACGGGTAATGATCGTTTTAGAACGGCGATCCAGAATGGCTATGCCAAAGCGGTCTTCGATGACCAGGTGTGTATTTCCGGGAAGTAGCGCCACATCCAGGGTATGGTTTTCCAGTCGGGGCTCGCCATAAGTCAATACTTTTCCGGCGGAGGCAATCATGCGGTTGTAAGGCATCAGTTGCGGAGTACTCTCGTCAAGCTTGAGCTGATCTGACTCATGCTGGTAATGGTCTTTTTTTTGACCAAAAAACAAGGTAGGGGTGGTGCAAATGAATGAAGCCAGCAGGATTGAAAGTACTCTCATGGATAAGCCTGTTTAAATTCTAGGGTAATTATAGGTGTATTCCACAAAAAAACATTGTAGACTGAGCTTTTCAACCAAATGTTTACCATTATTTAATGCAAAGATTACATTGTAAGGGTTACTGATATTTTACGGTTAATTCTGATTTCGGGCACTCAAGACCAGTTTTGATTCCAATAAGCGTCACAAATTCGTAAAGCACAACGTTCTCCGAACCATCGGGAATAAAAATAAAAAGAGCAGGAATCAGAGCTTCCTATTTGTGCTTTAGGATTCTTTCGTACTTTCCATTCTCAAAAACGATTTTATAGTCTGAAAGGAAAAGGTTTGATGGCACATAGTAGTCTGTCGTAATGACTTGTGCTCCCGATTTTTTTGCCTTTTCGAAGCGAGTATAATCGCCTGTTCTTGCTTCTTTCGTATCTGAATCAGCACGAGTTCGAACCATATATCCTTTGTCGACCAATTCTTTGATTCGTTCAAAATTGTCGATAGGGTCATTTAGTATTAAAAAAGCTGCTTCTGGATGTCCTTCTTCCTTATTGACAAACATAGCTGCATTTTTTAAACCAGGAAATTTTCCCAAGTACAGATCACTTCGGGTGTTGCCTTCATCGAGAATAAACAGGAATCTGCCTTTCACTTTTTTCAGGGTCGGCCATCCGTCATTCAGGATTGCTCCTTGCAAAGTACGGTGCTTTCTTCGCACTAAATCCGGTGTGATCAACCTATCCGCTCCTACATTTTTCTTTATTTCATCATCCAGCGATTCCAACGCTTCCGCATCGAATGGAAGTGGATCTCGGAGATTTGGAATTTTTCCATCTTTTGTATTTATGGTAATGAAAACAGGTGTGTGATCAGGGTTTTTTAAAGACCATGAAACCAATTCCTGGAGGGCGTCTTTAAAAAGTAATTGGCTGCTTCTAAAATCAATGTCCTGGACATGAAATACTTTCATGCCGGGTTGCTTCAACTTGCCGGCTGCATCAAAGGGGGCAGGTGTTTGACCAGCCATTCTTACAATATTCAGACCAGCCGGATTGGAATAATATCCCCCTTCCGGATCGTGAAAAACGTCAAGTTCTAAATTCCTAAGCCCAAGGTCAAGTTGTTGAGTCAAAGGAATGTGTTCGTATTGAAGGGAGTTGGCTGAAGCAGAATCCCGTTTGTGAAGAAATGCCAATAAAGCAGGTTCAATGGCGATTTTATAGCTGTTGTGGCTACCAATCACCTGCACCTCATTTACACGAATTTTTCTTAGTTCTTTTTGCTGGCTAAAGGAAGGAAAACAGATAAGGAAAAGCACAAAGAAAAAAGATGTACGTCTTATGCTCTGGCGAATTTTGTATTGCATTTTGTGCTATTTAAATTGTTTTACCGCAAGTATAAGTAGTGGGGCAAAAATAAATGTTCATTTTTCCATAGGAAAAATGAACATTTATTTTTTTATCCTCCCTAAGAAGAGAGCCTGCTATCATATTTAGTAACAGGCTCTCCGTATTATTTTAGTATCCTTGATTTTGAACTAAGAAACCTTTTTCGCTGGATGCTCCATCAACTGCTTTTTGTGGAATAGGAAACAGGCGCTTGCTGACGTTGACATCTGTTTTACCAGTCCAGGTACCCTCGTATTTACCAAATCGGATTTGATAATTTCTTCTAAGACCCTCCCAATAAAGCTCAAAGCCACTTTCACGAAAAAGTATATCAAGATTTATTGAGGCCAAAGGTTTTGGCGTCTGACTTGGACGTGCGTTTCTGGAAGTTCGTAGGGTATTAATATCTGCCAATGCACCTGCCGCATCTCCCTTGCGCAACTTCGCTTCTGCTCTCATTAAATAAATCTCCCCTAACCGGATCAACACAATATCCACACTGCTACCAGAACAACAGTTAGGCGCAGTGCGACTGAACTGATATTTCGAAAATCTGTACCCCGTGTTGTGCAAACTTCCTGCGTCAGTAAAATCCACTTTCAACGTATGATCTACGTAAGCAAGGTTCGCGCCGCTTGTTCTTGCATTGATCACAGGATATATTTTGATCGAGCCGTCACTGCATGTCAGGATTTTACCACTAGCATCTTTTCTGGGCCCCCAAATGTTGTTTCGAAGAATACCTCTGTTGATTTCAAAATCTTGCGCTTTAACACAAAAGAAATGGTTTGCGTCATTCGCAGGAGTCACACCCGTTAGATCTTTAAGATTCGAAGGCACTTTTGTGTTTTCCTGAAAAAAACGAGCATCTGCATCTGCCGGATCGGTGCTGCCATAGGCATCTACCCAGGTTTGATAAAAATCAGTCGTTACTGCTGCTGCGTCAGTACCTCTCGTACTGGGAAATTCCGGTCTTGGCACGAGGTCTCCGGAAATAGACCAATAAGCCCAACGTTGGTGCTCTGTTTCCAGAACGCCTCTTTGGTCTAGTGAAAAAATGATTTCAGGATTCTTGTTGTTGTTATCGTTAAATAGTTCAAAATACTCCGGGGATAAAGAGTATTTTCCCGCTATGATTTCATTGGTGTACTGGATCACTTTATCCATGTCAGCTGCCTTGAAATCTGGTTTACCATATGGATCCCGATATACGGCAGCATTTAAATAAAGCCGAGCCAACAAAGCCTTTACGGCATCTTTTGTAAACCTGCCCGGGCCTTTATTGCTGTTAATTACATTGACCACAGACAGTAATTCACTTTCTAAATAACTCACAGCCTCCTGGCCACGCAGAATTTCAGAGAGTGCAATAGCCTGGTCTTTCTTGAAAACCAATCCCCAGTTATCAAGTGCCAGCATATTTAAGTAGGCTTTCATTGCAACCATCTCGTATAGCGCATCCTGAGCTACGGCGTTGCCTTTATCTGCCTCTATTTTCAAGCGATCTTGGGCGATGACAGCTCTGGACAATGTCAGGGTGATGTCCGTCCAGGAGTCTCCTACCAGGCTATTACCTGGCGTCATTAAGTGTTGGTGAACAGCAATGAATTTACCACCATCAAACCAGTCCCGGCCTCCTCTGTATGGCAGGATGGCTTCATCGGATGCAATTTCCTGAAGACCAAAATTTCTGGTGTGCAACCATACGTTTCGAAGAAAGCCATACACAGGTGCAATAGATCCAGTGACCGTTTCGGCCTGTCCGGTACCGGTAAGCGTCTCATCCAGAATTTCTTCTTCCAGATCGGTACAACTGTGCACCACACATAAAAAAGCAATGGTAAATAGCGTTTGAATGATTCTTTTATGTAACATAGTATTGTTGTTTTGGTAGTGTTAGAAAAGGTACTTTTTTAAAAGGTCACGTTAACCCCAAACAAGAAAGTTCTTGCGCTGGGGTATGTGAAACGGTCAATGCCAAATGTTTGAATACCACTAGAACTTGATCCTGTGTTTACTTCAGGATCAAACCCTGAATAATCAGTCAAAAGCAATAAATTCTGACCGGTTATTGAAATACGGATATTCTGGAAAGTATTTCCTAAGCCGATTTTAGAAGGCTTTAGGTTATATCCCAGCGTAGCGTTATTTAAGCGCATAAATGAACCATCTTCCAGATAGCGCGTAGAAACAGTATTGGAGTTACTTAACGACTCTTTTGGAAACTCAATGGCGAAGTCAGTACTGTTATTGGATCTGGCAAGCTGTGCCTTGCTGAACAGCGTCATCGTCGTGTGATTGTAGATTTTATTGCCAGAAACTCCATTGAAATTTAAACCAAGATCGAAGCCCTTGTAATTCAAATTCAAAAAGTAGGCATAAGTGAAATCAGGAATCGCACTCCCCACCACATACCGGTCGTTGTCCAATACTGCTCCATCTCCGTTGATGTCTTTGAATTGGTTTAGACCTTGTTCGCCAATGCCATTGAACTCAAGCATATAAAATGCACCGATTGGTTCATTATTAACGTAACCGTTAATAGTTGCACCAGTTTGCCCAGAGCCTTGAGCTGCTCCGGTCGTTAAGACAGAGTACGGTGAATCTTTAACCTGGTTTTGAATGAAAGTGATATTCCCCCCAATTTTATAGCTGAAATTCCGATTCTCTTTGCTATTGTATTGCAATGCCAACTCTACTCCATTGTTTTGGATAATCATGTCTTTGATATTCGTCCAAAATAAAGACGTTGGCTGAACCGGGTCAGCAGGCACAACTTCAAGCAATATATTGGAAGATTGTTTGTTGAAGTAATCGATAGAGCCAGTCAATTGGTTGTTAAGAATTGCAAAATCAACCCCTAAATCTATCTGCGTAGAAACCTCCCATTGAAGATTTGGATTTGCCAAACGTGTAAAAACAATTCCAAAAGGATAACCATTGATGGAAGTGGCATTTGGGTCTATCGGGTAAGTATTCGAACTTTGTCCGCCTGTGATTAATCTGTTTTCAGCAAAACTACCCTTTGTGATTTTTGATGGAATTTCCTGGTTACCCGTTTGTCCCCAGCTGGTTCGCAGTTTTAGGTTGTTGAAAAACGAGTTAGCCATGAAATCTTCATTGCTGATATTCCAACCAAAGCCTACAGATGGGAAGAGGCCGTATTTGTTGTTTTCGCCAAATTTTGAAGATCCATCAGCACGTAAAGTAGCAGTCAATAGATACTTATTCTTGAAACCGTAGTTCAATCTTCCAAAGAACGACTGCAATTCGTTTTTCACAGCTGTTGAGCCTACAGAAGTTGGATATACTGTCGAGCTGGTCTGATCCTGATATTTTGGCTCAATGTCATTGTTGGCAAAACCTCTATTTGAAAAAGTTCTATTGGCATCATTGAACTGTTGGTAAGAATGGCCTGCTAACAAGATTACCTTATGGATGTCATTATTCCAATTGTAGGTTAGGGTATTTTCTACCAATTGATTTGTGCTGGTTAGAATAGAACTTTGTAGTGAACCATCAGAAATATTGGATTCATTAATTACTTGTGGAAAGGGCTTATACTGAATATCCCTGTTTGTCGCTGAATAGTCCACACCAAGATTTAGTTTGTATACCAAACCTTTAAATAATCTCAATGAGGGAGAAATGGAGGCAAGAATACGATTGTTAACAGCCAAGTCGCTGTATAAGTCATATCTTTGCAGCGGGTTTAAAGCGTTGGTAGTGAGCAATGTAGGTTTCCCGTTGGTAAGTGCCGGTATCGTAGGGTTAAGACCAATCATGTCACTAATGGTAGAACCAATATCCGGTCTCAGGTTTTCTGTGTGAGAGGCAGTAAGGTTATAATCCAGGTTCAATCTGCCGTTGAATGCTTTTTGGTTCATATTCAATTTTCCAGCATACCTCTTGAGGTTGCTGTTTTTTAGAATACCTTCCTGCCCCTGATAACCAGCTGATGCGTAGTAAGAAAATTTGTCGCTGGCAGCGCCCCCGATAGAGAAATTGAGCTCTTGAGAAACCCCGGTTTGTGTCAATTCATCTTGCCAGTTGGTATTCCCACCAAGATCTTCTAAATTCCCTCCAATCGCTACCACTTGTTTGCGGAATTCATCAGCACTAAACACATCTATTTTGTTAAGTACTGATGACAAGGCGGTAGATGCGGAAAAATTCATTTCCGTTTTTCCCAGTTTACCTTTTTTTGTAGTGATTACTACAACGCCATTCGATGCTCTTGAACCATAAACAGCTGTGGCGCTGGCGTCTTTTAAAACGTCTATGCTTTCTATGTCGCTGGGGTTGATAAAATTCAATGGGTTTGTGCTGAAACCTTGAGAAGAATTATCCAACAAGAATCCATCTACCACGTAGAGCGGGTCTGTCCCCGAACGCAAACTGCCTGCTCCCCGGATGATAATATTTTGAGCTGCTCCAGGTTCACCACTGGTAGCTGTAACGTTAACACCAGCCATTTTACCTTGCAATAACTGGCCTGGGTTTGTTAAAACCCCCTGGTTGAAGTCTTCCCTTTTCAAAGATGCAATGGCACCGGTTACATCCGATTTTTTTTGAGACCCGTAACCGATAACAACAACTTCATTCAGTTGTTTCGCGTTGGATTTCATCACCACTTTCAAATTGTTTAGATTTTCTAAAGTGATGTCTTGATCCTCCATGCCTAAATATCTAAATTCGAGAACATCGCCGATTTTTGCGCCAATTGTAAAGCGACCGTCAACGTCTGTAACCTGACCTGTAACCGTACCTTTGACCGCTACGGTTACTCCAGGAAGCGATACCTCCGTTTCATCGACCACAAGACCAGAAACCTGGACTTGAGACCATGCAACAGACGTAATACTTAGGATAAATAAAGCGATTGTAAGAAGTTTTGATCCATTCATAATGCCTAGCGTGTAATTGATTAACAATTCCGCAAAGCTATAGGAAGACTATCGAAAGCGTGTTTCGGGTAAAACAAGTAATTATTAATTTTAGCTGCCGGTTGTAAAGAAAGTGTTTAGTAATCGACGGTGCTTCGAATATCCCCGGGTATTTGAAGCAGAATCAGAGCTATTGATTTTTAGTGAGTGTTAAATGATAGAGCAGGCTGCCTTCAGGAATGGAGGTAGCCTGTTTTTTAAAAATATAGCGTTTGTTTTTAGAATTTTTTGTAGATTTAGACTCATCGTCGTCAATAGCTACTCAATTATGACAGAAAATAAAAAATCAGGAAATGGTATTGGCATCGGGGCTGCTCTTGGCGTCGCATTCGGAGCAGCCTATGGCGCTTCTTCGGGAAAGACGGCTTTAAGCATAGCCATGGGATTGGCTATAGGGGTTGCGGTTGGTGCGATTTTTGACTTGGTGAAAACCAAGGGCATAATTTGAGGTAGAAAGTAAATTTCAACATCATGCGCAATCTACTCCACACATGCTGGCTTATTGTCCTGCTTTGCTCCTGCAATCAAACCGCCAAAAACGAAAAGGACTCAACTAAAACTGGAGCCATCTCCAGTCAATATGGCGTGCTTTGTACACCTGAAGTAATCGATAAATCCTGGTATGCATCAGGGAAAAAAGCCCCCTTGTTCAGCGGGCTTGGCGGAATTCATTTTCCAGTTTCCACCAAAAGTAAGGAGGCACAGCAGTACTTTGACCAGGGGCTGATGTTGTCTTTTGGTTTTAATCATGCCGAAGCGGGGCGTTCATTTTTTGAAGCGACCCGGCAAGATCCAAAGTGTGCCATGTCCTGGTGGGGCTTTGCGTACGTGTTGGGACCGAATTACAACGCTGGCATGGAGAAGGACAATTTCCAACGGGCTTTTGAAGCTACACAAAAAGCCAAATCGCTTGCGGCTTCCTGTACGCCGAAAGAAAGAGATTTGATTGAAGCATTAACGCAGCGATACTCAGCCGATACCAGCATTGCCCGTTCCTTCCTGGATTCTGCTTATGCTGCGGCCATGCGAAAAGTGTATAAAAAATATCCAGCTGATGCTACCATTGGCTCCCTTTATGCAGAGGCGTTAATGGATTTGCACCCCTGGAATTTGTGGAACAAAGATGGCAGCATTCAACCCTGGACACCAGAGATTATGGCCGTGCTCGAAAAATGTTTACAACTGGAACCCCGCCATGCTGGCGCCAACCACTTTTACATTCATGCCGCAGAAATGTCCGAACATGCGGAAAAAGCTATAGCAAGTGCTGATCTGCTGCGGGAACTGGTTCCAGGTTCAGGGCATTTGGTGCACATGCCTTCTCATACGTACATCCGAATCGGCCGGTATCATGATGGTGCCATTGCCAATCAAAAAGCAGTCTTGGTGGATAGCTTGTACACGGAAGCCTGTCATGCCCAAGGGGTGTATCCACTTGCCTATTACCCCCACAACTACCATTTCCTGGCTGCCTGTGCAACCCTTTCTGGGGAAAGTAAAGTTGCCATGGAAGGCGCCATTGCCACAGCAGACCATGCGCATAAAAGCTTATTGCGTGACCCGGCATGGGGAACCTTGCAGCATTACTACGCGATTCCCTGGTACGTGGAAGTAAAACTTGGCTTGTGGAAAGACATCCTTAACGCTCGTGCCCCTGAAAAAGACCTGAAATATCCATTGGTCGTTTGGCATTATGCAAAAGGTATGGCCAGGCTTTCCCAAAACAAGGTTTCAGAAGCAAAGCAGCACCTCGCTGAAATGAAATCCATCATGGTTGATACAACCATCAAGGATTTGACCATTTGGGGAATCAACAGTGTATATGATTTATGTCTAATTGCGGCTAAAACATTGGACGGAGAAATTCAGGCCAAAGAAAAAAAGTTCCCCGCTGCCATTTCGCTATTGACAGAAGCGGTTGAACAAGAGGATGCCTTAAATTACAATGAACCACCCGATTGGTTTTTTTCGGTTCGCCATCATTTAGGCGCAGTTTTGATCGATGCCGGAAAATACCAGGAAGCGCTAAAAGTGTATGCGCAGGATTTAAAGATTTATCCTGAAAATGGATGGGCCTTGAGGGGTATGATGAATGTTTTTGAAAAAATGGGGGATAAAGGGAATTTTGATAAAACGAAGGTCCGCTTTGAGAAGGCGTGGAAATATGCGGATGTTGAAATTGGGACTTCAAGGATTTTGTAGGCGATGAATTTAGGGTGATAGTGACCCCTCCCCTGCAATGAAAAAAGCATTAACTTTACAAAAAATTTAGCATGGTGACATTAACAGAGTTGCTGCCCAATATACACGAGTTGAGCTATCTTGATAAGGTCAGGCTTATTCGCATCTTAGCTGAAGACCTTGACGTGTCAAAAAATCAAGAGCAAACCTATTTTGAACCTTACAAGACTTATTATTTGCATACACCTCAATTTGAAGCAGGTGCTGCTGCAATACTGATGCAAGCACTTGCTGAAGCATCACAAGAAAACTAAAAGTCAGGAATAACAATTGAAATTTTAATAGAATATGAAAATAATTGAAAGCGCAGGATTAATAAAAAAATATCAAATCAAGCTAAAAGATATGCTGTTCTTTAAAGCTGATAAAAGACCTGAACCCATACTCACTTGGAAATCTCCAAATGGGAAACTTAAATACGGAGTAAACTATATTAGCAAACTAAACTTGTGGGGTTGTTATATTTCTAATCCTCACCAGTCATTTAGACATTGGAATGGATATGGAATTGGAGAACCAATATCAGACAAACCTCTTTCAACAGATTTAACAATTTCATTTCCAGTCGATGAAAGAGATAGAAATCAAGGCGGAGCATTTGTAGAATCAAAAAACGGAGATATATTAATATGTCATTCAGGGAACATTTATGGTGGTCAAGATTTGTTTTGGGATAACTATAAAGGGGATGAATTAATCTGCGAATATAGTGATGGAACGAATAAAAGGTTCGCGTATGTTGCAAATCTAGAGTCTGCTAATTGTTTTAGGGAAATTGCATTATTTGTAAAACAAGTTAATATGATAAAAAGAAATAAGTAAGATTCTGTGCACAAAATCGGCTATTCGTCCATGCCAGCAGAGCTTTCCCACGGCAAATTCGCTCCAAGCCAACGCTCATGGCAAATTTACTGGTGTCACTTAACCAACCGTTCAACGAGAAAAATACCAGGAATAGGGCGATTTTCATTCATCCATTCCAAGGCAAGAGGAGGAATGGTAAGTCCATCATGCGTAATCAAAATTCGATTTTCAGTCACTGCCCATTTAAGTACTTCAGGGTCAGGTTTTCCAGAAAGGCCTACATCCTGAACACGTACAATATCCAATCTAGGTCTTTGCAACAACAAACTGCGATAGATGTGATTGTTGAGGTTTTCGTCAGCCAAGAAGCGCATTAAGCAGTGATTTTAGGCAGTTGTGCTTGCCGATTGAGCAAGCGCTGGCGAAGATCCGTTGCAGGAAATTGTTGCTGTACGGTCGACTGGATGCTCTCCACTGCTACTTTGGAACTAAGCAAATAGTTTTCAACAGCGGTTTGATGCTTCAGATAAAACCCAATCACAGCATAAACATCCGCCAAGTCCAACACAGGATATTGGAAGACAATTTCTTCAGCCGTTGATCCATTTTTAAACTGATAAATCAGCGTTTCAAGCGTAACCCGAGTATTTCCAACCCGAATGACCCCATTTGGCTCAGAAAACAATGGAACGATAGTGTTTATTGAATCCAGTAAATTCATAATTAATCTTCAAGATGAATCATTGTAACAAAGTTAAGCTATGTTCTGGCAAAAATCAAGTTGCTCAGAACATAGCTTGTCAATAATGCTCCAAACCCTGGAACCCTGGATACCTACTCCCAACTCGGCCATCTCCCCGGCGTAGCCGGCGCACCCTTCACATCCAACTGCTTGCCCAATTCCGTCACTTCCGCAGCAATGGATTTTAATTCACTCAAGGCTGGCTTAAACTGTTTCGCAGCGATGTTGTAATTGTCAATCGCCGTCTGCGTAGGTGCCGAAGTAGTGCCCCACATCACCCCCTGCGCATAACCCACGCGATCATTGATCGAAGAGGGCGTTTCAAATTCCCGGCGCCCGCGAGTAGCGTCGCCATTGAGTTGTAACGTCACTGCATTCAGGCGGCGCTGCAAGGCGTAGGCTTTTTGCAACAAGTCTTGCGGTGGGGCAGGCATTTCCTGGATGGCGGTCTGAATCGCGTTCAGTTGGCCACTCAAATCCCCCCGGATGTTGTTCGTCGCACTGAGTGCTTTGGCTAGGCTGGCCACTTTTGCAACAAAATCGGCATAGGCAGGCAAGTCCGTGGCGGGCAAGGTGACATTGTTCAGCGCTTTGCAGTTGAATTTGACGGGTCCGGCGATGGTCGTCAATACCCCATCTTCGTATTTGCTGAGGCTGACGCTGTAGGTACCCGGCAAGGCCAACTGCCCCGTTTCTTCAGCACCGAACAACTGATCGGGCGCAGGCTTGTACCGACCCAAAACCGGAGCAATGGTATTGTAGCGGAAATCCCAAACGATGCGCTTCAGGCCCTTGCTTGCCGATGTTTTGAGGTGGCGCACTACGTCCCCATCCGCATCTGCGACGGTGAAGAGGAGGTAAGGTTCGGGCTGCTCATCTTCTTTGCGCAGTGCCTCGATATCGGGATAATACACGGGTTCCTTTTTATCGAATTTCGCCTTTTCAGCTTCTTGCCGCTTGGCCTTTAAGGTTTTGATGTCCTCTTTAAGCCAATAGGTGAATACTGCGCCAAGGGGTGGGTTAGGGGTAGCGTAATAACTGCTGCCCATGTGGCCTTTGTCGCGTAAACCGAGCGGCTTATTCGGGACAAACATCAGGGCATCCTTCACAGGGAAGATGGTCGCCGCCTGATCGAAAGTTTCCGTTTTGAGGTTGCGCAGTGGCGAGTAGTCATCCAGAATGTAGAAACCCCGGCCAAAAGTAGCCAGAACCAGGTCGTTCTCCCGGCGCTGAATGTCGAGATCGCGCACGGCAATAGTCGGTAGGCCGGACTTGAGTTGAATCCAGGTTTCGCCACCATTTTGGGTGAAAAAGAGGCCAAACTCGGTGCCACAAAACAACAAATTGGGATCGACATGATCTTCGGCAACGCTGTACACACTGCCCCGCTCGGGCAAAGTCGCGCTGATGGACTTCCAGGTTTTGCCCCCATCGCTGGTTTTGAGCAGGTAGGGTTTAAATTCGCCGTAGCGGTGGTGATTGAAGCAGACGTAAGCGCCGTTTTTGTCGTAGCGTGAAGCGATGACCTGGTGTACGTAGCTGTTGTCGGGTACGCCGGGCAGTTTGTCCATTTTTTCCCAATTGCTGCCGCCGTCGCGGGTGATCCACAGCAAACCATCATCCGTCCCGACCCAAAGGATTTTTTCATCAACGGCACTTTCGGCGATGCTGGTCGTTTGGCCGTAGATGTCGGTAGAGCCATTTTTGGCAATGGCATCCACACTCCACACCTTACCCATAATTTCCATTTTGTTGCGGTCGAGGCCACGCGTGAGGTCGGGACTAATGACCTTCCAGCTGTTGCCCCGGTCATCGGTGCGGAACACTTTATTGGCCCCAAAATACAGGCGGGTAGGAGAGAAGTTGCTGATGCTCAGCGGTGCATCCCAGTTCCAGCGCAGGGCGGGTTCGTTTTCCCCTTCGAGCGGTTTGATGAAGACGGATTGGCCACTCTTGCGATCGAAGCGGGAAAGCCCGCCGTATTGGCTTTGGGCGTAGATGATGTCGGGATTGGTTTGGTCTACCTGGGTTTCAAAGCCATCGCCGGTGCTGGTCACGTACCAGTCGGCGTTGGTGATGCCGTTGTCGCTGGTGGTACGGCTGGGGCCGCCGAGACTGAGGTTGTCCTGGGTTCCACCGTGCACGTGGTAAAAGGGCAGGCCATTGTCGGTGGCTACTTTGTAAAACTGGGTGACTGGTAGGTTGTGTTTGAATTCCCAAGTTTTGGCAAAATCCCAAGTTTCGTAAATTCCCCCATCACAACCCACGCGCAGGTGGTTGGTGTTGCTGGGGTCAATCCAGATGCAGTGGTTGTCGATGTGTTTGTTGATTTCACCCAGGTTGCGCACGGTTTTGCCGCCGTCGTCGCTCACCTTGTAGTAGGTATCGGTGATAAAAATGCGGTCTACATCGCGCGGATCGCAGGTGAGTTCCTGGTAGTAGTTGCCGCTGGTAAATACGCCGCTCATTTTTTCCCAACTGGCGCCCCGGTCGGTGGAGCGGTACACGCCGCCTTTGCCTTCCTGAGCCTCCACGACGGCGTATACATAATCGGGGTTAGCTGGCGAGAGGTCGATGCCAATGCGCCCAACATCACCGCTGGGTAGGCCATCCAGTTTTTTCCAGGTCGCACCGCCGTCAGTGGTTTTGTACAAAGCCGACTCGGGGCCACCGCCGATGTAAGTGTACACCTTGCGCTGGCGCTGGTGGAAGGCGGCATACAAGACCTGCGGATTGCGTGGATCCATGATCAGGTTGCTGCAACCCGTATAGGCGCTGACCGATTTGACGTTGGTCCAGGTCTCGCCACCATCGGTGCTTTTGTACACGCCACGGTCGCCGCCGTCGCTCCAGACCGGGCCGTAAGCGGCTACGTAGACGGTATTGGAATTGCTGGGATCAACGACGACATTGGCAATGTGTTCGGAGTTTTTTAGGCCCATGTTGCGCCAGGTTTTGCCGCCGTTTTCACTTTTGTACACACCGTCGCCGTAGGAGACCGCCCGTTGGTTGTTGTTTTCGCCGCTGCCAACCCATACTGTGGCTGGATTACTTGGATCAAGCGCGACACAACCGATGGAATAGGAGCCTTGGCCATCAAAAATGGGCAGCCAGGTAGTACCCGCATTGTTTGTTTTCCAGACGCCACCGGAGGAGGTCGCCACATAATACTCCGCGGGATTGCGCGGATTGACCGCAAAATCGCTGACCCGCCCGGAAGTGACCGCCGGGCCAATGCTGCGCAGGGACAAGCCACTGTAGGTGGAGGATTGGTGTACGGTTGGTTTTTCCGCTTTGGCTGGAACCGCCGCGGGGGGAGGCACTTTTTTGTCTTTTTGCGCCCAGAGGGCGAAATTGGTCAGGGTAATGAGTGCCAGAATGGAGAGAAACATGCGCATAACCTTGGATTGATGTTTGAAATTGATTTAAATGTAAGAGATTAGTCGGAAAAGTGGAAAAAATAAAGTCGGGGAAGGGCTGGGGGAGAGGAAAATGACCCTGTTGGGGGGATGAAATGTAAATGAGCCATTATTAACTCATCATCTCCTTTATCGCGCGTATTGTTCCTGTTTTCTGAATTTATCCAAGTAATTATGCAACTGTAGTTTCATTTTTACTTAGATAAAATGTACATAACATAATAATTTTGTCACCAACAAATTCCTAATTCAAATATGAAAACAATTGTAGCCATTGGCGGTGGAGAAACCTTTGAAGACAATACCCTCATCAATAAAAGGATTGTGGAGCTGTCTAAAAAAAGCAAGCCCAATTTATTGTTTTTGCCCACGGCGAGTGGAGACTCAATTTCCTATTTTGATCAATTGGGTGCACATTTTTCCCAGTTTGGTTGTAATTGTGATGTGTTGTATTTGATTAGCGAGAAGCCCACCCAAGAAACGATTGCTGAAAAAATATCAAATTCAGACATCATTTACGTCGGTGGTGGGAATACTTTTAGAATGATGAAAGTGTGGAAAAAAACGGGTGTGGATGTATTGCTGAGAGAAGCCTATGAACAAGGAAAGGTCTTGTGTGGGATTAGTGCCGGATCAATTTGTTGGTTCAAATATGGCAATTCAGATTCGAGAAAATTCAACAACCCTGAAGCTGGTTTAATCAAAGTAACAGGATTGAATTTGATTCAGGCCTTACATTGTCCCCATTACGATAGCGAAGCCGATAGAAGACCCGATTTGAAAAAAATGATGAGAAAAACTTACGGCGTAGTTGCCATAGCACTGGAAGATTGTTGTGCCATCGAAATCCTGGATGATCAATACAGAATCATCAGTGCTAGGGAAAATGCTCGTGCATACAAGGTATTTTGGAGGGGAGGAGTTTTTTTTGAAGAAGTGATTGAACAGATAGAAACTTACCAACTATTGAATGAACTAATGTCAAAAAAATGAAAACACTGATGAGGCGATTCCAATTCAGGGTTTAACAAAAAAGCTGAATTGTACAAAATGGGTGTATTTTAAGTTTTTCTTGTAACTTATAGCGAAATTGCCACTGCCAATTTACTAAAAGCCACATGAATTGCACATCGACAAGGCTTGGCCAAAGCTGTGACGAATCCTTTGGCGGCATAGGCATGTAAACTGCTTCACAGCATTAAAATCAATGGAAAATGAAAAAACTAATCTTTGTATGCTTTTCAATGATTGTTCTTTTTTCTTGTCAAGAAAAAACCAAAAAAACACTCGACACAACTGATTCATCAGCTATTGCCAACGAGGAAGCAATGGTGAATCAATTGGCCGCGTTTTACAATGGCACTGTACCGTGCCCGGATTGTGACGAGATTGTAACAATGCTCACTTTGAATGCAGATGAAAAAAGAACATTTACCCTGGAGGAAGAATACAAAGGAAAAGAGAGCCGGACGGTTGAATCAACCGGAACCTGGACAGCTGACGGCGATGTAGTCACATTGAACCAAAAATCCGGCATCAGTAAATATCAGGTCACCGACGATGGCTTGGTCAGCCTGAATGCTGACGGGAGTAAGCGGGACTCGGAATCTGCAAAAAAATACCTGCTTAAAAAAGTACTGGGGGAATAGTTAAAAGTATGTCTCAATATTTTGTCATGCACTCAAAAAATTGAGACATGCTCTAAGTTTTTTGCAGCAAGTAAATCACTTAAATGGAAAAATTTCATCAATACTTAAATCAGATTACTCCACTTTCGGACAAAACCTGGGCTTTATTGATGGACGTTTTTGTCCAAAAAGAATTGAAAAAACACGAATATTTCTGTAAAATTGACAAGGTAGCCACCAAAATTGCATTTTTGCAAGATGGCGTTGTTCGTTCATTTTATACCAATAAAGAAGGCGAGGAATTCAACAAAAACTTTTTCATAGCACCTGCTTTTATTGGCGCTTACTCCTCACTTATCACAAAAACACCCAATAAATTGGCGCAACAAGCATTGACAAATTGCACAATTTGGGAAACAGATTATGCCAATATTGAACAACTTTATGATACCTGCCCAGACCTTGAAAGATTGGGGAGAATTATGGCAGAATATTATTTTGTAGAAAAAGAACTACGCGAAGTCAACTTGCTGACATTGGAAGCAAAAGAATATTACAAAATATTTCAACAGCAATACCCTACACTCGAACAACAAATTCCACAATACCATATTGCCTCATTCTTGGGTATTACGCCTACCCAACTATCGCGTATCAGAGCAGAGAAGCCCTGATTTTGTTTCTTTACATATGTAAACAGATTTGAAAAATAGTGCTCATACCTTTGCAAAACATTCTAAAAAAAGGAAAATGAGCAATATCAAATCAGTTTATTTTGTCATCGGGGTTGTAATTTCGATGCTACTTACCCAATCTTGTGGCATTAAGCCTTTGGCTTGGAAACCTGAACCCAAACCTTTATTTGAAGGAACTACTCAACTCAACAATGAACTAAGCAAGGTTGAAAAAATAGATTTGGGCACTTGGGTCGGTGCAGAAGACATCATTTTTGATAGTCTTGGTAATCTTTATTGCGGTGTTCATAAGGCAGAAAACGATTTTTCAGACGGAAAGATATTAAAAATTAATCCCGAAGGAAAAATCGAAATATTTTACAATGCGGGTTCCTGGGTGGCTGGTTTGCATTTTGACGAGCAAAATAACTTGATTGCTTTGAGCCACAAACAAGGACTGATTAGTATCAGCCCGCAAAAAGTAGTGACCGTTCTGGCCAATAAAGATGATCAAGGCAGAAGTTTTTTAATCCCCAATGGCTTGGACATTGATAGCAAGCAAAATATTTATTTTACGAATACTTCTTTTGAAAGCCCTTATAACATAAAATATGGTAGAAAGCTTATTTTGGAAATGAGGCCTAATGGCGGGCTATACCAATACAACCCATCAACCAAAGCAATTAAAACACTCATTGACGGTACTTTTTTTGGAAATGGAGTGGTCGTCTCAAAAGACGAGACCTATTTATTGATGGTAGAAACCACCAAGTATCGCCTACTAAAATATTGGCTTAAAGGCGAAAAGGCGGGTAAAACAGAAATTTTTATGGACAATTTACACGGCTTTCCCAATGGTATTTCTATTTCTGAAGATGGTACATTTTGGCTTGGTTTTACGACCAAACGAAATGATGCACTTGATAAAATACACCCAAAAATAGGAATGAAGAAATTTGTTTATGCTTTGCCCACCTGGTTGCAACCCAAGCAAGACAAATTTGGAATGGTCATGCATATTGCTGAAAATGGAACAATATTGAACACTTACTTCGATCCCACAGGAACCGCAATGCCCGAAGCGGGTTCTGTAAAGGAACGAAATGGTTTTTTGTATATGGGAGGGGATAATTTGCCTTATATTGGAAAGTATGAATTGAATCTTCATGGGAAATAGCAAAGCAAACAATTATTCCGCCTTCAACACCCGCTCATACATCACCTTCACCTGCACATCCCCAAACCCATACACCCCGGCTTTTTGCCCAAAAGCCGTGAAAACCGCATTAAAATCATCCGGGTTGCCCTGCAAAATCTCGGTGATTAATCGCTCGGGGCGACCCAATTGCCCTTGTGGTGCAAAACGATCGATGTGCGCCTGAACAACTTCCGGCAGCCGATTGAAACAGGCCGAAGGCTGACGAGATAAAACTTGCAATTGCTTCAGGTCTTTGCTGCGGAATGCCTCCCACAATGCCAAACCCAGTTCGAGGTCGGTTTGGTGAAATTGCACTCGTTGCGCATAAGCTTGCTCCAAACTGGCCGCATCCGCATCTCCAAAACCGCGCCAGTGATCTTGGGCGGGTTCCACCGGAAAAACCCGGTATATTTTAAGCTGCGGACTGGCATTCACCAGCAGCGCCAGTATGAACCACAGGTTGCTTTGGCAAAACAAGTCGTCTTCAAACCACAGGTTGATTTCGGCCTCTTCGGGAAGGCGCTGAATTTGATCCAGTTCTTTCACCACCACATCGTAATACTTCTCGCGGGCTTCGCCGTAACCCTGGGCGATAAAATTGGCGCGGATGGACCAAAAATTGTCCAAATCAGCAGCCTGAGCGGGGCCATCGATCAGGCATTCGCGGCAAATGATGCGGTGTCCAGGGATATTGCTTTGGGCAAAGGTTTGGGCCAGACTATCGCCATTGAGAATATGGAAGCTCATATTTTTGTTTGGATTTTTTTCAAAAATAAAATAAAAATGGGAACTTTGTATGAATAATTTTCCCTGAAAACATAAACAAGCTCTAAATCCATCACCGATGCTCCAATTCCTAAAAAAGCTCCTTCAAAAATTCAAGCCCACTCCAACGCCCGAATTCATTGCCCAACAATTGCGCAAACCCCATGGAGCATTCGCCAAAATCATTGGCGAACGTATGAACGAAAGCAATCGCAGTTTGTACAAGCTGGTTTTGCAACACTTGCAACTAAGTACAGGCGATCAGGTACTCGAAATAGGTTTTGGCAATGGGCATTTTTTTAAGGAGGTCTCACAAAAAGCAGAAGAACTCAAACTCTACGGGATCGACTATTCCGCTGCCATGGTCAAAACAGCCCGCAAAAACAATATCGACTTGATTCGACAAGGGCTGCTTGAGGTGCAAATGGGCAACAGTGATCAATTGCCTTATGCTGCCAGCCTTTTTGATGCGGTATTTTGTATCAATGTGATTTATTTTTGGGACAAACCCTTTGCCCATTTGCAGGAAATTGGACGGGTGATGAAACCCGGGGCCAGGTTTTATGTAGGCATTCGACCCAAGGAAATCATGGAAAAACTGCCTTTCACCACGCCACTTTTTAAGCTAAGGGGTAAAGAAGAAATCCAACGTATTTTTGCAGAATGTGGGTTTGAATTGATCCAAACCCATCAGGAGACTGAGCCGCCCGTCATTATGTATGGCGCTACTTATGACATGGCAGGCATGTGTATGATTTTTGAAAAAAAGGTATAATACAGGGGCATTTTGCTCGGAGGACATCAATTGCCTCCAGCTTCAGCTGGTGGATAGGAAGAAGTTCCTTGTGTTGGGCTTTAGCCCGGGCTCAAAAATTAAGATTTGGGCTGAAGCCCATCAAGAAGAGCAGTCCACGTCCACGCGCTAAAGCACGTGGCAATTGATGTCCTTCGTTTTTGGAATACAAAATGGCCTGGAATATGAACCTATTGTTGTCTATTTCTGCTTTTTCTTCGCTGCCAAGCCTTCATTCTCCACCACGCGTTGCTGAATGATGCGTGCCAAAAGCTCCGTTGGCAGGGGCTTCCCATAAGGCAATTGGATGGCTGATGGGGAAAACTTGTAGTCTTTCAAATCCACCCGAAATTGCTCCAAAGTTGAGGCATTCGCCGTGATGAAACTGTAATGCTTCGCAAAGCAGGCAAAGCCCACCAAGATGCCCTGGTACTTGTACATCGGTATTTGGTAGCTGATCACTTCCTGTGCCGTTGGGGGAATTTGGCTGCGGATGAATTGGCGCAATTCCTCCAGTGCGGCTTGTTTGTCGGCAGCTTGCAGCGCAATGTATTCGTCGACGGATTGGTAGTCAGTTTTAGCCATTTTGATCGGTTGAAAAAGTGAAACAATTATAACGCGAAGTGTAGACCATGTTCAGCTATTGCTGTCTTAATTTTGGTAAGGGCATTGGGGCCTACACCGTGTAATTTGGCGAGCTCCGTTTCCCGAAATTGGCAGCAATCTTCCAGGGTTTTAATGCCAGCGCTTGCCAGGGCGCGTTCAGCAGGTTGGCCGAGTTTAGCGGGTAGCGGAATGGGCTCAGTTTTCAATTTAACCAAACATTGCACATCTTTGCCTGCATATATTTCCAGGCAATACCCTTCTGGATCGAGATCGGGGGTTTGTAAAAGCTGATGAAAAGTCCGACCAATTTCGCCCAGGTCTTTCAGGTAATCCTGGATGGTAAGCCCAAGATAAGAACCTTTTTGAATGGTAAAACGATCCAACCCCAGTGCTTCCGCTTCGCCTGCATTCCGCTCGGTAGCCGCCGCCAGATAATGAATTCCACCATCAGCCTGACCATGCGAGATGCCAAAATGTTGACGCTCTTCTTTGCGGTCGAGTTTCCCATGTAAGGTTTGGAAGGCTGTCAGAACACCATCTGGAAATGAGCTGGCGGCCACACAACAAACGGCTATTTCTTTGTCAAAAACAATCGGATCCATTGATTTTTCATTTTATCGATACAGTAAAGCAAAGATAAATTGTTTTAAATAACGCCGTACGTGATGAACACGACAAGATAAGGGGGTGAATGCGCCAGTTTTTTTGTTTTAAGAATCCAGAAAAACTGTTTTATATAATCCACTTTTGATATTTTTACCAAAGAATCAATTCAAAATAAAACCCTTCCCAATGCGCACCTACATCATCATTGAACATTTCAGACCAGAAACCATCAAAGCCTTATACCAACGTTTTGATGAAAAAGGCCGGATGTTGCCCGCTGGGGTTAATTATTTGCACAGCTGGATCAACGAAGACGTCAGCATTTGTTACCAGGTGATGGAAAGTGAATCGCTGGAACTGTTGAAAAGCTGGGTTGCAAAATGGGAGGATTTGGCGGATTTTGAGATCGTGCCGGTGATTTCTTCAGGGGAGGCTAAAGCGAAGGTGTTGGGCTGAAATATTAGCGATTAAACATAAAAATGGGCACTAACCCTTGACAATTCTTGTTTATCCTATAAAGCTGTAATTGCTTTCATTCTTCACTAATTCTAGATTTTATGAATTTGATAGTCAGAGTATTATTGAGTTTTTGGTTGCTTTCACTCCTGGCATGTGCTAGCAGCACTGAATCAATCCTTCGAGAAGGGGTTATTCCCTCTCCTGAAAAAACCAAATCCATTGAATTTATTAACCCACCCTCAAGTGGAATCAATACCCAATTGCTGGTTAATTTTGAGAAGGGTTGGATTAAAGGTAGTGCTGGGGTTTTTGCTATAAATGCGCTCGAGGAAGAATTGGTCGTAAAATGGATTGATGAAGAACACTTATGGGTAGAATACCCCGCTCAAAAAGAATTTCACCAACAAAATGACACCTTACAGTCTTTTAAAGAGCGGCTATATGTCCAATACCAATCCTATGATTCTTGCCAAATCATCGAAGCAAAAACCATTGGCATTATGGATACAGTGACTGCCTTTGTAAATGTTGAATTGGTGAATGCTACTGGAAATCCCGTGATCTGGCTAGTTGATGAGCAAGAAAAAAAGATTTCAGCAAAGGTGGTAAACCCTAGTGGGATTTGGAGTGGTGTTCATGTGCCACATGGCAAGTACAAAATAATGGTTGAAGGGGAAAATGGAAAATGTTACTCAAGAAAGCTTTTATTTGAAAGTGGAGCAATCAAAAAAGTGAAAATCATGAGAAAATAATTCTCCCTCACGAACCTAAACATCACCATGAAAACCTACAGAAAATACTTCCTAAACACCCTCAAAGCCCACTTTCCACACACCTTCACCCAAATGATGGCCGAAGTAGAAACCCATTATCAGCACATTTCCCTTGATTCCAATTTTGCTGCTACCTCCACAAACCCCATCGATCGAAGGCTCGATTTTAGCGCCTATTTTTTAGCCTTGATTCAAACACTTGATGAACAAGGTGAACCTTTTGAACGCATTCGGCTCATTTGCCTGGAAGTGGTAACCGATTATATCAAACCAAAGAACCAACTGCAAACCCTGCTTAAAAAACTGCCTGTAAAACTCATGAATACCTGGTTTGGGCAGTATTTGATTAAATCGCTATAGCACAAAGCGAACAAACTGGGCCACCCCGACGGTTTTTTAGCCAACATTATTACCGACAAAGCCGAAACCTATGGCTTTGGCTATGGCGTTGACATCCTGGAGTGTGGCATCTGCAAATTGTTCAAAAAACACAACTACCAGAGATACGCCAGCATCCTGTGCGAAGTAGATGAAATCACCTCCAAGCTGGCCGGGCTGCAACTCATCCGTAGTGGGACGATTGCCAATGGTGCTAAAAAGTGTGATTTCAGGTATAAAAAAATTGAATAGGTCACTAATAAAAAGCCCCGCTCTGCATACACAAAGCGAGGCTTTTTTATTGGCTCAAGGCCTATTATTTACATTCGTTTGGGTAAAACCTAAGCAATCATCTCCGAATCCAGCACTTCCACTTTGGAACTAGACTCAGGTGTATTGTTACCACCACCCTTGTTTTTGCGGGTGAAAAACAAGCCAATCCGGTCCACGATGGAATAGATCGCTGGAATCACCACAAGGGTCAGCAACATGGAGCTGGTCAAACCACCCACCAAGGCCCAGGCCAGGGCATTTTTCCATTCCGCACCAGCACCTTTGGCAAGGGCAATCGGGAGCATACCCGCAACCATCGCAATGGTGGTCATCAGGATCGGACGCAAACGCGTGCGACCTGCCAAAACCAGTGCTTCTTTGTAATGGTGCCCTTCAGCCTTCATCTGGTTGGTAAAGTCGACCAGTAGGATGGCGTTTTTGGCCACCAAACCAATCAACATGATCAGCCCCAACATGGCAAAGATGTCCAGGGTTTGCATGGTCAGCGCCATGGCCAAAAATGCCCCAACCATCGCCACCGGGATAGAGAACATCACCACCATCGGGTATATCCAGTTGTCGTACAAGGCTACCATGATCAGGTACATGAACAACAAAGCCGCAGCCATCGCAATCAACAAACTACCGAATCCTTCGGACTGGTTTTTGAGGTCACCTTCGTACGAAATGGTAATGCCCGGAGGAGGAGGATCCTGAGCCATTTTGGCCTGAATCTCCGCTCCGATGGTACCCGAAGGACGACCCAATACGAAGGATTTGACCGTCACGGAAGCCGCACGGTCTTTGCGTTCCAACATCGAAGGGCCCGTGGTTTGGTAAATCCGGGCAAATTGCTCCAGGCGAATGAGTTCCCCGGCAGGGTTTACAAACCCAACCGCTGATACATCGTCGATGTTCTTGCGGTCGAATTCATCCATGGCGATGTTGATGTCGTATTCGTAAGCGCCGTCGCGGTACTTGGCATTGGTGTTGCCACTGAACGCTGTTTGCATGGTTGCCCCAATCGTTTGGATGTTGAGCCCGAGCTCAGCCATCCGTTGGCGATCGATGTCCACCTTGATTTCGGGGCTACCTTCCTCTACCGACACTTCTGGCGCCAATGTACCCGGAACTTCTTTGTAAAAGCCGAGCACCTTCTGTGCATATTTCATCGCGTCTTCCAGCTTGGTGGCACCTACAATGATTTGCAGCGGTGCTTCATCCGCTCCACCAAAGAAACTTACTTGTACCGTTTGTACTTTTACCCCCGGCAGTACCGCCTCCAACTCGTTGCGTACAAGCTGAGCGTATACGTCGGCTCGCAAGGCCCGTTCCTCTTTGGGGATCATTTTCACGTTGACCTCCGCCAAATAAGGCGTGGCTTGTCCGCTCAAAACCCCCGAAGTACGACCAATCGTGCTGAAAATATCGGTGATCTCCGGCTTTTTGGCCAGGTATTCTTCTACTTTATTTACGGCCAGGTTGGTCTCTTTCAAGGTGCCATCCTTGGGCAATTCCACTTTGATGATGAACTGGCCCGCGTCACTTTGGGATATAAAGGCTGCGCCGATGTATCCGCCACTAATCAGGCCAAAAGAAGCCATCAACATAATGAATGCTACAATAACAATCCCCACACTAGTGAGCCAGTGCCGGAGTACCCATTTTAGCAAACTGGCATATGCATCCGTCAACCAGGTCAAAAAACGCTCAAACCCAATGAGCAGCAAGTGCCCGGGGTTTTTGGGATTTAGTACGGTGACCTTGGCAACCCGTGAAGCCAACATCGGGGTAATCGTAAACGATACCAGCAGCGACATCAAGGTGGAGAACACGACCACCCAGGCAAACTGGCCCATGATGTTACCTACAATACCCCCAGCCAGGGTAATTGGGAAAAACACCACCACGTCGACCAAGGTGATCGCCAGGGCTGTAAACCCAATTTCATTCCGGCCATCGGCAGCCGCTTGTCGGCGGTTTTTGCCCATCTCGAGGTGGCGGTAAATGTTTTCCAAGACCACAATCGAGTCATCCACCAGGATACCAATCACCAAAGACATGGCCAAAAGGGTCATCAGGTTGAGGGTGAAACCCATCAGGTACATGCCGATGAAAGTGGAAACCAAAGAGGCAGGAATGGCCACCATGACGATCAGTGAGTTGCGCAAGCTGTGCAAGAACACCAGCATCACCAAGGCAACCAATAAAACCGCCAGGCCAATATCGTGCATTACCGCATCTACTGCGTCGCGGGTAAAGTCGGTCGAGTCATTCGCGATGTTGAACTTCAGGTTCTCCTTTTTGAAAGTCTCCTCCAAACTGGCCATTTTGGCCTTGATGCCATCCGACATGGTTACGGCGTTGGCATCTGGTTGTTTGAGGACAGTCATCCCAATCGCTGATTTGCTGTTGAGGCGCGAGAGGTCAACCATTTCTTTCAAGTTATCGGATACATCTGCTACATCGCGTACCTTGATTAAGGTTCCACTATTGGAAACCCCTACGGTTACGTCCTTGACGTCTTCAAGTGAGAGGAACTTACCGGCCAAACGGACCGTGATTTGTTCGTTTTCAGACTTTACTTTGCCCGTAGGGAATTCCAGGTTTGCGGATTGGATGGCCATTACCAGATTGAGCAGAGACAAACCCTGGCTTTCCAGTTTTTGGCGGTTGATCTGCACTTTGATCTCCCGTTCCTGCCCACCAATCAAGTTGAGCTGACCCACACCATCCACCTGCGAGAGGGCAGGTTTGATTCTTTGTTTGATCAAATCATACTGTTCGGCCTGCGGTAAATTGGTATTTACCGCAATACTCATGATTGGGAAATCATCCGAGCTGAATTTCCCCAGCGCGGGGTCTTTGGCATCGTCGGGCAAAGTAGATTTTACCGCATTGATTTTGCGCTGTACATCCTGGAGCGCAACGTCGGTATTGATTCCATCTTTGAATTCAACAATTACTGAGGACAAACCTTCAAAAGAGGTTGAACGGATGGAAACAATTTTTTCAACCCCGGAGATGGCATCTTCAATGGGTTTGGTCAGTGAGTTTTCAACCTCCGACGGTGAAGCACCTGGATAGATGGTATTTACCAATACAATCGGGGCGTTGAATTTGGGGATGAGCTCGTAGCTCAAATAGGAATAGGAAACTAACCCTAGGAAGGTCATCACCGCAAAAAATACGATGATGAGCGAGGGCCGTTTGATGGCGATTTCGGTTAGTGTCATTTTTTTTTGTTTTTTAGGGGTTGAGGGAGGTTGAGAAGGTTGAGGGAGGTTGAGGCTACCGCAGCAATTTTGACGCGTCATTGTCAAAATCGCTCGCGGTAGCCACAACCTTCCTCAACCTCACTCAACCTTCTCAACCTCTACTAGGTTTTTATTTTTCAACGCTCACCTTCATGTCGTTCTCCAGGTTGATCTGGCCGGAGCTTACCACCACTTCACCAGCCTTGAGGCCAGAAAGCACGGCAGCGTAGTCTCCGTAGATGTTGCCAAGCTGGATTGGGCGCAATTTGGCGACTCCATTTTCCACCACAAACACCTTGGCATCACGGGCACTACCTACGATACACTCGCGAGGCAGGGCTAAAATGGATACCGAGCGACCTGTGTTGAATTCTGCTACTCCGTCCATACCCGCTTTCAATGGTGTAGCACCTGGATTATCCAGTTCGATCTCCACCAAAAAGCGTTGGGCATTGTCTGCTTTTACATCAATCAGGTTGATGACACCAACGAAAGCTTTGTTCGGATACACATCCGTACGCAACTCCACACGTTGGCCTTTTTTCACCTGAAGTACTTCATCATCGGTCAGGTAAGCGGCCATTTTGAGGCGACGGACATCGATGATGTCCATGATTCTCATAGCCGGAGCCAGGAAAGCACCTTTTTCGATCGTCTTACCGGAAACTGTACCAGAGATTGGCGCTTTGACATAGGTCATGCTGATCTGCTTCTCCAGGTTTTTGATGTTGGCTTTGATGTTGTCAATGCCGTTTTGAACGTCATCTACCTGTTGTTGGGTAACCCCACCATCGCCGAGTAGATTTTTCAGGCGAGTTATATCGTTTTCAGCCTTTTTGAGGTTGACGCGAGCCAGTTCGAGTTGGTTTTCCAGCAGATCGTTGTCTACTGCCAAAATCACTGCACCTTCACCTACGAAGCTACCATCTTTGACATTCAACTGCGTGATCCGGCCCTGGGCCTCACTCATCACTGTCAGTTGTTTGATGGGTTGGAAAGTCCCATTGATTTCAAAGCCACCCTGGATATTCTGGCTACCCATGGTCACTACTTTCACCGGGATTTCGGTATTGCGCACCTGGGTCAGTTTACCGTCGGCTTCAATTTTTTCCTTATTCGCCCCCAATTTCCAGAAAGCGGCAATAATCAGGCCGCCAACTACAACCACGGTAATGAGGACACGGATGATATTTTTCATTGTATTGTATTTGATAAAAGGGTTATCAGGAATGAATCCCGCAGGCTGGAAAGCTCGCGTCGATTATTTGTACATTTCGCGGATTTTGCCATTGGCATAGTCCAGGTCTACTTTCGCCAATTGGTGTTGGAGCAGATTGCCGAGGAAGTTCGATTGTACTTCACGCATGGTTTTTTCAGCTACCAATACTTCGGTGATGTTGGCGATACCTTCTTTGTAGCGCTTTTGGGTTATGTTGTACACTTCTTCCGCCACTTTGCGGTTTTCGCGCAGGGCATTGAGGGTATTCCAGTAGCTGGCTACTTGTTGTTTGGCTTGGCTGTGTTGCAATTGGAGCGACTGCATGGTCTGTTTGCGGTCTTCGGCAATTTTCAACATGTCGATTTTGACTTGCTCCACCTTACTTTTGCGGTAAAAACCATCAAAGATGGGAATACTGGCGTTGAGCCCGACGGCGGAGAAACCAAACCAATTTTGGCTGCCAAACCCATTGCCTTGGCCTTGGAAGTTGTAGTTGCCAAAAGCCCGCAAGGTTGGCCAGGATGTGGCCCGCAATTGATCGGCGTTAAGTTGTTGCAAGGTGGTTTGTTGATCCAGCAAGGTGAGGTCCAACTTGTTTTGATAGGTAGGCTCCAAATAAGTGGGGTCTACGTTGGGCATCACACTCTCGCTGAGCGTATCGCTGAGGGTCAGTTGCGTTTCCTGCGGCATACTCATGGCAAACTTGAGGGACTGTAGACCTTGCTCGTAGTTCAGATCGAGGTTTTGCAATTGCGTTTGCAGGGTGATTTGGTTGACCCGCAATTGGTCGACGTCCAGTTTTTTGGCCAAGCCATTTTTGTATTGCAGGTCGGTCGCTTTCAGCAAGCCGTTGATTTGCTCCAGATTGGCTACAATCAGATCGCGCTGCTTGTAAATGGTCTGAACCTGGTAATACAATTTCACCACATTGTAGGCCACTTCTTCTTCCGTTTTTAACTCTACGGTTTGGTTGAAATTACCTACAGCTTTAACGGCTTTGATACCGACCCAATATTGCTGGCTGTACAACAATTGGTTGACTTCGGCACCGGCAGTGGTATTCACATCAGTACCAAATTGAACGGCCAACAGTTCGTCAGGTTTGCCTTGAAAAATGTTGGGAATCAATTGAGTTGGCAACTTCAAATTGTACGTAAGGCCAAGGTTAACAGTAACCTGGGGCAATCCGCTGCTTTTGTATTCGCGTATCTGCTCCAGTGATTTGCGGGTATCCAGTTTGGCTTTTTGCAGCGTCGGGCTGTTTTTTAAAGCAAACTGAACACTTTCTTTCACTGAAAGGGTGCTCTGAGCCGAGAGGGTGCCCAGCAACAAAGTGCCCAGCAGCATCCCTTTCAGGCGCAGTACATTTAGGAATCCGTCATAATAACTCATAACAATCAGTTTAAATATCATGGATCAACCCCACGGTGTGGTGGGTGTTTGGGTTATTCAAAAGACTTGATTAAAAGTTGACACTTCCGGTACTTTGTTTCTCCCGGAGGTATTCATTGATCTTATTCAGTCCTTGCTCGGAGGCTACGCCCCGTACAAAGTGATAGATGTATTCCTTAAAAACCTGATCGGGTTGAAACTCCCGAATTGGGAAAAGTGACTGATCAATCGGCAAATACAGGCTGCCTACGTGCAGGCGGGCCATAATTTCGGGATTGAGGTCGCTGCGATAATCTCCTTCGGCTACACCACGTTTTAGGTTGTCCAGGATGGACTTGTACACGTGGTCGCGTTGCATGTGGTCGATCAAGTTCCAGGCCTCGGGGTAGTATTTTTTGAGGTCGTACACCACACTTGGGGTGAGTTCTTGAAATTGACCAATGACGTGCCGGGCCAGCAGCATGATTTCCTGCAAGGCATTGTTGGCGTGACTAATGATCAAATCCATATCGCACACCTCATCGTGAAGGTGACTTTCAATCGTTTTGAGGATCAGGTCTTCTTTGTTTTCAAAAAACTGGTACAAGGTTTTTTTAGATATGCCGAGCTCCCGAGCAATGTCATCCATGCTCACACTTTTGATGCCGTAACGCATAAAGAGTGACTCAGCCCTACGCATGATCTGTTTCCTCGTGTCCTTATTTTCTTTTGGTTCCATATCGCGGCAAAGGTACGCTTAAAAAACTTTGGAAACTTAGAATGATTATAAAGTTTCCAAAGTTTTCCAAGTTTCTGGACAAAAGACAAGAAATGGTCGATGAAAGTTTCCAAAAAGCCGACATTTTTTTATTTTTTTTTCGGCTTTAAAGGAGCTTGAAACCACGGGCTAAATGCTTGAAAATGTTTGGGATGTAAAAAATGCTTTCGTGACTTCGTTCGCCAAATTAAATTTAGTTTTTGTAGCTCCTGGGGTTATAATTATGGGGAAATACAGCGATGGGGCAATATCTGAACTGTATTCTTTTTTTGTTGATTTATGATTGATTGTGCAAAAATATAGTATAAATTGTTAGAATGTGCTGTGCGAACGCGACGGATTGAGGGGGTGAAAACGACAAACGATTCGTCGGACTAGATTTTTTATGGAAAGAACTAAAGCGACATTTTTATTAGCACAAAGGGAAAAAAAGAGGACACCGAGGACACAAAGCGAAGCGCTGTCAACGTCTAACTTTGTGTCCTCGGTGTCCTCTTTTTTTCCCTTTGTGCTAATTTTCTTCGCTTTGGTTCTATTTTGAAAATTAGCGATGACAAACAGTTCTACAGGAAATTATTTTGGGTCAAAATTTACGCGCTGGGTTTTAATAAAAGCGTCTTCGTAACCTTTATGAGTATACAGATTAATTTGAAAGCGACGTATGCTTCCAGGAGGAATCGCGTTTTTGTAGAGCTTGCTTACAAAAAACATAGAGAAGTCACTGGACTTAAAGTTCTTCACAACTGCATTTGCTACCTTTTTTCCATCGATCCAGACACCATAAACTTCAGTACTAGACCAAAGTTTCAACTGCTCGTTCGTGGGGGATTTTCTCGCTGGTGGTGGCGGTTTAGGAACAAAATTAGCAATGGTTTTGACTTCGGCTCGCTGGGCTTCGCTCATCATTTTGTAAATTTCATTGAGGCGATCTATTTTAAAATTATTGAGGTTAACCCAACGATTTTTTTTGCCTGTGATGGCCGCAATGGTGTCCCAATACCTTTTGACTTCGGCATTGTATTCGTCCAGCAAGGCCTGAGACGCGCCAGATTGCTCCTTTTGAGCGAGCACCTTGGGCTGGTCGCTGGACTGGTTTTGCGATTGCACTTTGTCGCTCAACAACAAAATCAAACCTGCGAGTAAGGGAATTAAGGCCAGTCCTTTCCAAAAAGACCGTTGCCGTTTGGCTTCTTTAGTCATCATGAACAGTCGTTTTTTAGTGATGAAATAATCAAATTGCTGCACCAGCTTGAGTTGCTGGGCCTGGGCAATTTTATCCAAAAGCAAATATTGGTAAGTTGGAATATCGATGCTGGCCTGCTGGATCACGGCTTCGTCGGCGAGGAATTCGTGGTTGAGCTGGATGGCACGTTTGTAGGCGTGCAAGGCCGGGTTGAACCAAAACAGTACCCGCAATAGTTCGACAAAAAGGATATCCCAGCTATGTCCTTGGCGGATATGAGCCAGCTCGTGCTCGAGAATCGCAGTGGCACCTTCCTCCGTGTAGTCTTTTGGGTTGATGTAAATGGTCTTGAAAAAAGAATGAGTTGGGACGTTTTCGGGTAAAAAGACCAAGGGCACTCCGGCATGCTGTGATTTTTCCCCTTTTGTTTGTACCACCAATGCCCGATACAGGTTATGGATTAATCTAAGTAGCAGGATGGCTGCAATTATGGTGTAGATCACCCATAACGTGGACTCGATGGGGAAGCTGGGAGCTATTTGGGGCACTACCTGAGGTAAAATTGGGCTGTCTTGTATTGGTTCATAACCCATTGCAAACAAGGGAGTCACTTCATTGGCAAACCAAGGGAGCGGTATCAATGGCACCAGCAAAGCAAACCCAAGACTGAACAACAAGTAAAAACGCTTGAAACGATGCATTTTTTCTTCTTCCAGACCAAAATGGTAAACTACCCAAAGCAGGGTGGAGCCGCCGATGAATTTGAGGAGGTAGAGCATCATGGCTTTTTCTTTTTGATTTCCTGATCCACCATGCGGCGCAAATCCTCCAATTCCTCTTTACTCATCTCGGTAGCCGAGGTGAAGAAGGAAGCGAACTGGGTAGTAGAGCCACCAAAAAAATTGTTGATCATGCCTTTGACCTGCTGGGAGAAATAATCGTTTTTGCTCACTAAGGGATAGTACGCCCGCGAATTGCCGTGGGTGTGGTAAGCGACTGCTTTTTTTTTCTGCATTCGCATGAGGAGCGTGGCCACGGTAGTCGCCTTAGGTTTGGGGTCGGGGAATGCCTCGATGATGTCTTTCATGTAGGCTTGTTCAAGTTGCCAGAGGTATTCCATGATTTGTTCTTCTCCTTTGCTAAGCTGCATATTCTACGACTTTAGAGTTGTTTCTACAAAAGTAGAATATTGTTTTGAAAAAAGCAAGGCTGGGTGGGATAAAAATTTTGATGGACAGTTAGAACACTTGATCGCTTTGTAACCAAAAGACTACATACTTTAGCCGCAGCGTTAATCAAAAAACAAGCCTATGCTCCAACGTATCCTCTACTCCGCCCTGTTTTTGGTCATTGCCATCATCCTGTACCTCAACATTCGGTTTTACTACCAACCACGTTGGAGCAGTACCGCGCCCCAAATCAACCTGAGTGTAGAGGCCCAACTCAACTACCTGCAAAAACGCATGCACGCCGGAGCGGCTGGAGACATGCAAAAAAGGTATCCCGAGGGTTACCTCTTTTTGAATGCGCTGTATGGTTTGAGTTGGTGCAACCTGCTGGCGAAAACTCCGGCTCAATCGCCACTGTACAAGCAGGGCATCGAAGAAGTACGTTGGGCCTTGCGCGCAATAGACAATCCGACAGCACGGGCGCCTTTTTCGCCCAATTTACCCTTGCGCTATGGCGCTTTTTACCAGGGCTGGAGCAATTATTTGCGGGGAAAATACTTGGGACTGTTGCCCGAGATGATGGAGGATACTGCCCAAGCGCAAATTTTTCAAGCCAATTGTGCACAAATTGCCAAGGTGGTAACGGAGAGCAAAACCCCATTTTTGGAATCCTACGTTTACGCTACCTGGCCTGCGGACATGGTGGTACTGATGGCCAGTTTGGCGCAACACGATCGGCTGTTTAGGCCGCAATATGGTTTAGTGATGAAAAATTGGCTGAAGCAGGTGGACAAAAGAACCGATAAACTGGGTTTGATTCCCCATTCAGTCCACCCTTATACGGGCAAAGCCCTGGAAGCAGCACGGGGTTCTTCACAAAGTTTGATACTCAATTTTTTGATCGAAATAGATTCCTCTTATGCTCGTCGACACTTTGAGCAGTACAAAAAATCCTTCTTGGGTAGGCGCACTGGTTTACCGGGGATTCGAGAATACCCCAAAGGCACTTGGGGCTTTGGCGATGTGGATTCCGGGCCGGTTATTTTTGGCATTGGCGGCGCGGCATCGATTGTAGGCCAACGTACCATGGCTTTGTACGGCGAAGCGGATTTGGCCATCGGGCTGCGCAACTGCATTGAGGCATTTGGACTGGGCTGGCACTGGGGCAAAGAAAAACGCTACCTTTTTGGGGCCTTGCCGATTGCGGATGCGTTCATCGCCTGGGCAAATTCGGTGGAGGCGAGTAAGGTGGAGCGCTTGGTGGGGAAGCGGAATTGGAGATGGAGTTTTCAGTTGGCATTGGTGGTGGTGCTGGCGAGTGTGGGAATGATGTGGGGGACGCGGCCGAGGCGGTGATTAGAACCAATAAAAGGCCCGCTCTAGTTTTTATTTTCATCTTTTCGGGAAATGATTTAAATTGGATCATTAAATGGATTGTTATGGGCGAGTCGATTTTAAAAAAATTTGATCTTTTAGATGCAGAAGGGCAAAAACAGCTTTTGAACTTCCTAGATTTTTTATTGCTTAAACAAAAAGAAAAACATAGCATGGAGTTTAACTACCAGGTATACCGAGATCAAATCCTTTCCATTGGCAATTGGACTGATCAGGATATTGAACTTATTGAAAAGGCGTCGTACTTCTTAAACAACTCTAATTATTGCGCATCATTGAATGATTAACTTTGCTAATGAAGAAAGGTAAATTTTTCGAGCTCCTAGTCTCGTTAATTGAGGAGACCATAAAAGAAAAGGAATACATAAAAGTAAAATCCAATGAGTTTCTCATAGACAAAGATGGAAATAAAAGGCAAATTGATGTTTTAATTGAAGTTGATCTAGGTGAAAGATTTGGAATACATAGAACAATTATTGAATGTAAGGAAGAGTCCAAGAAGATAGGAGTAGGAACCATTGGTAGTTTTAGTGATCTATTGAATAGCTTAAATTGCAACAAAGGCGTAATTGTTTCAAAATCAGGGTTTTCTATGCCGGGAGTGGCGAAAGCAAATGGAACAAATGGAAAAATAATACTTTATACCCTTTCAGAAGCAGCGAATTTAGAATTGAACGATTGGCTTCCTTTTTCAATCTACACTATCAAGCATCAGCTTGATTTTTTCAAAATAAAGGTAGAAATGAAAATTCACTTAGAAGAAAAAATAGAGATTGATGCTGAAACATTAATTAGCCTCCCTCTTTATAGTAGTGCGTATGAATACATTTCTACTGATTTGTTGAGTTATTGTTTAACACTTCTAGAGCAGGACGGGAATAAATTGAGTAGAGCCATTTCAAAAGAAGCTCTTTTGTTTTTTAAAGAGAGTAATTTTGAAAAAATTGGTGCCCTAAAAATAGAACCAAATCTTAAAGGCATCCATTTCTTGAATTACAAGGGTTTCTGTTGGGTGCCATTCTCAAGCTTCTCTTTTGAAATAGACTTGAAGTTTATTAAAAAAGAACATAAATCCTTGAATTTCATGGAATATATTGATAATCTAGGAAAAAAGGCTTTGGCGAAAACTAGAAATTATGAATTTGACGACCACTATTTAACAATTATTGAGGGAGCAGAAAATGGAAGTTCAAACCGAATGTTTATCACCACAAAAGAGGCTAATCCAAAAGTAATAGAAATTTACAACTTAGGTACAATTGAAGAAAATATTAAAAAATTAGAAAACTAAAACGCTGTTTAATTTTGAGTAAATATTTAGACTAAAACCTCAAGGCGTCCTAGCCACCCGAAACCCAAGATTCTGATTTGACAAATTCGGAAAATTCTTTTCTCGAGCCACCAGATGTATACTTTCTTCAAACATCCCGAACGACCCTCCACGCATCACCCGCTCCCTTCCGGAAACCGGCCCTCCCGGGTTGGTTTGATTACTCGCCGTATAAGAGCCGTACCAATCCTGACACCATTCATATACATTGCCACTCATGTCGTAAATATCCAGCTGGTTGGGGCTTTTTTGCCCCACCGGATAAGTTCTTTTAGCATTGTCAAGATACCAGGCTACTTCCCCGATTTGATCACTACCAGCATATAAATAACGATTTTTAGCAGAAGCCTGCCCACCTCTGGCGGCATACTCCCACTCTGCCTCACTTGGCAAATGGTATTTCTCGCCCGTTTGCCTACTCAGCCATTTGCAATAAGCATCAGCCCAACTCCAACTCACATTAATCACCGGATATTTGTCATAGCCTTTGGCTGGTGCCCAGCGGGTTTTACCATTTTCAGTACTTTTTTGCAGTCCCCATTGGTGTTCTTCCACTTGTTCATTGGGATAATTAAAACGGGTTGGATTGTCATTGATGTCATTTAAAAATATGGCAAACTCAGCATTGGTGACCTCGTATTTCCCCATGAAATAAGTGCTCAAAGTGACTTCGTGTGCAGGTTTTACAGTAGCGTTACAATCCTTGTCCCGGCCATCAATACAACCCATTGTAAACGTCCCTCCATTGACGCGCACCACCTCAGGTCGGATGGGGGGGTAGCTGTTTCGGCCGCTATTGTTGGCTTGCTCCTGCTGCCGTGTATCGATACTTTGCTGATCCAATGGCTGCATCCGTACCTCTGGCAGTTTTTCATTCATCCGCTGTAACTGGGCTTGGGTAAAACTTTGCTCGTAAGGCCGATACCCTTCCGCACTGACCCTGAGCGTCAAAGTGGCCACCCTGGACAAGGCTTGGCGAATGGTGATGTTGCCATTGCTCGAATTCAAACGCCCCGGAATTTTTCGGTTATCACGGTACAGCCATTCCCAAGTCACATTTGCTTCTGCACGAAGTGGGCCGCCTGTACCTACGTCTACAATCCGGCCATTGAAATTAGCCACTTCTTCTTCAGGTGCTTGGGCTGCTTTACCCCAGGTTTTGGGGTAAGGAATCGTCAATTTGGCGACCACCGCAATGTCCCGTGGATTGGGGTTGATGCGTACCAATTCCGCCCGCAAACTATCGGTGCGCCGCTGATCACCCACTCGACTCAGGTTCGCCTGAAGGGTAAAACGTTCATTGCCATCCCGGGCTTGGGCTTGTCGATCTTGCCGAGGCACATACGTGGAAACAACGCTACTGTTTCCACCTTTGCGTTCCAGGGCCACCAAACGCAAACGCAGGCTTTTGTCGCGGTTGGGATTGGTGTAATAATTGACTTGCACCAGTAAGCTGGTCTCGGTAGCGGTGCTTGGGAAAATATCGTAAATCCGGGAAGGTTCTTTTTGCAAAAGGGTAGCCAAATTGGGCCGAATGCTGGTGGTATCAAAAAAGCCTTGAGTCTGTAATTCAGATTGAATGCCTTCAGCCAAGGATGGATCATTGGTCGTATTGATCAAATAAAAAATGACTCCTAGAGCGTGCTTACTGGCCGCGTGTAAGGCATTAAAAGTATTGACGTCTTTACTGTTGGTTTGTTTTTGGGTAAAATAATCCACTAAAGAACCATTTTGCTGGAACTGGAGCAGTGCCAGTGAATCAGGAGCCTGTAAGCTGCTGCCATTTCGGGCAGCCCGGTAAAAAGCCACACCTATATTGTAGTTCAAACGCGCCAAATTGAGTGCAGCGGAGCTATGTGTCTGGTCTACCTTGAGCGCTTGCTCCAGCAAATTGCGCACCTGTGGCGGATAGGCATAAGTCTGGGGAGAATTACTAGGCCCACTCGCCGTTTTTTGCAATTCTGCAAAGGCTTGTTCTCGATACAATTGTACTGCCTGGTTGTTTAAAATAGCCGCACTGTCTATAAATACGGCTTCTTTGACCAAGGGATTGCCGCGCAACTTCACCTTAGGGTCATAGATCCGCTGCTGAGGATCGGTGCCAAACGCCCAGCGGTACAATCTAGTCGTGCTATCAAGACTCATCATCACAAAAACCAGCATTAGTACACCTGCTGCACAAGCAATCATCTGCCAAAATTCCCGATTGATGGTTTTAGGTTTGGGGGGCTTTTCGACTTCGGGTGTCTCTTTTTGCACCTGCTCGCCGTACTCCTCCAAAAAGCGCCGCAGCGTCGGTTCATCGGCAGCGAGTGGGGGACTAGGGCGATTAAAATTGCCCATGTTGCTCTGCTGCGCAATACTTTCCTCAGTGTATTCTGCTGCTTGTTCATACATTTGTTGGGCAAAGCCGCCCTTGGTTGCTCTCCTTGGCCGTTGCATGGGTGCCAATTCGCGTACGGCCACTCCGCCCATGTCTTCAATCTGGAGCCGATTGAACCAGCCTTGTGCCAGCAGTGATTGAACCTGATTTTTTGATTCCTCACTGAAAGGGCTCAAGGCAAAACGTTGTACGGCCAAATTGCTCTGCAAAGCCCGCTTGGCAAAACCAGAAGTTGCTTCGCCTAACGAGGCTTCCAATTCATTGGCAATCGCCGTCCGAGCCAGCTCTTCATCGTACAACTGCAAATCAGCCAGCATTTCCTTGCGCAAGCGAGGATTGATTTTGCCTTCCTGTAAACTCGGAATCCGTGCCAACAGCAACAAGTTATCCGCATTCAGTGGAATGTCCATTGCTGCTCCAATCGCCAGGGTAATTTCCCAGGTGGGAGTAGGGTAGAGGGCCAGAGCACAAAACCAGCGGTACAAATCCGAACCATAACCCAGGTACTCCGCATGATCACTGGCGCTGCGCCAGCGGCGGTTGATGTCCGGCTCAGTTCTACTTGCTGCCAGTTGTTCCCGCCAGGTAGCAAAGCTACTAGGCAGGTCTTCGGGCGCCATACCGTTGTCAATGAAGTTGGCAGCGGCCATTTGTCCCTCCAGGTCGGCAGGGAAAATGGGTAAGAGGTTGTGGATGTTTGCCTCGCGAAAATCCCAACTTTGGGGCGGGCGTGGGCTGAGCAAGAGCCTTTGTTTCCAGCGCTGAAAATCAGCAGCAGCTTCCGGGCGCAGCGCTTTGTCAGTCTGTCCATAAGGATCAAGTAGAGCATGAGCATCGCCAAAAACGACCAAACGATGCTCCGGGCACAACCGACTAATTTGTTCCAAGGTGATGCCTTGGGGATATTGGTTGTTCCAAAAATGGAAAAACTCGGAACGGTAATAAAACACCTCAGCGTGTACATCCTGATCGTGCAACACTTTGACTAGGTGCCGCAACAAACGCCCTTGGTGGCTGGTCTCGTTTTGTTCATCCACCAAAAACAGGTAGTCGGCTGGTTTGGTAGTATTGCGGAATTGCAAGCGAGGAAACCCACCACTAGCAATGGTTACATCTACAGTTTTGGGTACATCTACCTCCTGGCGCAGTCCTTCCTGACGGCGGCGCAAGGCATCGGCAAGGCGAAATTGACCTGCTAAATTGCGGATCAATCCATTGAGCGGACGGAATGGAATTTCATAAGGTGGCCGATCTACCCCTTGTTGGGGCAAGCCTTGCGCTTGCCCATCCTCTGGTGGTGGTGGCATCGCCCGTTGCGTTTTCGCCCAACGAAAAATACAATAAAACGTTCCTACCCCCAGCAAAAACAACACCGCCCAAGGCAACCAACCAAAGGTAGCCCGCGTCCGAATCGGATCGTATTGTAAATCGTACCAGGACAAAAAGGCCTGATCTTCACCTACCCGCATGGTGGCGGAGGTGCTGGTGGTGCAAAAGCCAGTTTGGCCCGTTCGGGTCACTTTGAGCTCAACGGAATAGGAACCTTCTTCGAGGTAACGGTGGGTAGGGGCTCGTTCGGTGCTCGTTTGATTGTCCCCAAAATCCCAGAGAAATTGCAAGTCTTTGGTTTCATCCACTACGTTGGGCGCAAAGGTAAAGGCTTCCCCAGGCGGCAAATTGCCCGGTAAATCCAAACCCTCCAACTGTGGGGGATGGGGGCACTCGATGGTCAAATTTCCCTTGTACTGGAAAGTGGTATCGCGGCGTTTTTCATAAACAGTCACGGCTACCGCTTTTTCAGGATTCCCTTGCAAAGTATTAAATGGTACCTGCCAGCTTTTTACGCCTTCAATTTCAGCTTCTGTTTGGCCACTTTTTTTATCCAATAAACGCCAGCTGATTTTTGTGCCAGCGGTATCAATGTTGCGAGTTGTCAAGGTGAAAGTTGCTGTATCACCTACTCGGACAGGAGTGGAGGATATGCTGTAACCAATCGAAATCCCTTGCGAGGGAGGAGGCTTTGGTAGGTTTTGGCTGATCCAGTAGACCAAAATCACTGCACCAAATAAAATGGGTAAAATCCACCAATATTTGCGCAGCCCGGCACGTAGTTTTTTTAACCAAATTCCACTGGCTTCCGCTTGATCAGCCTCCGTAGCCGCCGCCAGTAATTCGGCGTAATATTGATCAAAAATGGCATAAAAACGCTCCTGTTCCGCCTTGCTATGGGCAATAATTGGAGCGAGTAAGAACTTTAATTTTGCTTGCTCTCGCCAATGTACGCTCGCTGGACCGCTGATGACTTGCAAGAGTCGGACTTGTTCGGCTGGGCTGAGTTGAAAGCCGGCGAGTTCCAGGCGTGTGAGCAAGCCTGCTAAGGGTAGGTCAATATGTGGGATTTGGGTGTCGATGCTGTTGCGTGTTGTTGAATAAACATGGTTTTGGAGCTTCCAAATTTAAGGAAATATTGAGACAACACAAGATTTATTGAGAAGAGTGGCTGATGGGGCACTTTTAACCCCAAAGCAGGTGGGGGACACCATGGGTTTTCCAAAGCGACTTATTTTCACAAAGGACACCAAGGCGGCACAAAGATCACAAAGCGAAGCGTCGTCAACGTCTAACTTTGTGCTCTTTGTGCCCCTTTGTGTTTTCTTTGTGAAAAAAAAATGCCGCTTTTGTGGTGCTTAGGAACGGTTTCAAAATAAAGTAACAATTTGAACGGACTCTTTTTTGATTTTGCTGCGTTCCTCCTCAGTTGCGTAGTTCACTATGCGCCTTCCTCGCGCCTGGCCAAATCAAAAAATAGTCGACTCAATTTTGTTACTTTATTCTGAACCCGTTCCTTAAAATTCGTGAAGAGGTCTAATCACTCCACAATCACCGCCTGCGCCTTCCCCTTCCCAAAACTCATCCAATACAAGCCTGGGTTGACTTCAGTACAATCAACTTCTTGCACAGGCCCGAACAACAACTCCATTTTCACCAATCGCCCCGCCGCATCAAAAAGGCGCAACTGCACTGGGAAACCCAAATCTTCCGGGCTACTCACCGTAAATTTCCCCCGACTTGGATTGGGATACACCTTCACTCCCGGGCTCTGCACCTTCGCCAATTCGGCCTGAATCAAAGACCCACTACTCTCCTGATATACCCGAAAAGCCGCATCGTACAAGCTGTACGCAAATCCATTGTACCACAAATGCCCCCCACTGTAAGCATTGGACAAAGCATACCCAAAGGAGGAACCCGTGAGCACGAAGGTATACTGCTGGTTGGCGGTTAAGTTTAAGGTACTACTCAAGATAATACTTTGCCAACCCGAGCCGACGCTAATCCCCGTTTGTTGGTACAAAGCAGTACCACTTACCGTATTTCCACTGTAAATGCGCAGCGTAGAATTGCTGACCGCCTGGCGCAAATTGACGTCAATTTTACTCAAAACACCAGTGACAGTTGCCGTGAAGGATTGGCCGGAATTGAAAAAATTGTTGATCGAGATATAGGCCTGTTGCGTATTTTGTTGAATGATGGTCGTTGTACTGGTAGGGAGCGTGCTGGTACTCAGTTCGTTGCTGTACGCGCTGGCTCCATTGGTATTGGTAGAGCGCACCCGATAGAAGTAGGCGGTGTTGGCGCTCAATCCATTGTCGGTATAGCTGCTGGTATTCGCTGGCAGTGTGGCAATGGTAGCGAATCCGGTTCCGGCAGAAAGGGAGCGTTGCAGTTCAAAATTGTCCTCATTGCTGGCGTTGTCAATCCAACTCAGGGCAATGGAACTACTGGTGCGACTTTGTAAAGCCAAACCCGTAGGGGCGTTGGGCGCAGTGCCTGCCCCCGCGGAAGTGGTCGCATTGGCTGTATTGGAATAGGCTGAGGTGGTACTGACATTAGTGGCTTGCACCCGGTAATAATAAGTCGTACTGGCATTGAGCCCATTGTCGGTATAACTGATGCTGTTTGCACCCAAGGTTGCGATCACACTAAAGCCGCTAATACTGTTGGTCGAGCGCTCCACCTTATAATTTTGTTCGTTGCTGGCATTGTCAGCCCAGTTCAGCGCGATGCTGCTGGAAGATTGCGTTGTGGCACTTAGCCCGCTCGGTGCGGCAATACTTGGCGGAGGCGTGCTGCCGAATAAATTCCAGAATTCACCCGCCCAATAGCAGGAGTAAAAATTGACATCAGAGCTGTAACTGCCCGTAGTGCCGCCTTGGGTGGTACCAGTTCCTGGGTCGATGGCAACTACGTGGCCCATACTCGTGATGTCGTAGGTAACCACTACCGGAGTGCCGCTGCTGTTGTGGTAGTTTTTGCGGGTGATGTTGCTGTTGCCGTTGAAGCTGCTTTGGGTCAGATCTACCGTGGCATCGGTGCCATGTACATTGGTCCATTGCTCCATAACTTCGGTGAGGTTCATGTTTTTGACCGTAAAATCACTGGTGCCGTGAAACACAGCCACGCTGGGCCAGGGGCCCGTGTAAGAAGCGTTTTGGCTGCGCACCAAATTGCCCCATTCTTGTGGTGTTTTATTGACTCCGGGCGACATGGCGCTGAAGGCTGCAGTAGTGCCAATGCCAGCTTTATAAGGTAAACCCGCCATGACTGCCCCACCTTTAAATACTTCGGGATAGGTGGCCAACATGACCGTGGTCATCCCTCCACCAGCCGAAAAACCACTGACAAAAACCCGACTGGCGTCGATACTGTAATTGGCAGCGACGTATTCGAGCATGGATTTGATGGATCGACATTCACCCTGGCCACGAGTAATGTCGCCGGATTCAAACCAGTTGAAACAGCGGGAAGAATTGTTGCTGCTGAGCTGTTCAGGGTAAATGACGTAGAATTTGTGCTGGTTGGCCAGGGTATTCCAGCCAGTTCCAGTGGCAAATTGGGTGGCGGTTTGGGTACAACCGTGCATGGCTACCACCACTGGTGCCGAAGCAGGCATATTGCTGGGTGCGTACAAATACATGTTCAAATTGCCTGGATTGGTACCAAAACCGCTGATTTGCTGCAATTGGGCATAACTGTGCTGAAAAAACAAAAGCAGGAGAAAAAGGAAGAGAATCCGCATGATTACGAGTTTTTTAGACTGAATAATTGTAGGTGAAAACCACTCCGCTCCAGCACAGTATTGGTTGTGTGCGATAAAAGCGGAATAAAATTCTGAATTCAAAACTATTTACTTCTTGCTTGTTTGGTGGCGGGGAGTAAAAACAGAAAGGGTTGACAATTTGGGTCAACCAATAGCTTTCAAAGGCTAAAAATCTGATTGATAATTACTTATAAAAATGCTGCCGCAAAACGCCCGGTTTGCGCTTTTCCTGACTGGGTTTTGCTAAAACCATGATATTGAGGCCATTTTTTTCCATAATTTACGAAGCCCGCCCCGTCATTCCGCCCAAATCAGCCCACCATGGGTAAAGTGACAAAAATCAGCGAAAATGCAGGTTTTACAAGGCTTTTAGCCAAATGTGGGGGTGAACTCATGAAAAACAAAATGCCCAGTTTTTCCAGCATCCATTTTTTTATTCCTTTTTCTGCTAGGCGGTTTATTCTGCCAAAACTTCATAATTTTGCTGACCATTTTGTGAAATTTTTAAAATCCTCAAAAATTGGCTGGTAAAACCTTATTCGATAAGATCTGGGACGCCCACGTAGTTGAACAGATCGAAGATGGCCCAAGTGTGGTGTACATCGACCAACACTTGATCCATGAAGTGACTAGTCCGCAAGCTTTTGCCGGACTTGATGCACGCGGACTCAAAGTGCTCCGCACCAACCGTACCGTGGCAACTCCTGACCACAACGTGCCTACCATTGATCAGGACAAGCCAATTCGCGATGACCTTTCCCGCTTTCAGGTGGACAAGCTGACCGAAAACTGCGAAAGACATGGAGTTACCCTTTATGGCCTCAATCACCCATACCAGGGGATCGTGCACGTAGTTGGTCCTCAATTGGGCATTACCCAACCTGGGATGACCATTGTATGCGGCGACAGCCATACCTCAACCCACGGCGCTTTTGGCAGCGTAGCTTTTGGGATCGGAACCTCGGAAGTTGAAATGGTACTGGCTACCCAGTGCCTGATGCAAAGCAAAGCCAAGCGCATGCGCATCACCGTAGACGGTGAGCTGGGGCCTGGCGTAGGTGCCAAAGACATTATCCTGTACATCATTGCCCAAATCACCGCCAGTGGTGGTACCGGGTATTTTGTAGAATACGCAGGTTCGGCTTTCCGCAACCTGAGCATGGAAGGCCGCATGACCGTCTGCAACATGAGCATCGAGATGGGTGCCCGCGGCGGTTTGATTGCCCCCGACGAAACCACTTTTGAATACATTCGTGGCCGCGAATTTGCCCCTAAAGGAGCTGATTTCGATGCCGCAGTAGCCCAATGGCGTGAGTTGTATACCGATGCAGATGCAGTATTTGATGCTGAACTGCACTTCGACGCTGCGGATATTGAACCCATGATAACCTACGGTACAAACCCGGGCATGGGCATCAAGATCACTGCCAACGTGCCCAACCTGAGCGATATTGAAGAATCTGGTCGCACCAGCTTTTCCAAATCTCTCGAATACATGGGGCTTGTACCTGGCGAACTGCTTTTGGGCAAACAAGTTGACTATGTATTCGTAGGCAGTTGCACCAATGGCCGGATTGAAGACTTGCGCGCAGTGGCCCAGTTTGTAAAAGGCAAAAGAAAGGCGGACAACATCACCGCCTGGATCGTACCCGGCTCCAAGCAGGTAGAAAAGCAAGCGCAGGAAGAAGGGCTGGTCGCCATTTTGGAAGAAGCGGGCTTCATGCTGCGTCAACCGGGCTGCTCGGCTTGTTTGGCGATGAACGAAGACAAAATTCCAAAGGGCAAGTACGCTGTTTCGACCTCCAACCGCAACTTTGAAGGTCGTCAGGGCCCCGGTGCACGTACCATGTTGGCTAGCCCAATTACTGCTGCAGCCGTAGCGGTAACGGGTAAAATTGTTGATCCACGCAACCTGTAGGGTCAACCCTCTGTGGTTGACCCAGCCAGAGGGCAACCCTCTGTGGTTGACCCAGCCAGAGGGCAACCCTTGCGGTTGACCCAGCCAGAGGGCAACCCTTGCGGTTGACCCAGCCAGAGGGCAACCACGAAGGGTTGCCCTTACGATCGTCATTCATTTCATAATATTTTGTCATTATGGCACGCGAAAAATTCCAAAAGGTACACTCATCAGCCGTACCAGTTCATATAGAAAACGTGGACACAGACCAGATCATCCCGGCCCGCTTTTTGAAAGCGACCACCCGTGATGGTTTTGGCGAAAACCTATTCCGCGATTGGCGTTACGATGGCAACAACCAGCCCATCGCTGATTTTGCCCTCAACAATCCCCTGTACAGTGGGGATATTCTGGTGAGTGGTAAAAACTTTGGTTGTGGTTCTAGCCGGGAGCACGCTGCCTGGGCCATTACCGATTTTGGTTTCAAGGTAGTCGTCAGCAGCTTTTTTGCCGACATCTTCAAAAACAACGCACTCAACAACGGTCTCTTGCCCGTTCAGGTTAGTGACGCATTCCTGGCACAAATTTTTGAGGCCATCGAAGCGGATTCTAAAGCAACGTTTACCGTTGACTTAGAAGCACAAACCTTTATCATCGACGCTACTGGCGCATCCGCTTCTTTTGAGATCAATACTTACAAAAAAGAGTGCATGCTGAACGGATACGATGACATCGATTATCTGTTGAGTTTGAAAGATAAGATCGAGGAATTCGAGAAAAAGAGAGCATAAATAAAGATGAAAGATGAAAGATGAGAGATGAATCAGTCCAAAATCATCGGGCAGAATTCATCTTTCATCTTTCATCTTTCATCTTTCATCTTTGAATTTGTTATGGGACGGAAGATCGAAATCATGGACACCACCCTCCGGGATGGTGAACAAACCTCCGGCGTATCGTTTACCGATCAGGAGAAGCTCAAAATAGCTCGATTGTTGTTGGAGGAGCTGAAGGTCGACCGCATTGAAATTGCTTCTGCCCACGTATCGGAGGGAGAGTTCACGGCGGTCAAGAAGATCATGGATTGGGCCAAAGAAAAAGGCTTCATCGATCGAATTGAAATCCTGGGCTTTGTGGATGGAGATCGTTCCCTGAACTGGATGCGGGATTCTGGTGCCAAGGTGCTGAACTTGTTGACCAAGGGATCAGAGCGCCATTGTACCCAACAATTGCGCAAAACCAAAGAAGAACACCTCAGCGACATCCTGGATGTGCTCGCTCGCGCCGAAAAAATCGGCATTCGTTCCAACGTTTATTTAGAAGACTGGTCGAACGGGATGCGCACCTCGCCCGAGTATGTGTATTACCTGCTGACGGGTTTGAGCAAAGCCCCCGTGCACCGTATTTTGTTGCCCGATACCCTCGGCATTCTCAATCCCGATGAGTCATTTACTTTTTGCAGCGACGTCATCCAGCGTTTCCCTAGTTTGAGCTTTGATTTTCACGCCCACAACGACTACGATTTGGCTACTGCCAACGTCATGTCTGCGGTGAAAGCAGGGGTTACAGGAGTACACGTGACGCTCAATGGCTTGGGCGAACGGGCGGGTAATGTTTCCCTTTCCAGTGTAGTGGGGGTTTTGAAAGACCATTTGCACTGCGAGATTTCCGTAGATGAAAAGAAATTGTACTCCGTGAGTAAACTCGTTGAGTCTTATTCCGGCGTACGTATTCCTACCAATAAGCCGATTGTTGGAGAGTTTGTGTTTACCCAAACCAGCGGTATCCATGCCGACGGTGATCAGAAAGGCAACCTCTACCACAACGACCTCAACCCCGAGCGCTTCAACCGCAAACATTCCTATGCCCTGGGCAAAATGGCGGGTAAATCCAGCATTCGCAAGAACCTGGAGGAACTGGGCATCGAACTCGATCAGGAATCCATGCGCCTCGTCACCAAAGCGGTGAACGAATTGGGCGACCGCAAAGAAGTGGTAACCCAGGAGGATTTGCCGTACATCATCGCCGATGTATTGGAAAAACAAACCCTGGAGCAACGCGTACGCATCAAAAACTATGCCCTTTCGGTTGCTGCAGGCCTTCGGTCGGTAGCTACCCTGAGCATTGAAATTGATGGAAAAACCTACGAGCGCACCGCTGATGGCGATGGCCAGTACGACGCTTTCATGAGTGCATTGCGCCAGATCTATCTGAGTTTGGGCAAAAATCTGCCCCGTTTGATCGACTACGTGGTCACCATTCCACCGGGAGGTAAAACGGATGCGCTTTGCCACACGGCGATTACCTGGCAAGAAGGCGAGAGCCGCCCTTTCAAAACCAGTGGTTTGGACTCAGACCAGGCTATTGCCGCCATCAAGGCGACTACTAAAATGTTGAATCTTAAGTGATAGGACAGTATTAATTGATACCATCACTTATCGAAAACCAATAAACAATGAAATTCACTATCGCAAAACTTCCCGGCGACGGCATTGGTCCGGAAGTGGTGGCTCAGGCCGTAAAAGTTCTGGAAGCCGTTGGCACTAAGTTTGGCCATGAATTTGATTTTCAATTTGGCATCACCGGAGCCCACGCCATCGATGAAGTAGGGGAGCCTTACCCCGAAGCAACCCACCAGATTTGTATGAACTCCGATGCGGTACTTTTTGGTGCCATCGGTGATCCTAAATACGACAACGACCCCAAAGCGAAGGTACGCCCTGAGCAGGGTTTGTTGGCCATGCGTAAAAAATTGGGCTTGTATGCCAATATTCGCCCGATCAATACTTTTCCATCCCTGATCCACAAATCTCCATTGCGCCCCGACCTGGTGGAAGGTGCGGATTTTGTAGTGATTCGGGAATTGACGGGTGGTATCTATTTTGGTGAACCACGTGGCCGCAGCGAAAATGGCGAAAAAGCCTACGACACCTGCGTGTACAGCAAGGAAGAAGTGACCCGGATCACCAAATTGGGTTTCGAGTATGCTCGCCTGCGCAACAAACGCATGACCGTAGTCGACAAAGCCAACGTATTGGCAACCTCTCGCCTGTGGAGAGAAACCGTACAAGGGATGGTCGCGGATTACCCCGATGTAGAGGTGGATTACATGTTTGTGGACAACGCCGCCATGCAAATTATCCAGTGGCCCAAGAAGTTTGACGTGATGCTCACCGAAAACATGTTTGGCGACATCCTGTCTGACGAAGCGAGTGTCATCACTGGTTCTTTGGGCTTGTTGCCTTCGGCATCGGTGGGTATTCATACTTCGGTGTTTGAACCCATCCACGGTTCGTATCCTCAGGCTGCTGGCAAAGACATTGCGAACCCGATTGGTACCGTACTTTCTGCTGCCTTATTGCTGGAGCTGGGCCTAAAACTGCCCGCCGAAGCCAAAGCGGTACGCGATGCCGTAGATGCTTCGCTGGTGGCAGATGCCGTAACGGAAGACATCGCGACAGATAAATCAAAAGCCTTCAAAACTTCACAGGTGGGAGATTGGTTGGCGGAATATATTTTGAAGTAAATAAACATTGATGGCAACCTACGTAGGGACGGACATGAAACTTTATTTCATATCCGTCCCTACGTAGGTTGCCATCAATATTTTGGATTTAAAACTTCAGCGGAGGCCCAAGTACTTTCATTTCATGGTCTGCAAAAAGTTTTGCTCCTTGTTCAGGGCTGGGAGGCCCGCTCAAGGCCGCATTCGCTCTGAAAAAATCTTCCATTTTTCCTGCTGGTTGAAACAAGAAGAACATTTTTCCCTTTTCCGTAAGTTGGGCAAATGTATGGGGCACATTGCGTGGCAGGAAAATGGTGTCGCCAGCTTTCAAATTGAATTGTTCATCGCCCACCTGGAAAAGATATTCCCCTTCCACGATGTAAAAAACCTCGTCCTGCTTTAAATGAACATGCAGTGGAGGCCCACCTTTTTCGTTGCCAACATACTCAAAGATGGCCAGGTTCTGATTGGTGTCTTTTGCGGAAACCTTAATGTCGTTGGGACTTTTTCCCCCGAGCTTGGTTGTTTCATTGAAGCGGCTTGCATTGGCTTTTACCACAAACCCTTTTTTGCTGCGCTCTTGAGCTTCGGGCAAGGCTTGGGCAAAACCAATGGTAGGTAGGGTGATTGCAGTGGCTAGTAAAAACTTTCTTCTTTTCATGGCCTATTAGGTTTTGCCTGCAAGATGAAAGCTTTACAGATGCTGTAAGTGGTAAAAATGCGACAAAGTTGGAGCCGACCCTAATACGTATCCGCTACTCCAAACGCCCGCTCGGGAGCGCCCAAATCCAGTTGATGGAAGTCATTTGGAGTTTGTTGCGTTAAAGCCTTATAGTCTTTCACCAAATGCTGATAATCGTAATAGCCACAATCAAAGGCAATGGACAACCAATCCAGTTGAGGGGATTGATTTTTCATGCGGTAGGCGTTTTCAAATCGAGCCACTTTGATGAAAAACTTTGGTGAAACCCCCATTCTTTCTTTAAAAACGCGCTCAAATTGCCGAACCGACATACAGGACGCTTTAGCTAGTGCATCTACCGAATAAGAACCTGAATTTTTGATGGGAAGCATACTAACCAGATCCAGGCGATGGTGTTCAAGTGCCTTTTTTTGAATTTGCCCCAGCAAGAATTTTTCCACTACAGCCACCATTTGGGGATAGGATTGGCAATGATTCAGTTGTTCATTGACCCATTTGATTTCATCTTTGAACAACAGCGCTGCATCCAGATAAGCATTGGTGAGTTCCGTAGAGGGAACCCCCGTGATGCGATACAAGGCACCTGGCTTGAACACGATTTGGAAAAGCAGAAAGTCAGTCCCAACCTGGCGGTGGCTTACTTCGGTATGCTGTCCGAACAAAACGGCGGATAAGTTCCCGGCTTTTTGACCATTTACGGCAAAGTCAACCTTCTCGTAGTCTTTGGGATAAAAACTTAAACAATGCTCAGGTCGCGGCGGATACGCTTTAATTGGTAGGCTTGTATTGGATGTAAATTGGAAGTGTACAATCCGATACGTGCGAACATACTCCACTAGTGTTTTACTGGGGACAAATTCATAAAGTGCCATCTTGTGGACAAAGTTTAGTGTAATGTCTTCTCTTTCAAATGTAATAAATCAGTTTTGGAATTGCAAATTGGGCTTTCAAGTACCTCATTTTTCAACTGGGGTGGGAGTGTAAAAGTCATAAAAACGTCATTTATTAGATTTAGTCTAAATAAAGATTGCTATAAAAAAATCAACCTCTATTTTTGTGAAAAAAAATCAAGTCATGAAAAACCTATTGGTATTTTTTGCCCTTGTCAGCTTCCTGTTCCTGAGTTCATGTGAAAAAGAGGATGAAATTCAGGCTTACAGCGTTCCCGCAACCTATACTTTTGACAATGTTGAGTACAAAGAATCCGCTGCACGCATCAGCATGTGGCTGGGTTATACCACCTACCTGGGCCGCTCTACCCGCAAGGTACTGAGCCAGGACACGGTGAACTACCTGTGGAACAACAGCAACGCTGCTTATACCGCAGATGTGGCGAACAACATTCCTTATCCGCATACCGAAATCAACAAAGTGACCTTCAATCTGGCCAGCAAAAGCGCGGATGTCAACACCTTCAAAGCCTATGCTGATTCAATGGTGGCGGTGAGCAAGTTCTACAATCGGCCAGGCGCCAAAGGGGTTGCAGGCAAAATTGGCAGCCGCTTGTTCAATTACACCGGCCTTGAGTTCAACCAGGCCGTGGCCAAAGGGCTGATGGGTGGCTTAAGTTTGTACAACATCAATGCCATTCTTGATAAAATCCCTTTCGACGACAACAACACTGTAGTCGCTGGCCAGGGCACCGCCATGCAACACAACTGGGATTTGGCCTTTGGCTACGTCGGAATTCCTGCCAATTATGATACCACCACGGCCTACACTTCGGCCATGGTAGATCGGCCATTGGCATTGGGGGGCTACTTCGCAGAGCGGGGCAAGTACATTAAGTCGGGTGGTATTGTGTTTGAAGCTTTCCGCAAAGGTAGAGCCGCTATTGTGGCCAAAGACTACAAAACCCGTGATGCCGCCATTGCGACCATCCAGGAGTATTTGGAAAAAACCCTGGCTGCTGCAGCCTATTACTACATCACTACCCCTCAAACCCAGGCTGCACTTGACGCAAAATTCCACAGCCTTTCCGAAGGTTATGGCTTCATCATTGCCCTTAAATACCGCGATGCCAGCAGCAAATTGACCGCCGCAAACTACCAGACCTTGCTGGACATCATCAAAACCAATTTTTATACCCTTGCTGAAGATCCCAGCAACACCAAACTAAAACAAGCACAAACGATCTTGACCAATGCTTATGGCAAATTGCAGCCTTAAGCAGCTGTAAATAGCAATTAGTGCTTAGCACATAAGTACCAGAACACCTTATTGGGTTCTGGTACTTATGGTTAAACCAAACTAACCGATGAACATTTTTTAACCCAATCCAATTTCACACTGATGAATAAAGGTTTTCAACTCAAACTTGCCGGACTTCTGCTCATGACCGCTCTGCTCGCATTTACCTGCGGCAAGGAAGGGAATGACGACGGAGACAATCCAGGAAGCACGGATGCTTTTAAATCGGCGATGCTGGTCAATTATGCCGACAATCTGATTGTTCCGGCTTATACCGACTTGAACAACAAATTGGGGGCATTGAACAGCAGCGTCAATGCATTTTTGGCTGCCCCTTCCGAACTAACGCTGGCGGCTACCCGCGAGCCTTTTAAAGCCGCTTATCTCAGTTTTCAAGGGGTTTCAGTCCTTTATTTTGGCCCAGCATCGGCACAATTGCTAAACAATTACATCAATACTTTCCCTACCGTGCCTACCCGAATTGAAAAGGGCATCGAAACGGGTACCTATAATTTTAATATTCCCCAAAACTCGGATAGCATTCAGGGCTTCCCGGCTTTGGATTACCTCTTGTATGCACCGGATGCGGTAAACAAGTTTTCCGGCGCAAATGCAGCCAAGCGCAAAAAATACGTCCAGGATGTATTGGGGCGCATGAAAACCCTGGTCGAAAACACCCTGAGTCAGTGGAATGGCCCATACCACCACACCTTTAGTGCTTCCTTAAAAACCGATGTGGGTAGCTCCATTGGCAGCCTCGTCAATCAGTTTGCTTACGAGATGGATGCGCTAAAAGGGCCACGCATTGGTTGGCCTTTTGGCAAACAGTCCAACGGAATTGTGTTTGCCGACAAATGTGAAGGCTATTACTCCGGCATTTCTGCAGAATTGGCTATCGCCAACCTGAGCAGCTTGAAAAATTATTACACGGGGGCAAGTGGCGATGGCATTGCCGACTACCTGGTGTTACTGAAAAAACAGGATTTGAACAATGCCGTATTGGCTCAATTTGACGTAGCCTTAGCAGCATTGAATGCCATCCCCAAGCCTTTATCTGCCGCTTTTGTCAACAATCCTGCGCTGGTGGAAGACGCCTACAAGCAAGTGCAAAAATTACTGACCCTGATCAAAACAGACCTAGCCTCAGCAACTGCGGTACAAATAACTTACCAAGACAATGACGGTGATTGATCAACGGAGGCTTTACCGCCCGGTTTCCATTGCGCCTTTAATTACCTTCAGGATCACTTTTGGGGTCTTGATGCTGTTTAGTCTGCTTCGTTTTTGGTGGCGGGGTTGGATCACTAGCCTTTATGTTGAACCCCCATTTCACTTTACTTACCCGGGGTTGGAGTGGGTACAGCCACTGGGCAATGTGGGCATGCACCTCTTATTCGCCTTGCTCATCACCAGCACGGTACTGATCATACTGGGCTGTTTTTACCGCATGGCCATTCTTTTCTTTTTTCTGGCCTTCACTTATGTCGAATTGATTGATGCCTCTGCCTACCTCAACCACTATTATTTCATCAGCCTCGTGGCGTTTATCATGGTGTTTTTGCCCGCCAATGGGGCTTATGCGCTGGATATTTATTGGCGAATCACTAAACAAAAGCCTCTGGTTCCTGCCTGGACCATCGATATCCTGCGCTTTCAACTGGCGATTGTGTATGTATTTGCGGGGTTGGCCAAACTCAATCCCGATTGGTTGATCCACGCCGAGCCCATGAAAACTTGGCTTCCGGCCAAAAGCCACCTGCCTATTGTCGGGCCATGGATGTACGAAACCTGGGTAGCTTATCTCTTTTCTTGGTTTGGGGCGGTGTACGATCTATTTATCGTTTTTTTTCTATTGAACAAAAAAACCAGGCCCATCGCGTATGGCTTTGTGCTGATTTTTCATCTGGCTACGGCACTTTTTTTTCCCGGCATTGGGATGTTTCCTTATGTGATGATTACGTCTAGTCTACTTTTTTTCTCCGCAGTATTTCATGCCAAGCTGCTGTCCTTTTTGCCTGGAGTTAAACTTCAAGCTAGGGTGTCTCAGGACGGAACAGCCCCAATTTTTGCCCCTAAAAAAATCCTTTCCTTGGGCATTGCCCTGTATGTAACCCTACAATTGTTGATTCCCATGCGGTTTTTGCTGTACCCCGGGCATTTGTTCTGGACGGAGCAAGGGTATCGGTTTTCCTGGCGGGTGATGTTGATGGAGAAATCGGGAGCGGCCTATTTTACGGTGAAGGATAAGAGCGGTTCACAGGTTTATGAAGTGGACAACAAAAAATTCCTGACACCATTACAGGAAAAAATGATGAGCACCCAGCCGGATATGATTTTACAATATGCCCATCATTTGGCCAAGAGTTATCAACAAACCGGATTGGAAGCTCCTCAAGTATACGCCGAAGTGTATGTGTCCCTGAATGGCGACCGCTCCAAACCCTTTGTTGATTCATCCGTCAACCTGGCCGCACAAAAGTCGAGTTGGAAACCTATTCCCTGGATTTTGCCCTACAAAAAATAAAAATGATGCTGTTAAAAACCACATTGCTGGGTTTATGCTCCTGTATAGCACTGACCTTATTTGCCCAAAATCAGCCGATGATCAGTGGCACCGTCCGCTCAGGTACAGATGCTGTGGCCGATGCCTCCGTGGTGCTTTTTCCACTCAATAAAGTAGAAATCAGCAACGACAACGGTTTTTTTCGCTTCGCAAAAATGGCGCCTGGTACTTATGAAATGGTCGTAAGCTCGATAGGTTTCAAAGCATACCGCCAAAACATTGTGCTCCAGGATCAAAGCATCAGCAACCTCGACATCAACCTTGAACCTGAGGTTGTCGACATCCAGGAAATTGTGATTTCAGATCAAAAAGACGAAAACATTTCGGGTAAACTATACGATGTATCCGGCACCGCCATTTACGCCAGCAAAAAAACCGAGTTGATCAATGTCAAAAGCCTCAATGCGAACCTGGCCACCAACAATACCCGCCAGATTTACGCACGGGTTCCGGGTTTGAACATTTGGGAATACGATCGGGGTGGTTTGCAGCTCGGTATTGGTGGTCGGGGATTGAGCCCCAACCGTTCTTCCAACTTCAATATCCGGCAAAACGGCTACGACATCAGCGCCGATGCCCTGGGCTACCCCGAGAGTTATTATACCCCATCTGCCGAGGCATTGAGCAAAATTGAAATCATTCGTGGTGCGGCAAGTTTGCAATACGGCCCTCAATTTGGAGGCCTGGTCAATTTTGTGATGAAAGAAGGCCCCAAGGGCAAACCCATCGAAATCACTTCCCGGCAAACCCTTGGTTCCTACGGCTTTTTCAATTCGTTCAACAGCATCGGCGGCACCGTAGCCAAAAACAAACTCAATTATTACAGCTTTTACCAGTACAAACGAGGCGATGATTGGCGGCCCAACAGCCATTACGACCAGCACAATGCCTACATCCACGTGGCGTACGAGCTCAATGAAAAACTAAAAATAAGCGGCGAATACACCTTGATGAAATACCTGGCCCAACAACCCGGCGGGCTTACCGATGCGCAGTTTGAGGAAGATGCCGCGGTGTCGCTTCGGTCGCGAAACTGGTTTCAGGTGGACTGGAATTTGTTCAACCTCACTTTGGACTACGTACTTAGCCCCCGCACCAAACTGAATTGGCGCACTTACACACTCCAAGGATCACGTGAAGCACTCGGTGTATTGACCTACATCAACCGCCCCGACGTAGGAGGTGTGCGTGATTACATGGCGGATCAATACAATAATTTGGGCTCCGAGCTCCGCTTGATCCACCAGTACCCTTTATGGACTCAACAATCCAGCACTTTTTTGATTGGTACCCGGGTGTACAAAGGGCTGACCGATCGGAGACAAGGTGACGGAAATACTGGCTCCGGCCCTGACTTTGTGTTTACTGGGCCAGAACCCAACAAGTCCAACTTTCGTTTTCCAGGCAGCAACCTTGCGGTTTTTGCTGAAAACATTTTCCGCATCAACCAACACTGGAGCATTACCCCAGGCGCCCGTTTTGAACACATCAACACCAAAGCTGAAGGTTACTACTACAAACAAAACATCTTTATCGCCGACGATAAAATAGTCGAAACCAAAGAAAATCCGCGCTCATTCATACTCTTGGGCATCGGGAGCTCCTGGAAATTTGGCAATGGAACCGAATTGTACGCCAACATCTCGCAAAATTACCGCTCGATCAATTTCAACGACCTCCGCATCGTCAACACCAATGCTCGGGTAGACCCCAACCTGAAAGATGAAACGGGCTACAACCTCGATTTTGGTTTTCGGGGTACCTACCAGAATTGGCTCTATGCCGATGTGAGTTTTTTCTACCTAAAATACAATGACCGGATTGGTTCCATCTTTGTGCGGGATACCAGTTTTATGACTTACCGCTTGCGCACCAATGTATCGGACAGCAGAAACCTGGGCCTGGAATTCCTGCTGGATGGAGATGTGTTGAAAGCGATTAGTAAAGGAATGGCCAAATACAAACTGAATCTTTACACCAGCTTGTCGCTGATCGATGCGCGCTACGTGAACACCAGAAATACTGCCATTGCTGGTAAATTGGTGGAAAATGTACCACCGGTCTTATTTCGAACCGGCCTTTCTTTTGGCAATCCAAAGTTCAATTTCACCTATCAGTTCGCCTACCAAACCAAGCAGTACTCTGATGCCACCAATACTGAAGAAACACCTACGGCAGTAGATGGGGCTATTCCGGCTTTTGCGGTAATGGATCTTAGTCTGAGCTACAATTGGCGGGTGTTCACGCTTTATACCGGGGTGAACAATCTGGCTGATGCAAAATATTTTACCCGCCGCGCTGATGGTTACCCCGGCCCAGGCATTATACCTGCGGATAAGCGGAATGTCTATGTGACTTTGCAGTTTAAATTGTAGATTTTCGGCGGGTTTAGGCAAAAATTGGAGCCAAATACTGATCTTTACTGGGGAAAAAAAGGGAGACAAAGGTGTCTCCCTCCATAGCAGGCCTCCCAAAAGAGGCTGATAACTCCAAAAAACCTGCTACCTCATTAAAACGCTAAATGTCTCTTCGAATAAGTCGGGTTTGGGGCTGGTAGTTTTTGGTATATTCATGGGTTATGTAGGGGCAACCCAACGTGGTTGCCCTCAATAGGTGATTTAGGTGTTGGGGCAACCCTTGGGGCTGCCCCTTTGTCGGGTGTTTTTAGGTGTTGGGGCAACCCTACGTGATTGCCCACGTTGGCTACCCCTTATGGGTGTTTTTTTTAGGTGTTTAATCATCAACAATCGTGACCATAAGACCGCAGAAATTTGCAAAAGGTCGCAAAAAAAGTCGCATTTATCTGCCGATTTGCAATTTTTACTGACCAATTCCATATTTTAGCGGATAAAAAAATTGATTTTGCGCATTTCAAATGAACAAGTATCCGCTATTTGTACTGCAGCGGCTCAAGTATTACAGGAATCTCGCTTTGCCGATCAGGCCATCGAGCGGCAATTTAAGGATCACCAGCATTGGGCCATTGCCGAACAAGGCTTTGTAGCCGAGCAAGTCTATGCCTTAATTCGTTATTACCGCCTCCTTTGTATCGTAAGTGGTAAAACCCCGCTTACAATCGAAGATTGGGAGTTTCTACTGGGAGCTTCTTTGATTTTACAAAAACACCCAGCAGGAGCACAATTCCAATTCCTTTCTAAGGAGCAAATCCTCGCAGCCTACCATAATATAGGTGATCAACGCGCGCTGCGTGAATCCATCCCCGATTGGTTGGATGCATTGGGGCAAACAGAGTTGGGAGACAAATGGGCGACCACAATTCATGCCCTGAATGAACTGCCCCATTTGGTGCTGCGGGTCAATCGCCTTAAAACCGATGCCGCGACCTTATTGAAAGATTTAGCCAAACAGCAGATCTATGGTCGGGCCATCCAGGATGATGCCGTTTTGATTGAACAGCGGGGCAAAATGTTCAGCACAACGGCTTTTCGCAATGGCTGGTTCGAACTCCAGGACTTCTCCTCTCAGCAGGTAGCACCCTTTTTGGAAGTTAAGCCTGGTATGCGGGTCATCGATGCCTGTGCAGGCAATGGGGGTAAAACACTACACCTCGCTGCCTTAATGCAAAACAAAGGTCAGATCATTGCTTTGGATACCGACGCCAGAAAACTGGAGCAGCTCCGCCTGCGTGCCCGTCGGGCGGGTGTGAGCATCATCGAAACGCGTCAGATTGAATCCAGCAAAACCATCAAACGCCTGGCGCAATCCGCTGATCGGGTGCTCTTGGATGTTCCTTGTAGCGGCCTGGGCGTGTTGCGCCGCAACCCCGATACCCGCTGGCGATTGTCGCCCGAACACCTTAATAATATATATGGTGTACAAAGAGAGATTTTGGAGCGCTATGGCAAACTGTGTAAGCCCGACGGTAAACTCGTTTACGCGACCTGTAGCATCCTGCCTTCCGAAAACCAAGACCAAGTGGATGCCTACATCAATAAGGTAGAGGGGAAATACACACTGGAAGCCAGCAGAACCATTCTACCCCAGGACGAAGGCTTTGACGGCTTTTATATGGCTCGCTTAATTGGCCATTGATGTACCCCATCTTTATGGGGTTGACAAAAATGATCCTGTATCCTACCTTTGAGATCGTTTTACAACTAATTGGTACATCAAGGTAGTTAAATTATAGAGGGGCCGCTTTTCGGCCCCTTTTCTTTGGGGCGATAAAAAAATAAATGTTCATTTTGCCAAAGGATTAGCTAAGAAAACGGTTCATTTAAAGTGCCTTAGCTAATCCTTTGGCCTGAAAAAAATGAACATTTATTTTTGCCCCACTATTTTTGCATGAATTAGGCTTTTGAAAAAAACCACACTTTTTTGGCAGCCCCTCTTGCGCTTCATTTGAGAAAACCTTAACTTTATACTCCTTGTAAAAATCACCATACTTTAACATTCAACCTTTTAGAACTTGATGGAGAAAAATCTTGAGATTTTTTTCCAATAAAGCTTGTATGAATTAAAAGTAGGGATTACTTTTGCATCCGCTTTGGAAGCAAGGCGGTTTGGGAGTTTGGGGGAAGGGATTGATTTCGGGGTTTGAAAAGGCTTCGAAAAAAACTTTCAAAAAAAGCTCTTAAAGATTTGGAATAAAGGTTGTGAATGTTGTACATTTGCATCCGCTTTGAAAAGCAGGGCGAAAAAGGAAGTTGAAAGGAGTTGAGTGGAAGCGAAAAA
>NZ_JBGSLK010000035.1:0-46902 GCF_041740695.1 Haliscomenobacter sp. | reverse complement strand
GGCTACCGCGAGCGACTTTGACAACGACGCTCGCGGTAGCCTCAACCTTCTCAACCACCTCAACCTTCCTCAACCAATTATCATGGATTTCAAACACTCCGAATTGCTGCGCTTCACAACAGCTGGCAATGTAGATGATGGAAAAAGTACGCTCATTGGGCGTTTGTTATACGACTCGAAGTCGATTTTTGAGGATCAACTCGAAGCGGTTCAAAAAGCCAGCGAACGCCGGGGGGAAAGTGAGGTGAATCTTGCCCTGCTGACCGACGGATTGAAGGCTGAACGCGAGCAAGGCATTACCATTGATGTGGCTTACCGCTATTTTTCTACCCCCAAGCGCAAGTTCATCATTGCCGATACGCCTGGGCACACCCAGTATACCCGCAATATGGTTACCGGGGCCTCTACGGCCAACGTGGCCCTGATCCTGGTGGATGCACGGACAGGCGTAGTAGAACAAACCCGTCGCCACTCCTTCATTGCTTCCTTGTTACAGATTCCTCACTTGGTGGTATGCATCAACAAAATGGACCTCGTGGATTACAGCGAGGAGATATACAACAACATCAAGGAAGAATTTGAGAAGTTTTCGTACAAACTGGATGTAAAGGATGTGCACTTCATTCCGATTTCGGCATTGAAAGGCGACAACATCGTTACCCGTTCTGAAAACATGCCCTGGTATGGTGGCTCCACGTTGCTGTATTACCTGGAAAATGTGCACATTGGCAGCGATCACAACTTTATTGACGCCCGATTCCCGGTGCAATTTGTGATTCGCCCCAATAACGACGAATTCCACGATTACCGTGGCTACGCAGGACGGGTAGCTGCCGGTATTTTGAAAAAAGGCGACGATGTGACTTTGTTGCCATCGGGCTTTACCACTAAAATTGCCAAGATTGACTCACACGCTGGCGAAGTAGCGGAAGCTTTTCCACCCATGTCCGTAACCGTGCTTTTGGAAGATGATTACGACCTGAGCCGGGGCGACATGATCGTACGTACCCACAATCAGCCAACGGTTGGTCAGGATTTGGAAGTGATGATTTGTTGGTTCAACGAACGGCCCCTGCAACTCAACGGCAAGTACGCCATTTTACATACTACCCAGCAGGCGCGTTGTGTCGTCAAAGACATTCGTTACCGCCTGGATGTCAACAGCCTGCACCGTGACGTGGAGGACAAAAACATCCGCATGAACGATATTGCCCGCATCGTTTTGCGCACTACCAAGCCCTTGTTTTTTGACCCTTATCGCCGTAACCGGAATACGGGTAGCATTATTTTGGTGGATGAGGGGACGAATGAAACGGTTGCCGCCGGGATGATTATTTAATGGGTTAATGGGATTGATGTGCTAATTTACTAATAAATTAATTGATTATCAATAAATTAGCAAATTAGCACATCAGCACATTATGGAAGGTTTGGAATATTGTTACTTTTGTTGCCAAACTAGTGTACTGATTATGATCCCGTACCTCGATCTATCACCAGAAGTGTCATCTGCGCTGCGCTCCAAACAACCCGTGGTTGCACTGGAGAGCACCATCATCTCACACGGGATGCCTTACCCGCGCAATGTGGAGACGGCTTTAATGGTCGAAGAGGTTGTACGCAAACATGGGGCCATTCCTGCCACCATCGCCGTGATCAATGGCCGGATGAAAGCCGGTCTGAACAAAAAAGAAATCAACAATCTGGGCAAAATGGGCACCGATGTGCTGAAAGTCAGCCGCCGGGATCTACCTGTCGTAATTGCCCAGGGTCACAATGGGGCTACCACGGTAGCCGCTACCATGATCATTGCCGATTTGGCGGGCATTGCGATATTTGCCACTGGAGGCATCGGTGGAGTACACCGCGGCGCATCCGAAAGTATGGATGTTTCTGCGGACTTACAAGAACTGGCTCGGACCAATGTTGCCGTGGTGTGTGCAGGGGCCAAATCCATTCTTGATCTGGGCCTCACGCTCGAGTACCTCGAAACCCAGGGGGTGCCCGTGCTAGGCTATCGCACCCAGGATTTTCCCGCTTTTTATACCCGCAACAGTGGCTTCAAAGTAGATCAATCGCTGGAATCAGCCAAAGAACTGGCGAATATCCTGACCATCAAATGGCAGTTGGGCATGAAAGGGGGCGCAGTAATTGCCAACCCCATCCCTGAAAAATTTCAGCTGGAATACGCGCCGATGGAACAAGCCATTCAACAAGCCTTAGACCTGGCGCAGCAAAAAAACATCAAAGGCAAAGAAATTACGCCTTTTCTGCTGGCGACTATTGAAGAAATCACCAGCGGCAAAAGCCTGGATGCCAATATTGAACTGGTGCTGAACAATGCCAAACTGGCTGCAAAAATTGCGAAGCATTTGCGCTAAGCGTAATCTGTAGCAGCCCTATGTTGTTGGGGCAGCCCTATATCATTGGGGCAGCCCTGGGTGGCTGCCCATTATAATGCGGGCAGCCACATAGGGCTGCCACTACTGCAAATTCGCCATCGGATAATCCTCCGGCTTCAACTTCGTCCCCAAAGAAGGTTGAAACGAGCCATCCGCCGCTTGCACAAATACCCGCAATACATCTTGGGCAATTCCCCCTTGTGGTGCACTGATTTGGCGCACGATCACTTCAATTTTTCCATCGTTGTTCAGGTCTTTGAGCCAGGCATCCTGCTGGATGTTGACGGAAGGTTCGTCGTTGGCCAAGGCGAGAGGCATCTCCACCATCAGTTTGCCTTGTCTGAGTCGGTACATGGTGATGGAGTTGGAGCCTTTGTTGCCAGGAACCCGGAGAATGTACAAATCTCCCACTCTACCGATCGCGTAAGCACCAAGGCGATACGCTTGTTGAAATACCGAAGCACTGGTTGGGTCAAACAGGTTGAACATGTTGAACTCAACCGTCTCACCAATAAAAGGGTAAGCATCGATATTGGTACCTTTTAAGATGCTGTACAAGTGCATCTGGTTGGGGGCCAAATTGGGAAACAAGGTCAATAACTCAGCTATTTCAGCCGTTTCTTGATTCTGAATCTCGGCAATGCTCGCGATGGTTTTCTTTTCGAAATGCAATTTGATGCCATTTTTACAATTGACACTCAGCAACTCGCCCACTACCTCACAATCACTGGCCTGTTTGATGGCACTCACAAAGCGGGCGTCCCAATTGTCATTGTCGCAGAATTTTTCAGTAGCCATCACCTCGCCGACACTGAGTTTGCCGTCGTCGAGGATATAAGGTGCCGAGTAGGTATTACAGGAAGCTTTCCCGGTCAACTTACCTTCCAAAAAGGCCATACTGATTTTTAAGCCCGGCGGGGTTGTTTCTTTTTTCCCAGACTGTTCGAACATGTAAAATTCCCAATCCGTTCCATCCAGGTCAACCTGGGTTATCGCCGCTTTGGACTTTTCGTTTTTACAAGCTACACTTGCAAAAATCAGCATCAACAAACCAAGCGTGTACAAAAATATAGGGCGCATAGCGTCAATTTTTGACACAAATGTAGAGCTTAGGAACGGAAACCCCAAACGCTATTTCACCACCAGAGTTGGAATGTTTTGGTTCAACATCAATAGTTTTTCGGTAACGCTGCCCAAAAGCAACAGTTCTACCTTGGAGTGGCCTCTGGCACCCAACACGATCAGGTCGGCCTGCTTGTCTTCGCAATATTGGAGCAGGTAAGCGCCAACGTTGCCATAACCTTGTTCAATCAGGTCGATTTCAATTGCTTCGTCTTTGGCATAGGTATTGATAAAATCCTGAAAAGCGGCTTTGCGGTCGTCTTCCATCACTACTTTGAGCGCTTCGTAAGAATTGCGCACCTTGTAGGAAAATACGGCGGGCAACTCAAATACATTTATACAGATGATTTTGGCTTTTTCTTTGAGCTGTTTATTGAGTGCAATCGCCGTTTCTAGTGCCCGCACCGAGTGGGGTGAAAAATCGACGGGTACTACGATGGTTTTGAGTTGCGCCTTGCTTTGTTCGGGTACGATGAAGGAATTGCCTGTAGATTTTCGTACCAAATTGCGCGCCAGGATGCCGTGATTCCCTGTACCAGATCGCTGGCCTACGACCAACAAATCGGCACCAGAAAGCCGAGCTTCCTGTAGTACTTCTTCCAATGGGTTGCCTTGTCGGGTGGAAAAATGTACCCTAGGCCCGTTGTTTTCATCCAGGTATTTGGCTACTTGTTGCCGCATGTTTTCTTGCACCTCATCCTGATGCTGAAAATTGTCAAACAAGTGTTGCATGTTTTGATTGAGATCGGTCACATACAAGTCCACTTTGGGCAATACATGCACAAAGGTGAGCGCCTTGATGGGCAGTACTTGCGCCATGAATTGCATGTAACGCAATACACTTTCATCTGCTTTGCCCATTTCCAAAGCGGCCAGCAAATAGTTGAGCTCAAAAGAGCCATTTGCTAATTGTACACTTTCTACGGCGGTTGTAGTAGACATGGCTGCGAGTTTTTAAGGAACCTGAACTGGTTTCAAGCTCCAAATTACCCGCAGAAAAAAAATCAGGCATTGAGCGATGTCAAACTTTTGCCTGATTTTTCTCAGTATTAATTACTTCACCGGTTCCACCGTGTACCCAGCGGCCCGCAGTAGCGCAATTACCCCTTGGCCCCCACCCAGATGCCCAGCACCTACGGCAAAAAAAGTAGCTTTATCCTGCATCATTTTTTCCATGACGGGAATCCATTTGCGGTTGCGATTTACCAAAAGGAGGTCGTTGTAGTTGTTGGTCGAATCGTCTTCGCCCATCATGTCCTGCATGGATTGAATGTCCTGTTTTTTGTACAGTTCAACCAATTGATCAAATTGAGAATCACTGGCATCGGAACCAGACTTGATGCTCTCCAACAACATTTGAGCTTGGGCTCGGTAAGGAATGCTGTCGAACATACTCATTTGAAAAGCAGCCGTTTCGAGGCCTTCCACTGGTTTTTTTTGATGTTGGGCCATCTCCAAAAACTCCATTTCATAAGAAACGATGTCTTCCTTTTCCCCACCATCGCCCATCATAGATTTGGGGTCCAAGGCCGAAAGGAACATGGGTTTGATGCGGTTCAAAAACATCATTGGCAAGCCAGCTTTATCAAAATGGGCTTTGACCAGCTCATAGTCCTCCTTACTGAATAAGTCTTGCAGTGTAGTATCGTTTTTCATAAACGACTGCATCAGCAAAGGCAAAAGCGACATGATGTCACTCATTTCTTCCATGTCAATCTCAAACGCTACTTGTTTGGAGCGATCAAAAGACTTTTTGGTGCCCTCGGTGAGAAAAAAATCCTTTTTGCCAATCATGTGAATGGTGCCGTACAAGAAGGAAGCCTGGTTCAGACCCTTACCTTTAATTTCCCAAATCAGGGATTTTTCCTGGGGGATAAGGTCTGCATTTTTTTGGGCATATCCCGACAAGATCAAACCCGAAACCAAAACAACAGCGGTGAATATCCTTTTCATTTAGTGCGTTTTATCAAAATCTTCAACAATTGCCAATAAGAGGGACACATCCTCCAAAAAACTTCGGATCAACTCAAAACTGAGGTTAGAGCGAAAAATATAAGGCTCCATCACATTGCGGGGCTCAGTAACCGCCAGAAAGATGTGTTTGCCCAAAAATGAAAAATACAACTCTTTGCCCGTGACCTGGCAGTATTCTACAATCGCTTCCTGCATGGGTTCGGAAAGAATGCCTGCCACATGGGTATTCAGCGATGCATAGGTTACAAACATTTCCTGGAAGGGCTCATACAGGATTTCATCGTCCATGTTGTGTGCATCCAGCCAGGTAAACTCTTTGATTGAACGCAAAAAGTAATGCTTTAAATGCCTTGGCCAACAAGCTACATGTCCATAAGTTTCTTCGGGGAAAATGGCGTGTAAAAAAATGCCTTTGAATACGTTTTGTAAACCCGTTCCAATGGTTGCGTTTTCCTCCACAGTCAATTCACACATTTCAAAATCCATTTCCCCTACTCGCCCGCTGATGAAGTCTTCACCCTCAAAAACCACGGGCGTAGTGGAAAAAAGTCTGCTGGCAAAAAAAGTTTCTTTGGTCAGTGATTTTTCTGGTTCATACTTCAACTGGCCAATATTGGGCTCTTCCTGCAAAAAGTTGAGCACCAGTTTCATCACGTGAGGTTTGAAGGTTTGTAAAAATTGGCGGATGCGGTAGCTCAAAAAAATCAGGTAAAATACGATGGGAATGGCCAACACTAGAGTAAATAACATAATATTGACATAAAATTCAAACAAGATCACTTCAAACAGCAATATGCCCGAAAAAATCAACAAACGCAAGAGGCGGACCCGCTTGCGCTCCATACGCATGAGTTCGGGATGAATGGTATGATTGTAATAAATCCGAAATTTATCAAGTTGTCGCATACAAAAACTTAAACGAGCTCCAATGTACCAAAGCTAATTAAAAACCCACAACTTCTCAAGCCCTCTACTTCTCAAGTCTTTTGTACTTTTGCCCTTAAAACCCGAACGAACAATGCACTACCTTCATTATTGCCTTAAAATCATATTTCTATTGTGCTGGATTGCGCTGAGTTCTTTTAACGCCCAGGCGCAGTTGCGGCTTTTTGGCAGAGACAGCACCCTGTTTTACCGCCTGGATACTGTGATTGAACAACAACGCAGCGAACAAGAGATCATTGGTATGGCCGTCACGGTGGTGAAGGATGAAAAAATTATTTACAGCAAGGGTTTTGGCTACGCCGATTGGGAAAATCTAAAACCCGTTACGACGGAATCGGTTTTCCGTTGGGCCTCCATGTCCAAATCCCTCACGGCTTTGTTGGCCTTTAAACTGCAAGAAGAAAAACTGGTAGATCTGGAAAGTTCCGTTTCTACCTATCTCACAGAGTATCCTTATCCGATGGTCAAGCTCAAGTACTTGTTGCAAAACCGCAGTGGCCTGGGGCATTATACCGAAATGACCCGGTTGTTCCCTGCCTGGAGCAAACGACTCTTGAATTATCCCTCTCGCGATACCTTCAATGCCAAAGCAACTGTTGACATTTTCCGAGAAGCACCCCTAGATTTTCAGCCTGGCGAACGTTTTTTATATTCCACTTTTGGATTTATCCTGGCAGGTGCCACTTTGGATCAAATTGGTCGCAACAGTCTGGGAGTTGGGTACCTCGGGTTAGTCAATGAATTGATTCGCAAGCCTTTTGAAATGAACACTCTCGAACCTGACTATACCTTCAACAACAACCCCAACGAGGTATCGGGCTATTACCTGGATGGGGATTGTGACATTCAAACCCGCAAAGACGACGACATAAGCTGGAAATTATCTGGCGGGGGATTCCAGTCTACCATCGGCGATTTGGGCAATTACATCGTAGCATTGATGCAGCGAAAATTGTTGAAAAAAGAGAGTTATGAACAGATGTGGAGCAAACAGCCCGATGCCGATTATGCCTATGGTTTTGACGTGCGTGGGGAAGGAAAAGACCTGCGGGTGGGCCATGCGGGTAGCCAAAACAAAACCCGGACCATCTTTATTTTTTACCCTGAAAAAAAGATTGGAGTAGGGGTAATGTGCAACTCTGAATGGGCCGAACCCGAACTCATCGCGCTGCAAGTGCTCAAAGAAATGGGCATCGAGCCCGAAGAGGAAAAAGTATACGTGCGCAATTGCAACACTAAAAATAAGTCAAATTACCGCTACCTCGGCATTTGGCAAGAAGGCGAGCAGCAACAAATGGTGCGCAAAGGGTATGGCTCACGCCAATTCCAAGCGGAAGTCAGCCACCTCAGCAAATTTGGCTACAACCTGGTGGATGCCGACGCCTACCTGGACAAAAAAAATGTGCGCCGCTGGGATGCCATTTTCCAACAACGTGCCCCTACGGCACAATTCATCGCCCACCAAAAGTTGGATAGTTTTCAGCTGAAAGTCAATGCCTTCGCCAAAACGGGATGGAACCTGATTGACCTAGAAACCTATATTGCCAACAATCAACGTTTGTGGGCAGGTGTAGTGACCCAAAATGAAAAAAAAACAACCCTGGTAACGGAGCTGGAAGCTGAAGCTTTTCAAAAAAAATACGAAGAGCTGAATCGCAAAAACCTGCGCTTGATTGATTTTAAAACGTACTGGACTGGGCAAAAACGCCTCTGGGCTGGTGTATTCGCCCCGGGCTACGATAGCCACGCCTTCTTCCGCTCTCTTCCGCAGGATGCCTTTTTTATCAAAAATACCGAGTTAAACAACCAGGGTTTGCAGTTGGCGGACATCGAAATTTACACCCTGAATGGGCGGGAATACTGGTCGGGCGTATGGCGGCAGGAAAAAGACCTTTTTGAAATCCTCAGAGATACCAATTATTGTACCCAGGAACGCAAGGGCAAGGCAATTGCCAAAAAAGGAATGGAGCTGGTGGATTGGGAGAGGTATTGATACCATTCAAAAAACAAGCAGCACAAAGGACAAAATGACGTCAACGTCTAACTTTGTGTCCTTTGTGCTGCCTCTGTGTTTTCTTTGTGAAAAAAAATGTCGCTTATGGCATCTTGGTGATCTATTCTTAAAATTTCACCCCCAGCGTAAACACCACATTCCCCATCGTGTACTTATTCTCCACTTCTTGCAACGGCGCATCAGTGGTAATGTACGGATAATAAGTCTCCGTAATGGTGCTGTGGCGATAAGCCATATCCAGGTAAAACGCATCTTTGCGGTAGCCAACACCAGCGCTGATTACGGTACTCCGGCTATCGTCATTTTGGAATACCGAAGGCAAAATGCCATAACCCGCCCGAAAGCGCAGGGCATCAAATACCAACTCCCCGCCAATGCGCACATTGGTCACCGGGCGGAGTTGCCCGCGAATTTTATCGTTGATCTCTTCCTGTGCTTCAGGGTACTCGTCGTAGCCAAACTTGTTGCGGGCATAATCAACGTGCTCCACTTCGGTGCTAATGAAACCTCTTTTGCCCACAATCAGCCCGGCGCCCAAAAATATTCGCCAAGGTGTGGATTGAGTGTATTCAAAAGTACCTTCCCGAGTGGCTTCTGTACCTAAAAAGGCCCCTTGTTCCCGGCGATCTTCGTAATAATTGTTTTCCAGATTATACGTGTAATCGTCATTGAATGCATAAACGGTCGGGGTATGCAAGGCTGCCGACAAGCGTAAAACCTGGTTGGGTTTGATCAAAATGCCGATCTTGCCATTGATGCCAGTACCAGAGGTTGTCAACTGCTCCAGGAATCTGAGGTCACTAAAATAGGGTATCGCCCCACCCGCAGCAGTACTATCGTCCCGCTCGGTGTAAATTTTTTCCACCGAATAATTCGCCATGGGTACGCCCAAAGAGATACCAAAGGCAAATTTATCGTTGTAGTTCCCCGCGAATGAAAAGCTGACTTCCGACAAAGAGCCTCGACTAAACATGGTTTGACCACGGGCCAAATTTGCACTAGGGTTTAAATCGTAATCCACTTCATAAATGCCATCAGCTGGATCGAAGTCGTAAATGGAACTGACCTCATTGGCCAATCCGGTTTCAAAACCATCCACTCCTTCTCCACCATTGGCCAATTCCTGAAAACGTTGGGACAAAGAACCTTGAGAACGGCCCTGAAAAGTAAAGGCCCGGTTAAAGTTGGCCAAGTGATTGACGGCGATGCCAAAATTGAGGTTGGTCCAGTTGGCCGACAGGGGGCGGGTCGCAAAAACAACCCCAAAATTGTGTAGGTTAAAAGCCGTACGGGTGTCTGACAAAGCAGCGTTGCCGTTGCCACTCAAGAGCCTTGAGCTGCTGTTGTTGGACAAAACGGCGGGAGTAATGGTGTATTCTGAACGCCGAAACATGGCCAAACCAGCAGGGTTGCTCACCAAGGCCGACATATCCGCACCAATGGCGCTCATGGTATTGCCCACGCCTACATTGCGTGCAGTACCTCCTGCTTCAAATTGGGAATAACGAACTGCATCACCCACATTTTGGGCAAAGAGTCCGGCAGTCAGTAGCGAAAAGATCACACTCCACGCTACATTGCGGGTTTGCGAATTACACTTCATACATCAATTTTTTAAAACCGAGGATAAAAAAAGGTGGACACCAGCTAACCCGATCTCCACCTCCATATTATAAGGTGTACATGAACCAGCTCAACTGGCTCATTACTACTTTCTTTAAGTTTGTATCAATTTTGGCGACCTCCCGAGGAAGAGGAACGGCCTCCTGAAGAAGACGAACCAGAACTGCTTGGGCTGCTACTGCCACCACTTGGACGGCTACTACCGCTATCAATGCTGCGTGGTGCAGTATTGGAGCGACCGGAGTCAAAGCTATTGGAACGACCGGAATCGTAGTTGGGTCTTGCGGATCCACTATTCGATGGAGTATTGTTCCGTGGCGTGTTGTATGAACCTGGTGCAGGATTGCTCCGGCTGCGCTCATACGAACGATCAGGAGTGTAAGTCCGTGAACGCTCCAGGGAGTTGTTGTCAGTTGAACGTGGCGCAGGTTCGTAAGAACGAGGGCGAATGTTCTCCTGCGTAGTATTAGGACGCAAGTTCTGACGATCATCCGTATTGGTACGAACACCACCGTTGGTATTGTCGATCCGACGACCACCGCTGAATGGATCAGCCGTTTCTGGGCGACGGGTTTCGTTGCTCGGACGGTTGAGGTTTTCGCGGGCATCGCGGTAACGATCCGTACTGTTTGGTGTGCCGAGAACTTCACGGTTTGGATCCGTAGTCACTCTTGGGTTGCCATTGCCCGGTACCGTACGGTCACGATCGTAGCTGGGTGCTTCATCTAACTTACGACCACCGCTGTAGTCAGGACGAACCGTTCCAGGGTTCGACTTGATGTCGGGACCATTGGTGAACCGAGGCGCGCGACCATTTGGATTGTCGAGGCCAGGTTGGGTACCAACGCCGCCACCACCAGTACGTGGACCGTTGTAAATGTTGCGGTTGTTTTCGCCCTGGTTGTTGGTGTAATAATTATTATTGTTGTAATAATTATTATTGCCCCAGGTAGGTGTATTGAACCAGCCACTGTTCGCCCAATATGGATTGCCAAAACCAAAGGAGTTCCAGTTGTTCATACCGAAGCTATTCCAACGATTGAAACCGAAGGACAAACCAGGGTTGCTCCACATGCAATATGGATCGTAATTCCCCCAGGAGTTCCAGCTATTCATGCGGTTGAAACGATTCCAGCCACCATAAGCCCAACCGTTCCAGCGGTTGAAACGGCTCATCCGGTTGAAACCATAATAACCAAATGGGTCATCGTAAATCAGGACTGCTACCCCCGGACGTGCAAATGCATCGTAATAATATGCATCCACATAAACGGGATCAAAATAATTGAACCCAGCATAAGGCCGGTGAAAACGGCGAATCCGAGACGTGTAGTAATAGTCGTATTCTTCCTCGTCGTAGTTTTCATCAACATACTCCTCGGTTTGAGCGGGAGTAGTTTTGGGTTGAACCTGACGACGTTCTGTGTAGGTACGGTTGTTGTTCCGTTCGGGATCATAGTACACGTCGTCATATTGAGCGAGTGCAGCGGTAGCGCTAACCCCAAAGAGTAACAGCAACATTGATAGTTTCAACAGCAATTTCATATTTAAAAGTTTTGCTTGCGGAATTATTGATGTCATAGTCACGTTATTTACAACACCGAAATTATTACTTTTACGCCACACTTGGTGTTAAAAGAATGATAAAGTGTAGCTTGCACGGCGTTAAAGTTTATTTTTTGACGCTTTAACAAGTGTTAAGATACAAATTTTTGGCAAAATATGGCAAAAGAGATTACTTCCAGGGCTGAGAATTATTCCGACTGGTACATCGACATCGTAAAACGAGCCAACCTGGCCGACAATTCGGCGGTCCGCGGCTGTATGGTCATCAAGCCTTATGGCTTCGCAATTTGGGAAAATATTCGGGATCAACTGGACAAAATGTTCAAAGAAACCGGACACGTCAACGCCTATTTTCCCTTGTTCATCCCGAAAAGTTTTTTGAGCAAAGAAGCCCAACACGTGGACGGCTTCGCCAAAGAATGTGCAGTTGTTACCCACCACCGACTGATGATGGCACCGGATGGAAGTGGTGTAATTGTAGACCCTGATGCCAAACTGGAAGAAGAGCTGATTGTACGGCCTACTTCCGAAACCATCATTTGGGATACTTACCGCACCTGGATCAACTCTTACCGCGATCTGCCCTTGCTGATCAACCAGTGGGCCAATGTAGTACGGTGGGAAATGCGGACTCGTTTGTTCTTGCGGACTACTGAGTTCTTGTGGCAAGAAGGGCACACCGCACACGCCACCAAAGCAGAAGCAGAAGCAGAGACCTTGCTCATTTTGGACATTTACGCCACTTTCGCTGAAGAGTACATGGCCATGCCAGTGATTCGGGGCATTAAAACCGCCAATGAACGTTTTGCTGGGGCTGAGGAAACCTATTGCATCGAGGCTTTGATGCAAGATGGCAAGGCACTGCAAGCAGGTACTTCCCACTTCCTGGGCCAAAATTTTGCCAAGGCTTTTGATGTCAAATTCCTGAGCGAAAACAACCAACAGGAATTTGTTTGGGCCACTTCCTGGGGCGTATCAACCCGCCTGATGGGGGGCCTGATCATGACGCACTCCGACGACGATGGTTTGGTGGTTCCTCCCAAACTTGCACCGACGCAGGTGGTGATCATCCCGATCCCTAAACCTACGCCTGCCATCGACGAGGTAGCTAAAAAAATCATGACCGACCTGAAAGCCAAGGGTATTCGGGTCAAATACGATACGGACTTAAAAACGCGCCCAGGCTTTAAGTTTGCGGAGCATGAATTGCACGGTATCCCAGTTCGTTTGGCAATTGGTGAGCGCGATTTGGCCAATGGTCAGGTCGAAGTAGCCCGCCGCGATACCAAGGAAAAAATGCAACAACCAGTGGAAGGTATTGAGCAGTACATTGAAGATTTGTTGGTAGAAATACAAGCCAACCTGTTCAATCGCGCCAAAGCCATGCGGGATGCACACATCACCAAGGTGGAGACCTTCGCAGAATTTGAAGAAGTGATCGGCCGCGATATTCCCGGGTTCATTTCTGCCCACTGGGACGGTACTTCCGAAACGGAAGAAAAAATCAAAGAATTGACCAAAGCAACCATCCGTTGTATTCCACTGGATGCCGAAGTCGAAGATGGAGTCTGTGTCCTGACGGGCCAACCTTCACAGCGGCGGGTATTGTTTGCGAAGGCTTATTGAGATAAAACCGAAAGGGTCAAATTATTTTGCCACAAAGGCACTAAGGCTCCAAGGGACTTAGTGCCTTTGTTTCTTTGTGACTATTCTTTTACAAATAATGGCTTAGCAATAACGCCTTAAAATCGCCTGCAATTCTTCCTCCCGCTTTTGAATAGATTGGTACAAAGCCTGCTGATTCCGCGCCCGCACCAAATTGTGCTCGGCATAACGCACCTTGTAATATACATCGCCATTGAGGTAATCGCCCAAAAAGCGCATCATTTGTTCGAGGATGATCCAAAAAGCCCCTTGCAAAAGATATTCTTTTTCAACCGGGCTCAAAGCCGCTTGAATTTTGGGTACAAAACCACTCGCCAAACCCCCAAACAAGGGCAACACCACTTCCACTTTGCTCACATCTGCTTCATCCTCTGAAAAAGTAGGCGTCATACTGCGCACCATATCTCCAAAATCCGATAAAATGCTACCCGCCTGGATGGTATCCCAATCAATTACGGCAATGGCTTCGCCGCTGTGGGTATCAAAAAGTACATTGGCAATTTTGGGGTCATTGTGTACAACCCGTAGCGGCAAACCCAGATCGTGGATGTGTTGAAATACCCGCGCTTCTTTTTGTACAAAAGCTACCTCCTCGCGTACTTCCGCCAGGCGCCCCGCTGCATTTTGTTCCACCGCTTTTTGAAAGTGTTGAAAGCGGCTCAAACTATCGTGGAACCCTGGCAGGGTATCTTGCACCAATTGTGGGTTGAGGTCGGCCAGGCCATTTAAAAAGGTACCCACTGCCGCCGCGCCTTGTTGGGCTTGTTGGGCATTTTCGGCATGCTCTACTGCGATGCTACCCGGCAAATATTCAACAGCACGCCAACAGTTTCCTTCTTCATCAAATAAATAGCCTTGCCCATCGATACCAAGAAGTAGTCCGGGTAGTTCTAAATTGATTTTTTTGCTGCGCAAATGCGCCAAAACCACCCGGTAGTTGTGCATAATGCGATCGGGGTAGGGAAAAACGATGGTATTGATGCGTTGCAACACCAACTTTTCACCCTGCACCGAAGTGCCTAGCCAGGTGTCGTTGATGTTGCCGCTGCCGAGTGGCGCGAGTTGAAGGCCCTCCGGAAAACCGAAGTAGTCAAAAACGGTGGAGAATGGCATGTTGAGAAGGATTGGGTGGGTGGAAGAAGGTTGAGGGAAGTTGAGATGGTTGAGAAGGTTTAGGCTACCGCAGCGGCTTAGACGCGATCTTGCTCAAGTCGCTGCGGTAGCCTAAACCTTCTCAACTTTCTCAACCTCCCTCAACTTCCCCCCATAGTTTTTCTGGATAACGCCCTTCGGCAATAAACTGCTGGAAAGCCCGGGCTACGGTGCCTCGATCTTCCTGGTAAGTTACACCGTACCAAAGGTCATGGCTAGGCAGCAAACTGACCTTTAAACCTTGGTGGTTCATCATAGTATTGACCGCGGTCGGAATGTAAAATTCAGCCTTGGGGTTTTCCCAATTGTCTTGTACAAACTGCACAAAATCGTTACGCAACGATTCAAATATGCTGGGGTGGAAGCCCCAAAAATTCATGGATACGTAGGTTTCATCGGGTAAGGTTACTTTTCGTCCGGCTTCTTCGTAGCAGATTTGGCCATCCGCTTCCCGGCCAATTTTGGTGCGCTCGGTAACACTCAACAATTTGAAGTCGGCATCTACTTCACAAACACCTCGTGATACAAAGCCATTTTCGGAAAGTGTATTGGCCAACACATAACCAATCATGCAAAAATGCTCAGGTTGGCAATCGCTGGTTAAAAAACGCGCCATGGAGCGGAAACCGTCCACCCCGTAATAATCGTCGGCATTGATCACCGCGAAGGGTTCTTTGATGGTTTCGTAAGCAACCAGGATGGCGTGCCCGGTTCCCCATGGTTTTTCCCGATTTGGAAACGCTTCCACCCCTGTGATTGGCGTATCGTATTCCTGATAGACAAAATCGATCTCGGTAATCCGGGCAATTTTGTTGCCAATTTTTTCCATAAATGCCGCTTCGATGTCTTTGCGGATCACAAATACCACTTTGCCGAAACCGGCTTGCAAGGCATCATAAATGGAATATTCCAGGAGTATTTCGTCGTTTGGGCCTACGCCATCGATTTGTTTCAGTCCACCGTATCGACTGCCCATGCCCGCAGCCAGTATCAAAAGTGTTGGCTTCATGTGTTTTGTTTTAGCCTGCCTAAAGGGGCCGAGGCTAGGAGAATTGTTGAATGCGGGCCAAATTACGTTTATTCCCCCACTACTAATATTTGTTGGGCATGGTTTTTAGTGACGACTTTGTCTATTACCCGTTCAATCACTCCTTTTTCATCAATGATAAAAGTGCTGCGCAGAACGCCATCGTAGGTTTTCCCATACATCTGTTTCTCACCCCAAGCGCCAAAAGCCTTGATCACCTCATTGCCTGTGTCGGCAATCAATGGAAAGGGCAGGTCAAACTTTTGAATGAAATTTTGTTGCTTTTTGGTTGAATCCGGGCTAACCCCCAGTAAGGTGTAACCTTTTGCTTTCAAATCTGCGTAGCCATCACGTAGGCTACAATTTTCAGCCGTGCAACTTGGCGTATTGGATGCTGGATAAATAAACAGGATCAATTTTTTTCCCAAATAATCCTTTAATGAAACAGTTTCGCCAGTTTGAATCACGGCAGTGAAATCCGGTGCTTGGTCTCCTACTTTTAACATGCGCTCTTTTTTAGTGGTTTTCCTTGTAGGGACGCACGGCCATGCGTCTTTACAAGCACAGAGAACAAAAAATAGACTGGAGGGTTTAGCGGATCAACGGGTAAAATTTTTCTCCCAAATCCGTTTGTTACCCATTCCATCCGATACCTCCAGGTGAAAAACATGTGCACCAGCGGTGACCCTCGGCGTAAAGCGATAGGTGATGCGGTTGTATTTTTCGTCGTAATCCATCAACACCCATTGCCCATCGATTTCAGCCCGGTAAGTCAAACCGGCAATACTACCGGCGTGGCCAAAATTGTCGTTAATCCGAAAAGAGATAGCGCTTACTTTGGACAGTACTGGTGTAAATCGCTCGGGGGTGATGGTTGGTGGAACCGTATCGATCTTGATACAAAACTCTCCAAGGGTGCGCACATCCGCCTTGAGGCTACCGTCGGGTTGCCATTTTCCACCGTAGTTGGTTACCCGCCCATTGCTGTTGCAATAGGCTACGAATGCTTTGTGCTTGAGCGAGTCGGGTAATTTGACGGGTTTGAGGGCCATGCTGTAAAAGTTGTGCACGGGGATGCGGGTGTTTTGGAGTGTGTGTACTTTGGAAAAAACATTGACCGAACGCTCCGGCATTACACTGTATTGGAGGTAACAATCTTCGTAAAAAATCTTTTCTGGAAAACTGATTCTTACATCACTGGTTTGGATGATGCTGGGTTGATTGTAAGGCAAAAGGTAGTTGTATTGGCGGGCAGCCGCTTTCACCAGGGCGGTATCCAATTTTACCCAAAACTGCGTGCGTGCAGTATTGCCTGCCACGTCTTTGATGACGATGTTCACCTTACGGGTTTGTTTCTCGGCGATGTTGATTTTACCATTTTCCAGCACCTGGTTGTACATGGACAAACCGTTGCCAGGCAATAAAAAGCAGCGATGAAAGTACGAATTGCGCGATACCCTTTCTTCATAGTCAACATGGGCGTTGATGTAGCGGGTTTCCGAAAAATCAAGTTTTTCCACCGCAAAATGATAAACTGGTTTGTCATCGACCAACAAATCGAGCGTATAAATGCCATTCCAGTTGTTCACACCATCCATGTGGTCGTAGGCTTTGATGGCCAGGCCCACTTGTTTGGTTTTGACTTTGAGGGTATCGCCAGTTACGCCGTATTGGGTATTTTTGAGCAGCAGGGGTACCCGACGGGTTTCAGCCAATTGGTTGTTTTCGGCAATTTGGTAGATTTTGAGTTCGTGTACCCGAGGCGGTGTGTTGTCTACTACCTGCAAACCAAACAACAAGGGGTTGATCGATCTATCTGTAGCAGTTTCCCGAATTTCGAAGTGGAGATGAGGCCCAAAGGAATGGCCAGTATTGCCCATTTTGGCAATCAATTGCCCTTTTTTGACGGGAAAACGTCCCGCTTCAGGGTACAATTCGACATTGAATTGCTGTGCAGCGTACTGTTTCTCTTCAATGTATTTGGCCAACTCGGGTGAAAACCCACTCAAGTGTGCATACAGCGTGGTATATCCATTTGGATGCCGCAGGTACATCACACTGCCATACCCACCAGGGTTCATTTTGATGCAATAAACCTCGCCATCTCCAGCGGCATAAATGGATACGCCCAAGCCACCCTTGATATCGATACCGGAATGAAAATGGTCTGGGCGCAATTCACCAAAAGTACCCGACAGGCGCAAAGGGCCACTCACTGGAGCAGCGAAAAAATCCTTGGGGTAAATGCCTTCGGTACTAGGCACCACAAAAGCCAGCAAGAACAGCGGAAGTAAAAGCGAGAGCAGTCGAATCAGCATAGCGTTTCGGAATCTTTTGGTTACAACGTTAATTTGTTACAGATCGATCTATTGCATCAATGGGCCTTGGGGAAAGGACTGGATATAAACGTAGCGAGTTGATGAGAAGCTGTTTGAGTTTATGTCGCGAAAGCGAAAAGGAGTCTATTTTGAACCAAATGAGGCACGAAAAGCGGAGTTTAGCAGCGCTAAATGAGCATTTTCGGAACGAAATTTGGTTCAAAATAGGCCCTTTGCAGCCCGCGGCATAAATTCAAACAGCTTCTGAGGCTAAAATAAATTATTCTGCGAGAACTTGTGTCCAGGAGCCTGTTAAAGTCTCCTGCTTTTTATTTTCCTGTAGGTATTTTAAAAAAGATTTGCGGCTAATTGGCTTAGCACCCAGACTACCCAGGTGTTGGGTTTGTTGTTGACAATCAATCAAGGTGAAGTTTTTTTCGCGCAGTTTCTGCACCAATGTGATGAAGCCAAACTTGGAGGCGTTGCTCACCCGCGCAAACATGGATTCTCCAAAAAAGATTTTCCCCAGGGAGATGCCGTACAAACCGCCGACCAAATCTCCTTCCTGCCAAACTTCAACAGAATGGGCATAGCCCAGTTGGTGTACTTGTACGTAGGCTTGGATCATATCCTCGGTAATCCAGGTGTCGCCCGATTGTCCATTTCGATTGGATTGTTGACAGCCGCGCATAACCCCTTCAAAATTTTGGTCGAAACTGACCTGAAATTTTTTTTGGTTAAAATAAGGGCGCATACTTTTGGACACCACCAACTCCTCTGGAAACAAGACAAAGCGAGGATCTGGCGACCACCACAAAATAGGGTCTCCTTCATTGAACCATGGGAAGATCCCCCCGGCGTATGCCTCCAACAAACGCGCTGGAGACAAATCACCACCCACCGCCAAAATCCCTTCGGGGGTAGCTAGTTCTGGTGCCGGAAATTCTAAGGATTGATCGTCCAACCAAAAAACGGGCATCTTCGCAAATAATTAACAATGAAAAAAGTTTTCCACAAAGTTTTCCACATTTTCACTTTTTTGCGTCCAGACGCAAGTGGAAATTAAGAAAAAGTATGATTGTAAGGAGTACTAAGGCTCCGGCTTGGTGGAAAACACCAAGGCCGACAGGCACAGATCCCTTACAGTACAACAAGGTAAAAATTCCCAACAAAACTTGTATAAAAATCATTAAGGGAAGTAGCGGAAGGGCAGAGCGAAAGGGGCCTTTGGGTGCATTGGTCATGGCTTTGTAAAAATACCACAAAACGATGATAACCAACCCATAAGCTAAACTTCTGTGCATGAGTTGTACCAAGGCTGACATGAAGGGGCCACGATCATAATGTATGAAATTGAGGCTGTTCCATTCGCTCCCCTGTAGTACCACAGCAGGTATCCATTCGCCATTCATTTGGGGCCAGGTTGGGTAAAAAAGGCCTGCTTTCATGCCCGACATGATGCCTCCTAATACAATTTGTACACCTAGTAGTATCGCTATCCACAATCCCCACTTTTTTAACAAAACAGTGTGGATAACTTGTGGATAACCTGTAAAAGTTGTCAACAAAGTCCAGAATAATGTACTGTAAACAGCCAAAGCGATGGACAAATGTAAAGTCAACTTGTAGGCATTTACCCAGGGGCGATTGACTAAACCACTGGCTACCATGATCCAACCAAAGGAAGCAGCCAATGCCGCGAGCAAAACCACTACCCCCAAACGCCGGAGCAGGGAACGGTCAATCCAACCCTTGAAATAGAAAAACAAAAAGGGGATTAAAAATACAAAACCCATCGAACGAGCCCAAAGCCGGTGGAAATATTCCCAGAAGTAAATGAACTTGAACTCGCTCATGCTCATGCCTTCGTTAATTTTTTGGTATTGCGGGGTTGCCTGGTATTCCACAAATTCTGCTTCCCATTGCGCTGCGTTCAGCGGAGGTAAAGTGCCCGTTACAATTTCCCATTTGGTAATCGAAAGACCCGAGCCCGTAAGCCGGGTCACGCCACCAATCACCACTTGCATAAACACCATAAAAACCCCAATCATCAGCCAAACCTGAACGGCTTTGGGATAAATAAATGCAGCAGACTTGGTGGAAGCATTTGCGCTTGACATGCTTTTGTTTTTTTCTCGAACAAAGATAAGCGCTTTTCGTTGGCAAATTTTTTCAGCCGAAGTCGCTCTATGATTAATTAAAATGAATTTAAATTAAAAAACTAATCAAGATCATCATCAGCAGTGTTAGTATGTGGAGAAAAAGATGAGTTAACCCAAGGTTATCTCAGTGTTAAGATTTTGATTGCGCTTATGCACAACAAACCAACAGGCGAAAGTGAGCCTAATCAAGTAGTTCCGACTTTTGTCCACAATGCCCTAAATACTTGTTAACGGAATAACTTTTTTTGACCCGATTGTGAACGAGCCGTTGGTGGACAGCCACTTTTCGGGCATAGCGCAGGCAAAACGCTGTAGAGAATGGGGATAACTTTATTCCCAAAGACCGAATGTTAACGAGTGTGTATAAGTAGGGGCTAAACTGACGCTTTTCCACTAAATTGAGGTGGAAAACTTTTAGACCTAAACGCAACCCTGTTAAGGTTTTAAGGCAAAACCGAAAAAAGGCCTTGTTGGTAACTTTTTGGAATTATTTTTTTGGTTGAGAAAGTTGAGGAAGGTTGAGAAGGTTTAGTTTGATCCGCTTTTCATGCCTTCAGAGCTCGTACGGTCGACAATGACGCTGCGGTAGCCTAAACCTTCTCAACTTCACTCAACCTTCTCAACCATTCAATCAGCATGTGCGGACGTTATTCTTTTTCCACATCCAAGGCCAAAATTGAGGCTGAACTGGGCACTACGCTTGAGGTAGAGGACGATGAACTCCTGTATAACTACAATGTTGCGCCCACACAACAAGCTTATGTCATCAGCAACCAGGCGCCGGGGGCATTGCAATTGTTCCAATGGGGCTTGATACCCTCCTGGTCCAAAGACCCCAAAATGGGCGGCAAAATGATCAATGCCCGGGCTGAAACGGTGCTGGAAAAACCTGCTTTTCGCAACGCCATCCGGCAAAGGCGTTGTTTGGTACTCGCCGATAGTTTTTATGAATGGAAAAAAGAGGGCAAAAACAAAACGCCTTTTCGGATCCTGCCAGCACATGGTGAGCTATTGGTCATGGGAGGCATTTGGGAAACCTGGTGTGGAGAAGGGAAAGTTATCCACAGTTTTTCCATCATTACCACTGGACCAAATGCAGAGATGATGCCGATTCATGATCGGATGCCATTGGTGCTACCTGATCGGGAGTCACGACAATTGTGGCTGGAAGAGCGGAATCCAGGGGTGATTGAGGGGATGTTGCATACGCCAGCGGACGGGGTATTGAAGATGTATGCGGTGTCGGATAGGGTGAATTCGGTAAGGAATAATGGGGTGGAGTTGCATGAGGGGGTATAGCTAAGGCGATTCCTATGGTGTCTGTGGTTTCTTAGGTGGTAAAGAACACTTTTTTCACCACCTGAGAAACCACAGACACCATAGAAGTCATCTCAGAAGCATTGGGCCAATGAAGGCAAAACAAAACCCCTGAAACAAGCGAACTTGCTCCAGGGGTTATTGAACATATCATTCAAGAAGCCAATTACCGCATATCCGCAATTGCCTCCAATTTCTGTACATAAGCACCCGCTTCCAATTTCTCTTTGATGTCCTTGAAAGCCTCTAGCGTCAGATCCACATCCTCATCCGTATGCGCAGCAGTAGGAATCAAACGCAGCAGGATCATTCCCTTAGGAATCATCGGGAACATCACCACTGAGCAGAAGATGCCGTGGTTTTCACGCAGGTCTTTCACCAGGTTACCGGTTTCGTCCACGGAGCACTTGAGGTACACCGGGGTAACGCAGCTGTTGGTGGTACCCAGGTCGTGGCCCATGGCGCGCAGACCACCTTGCAGGCGATTTACGATGTGCCAGAGTTGTTCACGCAGTTCGGGACGGGTACGCAGCAGTTCCAAACGTTTCAATGCACCAATTACCAACGGCATGGGCAATGACTTGGCAAAAATCTGCGAACGCATGTTGTAGCGCAGGTAATCGATGATGTCTTTGTCGCCAGCCACAAAACCACCGATGGAAGCCATCGATTTGGCGAAGGTACTGAAGTAGAGGTCCACGTCGTCGGTGACACCTTGCGCTTCAACAGCACCAGCACCCGTTTTACCCAGCATGCCAAAACCGTGAGCATCGTCCACGAAGAAACGGAAACCGTATTCTTTTTTCATGGAAGCAATTTCCTTCAGGATACCCTGGTTGCCACGCATGCCAAATACACCTTCAGAAATCACGAGGATACCCCCGCCGGATTCTTTCACGTGTTCGTTCGCGCGTTCGAGTTGCTTCTTGAAACTGTCGAAGTCGTTGTGTTCAAAAGGAAAACGTTTGCCGATGTGCAAACGAACCCCATCATAAATACAGCCGTGGCTGTCTTTGTCGTATACGACCGCATCGTGGCGGCTGAGTACAGAATCGATGATAGAGACAACGGCCTGGTAGCCGAAGTTGATCAGCAAGCCCCGCTCCTTTCCAACGAAGGTGGCCAGCTCTTGCTCCAATTGTTCGTGGTAAGGCGTTTCACCCGACATGATGCGTGCCCCCATTGGGTACGCCATCCCCCACTCCGCGGCGGCATCGGCATCTGCCTTCCGAACTTCCGGATGGTTGGCCAAGCCCAGGTAATTGTTCAAGCTCCAAACAATGCGCTCTTTGCCTTGAAAGATCATGCGGCTGCCGATTTCACCCGAAAGTTTGGGGAAAGCATAATAGCCGTGCGCCAAGGCTGCATATTGTCCCAATGGACCGCGGTTGTCTAGCAATTTCTGAAAAAGATCCGCCATTACAAATTAGTTTTAAATTTGGTTCGAACTCTTTACCGAATTCAATGGGCAAAGATATATACTTTATCGCTTTTTGCACAAATTCAGACAAAAATCATTCGTAATCAATTAGCGAGGGAAAAACGAAATCCAACGGTGTAGAGACGCACAGCCGTGCGTCTCTACGTGCTAAACTTCACCGGCCCTTTCCCAACCCGATCCCGAATCATTTTACCTTCTTCACAAAGTGGCAATAGTTCCGACTGTATAAACGGATTAACCTGCACTGCAATTTCAGCGGGATACAACAAATGTAAATTAGGCCCGGCATCAAGGGTGAAATAGAGGGGCAGGTTGGTATCGCTACGGTACTCCCGAATTTTTTCAATCATTGCCAGGGAGTTGGGTTTCATCAACAGGTAGGGTGGTTGTGAACTCATCATCAGGGCGTGTAGGGTGAGTGCTTCGAGTTCGGCGATTTGACCAAAGGTATGTACATCTCCAGCTTTGAGTACATCAACTAATTTGGCCATATTGTCGTTGGCTTGTTGGTAACGCGCTGCGGCGTAAGGGTTGCCTTCCATCAGCTGGTGGCCGGCACGGCTGGACACACTTTTCTCGCCTTTGCTCACAATCAGAATGTCGTCGTGGTAAGTGTGGAAAATGGGATGCACCCAATCTGCACAAGGGCTGGCCCAGAGGTCGGTGCTGCCAGCGAGTTTTTCCAATGTGCCCCATTCACCCATCACCGGATACAAAGAACGGCAGGCGCTTCCCGAGCCTAAACGAGCGAGGTAAGAGGCTTTGCGGTAAAATTCAGCAGAGCTATTCAAGGTGCCAAACAATTCCTGCTCCATTGTACACAGGCACAAAGCCAGGGCACTCATGCTGGAAGCCGAAGAGGCAATACCCGCAGAGTGGGGGAAGGAATTGGAAGAATGAATGGCCATTTGGAACTGGGTTAAAAAAGGCAGGATTTCACTGGCCGCCAATTCAGTCAAAAACTTGTTGATCTTTTGGGCAAAAGTCGGTTGAGTCTGGCCTTCAAAATAAAAATCCAACGCAATGTCACTGCCTTCCTGTGCACGCGGGCTGTAACTCAGTTCAGTCTCAGTATAAGCAGCTTGTAAAGTAAAACTGATTGAGGTATTGCGAGGGAGTTGTTGTCCATGTTTGCCCCAATACTTGACAATGGCAATATTGGAAGGACTCTGCCAATGGATGTCGCCTGAAAAAGCATAGCCTGGTGCCATGCGCAGGAGTGGATTGCGGTAGTGGTTTTGCATTGTTGAAGGGTTGATGCACTAGAACACTGCGACTAGGAGAGTGTTCACATTTTTTACAAAGGTAGATAAAATGTAGCGGAGCAGTATATGTGAACCAATAAGTGTATATATTGTTTTTATTTTAATAGAAAAAAGAGAGTATAGGATTATTCCTATACTCTCTTCTCCAATTTATTTAATTCGATCCACTACTCTTCCCCTGCATCTTCTTCGCTTGCTGCATTGGGTTCTCACCTCCGCCCATCATGGCGGGCCCAGGCCGGGCACCTTTGAACAACTCAAAACGGCTCATTTGTGGTTTGGGAGGAAAGTAGTTGTTTTCCATCTCCACATCAGAAGTTTCGAGGTAAGGATCGAGGGTGATTTGTACCGCCTCTTTTTCGGTGGTAAACACCTTGGTGATTTCCTCGTTGTTGAGGCGCCAGATTTCTACGGGGATGCGGAACTCTTTGAAGGTCCCATCGGCAAAATCAAAACGCAGGATGAGGGGCATTACCAAACCACCTTTGTTTTTGAATTTGATTTCGTAGTAATTTTTATTGGCACTGAGAATTTTCTTCTCCTCATCGCTCAGGCTGTTGAAGTATTTCTGGTAATCTTCCTTGTCCAGGATGGTCACCTGGAGTGGGTCGTAAGAAGAGTAAAAATCCTTCAAACTTGGATCGATGTCCTCCTGCGTTTTGGTGATTTCCTTTTCGTTGCGGATGCTGCTGATGTTGCGTGGTTGTTTCTCTTGTTCTTTACGCGCCAGCGTTTTTTCCACCTCTGGATTTTTACTGTCAGGGCGGTACCATTTTACATCCTCCAGGGCAATGTCCACATTGTCGCAAGTATAAAACCAGCCACTCCAAAACCAGTCGAGGTCAATGCCACTGGCATCTTCCATGGTGCGGAAGAAGTCGGAAGGTGCAGGGTGTTTGAACTTCCAACGGGTAGAGTACATTTTGAAGGCGTAGTCGAAGAGTTCGCGGCCCAGTACAGTTTCACGCAGGATATTCAGCGCAGCGGCGGGTTTGCCGTAAGCGTTGTTGCCGAGTTGGGAAACCTGCTCGGAGTTGGTCATAATGGGCTCCAACATTTTTTTGTCCATCTTCATGTAGGGGATAATGCTGTTGGCTGGCCCACGGCGAGAAGGGTAGTCACGCTCCCATTGTTGTTCTGCCAGGAATTGGAGGAAAGAGTTGAGCCCTTCGTCCATCCAGGTCCATTGGCGTTCATCGGAGTTGACGATCATCGGGAAGTAGTTGTGGCCTACTTCGTGGATGATCACGCTGATCATGCCGTACTTGGTTCTTTCGGAGTAGGTGCCGTCTTTATCGGGGCGACCACCATTGAAGCAAATCATTGGATATTCCATACCGATTTGGTCAGTGTGTATAGACCAAGCTGCCGGGTAAGGGTAATCAAAAGTATAGTTGGAGTACCACTTGAGGGTATGGGCTACAGCCTTGGTGGAGTATTGACCCCAGAGTGGATTGCCTTCTTTGGGGTAAGCGGACATCGCCAATACGCTGCTGCCATTGGCTTGCTTCACGGACATGGCATCCCAGATGAATTTGCGGGAAGTAGCAAATGCAAAGTCACGCACATTATCAGCTTTGAAACGCCAGGTTTTTTCACCCTTGCCTTTTTCTTTTTCGTTTTCGCGGGCCTCTGCTTCGGTCACGATAACCACTGGGTTGGTATATTCGGTTTTGGCTTTTTCAAAACGCGCCATTTGGTCTTTGGTCAAAATGTCTTTGGTGTTGAGGAGGGTGCCAGTAGCAGCTACAATGTGGTCGTCGGGTACAGTCAGGCTCACATCGTAATTGCCAAATACCAGGGTGAATTCACCGCCGCCCAGAAACTGCTTGTTTTGCCAACCATCAATATCGTCGTATACACACATGCGAGGGAAAAACTGGGCGATGGTGTAGAGGTAGTTTTTGTCTTCGGCGAAGTACTCATAACCAGAGCGGCCACCCATTTTTAAACGATCAACCACGTTGAACCACCATTTGATTTTGAAGGTGTATTTCCCTCCGGGTAGGATAGGAGCGGTCGGATCGATGCGCATCATGGTTTTGACCACGATATGTTTGAGGTCTTTCCCTGTGGCATCTTTTACAAAATCAAGCTTAAAACCACCGTCAAAAGTAGGCGTAAAACCGTCCAATTGGCGCAAAGTCATACGATCGCTCATTGTACTTTGGCGGGTGGAGTAGGTGTCGGATTCTTCGTCAAACAAGTTTTGATCCATCTGCAACCAAAGATACTCCAATACATCGGGAGAGTTGTTGGTATAGGTGATGGTTTCTTCGCCGTAGATGCGTTGCTTCTCGTCGTCGAGTTTGATGTTCATGACATAGTCGGCCTGCTGCTGGTAGTAGCGTTGGCCAGGGCCACCCGCACCGTTGCGGTAGAGGGTAGGAGTGGGTAGCTCTTCCTGGAGCTGCTTGAATTTGTCCTTCTTGTCCGGCGTTTGTTGTCCCCAGCTTGGGGCAATACACCATGCCAAAGCCAAAAACAGTAGTGTGATTTTGGTTGTATTTGGTTTCATCGAGTGTATGGTTTTTGAAAGAATAAATAATGATGATTGTGATGCTTAAAGATACAAAAGCTGGAGGTTAAAAAAAAGGGGGAGATGGATAATGGAATTGATGTTCCACGTGGAACATTGTGGATGGCCTACGGCTTTTCCCACGAATAAATCGGTGTGTTGGCGGAATTTTTGGGGGAATGGAAACCAACACACCCACACCATCACACTTCACACTCACACCCATTTTGGTGGGTACATGTCGTCTTTTGCGCCAAGTATCGGAGGTCCTTTATTACACCTGATGTAAAACCCAAGATGTATGAATTGTTGCGCAAAGAACTACGAAAAAAGAGATGTAGTGTAGATGTGATCAATGGAATGCCCGATCATGTACACTTACTTTTGCAGTTGGATGCATCCAAAAGTATTGCCACTTTGCTCCATCAATGTAAGGGTGGAAGCTCAAATACCATTAACAAAGAGCAATGGTTCGATCGTGAATTTAAATGGTCGGTAGGGTACGGTGCTTTCTCTGTAAGCCAATCCTTGGTCGACAAAGTTCGAACCTACATCCTCAATCAAGAAAAACACCACGAAAGAGTCAAATTTAAAGAAGAATACAACCGACTCCTCAAACTCCACGGCCTAGAACCCGACGACCTCGAAGACTAACACAAATACACCCTCTTCTAGAATCTACATCCGACTTTTCGACTTGCCAGCCAACCCACGGATTTATCCGTGGAGGACATGCTACTGCCCTAACCCACGACTTTAGTCGTGGGAAAAGGATGCATGGAGGCGTACAACGCCTGATAAAAAAGGCGATGTTCCACGTGGAACATCGCCTTTTTTATCTCCCAAAACCTCTTCACTTCCCCTAACCATTCCTCTCCAACCACCCCTTCAACTCCCCATACTCCGCCTCCAACTGATCCGCCTTTTTCTCCCGATCTGCCAACTCTGCCAACCGTTCCGGTACCTCAATCCGATGCCCTAGTATCTCTTCCACATCATCCAGGAACTTCGCCGGATGCGCCGTTTCCAAAATGACACCCCTGGTATTTGGATGTTCCTGCTGGTATTCCTGCAAGGCCAAATACCCCACAGCTCCATGAGGATCCAGGGTATACCCGTACTTTTGATCCACTACCCGCATGATTTCTGCCGTTTTTGCATCATCAAAAGCATAACCACTGATCTGTTCTTTGAGATTGTTCCACGTGGAACAATCATCTGAACCAAGGTGTAAATCAAGCATCCGAGCAAAATTAGAAGGATTCCCTACGTCCATCGCATTGGATAAAGTGCGCACTGAAGGGCGAGCTTTATACTCCCCGGTTTCGATATAGGCCGGAACTACATCATTGGCATTCGTTGCGGCGATGAAATGATGTACAGGTAAACCCATTTTTGCCGCCAAAAGCCCGGCGGTTATATTGCCAAAGTTGCCACTTGGAACACAGAATACGATTGGATCGCCCTCCTTGGGAAGTTGTTTGAATGCCTCGAAATAATAAAAAGACTGCGGAATCAAACGGGCAATATTGATTGAATTGGCCGAACTCAAGCGCAGTTTTTTATTCAACTCTATATCCAAAAACGCTTGTTTGACCATGGCCTGGCAATCATCAAAAGTGCCATTGATCTCCAGCGCACTTACATTATGGCCAAGAGTGGTCAATTGTTTTTCTTGGAGCATACTCACCTTGCCACTAGGGTAGAGGATGACCACCCGAATGCCGGGAGTTTGATAAAAACCCGCGGCTACTGCACCACCCGTATCGCCAGAAGTAGCTACCAAAATGGTTAACTCGCGCTCATCCCCCCGATTAAAATAGCTCATCAGTTGCGCCATAAAGCGGGCACCAAAATCTTTAAAGGCCAGGGATGGCCCATGGAAAAGTTCCAGGATGTACTTCTGTTCATCAAGTTTTATCACCGGAGCTGGAAAATCCATCGAGTTTTCCAGGATGATTTTTAAATCAGCAAGCGGGATGGTTTCGCCAAAAAGGGTAGTACAAACCTCCTGCGCAATCTCCAAAAAGCTATATTGACTCAGGTTTTGAATGAAGTTTGGATCAAGCTGAAGAATGTGTTCCGGCATATACAAACCATTGTCATCCGGCAATCCTTTCATCACCGCTTCCTGTAGACTGGCCTGATTGTTTTTATTTTTGGTGCTGTATAAAAGCATGAGCTGAAGTTTTGGTGGTTTGGGTTTTCGCTTTACAAACGAATTGCACCCTGTTCATTAATGGATGAGACGAACAATTGGCAATTGATTTTTTCCTCGATGTAGATTTTTTCCATCGCCGCGCCTACATTTTCAGCCACGGCCTGGCTTGAACTCAGCGCAAAAATAGAAGGCCCGGCCCCGGAAATGCTACAACCCAAAGCTCCCGCATTAAGCGCCGCAGCTTTAGTGGCATAAAAATGCGGGATCAATTGCGCGCGCTGTGGCTCGATGATCACATCGTGTAAAGAGCGAGAAAGTAGACCAAAATCGCTATTGTACAGTCCCACCATAAACCCGGCCAGGTTGCCACATTGCTCAATCGTAGCAGTAAGCGAAACCTCTTTTTTCAGAATGGCTCTGGCTTCACGCGTCAACACTTCTACCTCTGGATAAAGCACACTGGCATAAAGGCCATTGGGAACAGGGATGTTGTGTACGTCCAAATCCCGATTGCTGCGAATGAGTACGATGCCGCCGAATAGGGAAGGTGCCACATTGTCGGCGTGGTAAGCACCATCGGCCAATTGTTCGCCTAATACGGCAAAGTGCAATATTTCTCTTTTGCTCAAACGACCACCCAGTAGTTCATTCACTGCCATTACACCCCCTACTGCACTGGCTGCACTGGAACCTAGCCCACTGCCAAAAGGCATTTTTTTATGGATTTCCATTTCAATGCCCCACTCGTTTTCGCCGAGGTGTTCGAGGAGTTTATGGGCAGAAAAGCTGGCGGTGTTCTTTAGTGGATCCATCGACAATTTGCCGCCATCTCCAGTGATACGGGAGATGCGGATTCCTGGCTTATCCGAAAAGCGGGCCACAATTTCGTCTCCGGGTTTGTTCAGCGCGAAGCCCAATATGTCAAAACCCACCGCTACATTGGCTACCGAAGCTGGCGCAAAAACGCTTACAGAATTCATTTTTGTTTGGGTATTTAAATCAAAACCCCGGTATGAAGTCATACCAGGGTTTTGATTTAGTTGAGGTAATTTCCAATTTTGATGATCTCCGAAAAAATACCAGCGGCGGTTACTTCGGCCCCGGCGCCCGGTCCACGTACTACCAAGGGTCGGTCTTTATACCGTTCGCTGGTGAATACAATCATGTTGTCGCTGCCACTGAGTTGGTAAAATGGATGTGTCGCATCTACACTTTGTAGGCCGATGCTGGCCACTCCATTCTCCAGGGAAGCCACCATGCGCAGCACCTTTCCTTCAGCAGCTGCCACTTCGGCCAATTGGGTAAAGTAGTCATCCGCCTTTTTCAATTCTTCAAAAAAGGCTAGAACATCTGGAGCATTCCGACAAGCTTCGGGCAACACGGGATGGATTTGTACATCCTCTGATTCAAGGGCCAAACCGGTTTCCCGGGCCAGGATGATCAGCTTGCGGCGTACGTCAAATCCGTTCAAATCAACCCGAGGATCTGGCTCGGTGAAGCCACGCTTTTGCGCTTCGCCCACAATGGAGCTGAACGAAATGCCAGGCTTGAAGGTGTTGAAGATAAAGGACAAGGAGCCAGAGAGCACCGCTTCAATTTTCAGGATGCGGTCACCACTGACGATCAGATCATTCAAGGTGGAGATCACGGGGAGGCCTGCTCCAACATTGGTTTCATACAAAAACAAAATACCCCGCTTCTTGGCCGTTTTTTTCAACTGCAAATATTGCTCGTAAGCCGATGACGTGGCAATCTTATTCGGAGTCGAAATGGAAATGCTGGCATCCAGTACTTCGTTGTAATGTTTGGCAATTTGTTCGTTGGCGGTATTGTCTACGAAGATGGAACTGCTCAGGTTCATCGACTTCATTTTTTCCACAAAGTCTTTGATTTTCATCGGAGTTTCGGAGCTGCTGAGCTGATCCCGCCAATTGTCTAAATCGATGCCATTTTCACTGAAATACATCTTTTTGCTATTGGCCAGTCCTACTACTTTGACCTCCAGGCTGTGTTCCTTTTTCAAAAACTCAGCGTGTGCTTTGATTTGTTTTAACAGGGTGCTTCCGATAAGCCCAACTCCGACCATAAACACATTGACGAAAGCGGTGTCTGAAAGGAAAAAGGCTTCGTGCAGCGCGTTCAAGGCTTTGGCTTCGTCGGCGCGACTGATCACTACTGAGATGTTGAGCTCGGAAGAACCTTGGGCAATGGCCACTACGTTGATCCCGTTTTGTCCCAATGCCTGGAACAAACGACCCGAAATACCTGGCAGGTAACGCATGTGTTCACCGATGATGGCCACTACGGCCAAGTCTTTCTCCATGCGCACCGGATCAACCAAACCCGACTGGATTTCGTATTCAAATTCCTTTTCAACCTGCTTGCGGGCCTTATTGGATTTATCTGGTTGTACCGCAAAGCTGATCGAATGTTCGGATGAACCTTGCGTGATCAAAATGATGTTGATGCCCGCACTAGCCAATGAGCCAAACAAACGGGCCGCAATCCCTGGTACCCCAAATAAGCCACTGCCTTGCAGGGTGAGCAGTGAAATCGTGCCAATCGAAGAAATACCTTTGACTGGCGTACGCGAATCATCCTCCTTATCTGACACCAATGTACCTGGGTGGCTTGGATTGAAGGTGTTTTTGATCCACATCGGGATCTTTTTGGCCAGTACAGGTTGGATGGTCGGTGGATAAATGACCTTGGCACCAAAGTGCGACATCTCCATCGCTTCGGCGTAGGTCATCTCTGGAATGGAGAAGGCTTTTTTCACCCGGCGTGGATCAGCGGTCAGTACCCCGTCCACATCTGTCCAAATCTCCAGTGAACTGGCATCCAAGCCAGCGGCAATCAAGGCTGCGGTATAATCCGAACCTCCCCGTCCCAAAGTGGTCGTTAAGCCTCCTTTGGCAGCCGCGATAAATCCCGTAACGATTTGAATGTCTGTATTTTGCTCGTAGTACTTCTTGATGTTTTCGTAAGTCAGTGCCAAATCAACTTTAGCGCTACCGAAATTTTTATCGGTGACAATAATTTTTCGGGCATCCAAATACGCTGCACTGAGTCCGGCTTGCTGGAGCGCGTGGGCAATGATGAAAGCACAATTGCGCTCACCAAAACTGATCACATAATCCATGGTGCGGGTAGATGCCTCACGGACCAAGAAAATTCCATACAGCAGGTTCTTCAACACCTCATGGTTGTTTTCCAAACCCGCCAATACCTCACCCAGGTAGGGCTCGGGCAATAGCTCTCTGGCTGCATCGGTATGTCTTTTGCTAAAGGCCAGGAATTGCTCATAATACGACTCATCCCCTTTGGCGGCCAGGCTGCCCATGTTGATCAAGGTATCGGTGACTCCTCCAAAGGCTGAAAAAACCACGGTGAAATGGTCTCCGCGCGCAGCATAACTTTTTAAGATGTCGACAATTCCACGAATTCGATCGGGAGTACCCACCGAGGAGCCTCCAAACTTCAGTACTTTCATAACTCAATGCATTTGCAATTACAGACGTATGATGGTTGATTCACACACTATTTACACGGTAATGTGGTAGTATTTGGTTGGCAGGCTAAATCATTGGGCAACAAAGGTATGAAAAAGGTGTAACTAGCCTGAATATGTGCATAAAAAAAGACGGCCCACCGAAGCGAGCCGTCCAAAATTATTACGGTTTACTAGTTGTCTAGAAAAAGTGCTCCAAAAGAGCGGTATATTCAAGAGACCTTGCGGTAATAAAGTCTATTATTTGTTAACCGTAGGGTTCATCATTTTGCCAATAAACAAGGCCTGATTGCTGCGGCTCTCGCTGATGACAAAAATGAACGGTTGGTTGGCAATGAACTGTGGGTTATTGGGAACCGACGTGACCACAATTTCAACTGAAGTGGCCGCCGCCGCTTTGGTGCCTGCTTCGTCTACTTCAATGAAGGATTTGTGTTTCACGTTGGAAATAGAAAGTTCGGCACCTGTTGCAATTCCCGAAAAATCTGCACGACCCGGTATAAACGCCGTGGGCATACCTAGTGCTTCGAGGCTGGCATTCAGGCTATTTTCATAGCGCATGCTGAACTTTGGTAGGGCAAAAAATATTTCTTCGGATGAATAGGCCTTATTCCAGGCATTCCAATTTGTCAGTGTAAGTTCTGGTAATATGTCATTTACAGTGTATCCTTCTTTGGGTAAAATCACCGTCATCGAATAGATAGAATCAGCATAAGGTAGTTTGACGGCGTGTAATTTTTCATTGCTAAAATAAGGCAATTTTATCAAACCAGTGCCATATGACATCATTTTTACTGGAACTTGTTTGCTGTTTGTCACAAAGAAGTCACTATCATAGGTTTTTTTAGTATCGAACTGCTTGCGCCAGGCACCTTTGAAATAAATGGCGTTGATCAAAAACATCACTGAATTGTCCTGAATCTGATCGATGATGCTCGGGATCAATTTATTGGTTTTGTCACTCACCCATTTATTGATGATGTCCTTGGCTTCAGGTTTGGTGAAATCGAGGGGCCGCACTTCGCTGTTGTAATAAGTGGTGTTGGTATTCAAAAAAGTGGAGTTTACATTGAACCCTTGACGGTACCAGATGGAGTTGGCAATGCCGATGTTTACTTTAGGATCCAGCTTTGGCAACTCCTGGAGCAAAGTTTGGTAAGCTTGGTTGAGTTCGTCCAGATTGATTTTTCCGGCACCCAACACGTTGAGCATTTCCTCCTTGGTTTGGCCATTGGCACCATTGAGCGTCATACTCAGGGCTGAACTGATGCTGAGTGGGGAAATGAAAAGGTTGTCCTCGGGTTTTTCAGCTTCCAGTTTTTTGAAAATATCAAAACCGAACTGATTGGTAGCTTCGCCCAATTTGCAGACATCGGGGTTTTTCTCACAACTTAAAGTGCTGCTGCTAATGGGATTGGGTTCATCACCAGCGTCGCATTGAAATAGGCAAAAGCTCAGGGCAAAACAAAGTGGGAGGAAGAGAGCGTTATTTTTCATGGTAAATCGGTTTTTACCTGTTTAGACGCAGAAGCTCGCTAAAGGGTTGGGTAATCCCACCTTTGTTTGGGGCGATAAAAAATAAGTGCTCATTTTGCCAGAGGATTAGATAAGTAAACGATTCATTTCAAGTGTCTTATCTAATCCTTTGGCTCAAGAAAAATGAGCACTTATTTTTGCCCCACTATTTTGCATAAAAAAGAACCGGCCCCAAGATTGGGAGTCCTGGAGCCGGTATCGAAAGCGACTTTAGATTGCAGGAAAGATTTGCATTTTTGAACAAAAGGCCGATGTTACAGCAAGAATATTAACCCTTTGATGTTGCAAAGAAAGCCTTGTAAGATGAATTCTGGATTAAGGACAGGTTAAGTTCAGCTTAATTTTAGGCTTGATCAGCCTAACAATTGCTGCAAGATTGGATTGACCAGCTGGGCACGCTGTGGGTCAAAATTGAATTCCATTGCCTTTTTTATTAAACCGTCACCTTTGGCAAAATTCAGCATTTCCTGGCGCTCCGGTGGAGTGAATTTGGAAAAAGTACGCCGCAAAACGGGCAGCGCTTCCCGAAACACCTCGTAAGGCAAAGTTCCCAGCCACTCGTTCAACAAACCCCACAATGCCGGGGTATGCAGCAACAGTTGCCCACTGCCGTGCAAAAAACCTTCCAGCCAAAGGGCTGCATCACTGCCCCCGGCTGCTCGGGACAAGGCTGCCGACAATTCGGTGCCCGCCTGCTCGGGGTCGAGCATTTTTTTGTCCAATAAAATCCGCGTAGCGATCCCCGCCAACAAGGGATGGGTGCCATTGCCGAGCATCACCCCAACCAAGGCTTCATTCCATAAATTGCTGGCCTCTTTCTCATTCAGCAAAGCCACCGCCCGATTGCCTTCCAGCAACAAGCGGAAAAACTCGCGGGCTGGTTCCTCATCCAGTTGGCGGCAAGCGGCGGGTAAACCAATACAAATCCTGGGCAGGAGTTGATCCAGCAGTTCCCGAACGGCCAGTGCATCGGTTTGGCGGGTATTGCCGTAACGCAGGATATTGGCCAAAGGTGCCAGCGCTTCCAGCAGGCCCATCACATCGCGGGTTTGGGCACCCAGTTCTTGCAAGCGTTTGGTCATGGGGCCAACGGCCAGGGGTAAATCCGCTTTCAGGACTTCCCCGAAACGCTGCAAGAGCAAGGACAGGTTATCCTCTTGTTGAACCAGATGCAGGATATAATGCAGGGAAGCCTCCTCCAAGGTATTGCCCCACATGCCCATTTCGATCAGGCGAATGATAAACTCGGGTGTCCAGTCCACAAAACGCCACAACTCATGAAAACTACCCCGGACTTTATCGGAAACGGGTACCGGGCTGGCCCAGTTTATGCCCAAAATTTGTAGGCGATGGAGCAGGTGGCTGGCTTTGAGGTTGGACGGTGTGCGTAAGTCCAGTTTTTTGGGTTCCTCCTTATCTGCTCCACTGCGGTATAGCTTGTTCAAACCCGCACTTTTGATGCAGGCTTCAAAATCTTCTTGTAAGGGAATGCCGCTCACTTGGGCAGGTACATTCCCTCTGATTTTGCCAATGACCAGTTCTTGTTGGATGAGCTGGAGTGGCGCCGCGTCACCTTGCCCAAAAACTGCTAATGCCGCCTCTTCCAATTCTCCAATCCCGGTGGTGCTGCGGTTGCGCAGGGCGGCCAGGGCATCCGCCAAACGCACCGCCTCCTGCACATGGGCAGCCGAGGCATCCAGGTGTTTTTGGCGCAGCAATTGAGCCACCCGAATCAGCCAACGCACCCCTTGTTGTTCGGGGTGCAAAAACAGCAACTCGTACCAAGCGGGAGATAACACACCTGCCGCATAGCCCGATTGAAAGGCCAGTCTGTCGTAACTCCAGGGAACCCAGGTGCAGCGGGTTTTGACTTTTTTTAGGCCACGCAACAACGCATTGTCGTTTTTGGCCGGGTATTGATTGAGCGCATGGAGGGCGGGTGAGTGCCAGGCACCACACACTACGGCAATTTTTTGAAAGCCTTCTTTTTCAGCCTGGCGGATGGTTTTGCGCATAAAGGCTTCGCGCAGCAAGGTTTCGGTACTTTCCATCCGCAGCCCTTCTTGCCGCAGTGCCGTCATCATCTCCAGGATTGCATCAAAAACGGCATTGTCGTCGCTGTAGGTTTCAAAGGTATGTTCCCACCAACGCTCGCTGTCGTCGTAACCCGCCAGGCTAGCGAGGTAGTGCATGGGGTCGCGCAGCATGAGGACCAGTTCAGGGTCGGGGGCCTCGCTTAGTTGCAATTGTGGTAAATTGCTGGCGGAGTCGCGCAGCGCAAAGGTATGCGCCATGGGCAAATCCATCGGGCGAGCGGGAATGCCCACGCGGTGTGCATAATGTAGGGCTTGCCACTCGGGGGAAAAAACGGCAAAGGGCAAAAAACTGGCTTGTTGCAAGTGCTGCGGGTTGTACAGCAACAAAGCGACCGGCACTTCCAGCTCCTCGTGGCTGATCCACTTCAAGGCGGGCTGACAATCTTCGGGCAATTCGATGAGCACACAATCGGGCTGCCACTGCTCCAGAGCGCGGAGGAGTCGTTGGGCGGAGCCGGGACCGTGGTGGCGAATGCCGAAGATTTTGTGCATTGGGTGTGCTTTGTGCAAAATTGGGGTTTATTCGTTGGACATGTTCGTTTTTTTTCCTAAAAAATTGGGAGCTGGGGATTTTTAAAAGGATTCGAAATTAATTTATTATCGATTGATAATGTTCCAAAAACTTAAACGAGCTCTTGAATTACCGATAATCGCATTTATCATCTTGTAACCCGCCGCTTTATCGGCGGGCCCAGATGCTACCTCCCTTCACATCTATCATCTTTGCCAGATCATGCATCAAAAATAAGTAGATGTGTGATCTGGCAAAGATGATAGATGTGAGTGTCGGTGATAGTCGCAATCCCGCCGTTGAAACAGCGGGTTTCAAGATGATAGATGGATTTGAGGTATAAATCCCTGAGACTATGTTAAAATAACCGGAGTGGCTTGCAATCTAGACTGTAACAGCTTCAACTTACATAAATTGATGCTGAAACTTACATTACTTTTTGATAGTTATCCTAGTGACAAAAAAGTAAGATGCGGCCAAGTGTAAATACATGTATCTTGAGATGGGCTATTAGACGTGAAGTACTGGATTAGGAATGTTAGCAATAACCAAAGTAGAAAAGTGAACAAATCAACTGCAATTCAAATTGTTAAAGAGTATATCTCTAAGAAGGAGTTTTCTTGGGAGGCGATTTATCTATTGGATGAAGAACCTGAGGAATCGGGAGAATATTGGATTTTTAGAAATATTTGGGAGCCAAGAGATTCTATTCGTGGAAATAATATTTGTGTTGATAGCCTTTATCCCCGAATCATTGTCAACAAGAACTCGTCGATAGTTCAAGAAATAAGTCAAGAACAAACTGATAAAATATTCACTCCATTTAGAATCGATGAAATCATTATTGAAAAAGGAAAATTTGGCTATCCATGGGGGTACGCATATGAAATAACAAGTAAGATTTATGATGAAGAAACAGTGTTTTTGCTGTTAGATAAGTTTTGCGAAGATAAAAATCTAACAAAATTGGGGAACTTATGGGTTCCGATTGATTTTGCAACTGCGTCTTATTTCATTAACAAAGGATTGCAATTTAGTATTGCTTTTAATACTGCAGAAAACGGCTGTGATGCTGAAACCGTCAAAAGGAATCAAAACGCTTTATTAAAATCATTTGATGAATTAAACAATAAAGGTTGCTTTACAAATTGTTTTGGTGACCCGTGGTCAGGTAATTACAGTTCCAATCCATTAACGGAGCAAACATTCGATGTGGCAATAGTAATAATCTCTCAAGATAAAGTATTGCTTGTTTATTTTATGGACGAGGATTAAGAAACAATTTTTACAGCGCCCAATACGACTTTCTGTCCTTGTTACCGAACAGCCAGCCCGAAAATACAATTGCACTGTAGCAAACCCATAGTTGTGTGTCATCCTATTTTGCAACATGAAAAAAATCGCCCTAAATTAAAAATAACATGAAATCAACCCACCCATTCGAACCCTACATACCAGCCGATTCAGAGAAACTAATCATCGGCACAATTCCACCACCTCGTTTCTGCAAAGAACCTTATCAGCTTTATGAAAACGATGTGAATTTCTATTACGGAAGCCGCGACAATTATTTTTGGTGCATACTCGAAGAAGTGTTTGAGACAAAGCTAGAGTACAGCAATACTGAACAAGCAATCCAACAACGAAAAGACTTGCTCAAAAAATTAAAAATCGGAATTACCGACATAGTGGATAGTTGCATTCATAGTGGAGACTCGGCTGCTGACTCAGACTTGGAAAAGATTGGGAGCAAAGACATCAAATCGCTACTTCAAAAATACCCCGCCATTGATACCCTCATCTACACCAGTGAATTTGTTAAGAAATTAATGAACAAGCATTTTGATACCTCCCATTCAATTGTCGATCCAAGCAATAGGAAAAAACAGTCTGTGAAGATTGACGGTAAAGAGTATCAAGTGAAAATTTTGTATTCCCCTTCCCCCTCAGCACTAAGAAACTTGGGAAAGGGTGGAGCTGAAAAACGAAAGGAACAATATCGAGAATTTTTAATGAAGGACTAAAACACAAATACATGATAATCACTTAGACTTGATTTACAAAGGCTTATCTTGAGAACAGTGTATCAAAACAATCCGACGATGAAAGTAAAAGTTGAGCAAGCCATTGCAATGGCCAGAAACAATGAAAGCCTGGAAGGGCTGGTTATCGAGGATTTGAAGGATACTCAAGTTCGCGCTGTTGATGCCTTGGCCTTGGCTGAGCATGGCGTTTTGTTGCCTGAACAAAACATCTACTACAATGATGACGACATAGCCTATGATCCTGATTTTGATGAGGTTGAATGGAGTAAAGAACCACTCAAAATGACCTGGGAAGAAAAGATGGAGTTGGCAGCGCAAATAGAAAAAAATGCTGCCAATGATGAAGAAATATCGGTTGTGGTAAGCCCAATTTGATAAAAAGAGATAGGCACTATACAAGTCATCATCCATAAAGTATCTTCATCCCTTACTTGAATTTGACGCTTATTTTCGTTATTTTTGTTTAAAATTCAACTTTTCGGAATGATAATTCACGTCCAAGTAAGCAATCAGCAGAAAATGCACTATTTGATAGAGCTCCTAAAATCTATGGATTTTGTGGAGCGCATTAAGGTGGATGAGGAAGTACAGGTAAATGAAACAACTTCAACTGCTTTGTCTAGTAAATACTGGGGCGCTTGGCGGCAAAATCCTTTGTCTATTGAAGAAATTGACAATGAAGTACACAAGATGCGAGAAGAATGGGATTAAAATATGTACTGGATACCAATACATGCTTATATTTTTTGAACCAAACACTTACAGAAGAGGGTTTCATCCTCGTCGGTTCAGCAATGGATCGTGGCGAAGCAGCGCTATCTGTTATCACGCAGATGGAATTGCTGGGCTTTGCATTTCGTTCTGTTGAGGAGGAAAGGATAACGGAGCAATTGGTTACAGATTTACACACTTTACCTTTATCAGACTTGATAGTTCGCCAAACGATTGCCATTCGAAAGAGTAGAAAAATTAAATTACCTGATGCCATTATTGCAGCTACGGCATTTGTACACGATTGCGCCTTAGTGACTAGAAATGTATCCGATTTTTCCTCTATCGAGGGACTTAAGATCATCAACCCTTTCTAAAAGCGAAACACGCTAGATATCCTGTATTTAAAGGGCTAATCATAAAGCACTCTCCGAATTCACGCTAATTTGGAGAGTCCGGTCTCTGAATTCACGTGAATTCGGAGAGTAGACGGCCTTTTGGTGGTAAATACTTGAATTTCCCCCCACCTACGAACGAAACCAACGAAACCAAAACACCAAAACCCCAATCACCAAAACCATCCCAACAATCACATACCATCTCACCGCACCATTCCCCATCTGCACCACACTATCCTCCCCCACATACGTCAGCGCCGCCCAATAATAAGGCGTCTTCTGAAAAGCTGGAATCTCTGTATCATTCAAATAATCCAGTTTAGCCGAGTGTAGCGCCTGGGCCTTGGTTTCCCCCTTGCGCAGGTGATGATAAAAAGAGTTGAACAAGGTCGAGCTCGACACTTCATTCACCGACCACAAAGTAGCCACCAGCCCTTTGGCACCCGCGTACGCAAAAGCCCGGGCTAAACTCATCACCCCTTCGCCCTGCTTCCATTCCCCCAGGCCACTTTCGCAGGCACTCAAACAAACCAGGTCGGCGTGGAGGGGGAGGGCATAAATGTCGGACAAAAAAGCTCGGCGCTCATAAAACTCAATCCCGGCGGTGTTGTGTACACTGTCTGCCGAGGCGTGGGTAGCCAGGTGCAGGATGTTGAATTGGGGCGCTTTTTCGGCGAAGTGTTGCCAGGTCGCTTGATCCTGAAAATAGGCCTTTTTTTTGATGCCCTTGATTTGTTCAATTTCCGCTTTGCTGTTGCGCAAGGGGGCCAAACCCCGTTCCGCTTTGTCGAAGCCGGGTGCCAGGGCCAGCATGCCTCCGCGACTTTGGGTGCTCAATTCGAGTTGCGACAACAAAACGCCCAGGGAATACCCGTACTGCAATTTGACTTGCCGGCACCAATAAGCCACCTGGGGCCAACGACTAGCCTTTTTTTCTCCCGTCACCAAGGCTTCAAAAGGTAAGGCGCTCAGCCAGGCATCGGGGATCAACACGATGGATTGAGTAGCTGGGGGGCGAACGGCTGCGGGGACTAAAGTTTTTAACAATGCTTGGCCCAAAGCCTGATAAGCTTGCAAATCCCCGCCACTTTTGTCCTGAATCATGGCCAAGAGTTGACCCACCTCGCTGCGCAAAGTTGGGGATTCCCCGATTTTCACCCACTGCATTTTCCCTTCGGCGGAGAGTTGGAACAAATAACTCTGTTCGGCCCCGACAAAATATTCCAGGGCCACGGCGTCTTTGGTTTGTAAGAGTTTTTGCCGGATTTTTTCGAAATCCAGTTTGTACAGCTGCTCTTTCAACTGCGCATAAGCCGGATATTTTTTGGCCAATTGTATTTTCAAACTGGCCAGTTCATTACGGGTTTGATTGGCCTGGCGCTGGTAGTTTTGGACTTGGGTCGAGTTTTGGGTGCTCAGGGCGGCATTTTCCAACCAGGCGATCCGTTTTTTCAATTTGATTTCCTCTTGCAATAAAGTATCGCCACTATTCAGCGCTTGTTTTAAGCGGTTTTCTTGCACCGCCTCCAGCAAAACCGCCGCTTTGTTTTGTTCCAACATCGTCCAGGCCGCCTGAATGGTTTGTTGACTGGGCTGCTGCTGGTACAAGGTATAGGCAATAGCAAAAGCTGCCTCCATCCGTTTCCGGCTGTAAGCGAGCAAATTCAGTTTGGAGGATTCAAATTGTAAGGTATTGCGCAAGGAAAGTTCCACCTGCTGCGCCAGTTGATGACTAGAAAATGCACTGCTGAGGTAGCTCAATTGTTGGTTTTGCTGGTACAATTGGGCGAGTGCTTCAGCTTTGCCAGCAAGTGCTTCGTAAAGGGTGTTTTCTTCGTACAATTTTTGCGCATTCGGCAGGTCGAGTGGCGTTTTGGGTTTAAAACTGGGCACCACGGCTTGTAAGGCCGCATCAAAAAAACGCACAGCCTGAGCGGCTTGTCCATTTTTTAAAAAAAGTTGTCCCAATTCCACATTGATTTTACCGTATTCCCGGTGCTGGGTACCGTATACCTCATGCGCCAGAGCCAGGGCTTTCCGCAGGGATTTTTCCGCAGCGGCATAATTGCTGTTTTGGCGGTACATGACTCCCTGCAAGGCATAGGCTCCCGCCAGATAATCCAGGATATCGGCTTCTTTTTGAGGAATACTTTCCAGAGATTGTAAGGATTGTTGCAAGGCCGTTTCTGCCAGGGCAAATTGGCCCAACTCAAATTGACTACGCGCAGTACTGAGTAAAAGCAGGCCTTTTTGAGCAGTCGTCGTGGATTGGAGCTGTAGCCCCTGTCTAAAATATTGGAGCGCTTCAGGATTGCGCCCTTCGTTCCAGTAGGTAAGTCCCAGATTGTTGTACAAGCCGGGTAGACTTTCCGGATCGGCTTCTTTAAAAGCATTTTCGTACAACACCCGAGCCTTTTCATTTTCTCCCAAACGGGTGTAATGGGCAATCAGAGGTTTGTAAAGGTACTCTACCATGTCTGCAAAGTGGTAGCGTTGGTGCCAATGTAGAGCGGCTTCGTATGCCTGGATGGATTCGAGTACTTTTCCCAATTGAAAAAGATAGTCGGCGCGGCTGAGTTGCACCCAGAGGAGTTCTTCAGATTCAGAGGTGTTTTTGGGCTGACGCCAAAGTTGGCTCAGGGTTTGATCTAAAATTTTGAGGGAGGCGCTGGGATTTTCCAGCTCGTTTTGGCGGTCCCAGTTGTAGCGCAGGTAGGAAGCGAGTTGATTGCGGGCGCGGAAATGCTGGAGAGAGTCTTGACCCAATAGCGACAAGAAACTCAGTAATACCATTAATAAGCTGAATAAAAATGGCTTTAGAAACAAAGCGATGGCTTTTGGCAGTCAAGTATTAAACGGAATTGACGAATTTTTTGAGTGACGAATTCCCGGTCACTGAGCGAAGTCGAAGTGCTGGAATTCGTCATTCGAACCATTCGTCACTCCATTAGGCTCTTCATCAACGCCTCCTTCCGCGACTGATAAATAAACTTCGGTGTTTGCTCCACCAATTTACTGTATATCTCCAGCGCCTTTTGGGTTAGCGTTCGATCTTCTGGATGCAAAAGATGCAGTTCAAAGTATGCCGCTGCCTGTTGGTCTGGGCTAAGTGGTCGTTTGAGTAGGCTGTGTACCCCTTCTTCAGCTTCCCGGAATTGCCGGTATAAGTGCAAACGTTTAGCATTGAGCAATGCACTTTCGAAATACAAATCGGGATGATCCAGGTCAATCGCCAGCTGTTGAGCCTCCGCAGTCACCTTGTCCAGTTCAGCATGGTTGCCCGTTTCCAGCAGCACTGTACCTTTTTCTGCCAGACTCAAGCCCAGCACCAGTTTGTTGCCAATCGCCCGGGTGATTTCAATCGCCCGATTGTAAAAATGTAGCGAGCGCTGGTATTGCTGAAGGTTGTAAAAAATATCCCCCAGGGTGTTGACTGCTTTAGCCAGGCCTTTTTGGTAACCCAGTTCTTCGCACAACATCAAGGCTTTTTGCATGTATTCAATGGCCTTGTGGAAATCTCCCTGAATGTTGAGCAATTGGCCAATGAAACCCAATGCAATGGATTGGCCTTGTTTGTCCCCCAGCTCTTCGGTGAGCGCCAGGTCTTTGACGTACAGCTCCATTGCGTCGTTGTACTTGCCTTGGCGTTCGAAGATGAGCCCGATGTTGCCGATGCCTACGGCAGTTAGGTGTTTGTTGCCCAATTCAGTGGCCAGGTCGAGCCCGGCCTGAAAGTGGAACAAAGCCTCCTCATAATCCCCTTTTTCCTGCAAAACAATGCCAATGTACGTATGGATGGTAGCCATGCCCGGCTTATCATTGTGGGCCTGGCAGTAAGCCAATTGTTCTTGTTGCTGGCGGATGCCTTCGTCGTAATTGCCCTGGTTCATGTAAGTGAGGCCCAGGTTGGCAACAATTTGGGAATCAACGATGTATCCCCGCACTTCCTGGCCAATTGCCAGGGCATTTTGAAAATATTTTTTGGCTTCCTCGTACTTTCCCTGGCGGAAATAGAGATTGCCCAGGTTGCCATACACTTCTGCAAACCCGAATTTGTCATCTACCGATTCAAACAGGAGCACCGATTTTTGGTAATAACGCATTGCCTCGGTGTAATCACCGCGTAACATGACCACCCGTCCCATGCTGTTGTGGGCGCGGCCTAGCAGGATGACGTCGCGGTGTTGTTTGGCCAGATCGAGGGCGTTTTTATAGGTCAATTCACATTCGTCCCATTTGCCAATCAATTCCTGAATTTTGCCTTTTTTGAGCAAGGTTTTGATTTGGCTGGCAACGTCTTGCTCACTGCCCAACAGGTGCAGTAGTTTTTCGTACAAATCCAGTGCTTGCTGGTTTTGGAAGTTGCGGCGGGCATAATCTCCAGCCTTGCGCAGGTAAGAACAGGTTTTATCAAATACACCAGCTTGTTCGTAGTGGAAAGCCAGGTCGACAAAACGTTCGTCGATGCGGTCGGCATACAATCGTTCGATGGCTTCGGCAATCAATTTGTGCAACTGCTGCAAACGAGCCCGCAACTGCATACTATACGCAGCCTCACGCAGTAAGGAGTGGCGGAAAATGTAACGCAGCTCGTTCATGGCCCGCCAAATCTGGACCTTTTCAGCCACGCCGATTTGTTCGGTCAGCAGTTCTACATCGGGATTGTTCTTGGAAAACTCCTCATTGTATTTCATCACCTCAGTCAACACGGTCACCTCAAATTCACGACCAATCACAGCCGCTGCTTTTACGGTTTCTTTGACCAAGGAAGACAAACGGTCGATCCGGGCGGTCAGAATGGAGTTGATCGAGCTGGACAACTGGATGTTTTCATCCTTGATGTTCCACAGCCCATTGACCTTGTGCAACAGTTGTTGTTCAGAAAAATACTCCAACAATTGTTCCAGGTAAAAAGGGTTGCTATTGGCTGCGCGTTGCAGCAACTCAAAGAAAGTATCCGAAATCGTGCCTTGCAATTTGATTTCCGCAAATTGGCGCACCGCTTCGGGTTGCAATACATTGAGGTCAATTTCCAAGGGGCCACGCACCTGATGGGCTTCCAGCAGGAGTGGGTCCAATAGCATTTGTTTTTGCCCATCATCGCCATAACGAGAAGTCATCAGCAAAAAGATGGGATAACGCTTCAAGTAGCGGATCAACTCAACCAGCAATTCCTGCGAGTTTTCATCGATCCAGTGTGTGTCTTCCAATTCAATCGTCACCGGGCGAATCAGCGATTCCGCCAAAAACAAATCGATGATGGATTGAATCGTATTTTGGTAGCGCCCGCGCGCATCGAGTTGTTCCCACAAGGAATCGAAGTAAACAATTCCAACCTGGGCGGCCAGTACAGATTTGGTGCGAATCAAATCGTCACGTAAGGCCTGCGCATCAGGAATACCCTGTAGTTTATCCAGCAATTGCTGGAAACGCGCCTCAAAACGTTGCAGGTTGCGCGCAGTATTTTTTTCTAACGCTTGATCGAAGTAATTTTTGAGGAAATAGATAAAGGGGTTAAAAGGTTTGCGCAAAATTTGATCCGCCGGGCAAGTGTACCACTGTACCTTTTGATCGCGGAGCAAAGCTTCTTTTAACTCGTAACTCAAGCGACTTTTGCCAATACCAGCTTCGCCAAAAACGTAGGCAATCCCCGTCGGGCGTCCTTCCAGTAGGGGAGTGGTAAAATCGATCATGCGGAACATTTCCGCATCGCGGCCCACCATGTTTTCACTGTACACCTGCTGGCGACTTTCATTCCGCCCGATCAATACATAGGTGGGAATATCCCCTTTTACTCCTTTGTACTGGATGTCGCCCCGGTGTTGGAAGCTGAAGTTGCGGTTTTTTTGAATTTCTCCATCCACCAATACTTCCTCCCAGGCCCCGTAGGACATGATGCGGGCGGCCAAATTGACCCGATTGCCCACGGCAGCGTATTGCAAACGGTCGCGCCCACCAATCAAACCGGTGTAAGCCGTACCCTCGGTAGCTGCTGCTTTAAATTGCACACCGTATTGGGCGCGCAATTCGTACAACTCCTGATTGAGGGCATGGATAAACTCCAGGGCGCGGTCGATGTTGTTTTCAAAAGAAACGGGTGCGCCAAAGAAACAAGTCATTACCCCGCCTTTGTCGCCAAAGTCGATCTCTTTGAAATACCCACTGAAATTATTGATTTGTTCAATCACCACTCCGGCAAACTTGTTCAGCAAGGCGTGATTGGGCACGCCTTCAAAAGCAATAAAAACGGAAATAACCGTGCGGAACTCCCCAACCTGGCTGTAGTCGATGACCTCGGCGGGTACAAACAGTTCCAATACATCTCTGCGCAATTCGGGCAAAGTGGTGATGGGTAAGCTGATCGGTCGGGCCTTGAAATTGGCACCCAAACAAAAGAACCCATCTTCTACGGGAATCACCTCGGTATCGAAGGGCAACTGGCTCAACAAAACGCTATCCAATGCGATGGAAGAGGATTGGTTTTTGGCCATATCCTGGCAAAGCGCGGCTTTGAGGACCGGATCACCCCGGAAATAAAAGGCCCGGTGGTAGCGCCCGACAATTCCCCACTCCACGGTGCCGTAAGAAAGGCCAATTTTCACCCCGATTTTAAAAGCACCAAACTTATAGGAGCGTTGTTTAAAAAGATCCCGCACCGAAATAGAAGCATTCATAAACACGTCTACGCCCAAATCTTCACTTTGTGGAAAAATGGCCGTAAAAGCATCGCCAGCATAATAAGGAATGAAACCACCGTGGGTGTAAACCACCTCTACCAGCGGTTCGAAGATATCCTTTAAAATGAGGGAAAGCTCTTCGGCACCGCGTCCTCCCTTACCCATCAGGGTCTCAGTTAGGGGGGTAAAGCCCGATAAGTCTACGAACATGACGTAGGCTTGCAGCGAGTTGTGCAAATTGCGTTGATCGAATTGCTCCTGTATGAAGTGCGGAATGAGCTGTCTCACGGTTTACTGACCTATGGTGTTTTAGAAAGACAATGAAAATTGACACTAGTGTGCGTATTCCACACTTTCCATGTTGGTGTTTTCAAGCTTGGCAAGTTAATAAGAATTTAATAAATATCGTTGATTTGATCGTTCGATTGCCATAAGGCCAAAAACGCAGAAACTACACCTTAATATATAGGCGGCAAAAGGGCTTTTTTCTCTTTTTTTATTTTTTTCTTGAATAAAGCTTGTATGAATTAAAAGTAGGGATTACTTTTGCATCCGCTTTGGAAGCAAGGCGGTTTGGGAGTTTGGGGGAAGGGATTGATTTCGAGGTTTGAAAAGGCTTCGAAAAAAACTTTCAAAAAAAGCTCTTAAAGATTTGGAATAAAGGTTGTGAATGTTGTACATTTGCATCCGCTTTGAAAAGCAGGGCGAAAAAGGAAGTTGAAAGGAGTTGAGTGGAAGCGAAAAA
>NZ_JBGSLK010000034.1:0-7869 GCF_041740695.1 Haliscomenobacter sp. | reverse complement strand
TGTAATGGAATACGCTCCTACTACCTAAAAAGTGCGGGCGGCTCGGGCACAACAGTCGCAGTCCCCATCTGTAATGGAATACGCTACTACATCGGCAAAATCTTGGACGGTGACCTACCCAAGACGTCGCAGTCCCCATCTGTAATGGAATACGCTCCTACTCTTGAAATCGTCATTATTGACGAATGACCTTGTGTCGCAGTCCCCATCTGTAATGGAATACGCTCCTACCCGAGGGAACTCTCTTGGTTGCAGGCATTATTGGGTCGCAGTCCCCATCTGTAATGGAATACGCTCCTACAATCTCAAAAGAACAATGTGGAAACGTATTATTCGTCGCAGTCCCCATCTGTAATGGAATACGCTCCTACGGCCTTCCGCGAGCTTTTGCAGAACACGAAGTTCGTCGCAGTCCCCATCTGTAATGGAATACGCTCCTACCTTGATTTGAGTTGCCGATAAAACTACGGTACTAGGTCGCAGTGCCCATCTGTAATGGAATACGCTCCTACGAAGGTTCAACCGTCCTAGCTTATAGCAAATAAGTCGCAGTCCCCATCTGTAATGGAATACGCTCCTACCACATGGCTATCAAGCTTACACTGCGTATACGAACGTCGCAGTCCCCATCTGTAATGGAATACGCTCCTACCATCCACACTGACCCTTCGGGTCAGACAAGAGTGGTCGCAGTCCCCATCTGTAATGGAATACGCTCCTACCCTTAGCTTTTCTAAAAAACTAAAAATGAACGTATTGCGACCAAAAAAAGGGCCAAGAATTGTCAGAATACATGTATCTATTTTTTTTAAACATAACAAACTGATAAAAATTGACGCTTTGAAGGTGCCCATCGTGTGCAAAAAATAGCGTCAATTTTATAAAATCCATTATCCCGCCTTATCAAAGAACATTTCACCAAATGTAATGATCAAGTCGCATTTTTCCTAATTTAACAACAATACGACTATGCATCCAAGGAAAGACGTACCCTACAAGTTTTTTATTTGCTCATTAAGGTCATCAAATATAGGCTCAATGACAATGTTCAGTACTTTTTCCAATAAGGCTTTCAGTTCATTGTAAAACTCCAAAAAATTACCCGTGATTTCTTCGATGTCTGATTCGGAAACACCATTGAATCCATGCCCCAGGTAACTTTTATTCCGTAGTGTTGTCAGTTTATTGACCTTGGCATAATTATCATTTAATCGCATGAAGATCTGATACAAATCTTGATGTTTTTTTAATGCACTGAACAGGAAAAAAAAAGTATTTTTCCCAGCCTTCATTGGTACATCGGGATGCTTAACAAAATACCAAACCTTTTCTTCTTTTGGGGAAATAATGAAGGTAAATTCTTCCTGGAAATAGTGAAGATACATCGCTTCACTACTTTCTCCATTGGCAATTGTTTGTTCGAATGATTTATCGGCCTTTTTCTTACCCTTGGAATCGATTCGATATACTTTGTCTTGATCAGATATTCCTTCGCGTTGTTTTAGCTCTGTATACAACAGGTATTGACCGACTGCTTCTTCTATCCGAAAAATCCGACCAATTACATCAGCATATCTGCCCTGGTGAAAACAAATCTTCATGTTTTCAAGCAAAAGGGCAATGGCCTTTTTCGACTTTTCACCAAAACCTTCATCACCCCTAACTATGTTCGTTTTCAAATTGTATAAATCCAATGCCTCATCACATTTTTCTTTCACTCGATCTGACACTGGCAAGTTTTTAACGCCCTCATAATCATACACCTTTAACATATTATCAACAATGTGCTGCAAGATTCTTTTCTCTTGGCTGCGAAAGTTTTTTTGACTAGCCTCTTGAGTCCTGGCCTGTAACGTCACAAAACGGATATTTCTGAACATTCCTGCCATATGAGTAGCTGCACGCATATCTGGTGTACCTCCTGAGTTACCAAAAAAAATCTGGTAGCGGGCATACTGATCATAGAGCTCATTATAAAAATCCATCAATTGGTCTAAATGGATGGGTGGAAAAGTAATTGGTTTATACACTACACTAAATCCATTTTGCTCCAACCATTTTTTTAAAAATAAAGCAACATATTGACAATCTTGACTGTCCGCTGGTTCTTGTTGCGTTGTGATGATCACAATCTGAGCCAAATCTCGGCCCACTTCTTCCAGTGTTGCGTCGACCATAGGAAAGCATACAAGTCCAGCAAGTTCTTCATAAAGCTCGTAGATGGCTTCGCTATGCGCTAAAAACTGCTTATCTGTCTTTTTTAGAACATAATTTTCGCCAGTATCCATACTACCTAATTCGAAGTGTTTGTTGAAGATATCAATAGGTATACTAGCATTTCGGGGTAATTGCAAATCCCGATTGCCCAGGCTTAAAAAAAGTACTTTTTCCATGTAAAAGTGAAATTTAAAATTTAGGACTATTTAAGTCTATTTTCAGGGATTAGGTAGTACACAACCAAAGCCAAAGCTCACCGCTTTTCCCACCGCCATCCCTGGAGGCAATTGGGCATTACAACTAAAGATAAGGTCGAAAGCCATTAGGGTGGTACCGTGGTAGCTCACGGGTTGAGTGTCACACAATTCGATCAACTGAATTTTAAGCTTGTCTTCACTTTCCCAGCCCAGGCCCCAAATGCCTGCGAGCAGGTGGTTGCGCAACAAACGTTCCAGAACTTGTATGCGCTCCAACAAGGATTCCTTCTGCACCCAATCCTGGTAATTGTCCTGGTTGAGGGCCAGGTAATTGCTGATGCGGTAGCGCAAATTATTGGTTTGAATAGCCAGTGGATAAGTTTGCACTTTCATTTCCAGAATGGCCAGCGGTCGCTTTTTGCCTTGCCACCTTAGCAGCCAGTCCCGGCTCGATAAAACGTCCTGCACACAGGTTACGCCATCGCAACAAGCGTAGAGTCCAGCCTTGCCCCCTTTGAGCCGATAATGCACTCGGGGATATTGGTAGATCGAGGCACCATCCTCGTAGTGGTTGTGCAACAGTGGATATTCCCGCCCAGCCAACTCAATGAAAGCCCCTCTCCACTGCGCGATTTGGCGTTGTTGGATGGGCAAGTCAAATACAATACTCAGCGTGGGTACAAGGATGGCATTGGTATCGGGCATATCGGTAGAAAGTATGGAGCTACTCATTTTACTGGCCTATTTTTTTACAAAAAAAACCATTTCTAATTGATATTACTAAAAAACTTTCATTATGTTTGTCAAAAGAGAAGAAGACGGCTAATTATTAGGTAAATTGATTAAACATTAAAAACAATTATGGTTCTGAAAAGAACCAACAAACTATAACATTGTAACATGGATCAATACTTATATGGTGCCAATGTCAACCAGATTCAATCCTTTATCTTCGAGACCAGCCGCCTGAAAGAAATCGTGGGAGCTAGTGAATTGGTGGAGCAGATCTGTAAACAGAAGTTTATTGATGCTGTAAATGCTACTAGTTCGGGCTACAAAGAAGCAAATTTGCTTATTGGGGCTGCGGGGAAAATTACTTATATTTTTGAGCACCAACAGGATTGTCAAGTTGTACTCCACACCTTTCAAAAGAGTGTATTGGAAGAAATTCCTGGCTTGTCTTTTAGCCAGGCTGTAGTAAAATTCAATAGCACGTTACAACAAGATGATTTCCATGAGCTGGAAAAGCGTTTGGGCTTACAACGCCATCGTCAACGTACCCAACACGGACTTGGTCTTATGATTTCTGAGCGTTCGCGACGCACAGGGGGGGCGGCTTTTCGGATCGAAAAAACAGAAGATGGAACCAATTATCTTGACCGCCGACAACATCAGAAAATCAAATACCATGAAGAAAGTAAGCATACATTGCTTGAAAAAATGTTGGGTGACACATTAGTTGATCAAGCAGCATTTGCCACTGAAATTGAATATTTGCTTGAAGACCAAAAACAAGGCTGGATTGCAATTGTACATGCAGATGGCAATAATTTAGGTACCATTATCAAACAAGTCCGTACAGAACTCATTGCCAATAAAGGGGATTTACAAGACTTTTCCAGATTGTTTTCAAAAAAATTGGATGAAGCGACTATCGCGGCGGCTCAGGATGCATACAAGCAGACGGTAGACCCGGTGTTTCAAAATGAAACAATCTTCAATGCTGAGAACGGCAGAACCACCTATCTCCCCATACGTCCAGTAATTTTAGGTGGAGATGATCTCACTGTGATCATTCGGGGCGAACTGGCATTGGGATTCACCGAAGCGTTTTTAAAAGGATTTGAACACCATACCAAGAACAAGTTTGCCGAACTGGCTACACAATTCAAACTAAACAATCTCGGTGCAGGGTTAAGCGCCTGTGCGGGTATTGCTTACATCAAACCCAAGTACCCCTTTCATTATGGCGTAAACTTGGCCGATGTCCTCTGTAAAGAAGCAAAAGAACGTGCTAAAGCCGATGCTACAGTCCGGGCCAAAGATTTTCCTGGTTTTACGGTACAATCAGCCCTGATGTTTCACAGGGTGCTATCTTCCTTTGTTGAAGATGATTTCGAACCGCTGGCCGAACGAGAATTGAACACCAATAGTGGTATTGGATTTGACTATGGGCCCTATTTTATCGAAAAACAAGTTTATTATTCGAGCACAAGCGAGTTGCGGGATTGGGTAAAATACATCAGCGAAGATGATGCTCCCAAGGCTCCCTTACGCGAATGGTTGACTGCCCTGGATAGCGACAAAGCCAGTGCCGAGCAATTGATGGAGCGAATCAAAAGCATCAATAAGTCTTACATTGAAAAACTGGGCTTGAACAAACCTTTTGATCCACGGGGTAAAACCACCCATCTCTACGACGTGATCACCATTGCCAGCATTGAAAAAAAATAAAGGGATGCGTACTGTCATTTATCAAATTGAATTTTACACCTACTGGCACACTGGTTCTGGTTTGTCAGGAGGTACCGATGCCAACCTCACGGTCATCAAAAATCAGCTGGGCTTGCCATTTATCCCTGGTAGAACCCTCAAAGGGCTGCTGCGCGAGGCGGCTACGTTGCTCAACGAACTGGATGCGACATTGGTCACCAAAACTTTTATCGAAACTGTATTTGGAGTTGGGGAAGACGAAAATACTCATCAAATCAGCAAAGAAGCCATGTGTTATTTTGGCAATGCTGAATTGAGTCAATATTTGAGTAATAGCCTTCAAGCAGAACACAAAAAGCAGTTGTATCCTGTTTTGGCTTCAACGGCTATTGACGACGCTGGACAAGCAGCCAATGGTTCCTTGCGCCAGTTGGAAGTTTGTATCCCCCTCACCCTTTATGCGAATATTGAGCATTTCCCTTCCGACGACGCCAACTTGGTTCAACTGGAACATTGTATGATGTGGGTTAAAAAATTAGGCAACAGTCGCAGCCGAGGCTTGGGGCGTTGTGCTTTCAAATTTTATCAAGTAGCCTGATATGACGCGTTTACATTTTAGCTGTACCCTATTGAGCGATGTGGTGTTGAGTGCGAAAGCAGCAACCGAGGGCTTTCATAAATCGCTGGATTACATACCTGGAGCCAAGTTTTTAGGGATGGTGGCGGGTAAACATTACCCAAGCCCAACTCAATTGGCTCAGGGGCAAAATACGCAACAAACGCTGGACTTGTTTCACAATGGCTGCGTTCGCTTCGGTGATGCGCACCCCAGCAATGCCAATTGGGATTTATTTTACAAAGTGCCCGCTACCTGGTTGACCTTCAAAGCAAAAACTGAGGCTAAATCAGCTGATCAGACAGAATCGAAGTCAGCTGTGAAACAGACCCAGCCTTATCGATATTACCAGCTTCAAAATGCTGATCTAAAAAAAGCACAGGCGGATGGGCTTAAACTCAAAGCACTGCGCTCAGGCTATTTTAACCTCCATGATGAAATGGTCAGGCTAGATCAAAACTTTTCCATCAAATCTGCTTATGATTCTGATAAACGCCGTTCCAGAGATGCCCAAATGTACGGGTACTTTGCCTTGCCGAAAGGTTCAGTCTGGCGATTTTGGGTAGATACGGACCAAGCCCAATATGTAGATTTGCTGACGGAGGCGCTGGTGGGCAAACAACGTTTGGGCCGCTCCAGCTCAGCCGAATACGGCCTGATTGAAATCAAAAGTATTCCGGCACCCTCTGCGGGATCAGCTACCACCATTCAGAAAGGCACTGTGCAACTTTATGCACAAAGCAATTGGTGCTTTTATGAAGAAGGTTATAGTACGGTACAACCCGATGCCGTCAAACACCTTGGGCTACCAGCAGGCAGTACAATTAAATGGGATCAATCACATGTCACTTCTCGTACTTATTTGACCTGGAATCGGCACCGCAGTAACCGGGACGCAGATCGACTGATTATTGAAAAAGGTTCGGTCATAGTAGTGGAGTTAAGTCAACCCATTTCATCTTCCATTTTTGATCAAGGTATCGGAGCCCACCGCAGTGAAGGCTTTGGCCAGATTTGGGTAAATCCTCCATTTTTGCCAGCCGACCCTTCCACAGGTGAACTCAAAGTATTTAACCGACTACCTGATGCACTCCAGCCCCTTTTTCAAGTCATTGAAAAAGGAGAGCAAGATGACAAGGTCTTATCTTTTTTGCGATCTAAAGTCTTGATGAATGATGTAGACAGTTTGATTGATACCAAAGTCAATGTATTTGTCAATGATTATCGAGACAAGTTTAAGGGAATTAGTTCAAGCCAATGGGGGCAAATCCGCAACTTGTCAAAAAATCTGCGCGATGAGACCGCATTGAACGAAATATTGTTTGCTGAAGAAGATGGATTTTGCCGCAGTGGTCAAACCCAGTCAAAATGGCAAGAAGCCGAGCGATGGAAAACCCTCCAGGAATTTATTTTTGAAAAAGCTGAATTACAGGGCGGAAATATACTTGACCTAACGATGAAATTGTCTTCCGAAATGGCCAAAGTTGCCCAAAACCAGTAATCCTATGCAAAATCAATTCCGTTATTTGGCTCGTTTTACCATAGAAACAAATACACCACTTAGCATTGGTTCTGGGCGTGGTGGCTTGCTCAATCAACGCCTCATTGCCAAAGATGCCAATGGCTTGCCCTACATTCCTGGTACAGCCCTAGCCGGAGTTGTTCGGCATGAATTGGCCAAACAAGCGGTAAATCAGGCAGCAATTGAAAAACTGTTTGGCTACCAACACTTGCTTGCCAAAGACGGCCAAGGAAGTCGGATCGATTTCAGTAGTGCCCATTTATTAGCGGAAGATGGCCAAACTGTGCTCGAAGGCTTGTGTGAAATTGACTTTTCACAGGCCTATTACCAGAACTTTAAACGATTGCCCGAACGTGATCATGTACGCATTGATCATCGGGGCGTAGCGGTGAAACACAATAAATTTGAGGAAGAGTTGGTTCATCGAGGCACTCGTTTTGTATTTGAGTTAGAACTTCAAGGCACTGCAGCTGATAAAACCCACTGGCAAATCATTTTGGGAATCCTCAATGCCCCTATGTTTCGGGTAGGTGCAGGTACGCGCAAGGGATTTGGCCAATTTAAGGTCATCGACTGCACGCATCGAGAATACGATTTGAGCCAAAAAGAGGCACTTTTGGCGTATTTAGGCAAAAGTAGCAGTTTGAACCAGGCGCTCCAAGGCTGGTCACTTTACCAGGCCCAAACCATCAAAAATACCTGGACGACCTACTCAATTACATTAAAAGCCAGAGATTTCTTTTTATACAGTGCGGGCACGGGCAACAAACACGCCGACGTAACCCCTAAAAAAGAAAAAATATTCGTGTGGCCGGAGCAAGGCTCACCCCAACTGGAAGAAAGATATTTACTCCCGGCTACTTCGATCAAAGGTGCCTTAGCCC
>NZ_JBGSLK010000033.1:0-52793 GCF_041740695.1 Haliscomenobacter sp. | reverse complement strand
AGTGGCTACCGCAGCGACTTATTCAGCGTTGCAGGTCTAAGTCGCTGCGGTAGCCACTTCTAAACTCTTAAGTCATGTACTCGGAACTCGTCACTCAAAAAAACAATAAAATTACCAATTGCTTGATAATCAACTTGCCTCAAGCCTATTTAAGCTTACCCCCCTTGCTTGGTGTACTTGAGGATTTTATTAAACAACAATTTTTCGTCAATGGGTTTGGACAAATAATCATTCATACCCAGGGCGCGGCATTTTTCCATACTTACGGTAGTAACATCTGCGGTGACTGCGATAATGGGGGTTTGAAGGTTCAGTTCCTTGCGGATGTACGTGGTAGCGTCAAAACCATCCATTTCCGGCATTTTTAAATCCATCAAGATCACATCGTACCGGTTTTGTTGGAGTTTTTCAATGGCAATTTTTCCATCGCCAGCCATATCAAATTCAAATCCAAAGTCATCTAACAATGTTTTCATCAAGAGCTGGTTCAGGGCAATGTCTTCCACGACCAATATTTTTACCTTTTTTATTCCTGCTTTTCCCAGTGCGCCTTTTGGAGAATTTTCCTGGCTCAGGTCTTCTGCTGGAGCTGTTTGTCCTTTTGCTTTTTTAAAGTCCAAAGAAAAACTGAAGGTAGAACCCTTGTTGACTTTACTTTTCACCTTCACCGTACCACCTTGCAGCTTCACCATCTGTTTGACAATGGCCAGCCCCAAACCCGTTCCCCCATACAAGCGGGTCGTTTCGGAGGCTACCTGTTCAAAAGCATCAAAAATCTGTTTCAGTTTGTTGTCCGGAATCCCAATTCCCGTATCACTTACCGCAAATTCAATGCCTACATTTTCGTCGTCTTCATGGAGCTTTTTCACCTGGACGGTGATGGTTCCCTCGTTGGTAAATTTTACCGCATTGCTGATCAGGTTTAAAATGACTTGGCGCAAACGCACCGAGTCGCCTACCACTATTTCAGGGATGCTCGTATCGTATTGTTTGATCAAGGTCAAATTTTTCTCCTGCATTTTGGTTTCGAACAAATGCAGCATGTCGGACACCGAAGAAAACAAACGGAAAGGGGTATGTTCAAGTACCATTTTTCCGGCATCGACCTTGGCCAGGTCCAAAATGTCGTTGATCAAAACGACCAAAGACTCGCCGGATACTTTAATCGCATTGACGTATACTTTTTGGGTTTCACTCAGTTTGGTCTTCATCAGCACGTTGGTAAATCCAATGATGGCGTTCATCGGCGTGCGGATTTCGTGGCTCATGTTAGACAAGAACTGCTGTTTGGCCTTTACGGCATCTTCGGCTACCTGGGTTTTTTGTTCGGCAATCACTTTGGCTTCAATCAATTCATTGAGGACTTTCTTTTGCTTCACCTGCGCCTCAGTAGCCAATTTCCTCAGCTCGGTGATGTCGACCATGGTCAACACAATCAACTCTTCGCTTTTGCTTGGTTGCTCAATGCTGTGCGCATTGAGTAACAATGTTTTGTGCCCGGCTACGGCAAAATCGAGCTCTACTTCAAAATCTTGGAAGTGGTTGTTTTTGGGCACAATGTCTTCCAGCAGCTCGCGCAGGGCGGGAATATTCCATTGGCTGTTGCTCAACTTGAACAACACGACGCCGATGATGTCTTCTTCGCGCACTTGGAAGGTGGTGCAAAATGCCTTATTGGCGGATTTAATGCGGATGTTTTTGTCCAATACGAGCGTGGGCTCGTGCACCGTGGCCAGAATCGTTTCGTAATAAGTGTACAGTTCTTCAATTTGTTGAATGCGGGCGTACAGCTCATGGTTGCTGGTGGTCAGCTCTTCGTTGGTGGATTCAATTTCTTCTTTGGAGGTTTCCAGCTCTTCGTTTAAGCTCTGCAATTCTTCATTGCTGGAAATGATTTCTTCATTGGCACTTTGCAATTCTTCGTTGGCGGCATCATGATCCTGGGTAATGGTGTTCATGTAGGCCCGGGCTGCCGCCAGTTCTTCTTCCAGTTTTTTGATCCTACGGTCTTTGGCGGCAGTATTTTTTCCTCCATTTTCAGCTGGGGCATCGGTTAGCTCCATTTGCTGCCCGGTAAATACCACGACCAGCAGTGGTTCCTCTCCCTCTATCGTGAGCGGTGCCACTTCGATGTTTGCGATATGGACGCGGTTGCCCTTGGCATCCCGATTCATTTCAACGCCAGTTTTGCGCACCGCCAGTTTGGTTTTGATGGCCTCCTGGATGGCATTGCGCAACTCGAAAGTGATTTCGAAGTGCGACATCTTTAAAATATTGAAACTGGCTTTGCCAGGTGCAGGTTGGAGGTACAAGGAAGTGGCACCCCGGAATTGCAGAATGTCCAGATCGTAGTTGATGATCACACTGGCGGGTACATATTGACCGAGCAGTGCGGCATCAAAGGCGCTGCTCAGGTCACTTTTGGCGGTGGTGGGAGTCTTTTTTGGCATACTAGTGGTAGACTTGTCTTTATCGCTTGAGCCAAGGTGCAAAATACGCGGATTTATTTCTGGAATTCGGTAACTACCCGAATTTTTTTTGCGCGAATAAATTCTGTACTTTTTATTCAGTGCCGTAAACAGCTGAGTGGAAGTTCCAATGGTTTCTGACTTGCCCAGCATCAGGCATCCATCATCATTTAGCGCATAATGAAAGGTGGAAATGATCTTTTTTTGGGCGGAGGTGTCGAGATAGATCAGCAAGTTGCGGCAACTGATAAAATCCATGCGGGAAAAAGGAGGGTCGCTCAAAATGTTGTGCTCTGCAAAAACACAGACGTCGCGCAGGGTTTTGGTGATGCGGTACTTGTCTTTGATTTTGGTGAAAAATTGCTGCAAGCGTCGGGGCGAAACATGTTTGAGTTGGTGCAGTGAATATTCTCCAATGCGGGCGGTATTGATGGCTTGGGCACTGAGGTCGGACGCGAAAATTTGGAAAGTAATGTGGTGGTTTTGTTGGTTGTGCAATTCAAACAGCAGCATGGCCAGGGAATACACCTCTTCACCTGTGGCACAAGCCGCCACCCAAATGCGTAGCGTTTCACCCTGTTTTTTGCTACTGAGCAAGCGAGGAAGAATGGTACTTTCCAAAAGTTGGAACGCCTCAGTATCTCTGAAAAAATCGGTTACATTGATCAGCAGGTCCTGATACAGCAGGTCTATTTCTTCGGGTTTTTTTGCCAGCAATTCGGCGTAATATGGCAGGGTATCCACTTTATGAATCAGCATCCTGCGCAGCATGCGCCGCTTGATGGTACTCATTTTGTAGTGGCTGAAATCGACGCTCTTGGTTTTGTGGATGAGTTGCAGGATGCGTTTTAAGTCGGGGTTGCTGTTTTCAATGGCATCTTCGGGCGTTGATTTTATCGGCGTTCGTTTCACCAAAGGGTGTTTGCCCATCCAATTCAATTCCCGGGCCATCTCTGGAGGGGACAAAATGAAATCAACGATCCCTTCGGCAATAGCGGATTGGGGCATGCTGCCAAATTTGGCGGAATCATCCTGCGCAAAAGTGATGCCCCCAGCCAGCTTTATTTCTTTCAAACCCCGGGTACCGTCACTGGCGCTGCCAGATAACACAATGCCTACCACATTCTCCTGGTGCGTTTCGGCCAGGGAAGAAAACAGCACATCAATGGACAGGTTGCTGGTTTTATTTTGTGGGCGTGGAATGAGTTTGATGTGCCCGTCGGTAACTGCTATGTCTTTGTTGTAAGGCATCACATATACATGATCGGGTTGCATTTTGTCCATGTCCTCAATGTCCTGCACGGGCATGGTGGTGGTTTTGGACAAAATGGGGGTTAGCAAACTTTTGTGGTCGGGGCTGAGGTGCTGCACGTAGATGAAGGCCATGCCTGTGTTGGGCGACAGGTTTTGCAGCAGCGAGGTGACGGCTTCCAGCCCACCCGCCGAAGCACCAATGGCCACAATGGGGAATGGATGGGGGCTCTTCGGTTTTTCGCTGAGCGTGCTGGCGTCGGTTGAATGTGGGGCTTCAGGCTGCTTGGCTATACTCGATTCGGCCTGCTTGCTGCTTCCTTTTTTGGGAATTGCCTTTTTTTTATTCGGAACGGGATTAGATTTCATTGTGCAACATTTAGCTTGAAATCAAGCCTTTACATGAATCCCTCCTTGATCAAGTATCGGCTGCTAAGACGAGCCAAGAAGTGCATTTTGGAGCGGCAACACATTATTCATTGCCGCACTCGATAAATATAGTGATTAATTGTGAAATAATTTTTTGTTTTATGTGCAGTTGGCTATTAGGCGTAGCAATAGTGGTATCATTTTGATTCGCCCTTCTACCAGTTTTTCGAATTCCTCATCAATAGGCTCCCATGGCTCAATTTTATTGCCTTTGCACATTTTTATGAAATCAGCTGTATAACAAGTGGTTTTTCAGCTAAATTTCCTTTTTTACAGCTCAAACAAACACGACCATGTTTAGAATTTACTTATCCTTGCTGATCATCTTGTTTAGCCTCCAAAACATTCAGGCCCAACAAATCGCCAAAGCCGACTACCAACGCGCAGTTGCCTCCCTTTGGGGCAACATCAACAACAAAAAGGTATTCAACCACAACCCACAGCCTATTTGGGCGCAGGATAGTTCGGGAATGCTTTTTGTTTCTCAAAATAGATTGGGCCGTACCTACCTCAAAGTCAACTGGAAAAGCAAAAAAATTGAGCCCCTGCTGGATCAGGATCGATTGGCTAAAATCCTGAGTGATAGTTTAAAAACCACTGTAAAAGCCAGCGATTTACCCATCCAAAACTTGAACTACAAAGACGCCAAACACCTTGTATTCACCAATCTCGGGCGGCTTTTTGAACTTGATCTCGAAACTTACAGTCTCAAAAGACTGAATCGACCTGCCCCGGCATTTTTCGAATCCAAATCGCCCGATGGCAAGTGGATCGCCTACACCGATAAATACAACCTCTACCTCAAATCCACCGCCGATGGCAGCATCCGACAGTTGAGCACTAAGGGGGAGCGATTGTATGAGTACGGCACTTTTTATGGCTGGTCCGACATCATTGAGGGCGAAAATGGGGAGCGGCCCCGGCGTTTTTCGGTACGTTGGTCGCCCGACTCCAAATGGATTCAGACCTATGTGACCGACCTGCGCGTCGCCAAAAAAATGTACCTGTTGGATTGGGGCCAGGATGATTTGTACAAACCCAAATTGCTGGGTTACTACCGCGGCTCACCCGGCGATACCGACATGGTGCGGATGATTCCCGTGTTTTACAACGTTGCCACCGGTGCCGAATACCAAAAAAATCACCTGCAAGGCACCCATACCAATCCCATCCAGTACGAATGGTCCAAAACCAGCGGGGTGGTGTATCAGGAAAACGCCATCCGGGGTTATCAGGCCGTGGAATTGCACCGCTGTGACCTCACCAAACAATCCGAAGAATTGCTTTACCGCGAAACGAGCCCTACCAACATTGACAATTACAGTTCCGAAATCTTTGAGGATTGGGGCAAAGTGCTGATCACCTCGGAGCGCGACGGCTGGAAGCAATTGTACCTGCTTGACCTTAAAGACAAGTCGCTGAAACCACTAACCAATGGGGCTTATTACATCAATCAAGTTTTACATGTTGACAAGGCCAAAGGGTTCATCCTATTCAACGCGCAGGGCAAGGAGGCGGGGCGCAATCCCTATTACCAACACTTGTACAAACTGACCCTGGCTACGGGCAAAGTGGAATTGTTGACGCCTGAAAATGCCAATCACGATGTGTTTGTATCGCCGGATGGGTTGTATTTTATGGACAATATTTCTACGCCCACTCAGCCTACGCGTACGGTTTTGAAAAGTCACAGCACGCCCCCACTGAGCTTGGAATTGCTCAAAACGGATGCCTCTGGCCTGGATTCGATCAAGTATCGTTTGCCCGAACCGTTCACCGCCATCGGCAAGGATGGGAAAACTACCATTTACGGTGCCATCTGGAAACCAAGCAATTTTGATCCTCAGAAAAAATACCCGGTCATTGATAATTCTTATACCGGGCCGCATACTTTTACGACTCCTCGTAATTACACCACGGCTTTATGGTCCAACCAGCCCTTTGCGGAACTGGGTTTCATTGTGATCACGGTAGATGGTTTGGGCACGGCGGGCCGATCGAAGGCTTTCCACAATGTGTCTTACAAAAACATGGGCAAAAACCTGGAGGATCACCGCCTGGCCATCCTGCAATTGGGGCGTAAAAATCCCTGGATGGATACGACCCGGGTGGGCATTTTTGGGCATTCGGCGGGTGGTTACGACGCAGGGCATGCGGTGCTGGAGTATCCAGATTTTTACAAAGTAGCCGTAGCCAGTTCTGCCGACCACGATTTCAGGATGGAAAAAGACTGGTGGCCAGAAATGTACATGGGATGGCCGGTGGATTCAACTTACCACCAGGTTTCCAACATCACCATGGCCAAAAATCTGAAAGGGAAATTACTGATCACCCACGGGGGCATCGATGAAAACGTGAACCCTTCGGCAACTTTCAAACTGGCGGAAGCGCTCATCCGCGCCAACAAGGAGTTCGACATGCTCATTTTGCCCAGCCAAAAACATGGCTATCAAGGCATTTACAACGATTATTTCACCAAGAAGCGTTGGAATTATTTTGTGGAGCACTTGTTGGGGGTGGAGCCGATTTGGGAGTTTGAGCTGAAGTGATTAGGTGACTCTTAGGTTTCTTGGGTTTCTTAGGTGGTAAAAAAGAAAAAACCTGCGCAGCAGGGTATTCTTTCACCACCTAAGAAACCTAAGGCACTCAAGGAATCACCTAAGGAATATTGCTTTGGGCTCAACTTAATTCCGCCCCATATTCTGCAACAAATACCCTTTCATGATCCGGCTAATGAACTCATTTGCATTGATGTACACCCCAACTTCAGCGTTCGGCGTTTTGCTTTCATCCACCTTCGTGAAGCCCTTATCATCCACACTTACGTTGACCATTTTGGTTTTGAACAACTCGGGATACAACAACATGCCGATGGCTACCGGATCAAACAAGGTTGGTGTTTCATTGCCCCACAAGACGTACAAGCCCGTAAGTGCATTGGTCAGCGGGGATTGGCGCATGTGCAGAATATCGCGTTTGGCTTTGTCGAGTTTGACAAAGGCGGTAATGTCCAGGCCTGCGTAGACGATATTGGCCCCGGAGTTGACAAATTTTTTAGCCGCTTCAATGTCGCATTTGACATTCCATTCTGCCTCCGGAGTGGGATATCCACCGTAACTCACATAAAACGAGCCAAACATGGCGTAGATTTTTTTGGCCGTTTTCAGCGCATTGGGGTCTTTTTGCAACACATCGCCCAGGTTGGTAACCGGGCCTACTGAAATGATCACCACTTCGTTGGGGTATTTTTTGAGGCTTTCCAGAATGAAATCCGCTGCACCTTGTTTGTTCGGTTGAAGTTTAGTAAAACCTTGCGCCCAGTAAAATTGCTCGGCGTACCAATTGGCCCGTTCGCTACTGGCGGAAGTATTGCGGCCCAGGTACACGGGGATTTTCTCCTGCCCCATTTCGTATAAAAACTTGAGGGCCAAAGTGGCTCGATCATTGGTGCGGCCATAACAGGTGGTGATGCCCAGGACGTCCACTTTGTCTTGCTGGGTCAGGAGCATGGCCAGGGCAAAGGCATCGTCGATGTCATCGCCGAGGTCACAGTCGAAGATGACCTTTTGGCGCGTGGGGGTTTGGGCAGTAGCGCCCAAAGTAAAAAGTAGAAAAAGGAACAGAAGAAAATGTTTCATGTTAGGGATGCAAATTGATGGTCTGTTAATATGAGTTTATCCCACATTATTAGAAACTCACCAAAGCGGCATTTTTTATCACAAAGAAATCACAAAGCGGCGCGGAGGACACAAAGTTAGACGTTGACGGAGCTTTCGTTTACCATTTACCCTTGTCAAAGTCTAACTTTGTGTCCTCTGTGTTCTCTTTTTTCCCTTTGTGATAATAAAAATGTCGCTTTGGCTGTGGACAGGCTCATGTTTTTGACCAAAATAAAGAATTGTGATTGTCAGAAACAAAATACTCCGCTTTGTGTGATTATCCTAGTTCCATGCTTACACTTCATTAAAAACCTTCCGCGCTGCTTCCCGCCACTCCAAAGGCGTCCTATCAAATTCCTGCTTAAACACCCGGGCAAAATAACTGGGATCACTAAATCCACAATCGTAAGCCACTGAGGTGACACTCAGCTCAGGATCCAACAACAAAATTTTGGCCTGATTCAAACGGATCTGGCGAATGAATTGATTGGGTGAAAAACCCGTAAGCGCCTCCAGCTTGCGTTGCAACTGGCGTTGACTCAGGTGGATGGCTTTGCACAATTGTTCAATGCTGAAGGTGTGATCCGATAAATTGGCCTCGATACATTCACGAATTTTTTGCACAAAAACGTCTTCCCTTTTTTCCAAAGTTGATCCCTCCAGCGCAGCATGCGCTCGCAAACCCGCAGATTGCAAGTAATGCTGCTTCAATTTTTCCCGCAATTCCAAGAGTTTTTTGATGCGCAGCCGCAGTTCCTCGGGCTGGAAAGGTTTTTCCAAATACACATCTGCGCCACGATCCAAACCGGTTAATTTGCTTTCAAAATCGGCTTTGGCGGTCAGCAAAATGATCGGTATATGGCTGCTGCGCTCATCGTTGCGCAAGTGTTGGCACAAGGTAAAACCATCCATGCGGGGCATCATCACGTCGCTGATGATCAGGTCGGGGATGAGTTCGGTAGCTTTGTCAAATCCCTCTTGGCCATCCACCGCAAATTCCAGCCGGTATTCTGGCAAACAGGAGTTGAGGTAAGCGGCTACATCGGGATTGTCTTCCACCAATAGAATCAAATGATGGGCAGTAGTTTCGAGAGGAGTGGGCGTTTCATGCTGCGGATTTACTGCAATTGCCAAGGACTCAGCCCAGGCATCAGGCAATCCTTCAGCAATGGTTTCAGCAACCATTTGGAGTGGTAAAAACACCGTAAATTCTGCACCTTTGTTGCTACCTGTTACTGGACTTTTTACCCAAATTTCTCCTTGCAACAAATTGACCAGTTCTTTGGTCAGCGCCAGTCCAATCCCCGCACCTTCACCCTGCCGGGTAGGGCTGTCGTCAACCTGATAAAAACGGTCAAAAATGTGGGGCAACTGCGCCTCAGGAATGCCAATGCCCGTGTCTTTGACGGTTATTTGTAAATAGGGCTTTTCATTTTGGAAACTGCGATCGATAGACAGATAGATATTGCCGGATTCCGGGGTGAATTTCAGGGCGTTGGACAACAAATTGGAAACGATTTGCCGCAGTTTCTCAGGGTCATATGCACAATCCAATTCCTGCAAGGTGGACAAAAAATGCAATTGTTTTTGTTGACTTTCGGCCAAGGAATGGAACGATTCAACCATGTAGCGCAAAAACGCGATGACATCCCCCTGGATAAAACGCAGCGACATTTTCCCACTTTCCAGCCTGGACAAATCGAGCATTTCATTGACCAGTTGTAAGAGCTGTTGCCCATTGCGCAGGATCATTTCTTGCTTGAAAGGCAAGTTTTCGCTGGGTTTTTCCAGGGTTTGTTGGGCCATCCCCAGGATCACGGTTAGGGGGGTACGAAACTCATGGGTGATGTTGGTGTACAAGCGGGTTTTGGCGGTATCCAGTTCTTTTGCTCGGGCTGCTTCGCGGGTTTCGTAGGCGAGTTGAGCACGCAGTTTTTCCCGGTTGAGGTAAAATTGGAAGAGTGCCCTGCCGGCCACCGTCAAGAGCAACAAATAACCCAGATAAGCCCAAGTGGAACGCCACCAGGGTGGCAGTATTTTGATGTTGAGTGTGGCTACATGAGGGCTCCAGATGCCCCTACTGTTGCTCCCTTGTACCCGGAAACTGTAACTGCCGGGGGGCAGATGCAAGTAGGTCGCCGAACGACGCGTGCCCGCTTCAATCCAGTCGGGATCAGCCCCGACCAGTTGGTAACGGTACTTGTTGAACACAGATCCAGTGTAATCGAGCGCGGCATATTCCAGACTAAAGATGTCTTGCAAATGGGTCAAGGTGATGCGCTCGGTAGTTTCGATGCTGCTGTTCAAAATTTTAGCATCATCCCCAACACTGACTGGGCGATTGTTGACCGCAAGGTTGGTGATGAAAATTCGGGGTTGGTAGTCACGACCCAACATTAACTTGGGGTCAAAAACATTGAATCCGTTTACGCCACCAAAAGCCAGCTTTCCATTGGGGAATTTGGCTAAAGCCCCAGTGTTGAATTCCTGGTGTTGCAAGCCATCCGCTGTGCTAAAACTCCGAATGGTAAACTGCCGTTTTTCTGACTTGTACTTTGATGGGCGGGCTTGGCTCAAGCAAAAAATACCCCGGTTGGTACTGCCCCATAAATTTCCCTGCGCATCGGCTAGTAGGCCATAAACGACATTGTTGGGCAAGCCATCCTCCGTGCTCAGGTGCAGGAAATCTCCCGATTTTTTGTCTAAACGATTTAAGCCTACCCTCGTACAAATCCAAAGATAACGCTGGGGAGCATGAGGGTCGTCCAGAAAGCCCGTCACGTAGTTGTAACTGAGCGAATTGCGTTGATTGGGTTCATTCCTGTACCAGCGAAAATGAGGCTTAGCTTTGGAGAAATCAGCTTTGACAAAACCCTCCAAGGTTCCGATCCAGATCAGGCCGTCGCCACCCTCGTACAAGGCAATAGATAGGGAGTGATGCTGCATGGGTTTGGCCGGATCAGCAAAATTGTAAATTTTCACCTGATTGGTTTGGGGGTCAACCCGAGCCAGTGCGCCTTCTAAACCAGCCAGCCAGACATTGCCCTGGTGGTCTTCCAGGATCGGTTGTTTTTCGGCAAAAGTGGCAGCGGGGATGGGAATATGGGTAGGAGCGCCGCCCGCGCGAAAACGAATGAGATCTGTATTGGTCAAGGCCCAATGTTCAGCTGAGCGGGTGAGCAATACATTACTGACCTGAGAGGAAATCGCGCCCAGGCCATCCACTTTTAGGGACTTGCCGCGCAGCTGGTACCAAAGCTTGCGGTAAGAATCCAGATAAACCGAACCATCGGGAGCTGGAATGATTCGACGGATGCTGATGCCTTCGGCGTAGTGTCGAAATTTGCTCTGGTCAGGGTTGAACTTGTACACACCATAATCATGAGTGCCTACCAACACCATACCCGAGCGGTCGGTAGCCAGTGAGGTTAAGCGCGCATTTAAATCCAGTGTGAGCAATTTAGATTGAAATAGGTCTGTTTTTTGCTCCTTGGCAAGCGTATTTAAAGGCGCTTTCATTTGGGTAAAAAAAGGCACTGCGCTCCATTTTAGTGGTTTGCCAGGCTTCCATTGCCGCAGATCGAGGCCGTACAAACTATTGCCTTTGATCAACCACAGTTTACCATCGGGAGCAATTTGTAGGTCAAGCACCTCGATTAAGGCTTCAAAGAGTGGTGCAGCACGTGTTCCATCCCAATAAAAAGGGGATTGGTTTTGGTCGCTGGCCCACAAGGTACCATCAGAGTTGGGACAAGCGAACTCGAACGAATACCCCTCGATGGCTTTGCGCAATTGAAAGGTTTGGGGATTAAACTGATAGATGCAACGGTCGTTGCCCCCCATCCAAACCCGGCCCTTACTGTCTTTGGCAATCCCCGTCACATCAAGGTTGTGGGCTAAGGTGAGCCGTTGAATTTTAGGCGGCGTGTTTTTTTCAAAAAAGTCGTCGGCTAACGAAATTACATTCAAGCCCGCAGCATCAGCAGCAGCCAGAATGTTGCCCGCAGCATCTTCAGCAATGCAGCGTATCTGATTGCTGGACAAGCTCAAAGGGTCTTTTGGGCGGTATTGAATCCGGTGAAAACGTGCCGTCTTTTTATCATAAACATTCAAGCCTTCGTTGTCGGTTACGATCCAAATCCGGCCTTTACTGTCTTCAAATAACTTCAGGATGCTATTGCTGGACAAGGAATGTGGATCGTAAGTGTCGTTCGTGAATACTTTAAAGTTGTACCCATCGAAGCGGTTGAGTCCGTCTTTGGTACCAAACCAAAGGAATCCTTCGCGGTCTTGCAAAATGTCATAAATCATGCCCTGGGATAGCCCCTGCTGAATGGAGATTGACTCGATTGGAACTTGGGCAAAGCCTTGGACTAGACTAAGCAGTAGCACGAGTAGCATCCAGAACTGGAACTGTATGGGACTTCGATGTGGGACAGTCAGGTGTGTTATGGGTTGTTTCATGGCAAAGTAAAATGGGTCATAGTACAACGCAATGGACTGGGTATTGCGCCTAATTGGCTGGCAAAAAATTGCAGAAAGTCCAAAAAATCCTGGCAATGTCCAGCAAATCCGGTGCATTGACCAAAACATCCTGCAAGATGTCCGAAAAATGCAAGATTGTCAAGATGCCGGCCTTCACCTTTGTACCCGCAATTTTTCACCAAAACCCGACATGTTATGAGAAAATGTTTTTTGCTTTTGGCGTTTGCCTTTTCACTTTTTTATCCACTTAGTAAAGGGCAAGATTTTATTCCAATTGTAGCTGAGTCGTACACTAAAAGCTGTAGCTGTCAAGCGTATCAGCATGAAAGCTCCAAGGATTCTCTAAAAATTGATTTAGTGGCAGGTCAACATCCACCCAGTTTTGATGATTGGGACAATTATGTAAAAGGGAAGTCCATTTACCCCCAATTGGCCCGGGAAAACGGTATTGAAGGGACGGTCAGCGTGTTGGTCTATGTGTCTGAAAAAGGCCAGGTCACTAAAGCCCGGCTGATTAAAGGGCTCGGCTATGGCTGTGATGAGGCGGCTATAAACCTGGTTTACGCCATGCCTGACTGGACTCCAGCATCCAATTTTGGCATCCCGGTAAAAGGGAAAAAGGTGCTGGAGATCAGTTTTAGGTTAGTAGAAAAGTAAGTGAGTTTTAAGTTTGGATCTTTAGAGTAGTATCAAGTTGGAGCTTGCTGTCCCTACCTCCTTTACTCAGCCCGATTAACCGAAGTTGGAGGTAGGGCAGCAAGCCTTTTTTGTCATTTCTAATGTGGCAAAAGTCATGATTGTAGTTGGTTTTGTTTCTTAAAAAGGCTATTATTGTAAAAAATTACTTCAATGATCCGGCACATTAATGCTTTTGATGAAATTGCTTCTTTTATGGCTTCAGGGATAGATCCGGAAAGGCTCATTTCCTACGAAATCCCTGTCTCACTAATTGAACGTTATGAAATTCTTGTAGAAAAAGAAAAAAATGACAAAATCAGCCCTGAGGAGAAAGGAGAATTAGATAGTTTATTAATGATCAACCATTTAATCAGCCTAGCTAAGTTAATGGCAATGAAAAAACTGGCTGCTGCATGAGTTGTATTTTATATAAAAGAAAGGGTGGCACCCTTAAATGCCACCTCTACTGACCGTTATTTCATCGGCTACCCTACAAATTCCGCTTCTTCAACTCCTCCACCGCATTATTCGCCGCCCTTGCCGTAATCGCCATAAAAGTCAGCGAGGGATTCTGCGTCGAGTTGCTGGTCATACAGGCGCCATCGGTCACGAACACGTTTTTGCATTCGTGCAATTGATTCCACTTGTTGAGCAAGGAGGTTTTGGGGTCTTTGCCCATGCGTACACCGCCCATCTCATGGATGTCCAAGCCTGGAGCCTTATTCGGATTATCATGGGTGCGGATATTGGTGAAGCCCGCCGCCGTGTACATTTCCGTGAGTTGTTCGTGGAAGTCTTTGATCATTTTTTCGTCGTTGTCGTCGTAGGCCACCGATACTTTCAGGAGGGGAACACCCCAGGCATCGGTCTGTTTGCCATCCAATGCCACGTAGTTGCTTTCCTTCGGAATGGTTTCGCCCATCATGTGGGAGCCTACGCGCCAGTTGCCGTATTTTTTGACCGACAAACTGTTTTTCAAGTCCTCCCCGATTCCAGAAGTATCGTTGTAGGTCATGCGGCTGGCGCTGAACCCGGAGGCGTACCCGCGCAAAAAGTCGGTTTCTTGCTTGAATACGTTGCGGAAACGCGGGATGTAACTGCCATTGGGACGACTGCCCGCCGTGGTGCTGTCCAGCATGCCTTCGTACTCTGCAGACATGGTGGTGCGGAAGTTGTGAAAAGCGATGTATTTGCCCAAAAGCCCATTGTCGTTGCCCAAACCATTGGGGAAACGATTGGATTTGGAGTTCAACAGAATGAGGTTGGTATTGATCGTGGCGGCGTTGACGAAGATGATTTTGGCGTAGTATTCCGTCATCTGTTTGGTGTTGGCATCTACTACACGTACACCCGTCGCCTTGTTTTTCTTTTCGTCAAAAATGATCGAATGCACCACCGAGTCGGGCTGCAAGGTCAATTTTCCGGTTTGTTTCGCCCAAGGAATGGTGGAGGAGTTGCTGCTGAAATACCCACCAAAAGGACACCCGCGCTCACAGATGTTGCGGTGTTGGCATTTGCCCCGTCCTTGCTGCAAATGGATGGGTTGTGGCTGGGTCAGGTGCGCACAGCGGCCAATGATGATGGGTCGAGAGCCGTTGTATTTTTTAGCCATCGTTTGGGTGAAGTGTTTTTCCACGCAAGATTGCTCGTGCGGGGGCAAAAACTCTCCGTCGGGCAGTTGGGCTAAGCCGTCTTTGTTGCCGGAAATGCCCGCAAAAATCTCCACATAGCTGTACCAAGGTGCCAATTCCGCGTAGGTAATCGGCCATTCCACCGCAAATCCATCACGGGCTGGACCATCAAAATCGTATTGCGACCAGCGCTGTGTACCTCTAGCCCACATGAGCGATTTTCCGCCCACCTGGTAACCCCGAATCCAGTCGAAGGGCTTTTCCTGGATGTAGGGATGCTCAGCATCTTTGACAAAAAAGTGAGCCGAGGTCTCATTGAACGCATAACAACGACTGGCGACGGGATTGGCATCCCGCATTTCCTTGGTGATTTGGCCACCGTGTTCAAACTCCCAGGGCGGCATGTTGGTTGTCGGATAATCTACGATGTGTTCCACGTTGGGGCCGCGCTCGAGGAGTAGGGTTTTTAAGCCCTTGCCCGTCAGCTCCTTGGCCGACCAACCACCGCTGATGCCCGAACCAACGACAATGGCATCGAAGCTGCGTTTTTTGATGGAATCTATAGTGAGGTTAGACATTGTTTGCGTCTGATTTTGGTTTCAATAAAAAAAAATGACTAGTGATTACTGTGTTACTGGTACACAACCATGATAAAAGCCCGGAGCAATATTGTATTTGGCAATGTTCACCAGGTAATGCTCCGAATTGGTGTAGCCACGAATGGTCAGGTTTTTGACCAGGCCGATGAAAGGTTTGCTGCTCGTTTCATCACTCATTTTTTTCAGCAATTCGATGCGTTGTTGGCTATCACATTGCACAAAAGGTTTGCTGTAACTTTGTTGCGCCAGGGTATTGGTTTGGGTCAAACCCTGCTGAAAAGTGGCCTTGGCCTTTTCATCATAGCAGTCCTGAATCATCCGCTGTACAAACTGCTGTACCTTGAGAGACTTGGCACCAGGTGTGCTGGTTTCGGGAATGAAGGTTTCCACAATTTCGGCCAATAAGGTTTCATCGGCTATAGCCGAAAAGTGAGTGGGACCAACGGATTCGGGCGTCCAACTGTTGGCCCAGGCGGGAAGTGCAACCAGGCCACCGAGGGCAACTCCGAGGCTTTTCATTGCAGCACGTCTTTTCATGGTGTTGATTTTTGAAAGTACTTTAAACAAGCTCTCCGCCGGAAGGTACAAAAAGATAGAATTCTAGAGAAATTTTGAGCGCTGGAACCTACTCCAATGCCATCCATTCGCGTGCTTTCGCCTGAATTTCCGGCCAGTTTTTAATCATTTTTGCTTCCCGCAAGGCTTGGTCTTGCTCCCATTTGCTCATGTTCAGGTAGGCTTTGGCCAGGTCGTAAGGTGTTTTACCCTGCTCCATGGCTTCGATGTTTACACCGAGTCGATCGAGGATGTAAATGGCGCCGGGGCCCGTGCCATAATACACCGACTGCCCCATCATGCCCCTTACCTCGGCTTTGGTTTCGATTGAAAACTCAAAAATGGAATAACTGAAATGGACGGGCTGGGTGGATTGGGTAAAAAACTGCAGGTTGCCCATGGTTTCGATGTATTTGGGTGACCCCTCCATTTGTTCCTGGTACAATTCATGGTTGCGGATCAGCTGATCGGGCGTGGGGTCCAGCTCCATTTCCACGCTGCGGATGGCCACGTATTGGCGCAAAATCTGCTTTAAGGCGGAAATTTCGCTGGGGTAGCTGGGCAGCTCTTTCATGATTTCCTGGCAAAGGATTTGGAGTTCCAATAACTCCCTGGTCAGTGGGAAATTGTCAAAATCCTGCTTGGATTCGGGTACACTCTCCCAACTGTCCTGATAGCGGTGAAACAATTCGTGGGTGGAAAAAGACACTGCCCGTGAGGTATCGCCAGAGCCTTCTGCCAGGTCGTCGGAATAAGCTTGAAGGTAATAGTTGTTGCCCGCGATGTCGAAGGTAAATTCAAACGTGCCATTGCCATCGGGGCCGAAAACTAGATCGTAAGCCTCTTTCATGAGCAGGTCGTAGCGGTAAATCACCAGCCCTTTGCCTTCTTTGGCATCTAGTCGGATCGCTCCTTTGGGTGGGGTTGGCGGGTTAATCACAAAGGCGCGGTCAGGGCCTTTTTCGGTAAAATGTACGAGGTATTGGCGGTAGCTGTTGTAGGCGTATCCTTTCCAGATTTCGTCTTTGGCGTAGATGTCGCCCAGTCCCTTGATGTGGCTGAAGAGGAGTTCATCCAGGGGATCGGCGAGGTCTGCACTGCTGACTGCTGCGTCAGATTGACTGCACTTTTCCGCACTGCTCAGGATGCACGCACTAAAAAAAAGGAATAAAATGAAGCTGAACGGGTTTGATTTGGTGTGGGTCATGTGGTGAATTTTATTGAAATGTACAGGAATTTTAGCTAAGGGGCCATAAAAAAATAAGTGCTCATTTTGCCAAAGGATTAGATAAGTAAACGATTCATTTTAAGTGTCTTATCTAATCCTTTGGCTCAAGAAAAATGAGCACTTATTTTTGCCCCACTACTAATGCTCCATCCCGTGTATGCGGCAATCTTGTACCTTTAACTGCGCATTAACTTTTTAGAATAAAATCCTTCAAATCATGCATGCCTTTTTCTCAACTACACCATTTTATCGAGAAAGCATCTTGGCCATTTTACGCATCATCATTGGCTTACTCTTGATTTATCACGGCTACGAGGTTTTTGATGCTACCACGATGAAAGGTTATCTGGAATGGGATGATTTTAAAAGCCCCTTGGGTGCCTTTTAGTCTATGCTGGAAAGGGGGCAGAATTTGTGGCCGGTATTCTGCTTACTTTAGGATTACTCACCCGGGTGGGCGCGCTGATTTGTATTGGAACACTAGCCTACATCACCTTTTTTGTCGGGCACGGCAAGTTCTGGTATGAAGACCAACATCCGTTTATGTTTGTGCTGTTTGGGGTGTTGTTTTTTTTCATGGGGCCAGGAAAATGGAGTTTGGATGCCCTGTTGTTTCCGAACAAAAAATAGTCGAAAATTGCCTTCAAAAGTACTTAGGCATGGCTTTCATAATGTATTTTTAGGGATCAACTTCCCTAAAACCGATTGCCATGATAAACCTAAAGCTCATTTCCAAAAGCCTTACCCTCGCTCTATTGGTATGCTACTCATTCAGCTATTCCACTGCCCTCAAAGCACAAACCTATTCTTTCAACTGGCAAGAGCTGCAACTGATCTGGCCAGTCCGCTTTGACCCAAGTGTCCTGCCCATTTATGCCAACAGCAATCCCTACCTCTACCCGCTGCGGTATACCGTGCTCAAATCCGATGACACCGACTACCGAGGAGGCACCGGAGGGCACAATGGCATCGACATTGGCTTGAATTCCTTTCGACCAACCGACAATAACGGAGCAAAAATTTATGCTGCCGCCAAAGGAGTTTTGGTAGCCTACCGCGACGGCATACCCGACCGCACCACGGGTGGCATCCCCTGGGATAAAATCATCCCTGCCGATAAAGTGAGTGTAACCAACCTCGCCGCTACCCACACGGGCTTCAACATCCAAAACACCCCGGATGGCAGTGGCAATGTCGTTTATTTGCAACACGACAATGGGTTTGTGACTCAATACGCACACATGAAACAAGGCCTGGCCGTCTTGGAAAAATACAAATTGGGCGATGTCATTCCCGAAGGAGCCTTACTCGGGGTGATGGCGAGCTCAGGAGCTTCTAGCGGGTCGCATCTCCATTTTGGGGTTTATTCAGGGCCTCAATCTACCAAAGCCGGCCTGAGCATCCCCAGCAGCAACCGCGTTTTTAAGGGGTATTTGGCTACACCCTGGGGTTATTTTGTCTGTCCCTTTTATGAAGAAACCGTACAGGGCAAAGTCAAAAACATGTGGAAAGGGCCTTATCCCGAAGTGTACAAACCCCTGGAAAATGGGAACCTGGAGATCATTGATCTGGCGCTGGCTGCCACTCCTTTTAACTCAACCACTCCACCACCCAACGTCAGTGCGGTGCCCCAGGGATATCCGCTTTACCTTGCGCCCTATATTGCAGGTGCAAAGGGTTCCTATACCATTCAGATCAAATCGAATGCGGAGACCATCAGTTTTGGCAATGGTTCGGATACCTTAAAAACGGGCGTCGTGTTGAATCCCGGCCAAATCTTGAGTTCCAACAATGGCAATTTTTACGCCCGCCTCCAACCCAATGGCCAATTGGGCGTATGGGATCGGGGCAGTGCCAACCCACGTTGGACGAGCACTCCGCCTAAATCGACCATCCCTAATGCTCAATACTACCTGCGTTTGAATGCAACGGGCACCTTGTGCGTGTACGTGAAACGCCCAGTCCAGGATTCGGTGATTTGGTGCAGCGACATGACTCAGGGGACGGGGAGCTTTTATGCTGTACTCCAATCGGATGGCAATTTTTGCGTATACAAAAACCCACGCGAGTACCGCTGGTGCGCCTTTTCGAATTCCAACGACCGGGCTTTGACCTCCAACATCACCCAATTGAAGGACCTCCCGGCGGGTGAATACACTTTGAGTGTTTTTCGGCAGGTACCTGGTGATGTTGCGCCAGTGCTGCGCGCGCAATCCAATTTCAGTATTTTTCAAGGTGCCAAGTTGGAAAAATCAACCTTACAAGCCAGTTCTGATAATGTAGTGGCCGGCCAATTGACGGCGGGAGATTTTTATAGTGCTTCGAATACAGTGGATAAACAAACCCAATTCACCGTTTATTTGCCTAAACCAGCTCCACCACGACCACTACCCCAGTTTGCCATTCTCTCGGTGCCAATAACAGGCATCACGGGCCTCAACCCTTTTGAGGGCCAATGGGGCGCCAGTATGCAATTAAAAGCCAGTGTCAATGGCAAACCGATTGCGGCTTTTAGTCCGGTAATGGCAGTCAATGGTGTAGCCAAGGCGGTCATTTTCAACCCATCTGAACTGTTCAATCCCGGGACTTACGGCCTGGCTGCCTGGCCAGTCAATGGTTTACCGATTACCATTTCCTTTGAGGTGCCCCACAATTACAACAAACAAAGCGACTACCTGAGTTTTGGGGCGGTCACGTTCGAATATTATTATCAGGCGACTACGACTAGCCTGCGCGACTTGGATCAGACCTTGATTCAGAATGTCCAACTTTTCCCTAATCCAGCGGCTGAAACGGTGCAAGTAGCTTTTTCGCTGGCTGAGTCTACGGATGTTCAAGTGGAGGTTTACGACCTGTTGGGACGTTTGCAAACACCGGGCTTGAAGCAAAAGATGGCGGCGGGCAAACAACAAATTCCGCTGAATGTGCAGCCATTGCCTGTAGGGATTTATTGGGTACAGCTGCGGGCAGGCGGAAGTAAGGTGGTGCAAAAACTGGTGCTGGAGCGATAGATTCATCGTTTAAGCGTTCAGGGAGTCCCGATGGGTAACTTGTTTTGGCCCAAAAATTCTGATTTCTTTTACCTTTGCGCCCGAAACAAAAAAACACATGCAACTCATCGATACCCACGCCCACCTCTACGCCGAAGAATTCAATGACGATCGTGTGGAAATGATTCAACGTGCATTGGAGGCTAGCGTCACCCGGATGTATTTGCCCAATATCGACAGCACTTCGATTGAAGGCATGCTGGCCCTGGAAGCGCAATATCCCGGACAATGCCTGGCCATGATGGGCCTGCACCCTTGTTACGTAAAAGAAAATTACCAGGAGGAATTGGCATTGGTCAAATCCTGGTTGGAAAAACGCAGCTTCCCGGCCATTGGCGAGATTGGCATCGACTTGTACTGGGACAAAACCCATGTCAAAGAACAAGAAGAGGCTTTTTTGACCCAGGTGGAATGGGCCAAACAATACGACTTACCCATCGTGATCCACTCTCGCGAGTCGATGGATTTGATTTTGGAACTCCTGCAACCCCTGCGCCATCCACGCCTGCGGGGCATTTTCCACTGTTTTTCAGGTTCAGTTCAGCAAGCGGAAGCGGCCATCGACCTGGGTTTTCTGCTGGGCATCGGCGGCGTTTTGACTTTTAAAAAATCGGGTCTGGATGCGGTATTGAGCGAAATTGAGCTCCGACACCTGGTTTTGGAGACCGACGCGCCCTACCTCGCTCCCACTCCCTTCCGAGGCAAACGCAACGAAAGCAGTTACGTATTGAAGGTAGCGGAAAAACTGGCTGAGGTCAAAGGCATGAGCACAAGCGAAGTAGCGACCATCACCACCCAAAACGCCTTGCAGGTTTTTGGAACTTTATAAAAAATTTAGCGTTTTTGTTGGCAGTAAGCGGGGAAGGTCGTAAATTCGCCGCACTTTAGCTATAAGCACATACAGAGAGGTGCTCGAGTGGTTTAAGAGGTACGCCTGGAAAGCGTATATACCGCAAGGTATCGAGAGTTCGAATCTCTTCCTCTCTGCGAGAAATTTCACAAAAGCTTTACAAGTCGTCGATTTGTAAAGCTTTTTTATTTTGATGAATTAGAAATAGTTTACCTACAACAATTAAACGCCCATTGAAATGGATAAAGACCTCACCCTTCATCAAATAAACCACCTGCAAAAAGTTGAAAAAAACCTTAATTCAAGAAGCGCTGATGTACTCAAAAAGTTAGATCAATTGGAAGAAATCCTGTTCAAAGGGATTACCCCCGATGATCTGGTCACCGTAAGCGATTTCTCATCCATTGAATTATTACACGGCATAGATAGTTATGATCTTATCTGCGAAATGTTGCGTCTTCATCAGGATTACAAAGAAGACAATTGGAGTTTTTTGCAGCTACTCGATGGATGGCATGAGGATCTGCTAAAAACGGGTTTTGACCTGCAATCAAATGCTGAAAAATCCAGGTTGTATTCCTGGGTAAGAGAGTCCATGATTTGGACCAAACAGGAAGAAATTTTCTTTGTGTGGTTAACTACATTGTGGCAGCAAAAAGAATTGTACAAATATCCCATCAACGCCTATACTATTCAAAACAATAGTGTAGAGATGTTTGATTTGAACAGGATTGCCTGGCTTGAGCACTTGCCTGAAGCAGAATCATTCAATGAGACACCTGTGTACTCGCATCCCTACACCAGACCTTTGTCCCGGTTTGAGATCGCACAAAGAATACGTTTAAAGCACGCTCCACCCTTTAAATCCTACGCCAGACTATTCAAAAAGTCAAATTCGCCCATCCTTGTACATTGTTCCTATTACACGGCGTACAAAGTTTTCACCCTCAATGGAGATGGGGAAATGTTAAATCTTATCGATCAAGGTCAATATGAGAATTGGCCAGAAACGCTCAAAGCAATTCACCAATTCAGTACACAGCAATTATTGGAAGGCTACGAAGAAATAGAAGCAGATCGTGAAATAGCTTTTGATAAAAACGCCTTGGATTTTGATATACTGGAATTTAAGTCTTGCAATTGGGTAACTGACCCAGAAGTTGACGCGATAATAGGCTATTGCAATCATTTAGTTTCACCGCAATTCAGAAGTTTCCTAAAACGCTTTTACAAAGTAGCTTTAGTCAAAAAAAAATATGCCTTTCCAGTCAGCGACAATGCGTATAAAAAGCTGAATAACTTCCTCTATCCTGATCAAGTTGGTCCAATCGCCAAGCTAAATGGGGTTGAATATTTAAAAATCGCCCAAACCAGTGATTCCCTAATGGTCGTATCAGACCATTTGGGCAAAATTTACCTGACGCAAAGAAATAACAAGGTGCTTTTCCTCTTTGAGGACTTCAGCGATTTTATTCATTCAATTTTTGAATATGATTTCATCGAAGAAGAAGAGGTAGATCGTGCTGAAAACGGTGATGTAGATTTTTTTAGAAACTACCTTAAAAACAACTACGTCGACAATAAATTTGGATTTGAAAAAACCTTATTGAATCTGGCCCTTGAACATCCTCAGTTGGTTGAATTTTTACTTGAGCAGAGAGCAAATCCCAATAAGCTTAGGATGCCTTTCGCCGAAGGTATTGAAGAAAGTATCCATTTGCTTAAAAGATATGGTTATGATCCTTCCCTTTGGGTGAATTCCAGGGGAGAACGGTTTGAGTCCCTCTTCAACCGGTGGCCATACCGAGATGTATTTAGTGATGTAAAACCCGTCAATTACCGCCATGCTATAAACATCCCCATCCGCAAAAGGCATTTTTTAGATCATTTAAAGCTCAAAAAAATTGAGCGCTTTTATGGAAACAAGATCCCATCCGAAGTGAAGACCTTCATTTTGAACCATGCGGGGGTTGAGCTCAAAGGCCTTTGGCTTAAAATGGACATCAACAGCGGCTGTTATCTAAAAATGGAGCGGGTATTAGGTTTAGACGAAATCCCTAATTTCATTAGCTTGCACAAATCGAGAAACAAAGCCAACGGATTTGGCAAAGCGAACAGTTGTCTGCCGATTGCAAAAACAGTCTCTTACGAAACAATTTATCTTGAAGAAAAAAATGGAAATCCATACTTGGGAATTGACAATCAATATGAAATAATAAACTTTCTTTCTACTCGTGTAATATCCACAAAAGGAGATTTGATTGAAAGGCTATTCGATTCTTTTTATCACGAGGAGCAGCTTTTTGTTTTTGAGGCAAAGGCGATTTTGAATAACGATGTAACCTATATCTCCACCCTATTGCAAAAAAACTGGAATCCCAATCACCCCTTACATCCCTACGGTACCCCTTTAGGATTAGCCATGTACTTGAATAATTTTGAAATGGTTGATTTACTCCTAGACGGCGGGGCAGAAATTGCATCCGTAATCAATGACACGGATTATTTGTATGGAGCTAAAAAACCTTTGGATGCCGCTATGACCATGTGTTCGTTGGAAATGGTTAAACATCTCCTGTCAAAAGGAGTTTTAAATTTTGATTCCACGGAGGATTATTATGAAAACGCCTTGAAACTCATTGAAAGAGGCAGCAGGACGCATTTACAAGAAGTTTTACCAGTGCTAAAATTGGCAGCATTGTAGGACTACCTTTAACTAATCTGATTTCTCAATGTTGAAAAAATTGAGTACTTAACAGAGTCTGCGATGCCGCTGACTATTGCAGCAAGGAGAGCAGAGGTAAGGAAGGTTGATTTTTCTGTATCGCCCCCCCTAACGTCGCCATTTGGTCAACTTCGCACAATCCACCTCAGCAGGTAACCTGCTTTTCAGGATTTGAATTATATTGCCCACCATTCCGTTCATTTACCCTTCAAATTCATGCGCACAACTACTCTTTTTTTGATCCTTGCTGTATTGGCAATCCGATCTTTTGGGCAAAGTATACCCTCGCCTAAAGAGCACTTCGGATTCAACATCGGCGACAATTACCGGCTCGCCAACTACACCCAAACCGAAGCCTATTTCAAAAAGATTGCTGCCACCTCCGACCGGGCAAAGCTGGTGGACATTGGCAAAACTGAAGAAGGCCGCACTCAGTACATGATGATCGTCTCTTCACCAGAGAACATCAAAAACCTGGAAAAGTACAAAAGCATCGCTCAAAAACTGGCCAGAGCAGAAAACCTTAGCCCTGCGGAAGCCAAACGCCTGGCCGATGAAGGAAAAGCTGTAGTCTGGATTGACGGCGGTTTGCATGCCACCGAGACGGTAGGTACCCATCAATTGATCGAGTCCATTTGGCAAACCGTAAGCAGAAAAGACCCTGAAACCCTGCGCCTGCTGGACAAGGTGATCATTCTTTTTGTGCATGCCAATCCCGACGGGCAGGAGTTGGTGTCCAACTGGTACATGCGCGAGCCGGATACCTTAAAAAGATCCCTGTCGCAATTGCCCAGATTGTATGAAAAATACATCGGGCACGACAACAACCGCGATTTTTTTATGAACAACATGAGTGAGTCAAAAAACATCAGCCGCCAGTTGTATGTCGAATGGCTCCCGCAGATCTTGTACAATCACCACCAGACTGGCCCTCCTGGATCAGTTGTAGCAGGGCCGCCTTATCGTGATCCTTTTAATTATGTGTACGATCCAATCGTGGTGACCAGCCTTGACGCAGTAGGTGCCGCCATGATCAATCGTTTGAATGCCGAAGGAAAGCCCGGTTATACCCAACGCAACGGCTCGGTTTTTTCCACCTGGTGGAACGGGGGCTTGCGCACCACCGCTTATTTTCACAACATCGTTGGCATCTTGACCGAAATCATCGGTAGCCCCACTCCGGCAAGTGTACCTTTGGTACCCGAGCGGCTTTTACCGAACGCCGCCACCCCATTTCCGGTTACGCCGCAAAAATGGTTGTACAAGCAGTCTATCGATTATTCCGTATCGCTGAATTATGCAGTACTGGATCATGCCGCCCGCAACAGCGAACATTTGTTGTACAACATTTACCTCATGGGGAAAAACTCCATTGAGAAGGGGAACCATGACAACTGGACACTTTCACCCAGCCTTATTGATTCGGTCAAAAATGCTGCCAAAAAAGAACCTGCTCGTAGCAACACCGCTGGCGCAGCAAATGAGGAAAACCAGGGGTTTGGGGGCAGACCAACTACACCAGTAAAGTATTATGATTTGGTGTTCAAAGACTCCACGCTGCGGGATGCCCGAGGCTATATCCTTCCCTCCAATCAGCCCGATTTTGCCGTGGCGGTAAAATTCCTGAATGCCTTGATCGAGTCGGGGATAAAAGTGCACCGGGCCACTGCTGATTTTATAGTGGAAGGGAAAAAATACCCTGCTGGTTCTTATGTGGTTTTGACCAACCAGGCTTTTCGCCCGCATGTGCTGGATATGTTTGAACCACAAGACCACCCCAATGACTTTTTGTATCCAGGTGGTCCGCCCGTTCGCCCGTATGATGCAGCAGGATGGACGCCCGCTTTCACCATGGGTTTCCAGTTCGACCGCATCCTGAATGGGTTTAGTGGGCCCTTTGAGGCGGTTCCTTATGGTGTGATCCAAGCGCCAAAAGGAACTTTGCAAAAAGCAAGCGCCGTAGCCGGGTACATCCTGGATGCTCGTTCCAACAATTCCTTTATCGCCGTAAATGATCTTTTGCAAGCGGGCGTCACGGTATTTCGCATTACGAACGCCAGCAACGACAACATCCCCCAGGGTTCGTTCTTTGTTCCGGCCACAAACAAGCCAGAAGCAAGGTTAGAAAAGGCTGCTGCCGATCTGAATTTGCAGATCAATGCGGTTGCCAAACAACCGACTGGTTTGGAAAAAGTTGCCCCCCTGCGCATTGCGTTGTGGGACGTATATGGTGGTTCCATGCCCTCGGGCTGGGTGCGCTGGCTGATGGAGCAATACCATTTCCCCTTCAAGCGCATTTTTGCCCAGGAAATTGATGCAGGCAACCTGAAGCAGAAATACGATGTGATTGTGTTCGTGGGTGGAGCAATCCCTGCTACCGTTTCCAAAAGCACCCAACGAGATACCATTCCGGCCAACATTCCGGCAGAGTTCCGGGATCACTATGGCAGAATCACGGCAGATAAATCCATCCCAGCACTCAAGGCATTTTTGGAGGCAGGTGGCAATATCGTTACCATTGGGAGCAGCACCAGTCTGGCGTACCATTTGAAATTGCCAGTGCGCAATGCCTTGGTTGAAATGGCAGATGGGAAAGAACGGACTTTGCCCGGCGAAAAATTTTATATCCCGGGCAGCGTAATGCAGGTAAAAATAGATGCAGCGCAACCAGCAGCCTGGGGTGTAGGTACTGATGCAGATGTGTTCTTTCAAAGCAGTCCGGTATTCCACGTTTCACCGGAGGCGCTTTCAAAAGGTATGGTGACGCCTATTGCGTGGTTTGATTCTGCTAAAACATTGCGCAGTGGTTGGGCCTGGGGCCAGGGCTATTTGCGCAATGGTGTGGCCGCTTTTGTGGCGAAGGTAGGTACAGGAAAATTATACGCTTTTGGTCCTGAAATTACGTTCAGGGCGCAAACACAGAAGACGTTTAAGTTTTTGTTCAATGAGTTGTATCAGGGGGTGAAGAATTGAAGGGGGAAGAAGCCGATCCGCAGCGTTGTGGATCGGCTTTTTTGTTTTGCGAATTGTGTGCTCATAGAGCCACCACTTACACTCAATTGAGCTGAAAAGCCCCAATAAAGCCAAGCCTCTCGTCTTTCAAGACATATATTTTACTACCAGACGAAAACTCTGCTTCAGACTCTTCGTCTGGTTCCTCAGTAATTGTACAAATCAGCGGTTGTAGGTTTTCGACCTTAGCTTGCAATGGCTCAAATTCAAAAAGCCATTCTCCGCCTGGAAAGGTTCTGACGTAAACTTTTATTTGCTCTCCTACTTTCATGGTTCAATCTTTATGGTTAATAAAGAAATGTGTTGGGTGCAATTTGTCCTATTTCACATGTCAACGGATCTAGTACGATATAGTTCCCCTACCGCCCCCCGATCTGCGACACAATCGTCCCATCCTCTATCAAATCATCCTCCGCCAGCAAAAATGCCTTGGACAAAATAATCGACAGCCCCGTATCCCCCTCAAAAGGCAAAAAAACATTCGGCGCAAGGGCTGGTTTGGTGCGATCTGGCACAATGCACAAGTACTGATCGTTGGGTTCCATCAGGATATTGGTGCTGCCAATGTGGATTTTGTAGGTCCGCAACTTGCCTTTGACCACCAAAAAACGATCTTTAATTTCCGCTACTTTATTGATTTTTAAACGCGGAACTAGTTGCGTCAAAATCTCCTTGCGGGTTTTGGCCAGCTCCGACAGGTTACCAAAGGAGTACGACTGCCAATAATCCCGGTATGCGGGTATGCCTCCCGAATCGCTCCAGGTAGGGTCGTTGCCTACACTGGCTACACCCACAAACAGGTCAACATCGCGCATGACTTCCGAAAAAATGATGGTTGGCACATCAATTAAATTGCAGGGTTGATCATTGCCCATTTTTACAAAACGCACCTGATCGGTGGCCACATAATGCCAAATCCCCGCGTCGTTGAACGCCTGATCGGCATTGATTTCGTTGACCCAAAATTCGGCACGCAGACCATACTCGGGCAAGTCCAGACTGGCCGCTTCGTTGTATCGCCCATCGTCGTAAGCACCCATAAGGGCATATTTCCAACCCCGGCTTTTGGCCAGGGAACTGAATTGATGTTGTTTGAGCACGTGCGCGGCCATGCGGTTGCTGTACACGCGGGTATTGACTTCGGCCTCGGTAAGCAGATAAACCTCCCGGAAGGCTTGTTTGAAAGGCTGCTGAATTTGTCGGGTTTGTAAAAAATTGCGCCAGGCTTGAATGGTAACTAGGCTTTCGCCTACGGGGTGCCAAAGTGAAACGGTACAGGTTTCATCGGGGATAAAGGTTTCCGCTTTTTCATTCGTCCATTGGCCGTCTCGGAAAATCCCGATTTGGGTAACTCCTTCTTGCTCAAAACGCCAAATGATTGGCTCGTACAGGTACGACAACAGTCCCTGGGTGAACAACATGGTGTGAAAATACCCCCATTTGAGCTGGCGATTCACCCGCAGCATTCGATCCAGGCGATCTTTTTGGGTGATCAGGGTTTGTTCAATTTCTTTGGCTTCGTTGCGCAGGTCTTTTAATTCCGTCGCAAACTGCGTTTTTACACTGGCGGGGATGGATTTTTGCGGGCTACCATCCGGTTTGTACCACTGGGTTTCGGTTTTGCCTATGCCCGTGATGCGGAGTACAACTTTGAATTCGCCGAATTGCAGTTCCTTTTGCCCATTTTGCAGCTCGTAGTCTGGCACGGCCAGGTCTTCAATTTCGTGTTTGGGGACTTTTTTTTCAGCGGCGGCATCATCGAGGTATTTTTCGAAGAGTTTTTGGGTTGAATTTTGTTTGATCCTGAATTTCAGGCCAGACAATTGACCAACGCCGTAAAGCCCAGCGGATTTGTACAAGGTATACAAACAAGCATTGCCCATTGCAGCCGCGGCTGGACCTTGCCCAGGGATTTTGCGGTAGCTGCGCTCAGCGAGGCGGGAGAGCAATTGCAAGGTATTTTTGTCTTCTAAGTAGCTGGCCATCCAAATGAAACCTTTGATCTCATCTATGGTCACGGAATCCAAGAAATGATAGGTGGTATAGGTATAAGTATGCGTGATGTAATTGTTGACGTGCTCTTCTTTGCGCTCCTTCAAATTCCCTAAAAACAAGAACCAATCATTCAGCATGTTTTTAAAAGCAGGAAAACCCAAGGCTTCAATCAGAGCTTTTGCTGTGGCAAGATATTTTTGGGTGGGTTTGCCTCCAGAGGCTTTTTGGGCATGGGCAATTATTGGATACCACAGCTCCCGATGCTGCAGATCTAGACCTTCAATTTTGCCATTGGCGTATTTCGCAAACTCGTCGGAACCCAAAAAGCGGGTAGGCATTACATTGGGTTTGGCACTTTCACCAGTTTGCAGTAGCACCTCCAGTTTGCCAATCATTTTTAGCCTTTCTTTTTCCTGATAGTAGGCTTTAACACCTTCCAGGTGAGACTTGAGCGATTGCAGCGTTTTTTTGAAGTCTTCGCCTAAAACTTTGCCAGCATATTGCTTTTCAACTTGGTTCAGCATCAAACCAATTGGCCAGTTCAGCACATTGGTGTCGCTGTAGCGGCCTTTTTGCAAAAACAGCTGAATAAGACCAACGACCTCCTCCTCACTCATGAGCAATTTGGCCCTAAACAGGTGCTGCAAATAAGCCTCCTGAAAGCGAAGTTTTTGGTACTTCACATTTTTGGCATCGTATCCAGTTTTGGAGTCATAACTGCCAATGTTTTTGAGCAAAAAATGAATAAATTGAACCTTTTGAGCGTCTGGCCATTTCAGGACACCTTCTTGATAAATGCTCAGGTTATTGATTTTGATGTCCCATAAAGTGCCGTTGTTTTTTTCGTGCTCCTGGATAGATCCAAGAATCACTTCATCAAAAACCGAAGACGAACTAGCTTGCTCATTGAGATTGGCAAACAGGTTTTTAAAATGATCGAACAGCGCCATAATTTATCCTCCTACCAATGGGGTTAGTTTAACAAAATTGATACTTGTATCCGGTTTCAACTGCACTTTTTGCTCCAAATCTTCACTTTGCACATCGTCGATCAGCACGAAGTAGCCATTGTTTTGAAAAGCGTGTAGTGCAACATACACTTGCTTTTCAGCGTCGATGCGCTTTTTGTCTTTGAGTTTGTAGCCATTGAGGGTTTGTTCGGCTTCGGTGGGGATGACCAAGCCGCGAAAAAATTCCCCCTGCTTTTGGTTGTATTCCTCCACTTCCTGGTTTACCCTGGCGGTGATGATGTCTTTGACGGAGACCCATTCCGTGGCAAACTCCAGATCGATTTTATGCAATACTTTACCCGTAAAGGAAGCATCTGCTACTGAGATCAGCATGATTACTTTTTTGTTTCAAAAAAAATAATTACACAAATTTAAAACAATAAATTTATTAAAACAAGGCTTTCTAAAATTTACTTCCCCAACACCGGTACCTTACTCACCTTCACCTCAAACTTCCGCGCCACCGGCACTTCCCGCTCCTCCAAATACTCCTCCTGCCGATACGTTTTCACCAAGGCTACAGCAATGATCCGCACCCGGGCATCGATGGCTTCGATGTAATTGTCGTTGGCCATTTCAAAGGTCAGGGTGCCCTGGGTGTAGGTATTGTGGCGGGCGTAAGCGGCGGGGCCGTCACCCTGATCGAGGACTTTGGCGTCTTTGTTCATCACGCGGTACTTGATGTTGTTGCCACCACGGGGTACGGTGAAGTAGCTCACGCCATCCAGCGCCAGGGAGGCCAGGGCGCCGTAAGGGCCAGCGAGGTAGCCCAGTTTGCCTGCTGCACTCACCGCATTTTTACCCAGGGTAGCCAGGCGATTGGCTTCGCTGTATTGTTTTTCGGCCTGGTCGCCCGAACCGATCCAGTAGGCCCAGGCGATCACTTCGTAGGAGCGGTCGGTTTCGTATTTGTTGCTGGGCAAGGTGACGGGCACTTTGCTGGAGGTAGAACCCGACCAACTGGCTTTGGCGGCAATGCGTTCGGTTTTGTCAGCCAAGCTCACAATGGCAGTATCAGTGCGCGCCAAGACCCGGCGGGTTTGTTTCACCATTTGTTTTTCAAAACGGGTTTCGTTGTTTTGGTAAACGGTGTCGAATTTTTCCACCCATCTCACTGCAGTTGCAAAGGTGCGGGTCTTTTCCGTTTGGGGAATCCGTTTGATTTGGACTTTGATGGTGCGGTCTTTTTTGGTGTCGCTGCGGAAGCGGAAGCGGTATACAGCCGCTCTGGACACTTCGAGGGTCTTTTCTTTGACCGCAGCTGTGTTCACTTCTCTGAACTTGACATTGCTGGGAAACTCGGTGATTTCAACCTCCGCCAGTGTGGCACCCACATTTTCACTGAAGCTAAAGACAATTTTATCGCCTGCTGCGAAGCCGTAAAACAGTTCCTGTTCTTCTTTGTTGGAGAATTGCAAGCTGAGGTCGCATACTTCGACGGGTTTGGGGCTCGCCGTCTTGTTTTGGGCATTCAAGTGGAAAGAGCAGCAAAGGAGCAGAAGGAAAAATAGGTTTTTCATAGGAGTACCAGATTCAGAATGATCGTTTTTATGTTTTTGGAAACGAGTTGTCACGGGTTTTTAATTTTACTAAAGCGACATTTTTTTATCACAAAGGAAAATAAAGAGGACACGGAGGACACAAAGTTAGATGTTGACAAGTGTAACTTGTAAGCTAAAGCTCTGTCAACGTCTAGCTTTGTGTCCTCTGTGCCCCCTTTGTGCTTTCTTTGTGACAATCAAAATGTCGCTTTGGTCAATTCATACCTTAGTGATCCAACCTTAGACAACTACGCCCTTGGCACTTCTTTTTGCAAAAAGACCTTCCCAGGGATACAAGGCCCAAACACCGACTGCCCGTCCCACATCCCTTCGAGGTACCAAGTGGTGTCTTTTTTCTTCAGGGTGAGGGTTCCCCATTTTAGGCACCAGGCCATTTCTTCGAGTTTGGTGTACTGGACGATACGGTTTTCTTTAAATACAACGGTGTTGCCCTTTACTTCACCCGTAAAGGCCATTTCGGCGTGGACTTTTTCTACACTGACGTAAGTTGTACCCGTGATTTTATTGCCTTTTTGCAGGATGTGTATTTCGCAGTAGTATTTTTGGCGAAATCCGCCTTCCTGTTGGGTCAATACCCCGACCCATTTGCCATTCAATTCGTTGTTTTGAGCGGATAAAGCTAGGCTAAAACTCAAAAAGGCCAGTAGTACTAAATTTTTCATGTCCTCGGTTTGGCATTCAATTTAAATTTATTCTTCCTCACTTGCATCATGCGGATGATGAAAAAAACTGAAAATGGTCTTGCCGTAGTGTCTTTCCTGCAAATAATTGGGATGATTTTTATACGTATGGTGCGGATTGTGCTCCATCACGAACCAACCTTCGGGCCGCAGTAGCTTGTATTTGAACACCAGATCGGGGATGGTATCCATGGTATCCAATGCATAAGGTGGCCCGGCAAAGATGTAGTCGTAATCCTCTCCCGAGCTCTCCATAAAGCGGAAGACATCCGACCGAATGATGCGGATGTTTTTGGTGATTTGTAGGGCTTCCGCCGTTTTTTTGACAAAATTAATGGCCGCCTGAAACTTGTCTACGTAAGTTGCATCGGTACAACCCCGCGAAATGAACTCGTAGCAATGGCTGCCCGTTCCCCCAAACAAGTCCAGCACTTTGGTCTCCTCAAAATCAATGTTGTTGTTGAGAATATTGAACAGGCCCTCTTTGGCGTAATCAGTAGTCGGGCGGGTCGGCCAGTTGTCGGCAGGTGGATCAAAACGCCGCCCTTTAAATTTTCCTCCAATAATCCGCATGGTGATTGATTGTGAGCATGTTTAAAAAAAATTAAACAAGCTCTATATTCCAGCTACCAAATCCAGGTATAGGTGTTCCGGGATGGCGCTCAATTTGGTCCCAGTCCGAAATCCAGTGGGCAATTTTACATAGTGCAGCGACTTGACGTAACGTTTGATCTGGCGGTGCAACTCCGACTGTTCGCTGTAATGCCCACAGATCCACAGCGGGGTGTATTCGGTACCCAAACGAAATTGATCAAATACCAGCAATAAAAAATAGAGCGCGTCCCGTGGGGTTTGATACGTAAACGAATTGCAAAAAATCAATTGGCCCTCGTGGAAATAAAAGATAAACACCCGATTGGGCATAAAATAGGCTGCAATGTTGTGTGGCGTTTCCAATCGACTACGCAACAGGGGTGCCAGTGCGCTCACACAATGCACGTACTCTGCCTCTGGTTGAATCCCGCTGAGCCAGGTCTGGCACACTGCTGGGATCTCATACACGGCATTGACCGGATAACCCGGGATCACATCCGCATGAATCAACGCGCTGCTTTCAGGCGTGGTCAGGTGCTGCAAATAAGTGCTGCGTTCTTCGGCCCGGTACCATTGCGCAGGCACCAAGGTAAAAGTAGGTGAAACTACCGCGGCGCGTACCGCCCGGTAATTGCGGGTCAGCATTTCACGGGGAGCACTTAGTTTGCTCAAGAAAGTGGCCCAATCCAGTTGCCCTTGGGCGTTTCGATCCAAAACCTGGTACTGATACGCCTGGATCTTTAGCTGGTTGTCCACTACCGCATAGCTGAAGCTGTCCGTCCCAAAAACAATGGATAACTTGCACAGTGCCGAGATATGCGGCGAGTAGTTGTCCTCAACGATGTCGTACTTGATACTAGCCAAATGCCTGCAATTAAAGGTTTAACTATTTCCCCATTTTACATACTCCATCAAAACGGGCTCCATCTTCAATGGCTAAATTAGCCGCGATGATGTTGCCGGTAACGACTGCGGTTTTGTCCAATTGGAGTAGACCCGATACTTCTACATCGCCACTTACGAAACCCATGATCATGGCGTCGCGGGCCCGAATGCGGCCTTCTACCCTGCCCTCTTTTCCTACCACCAGTTTTTTCTCGCAGGAAAAGTCGCCAACTACCACTCCGTCGAGGCGAACGTTTTCTCCAGATTGAAAATTTCCTTCTATTTTTGTGCCTTGTGCAATCACGCAGCTACTAAAACCATCACTTGGTGTAAGGTTAGAATAGGAAATGCTTGGGCTGTCTTTTCTGACTTTGCTTGCTGCCGTAGACATAAAACAGTGTTTTAGGATTTTTTTGAAAATGACATCTTTTCAGTCAAATCCGATGTTCTTGGGAATGATTTCAAATATCGTTGGCAAATTAAGGCCAATTTTTAATAATCTGTAGCTATGTCGCTTACAATTTTAGCCATTGAGTCTTCTTGTGATGATACTTCTGCCGCAATTGTGCGCGACGGGCAGGTGCTGAGCAACAAAACGGCCAACCAGGAGATTCACCAAATCTACGGTGGCGTAGTACCAGAAGCGGCGTCGCGGGCGCATCAAATCAATATTTTACCCGTGGTTGAAATGGCGATCCGGGCGGCTGGCATCGACAAAACCGAAATCGACGCGGTAGCGTTTACCCGTGGGCCGGGGCTGATCGGCTCTTTGATCGTGGGGGTTTCATTTGCCAAAGGTTTTGCCCTCAGCCGCAATTTGCCTCTGATTGAGGTCAACCACATGATGGCCCACGTCTTGGCGCATTTTGCTGAAGACCCTAAACCCCAATTCCCCTTTCTATGCCTCACTGTATCGGGTGGACACACCCAAATCCTGATTGTCAAGGATTACCTCGACATGGAACTCATTGGTCAAACCATCGACGATGCTGCGGGTGAAGCTTTTGACAAAACCGGGAAAATGCTGGGCCTGGACTACCCTGCTGGTCCGATCATCGACAAATTGGCCAAAGACGGAACGCCGCGTTTTGCGTTTCCCGAACCCAAAATTCCTGGGCTGGACTTTAGTTTTAGTGGGCTCAAAACTTCCATTTTGTATTTTTTGAAAAAACAGGTAGCCGAAAATCCAGCGTTTGTGCAGGAAAACCTGGTGGATATCTGCGCCTCGGTACAAGCTCGCATTGTGAGTATCTTGATGAATAAATTGCGTTTGGCCGCTGAAAAAACCGGGATAAAAGAAGTAGCCCTGGCCGGAGGAGTCTCCGCCAATTCAGGTTTGCGACAAGCGCTTGTCGAGGAAGGTCAGCAAAAAGGCTGGAATACCTATATCCCCAGAATTGACTATTGTACCGACAATGCCGCCATGATTGGCATTACCGGATATTACAAATTTTTGCAGGGAAAATTTGTGGGGCACGAAGTATCCCCCCTGGCCAGATGGGAGCTTTCAACACCGATTTTGTAAAATTCAATGTTATTCTGTATCTTTATTTGTACTTTAACGCAAGCAGTTGCGTTTAAATCACTGTTTTTAATTGTAATCACATGAAGAGAACCATCATCCTTATCCTCAGTGCACTTGTTGCGACCACTACAATTTTTGCCCAAGGCGGCATCGACTGGAGTGTGAACCCACAAAACCATGCCAACGTAAATATCCCCCTGCGCAAACCAGGTCGGGATGGGGATTTGCCGGTATTGCCAGTTGGATACATCAACATCAGTCAATTTGCAGCCAATGGCGTAAGCATGCCCACCAAAGGGCCCAAAGGCTATTTGTTGTTGTTCATTTTTGATGTATCCATTCAAGGACGCCAAAGTGAGATCGTTCACCAGGGCCAAACCCGCAAAGGAATTTGGTCGATTGCTCAAATCCTCGACCCGGGTCAACCCGCTCTGCCGGGCGATTTAGGCCGTAGCTTTACCAATACCCCCGAAAGTCCGGGTGCAGTAGTACGTGGTTTCTTTTGGGACGATCGCGCCTCTTTGATCCGCTATCCAACTCATGCCGAGGCTGCCAATAGTGTAAGGAACTAAAATTACTGGTTCTAGGATAACTTAATCGTTGACCATGAATATCGTATTTTGGATATTGTGGAGCATCAACCTGGTGTTGACCTTCATCGTCATTTTAGCCGCCATCTACCGGGAAAACGCGGGAGCTTTCAACAATGAAAACTACACTTATGCCTTAGTCCTGATGCTGCTTTTAGTAGGCAGCATCGTAGTGCGCTACGTCTTACAGTGGCCACAGTTGAGCGTGTTGCTGGCTGCGCTGCCGCTGTTGATTGTATTGATCATGTATTTTCTTGACCTGTAAATTCACTTTAGGGCCGCTTCCCATTGCCCTTGATCGAAACCCAGCAAAATAATTTTGCCATCCTGCTCTACCAGGGGCCTTTTGATCATGGAAAAGTTCTCGGGGATCACTCTGATGGCGCTGGGTGCGTCCACCACCGAGTCTTTTAGGGCTTGAGGCAGTTCCCGCCAAGTGGTACTGCGGGTATTCAAAATTTCCGACCAATCTTTTTGTTGCATCCAGGTTTCCAATTGAGCATTGGAAAGCCCTTGCGCCTTATAATCGTGAAAGGAATAAGCCAATCCCTTTTTATCCAACCACTTGAGTGCTTTTCTGACTGTATCACAATTGGAAATTCCGTAAATTGTAAGCATGGTTTTTGCTGCGTTGTGGTGATGCTGAATAGTGGGGCAAAGGTAAGCGAGAAAAAAAAATTACGAAAAAATAATTCAATGTATAAACATTAATTGTCTTTACAACGTTATCTTAGCATCAATCAATTTTGCAACCATTAAAACAAAAAAATATGGCAACCTGGACCATCGATCCATCCCACTCTGAAATCACTTTCAAAGTACGTCACCTGATGATTTCTACAGTTAAGGGTAGTTTCAGTCAATTTGATGCCACCCTGGAAGGTGATGAAAGCAATGATTTTGCGGATGCAAAAGTCACTTTCAGTGCCGATGTAGCTACCATCAGTACAGGTAACGAACAACGTGATGGACACTTAAAATCCCCCGATTTTTTTGCCGCTGAAGAATTCCCGAAACTGTCTTTTGTATCGACCGGGCTTGAAAAAGTTGGAGATAAAAAATATAAACTACACGGTGACCTCACCATTCGCGCCACTACCAAACCGGTTGTGTTGGATGTAGAATACACTGGTTCAATGGTAGACTTTTACGGCAATACCAAAGCTGGTTTTGACATCAAAGGCAGCATCAATCGTTTGGAATACGGCTTAAGCTGGAACGCAGTTACCGAAGCTGGTGGGATTGTGGTGAGTGATGAAGTGAAGCTGGAATTGGATGCGCAGATGACGAAAGGTTAAAGATGAGAGATGAGAGATGAAAGATGAGAGATGAGGCTTAGAGAAGGTCATAGTCAAAAACGCTGCGGTAGCATCTCTCATCTTTCATCTCTCATCTTTAATTTACATTGGTCTCCCCGAAATATATCCCTCCAAAGAAGATACCAAATTCTGGTATTGGGTAAGGATAGCCTGGAAAATATCGGAAGAAGAAATCATGCCCAAAACCTGGTCATCGACCACTACGGGCAAATGCCGAAAATGTTTTTCGGTCATAATGGTCAAACACTCTTCAATTTTGGCTTGGGGTGCTACGGTAATAACCGGAGAAGTCATCAAATCCTTAACGAAGGACTCGCGGGAAGGTTTTCCTTTCAAAATCCCCCTTCGGGCGTAATCGCGCTCTGAAAAAATACCCACTAATTTTGGCCCTTCCATCACCAATAGTGCGCCGATATTGTATCGGGCGAGTTCTTCAAGTGCTGTATATACCGAAGCATCTGGCGAAACGGCTAAAATTTCATTTCTCAATTTTCGATCCAAAATCTGTTGTACTTTCATTCTTGGTAAATTTGTGTGTGCGAAGGCTCTTACTCTCAATGATAGTTATTTTTTGACAATTGAAAAAGAGCCGTAGAAAAATTTACCAAATTTTGAACATCAGACCACTTCTTCCAATATACGTTCCACCACAAACGACAAAGTGCCCAATAATTTGGAGCGATCGCCCAGTTCTGAAACCTCAATTGACAAGTCATTTTTAAAGTCTACCAGGCAATATTTGTTGATGGCTTGTTCAATGGGGTTGATGAAAAACCGGCCCGCCTTAGCCAATATCCCGTCCACTATCAAAATCTCGGGATTGAACAGGTGTACTGCGATGGACAACCCACGCCCCAACTGAATGCCAATTTGGTGCAACAAATCTATGGCAAAGCCATCTCCCTCATTGGCTGCATCCACCACCGTTTCAATATTGACCTCTGCATCTCCCAAACTGGCTAGTTTAGACGCTTTACCTTGTTTGATGCCTTCTTTTACCTTTCGAAGCAGGGTTGAAGCCGAAGTAGTGACATCCAAACACCCAACTTTGCCGCATTGGCACAATTCTCCTTCCGGATCCATTTGAATGTGCCCCAATTCACCAGCAAAACCGGAAGCTCCGTTCAGCAATTCTCCATTGACCATGATCCCCAGGCCTACTCCCCAGTCAATATTGATGGCTAAAACGTGCTTTTTGCCACGTCCCAAGCCAAAGCGGTATTCTCCGAGCACTGTTGCTTTGGAGTCGTTGATGACGTGAGTGGGCACCCCAAATTGCTCTTCCAATACCGACTTGATAGAGCCCTCACCTTGTACAATTGGATAGGTGTAGTTGTGGCCAGTTTCGGGATTGATCAAGCCCGGCATCGACACGCCAATCGCCATTAAGGAAGGATGAGGCAAACGCAAGTCTTCCAAAAATCGAGAAATTTCCTCGCGCAGGCGATTTGAAAAATCTGGATTGCGCTCGATGGGCAAGTTGATGTCTTTTTCCTGCAATACTTCATTTTGCAGGTTGAAGGCCATCAGCTTGGTAGCATGGGTTGAAATATCGAGGATCAATACCCAATAGTAGTCGGGGTTTAAGGCATAAATAATGGGTTTACGACCAAATTTGGCCGCACCAATGCCTCTTTCTACAATCCAATGTTCCAGATTAGTCAGCTCGTCCACAAGTGTTGTCGTAGAAGGAACACTTGTATTCAACAATCTGCTCAATTCGGCAAGGGTGCTCGATCCAGAAAGATACAATTCACTCAGGATACTGCGTTTAAGGCGACTTTTTTTGATGTCAATAATCGACGCCTTGAGGTCTTCTACTTCAGCCATAACAAACAAAGGTCAATGATGATGAAGGTTCTTCATTAGCTCACCAATCCGTATTGGTTTGAGCTTTGAGTAAACTTACCTCCTATAGATTACCGTTTCTAACTAGACAAAAGTGCTATTTGAAAGCTTGAAAATACTTCATCTTTTGGCAACGAGGTAGCCATACCCCCTTAAATACCACAATCAATGCCAATTTTATTATTTTTTCACAAATTACTACATTTGGCACCGACCAATTTCACTTCGCAAATACTCTTTTATGAAAAATTGCTTGCTCTTGCTGTGGACTTTAGTACCAGGACTGACCTGGGCACAAACTCCCGACCGCACGATGTATTATTCCCAGGCCGCCAACCATTTTGAAGAAGCACTAGTACTTGGCAATGGTCGCATGGGTGCCACGATTCACGGCGGTGTTCAATCCGATAAAATTTTCCTCAATGAAGCCACACTTTGGGCCGGAAGTCCGGTAGATCCATACATGAATGCCGAGGCTTACAAACAGCTGCCCGCCATTCGGGAGGCCTTACGCAAGGAGAACTACCGTGCCGCGGATAGCCTCAATCGTCGGCACTTGCAAGGCAAGTATTCCGAATCCTACGCTCCTTTAGGCACCCTGTACATCGACATGGCCCATCCTGCCGAAGCAGTGAATTACCGTCGACAATTGGATCTGAGTACCGCCATTTCGAGTACCACTTACCAGCAAGCTGGAGTCACTTATACCCGCGAGTATTTCGTTTCCTATCCGCAACAAGTGATGCTGATCAAATTGAGCGCCAGTCAGGCTGGTAAGTTGAGTTTTAAACTCCGTTTCAACAGTCTGCTGCCCAATCAGGTTAAAACCGAGGCCAATGTACTCAGTGCCAATGGAAAGGCACCTTCCCATGCCGAACCCAATTATCGGCGATCCGCCGATCCCATACAATACGACCCGCAAAAAAGCATGCGCTTTTTGACTTTGGCCAAAATCATCAAAGCCGATGGTAAAGTGGTTCGTACGGACAGTACCATCGGGATTCAGGGCGGTCGTGAAGCCATCATCATGGTTTCGATTGCCACCAGTTTTAATGGTTTTGACCAAAACCCCGCTACCAATGGCAAAAACGAAGTAGCCCTAGCCAATGATTGGCTCAAAAAAGCAGAAAAAATCAGCTATGCTAGCATTCGGGCTGCCCACCTCAAAGACCACCAAAGTTTTTTCAACCGGGTGGAGCTCCAACTGGCGGGCCGCAGCAGCAATGCCAGTTTGCCTACCGACGAACGCTTGAAACGTTTTGCCGATGGCGCCAAAGACCCCGATCTGGAAATATTGTACTTCAATTTTGGCCGCTACCTCCTGATTGCCAGTTCCCGCACGCCCAATGTACCCGCCAATTTGCAAGGCATTTGGAACCACCAGATTCGCCCACCCTGGAGCAGCAATCACACCATCAACATCAATACTGAGATGAATTATTGGCCTGCGGAGTCCTGCAACCTCTCGGAATTGCATCAACCACTGCTGGGCTTTTTGGGCAACCTGGCCAAAACGGGTGCGGTTACCGCTAAAACCTTTTACAATGCCGGTGGTTGGTGCGCAGCCCACAATACGGACATTTGGGCGATGAGTAACCCGGTGGGGCATTTTGGGGAAGGTTCACCCAGTTGGGCCAACTGGAACATGGGCGGGGCCTGGTTGGCTACCCATTTGTGGGAGCATTTTGACTATTCTCGAGATACAATTTGGTTAAAAAACTATGGCTACGATCTGCTCAAGGGCGCATCCCAGTTTTGTTTGGATGTTTTGGTGGATGATGGCAAAGGCAATCTCGTCACCTCTCCTTCCACTTCCCCCGAAAACATTTTCATCACTACTACAGGATACAAAGGTGCCACCCTCTACGGAGCTACCGCCGATTTGGGGATGATTCGTGAACTTTTTGCCCAAACCATTGCGGCTGCCAAAACGCTCAACCTGGACGCCGATTTTCAGCAAAAACTAGCTACTGCCTTGGGCAAATTGTACCCTTACCAAATCAGCAAAAAAGGACACTTACAAGAATGGTACCACGATTGGGCCGATGAAGACCCCAAACACCGCCACCAATCCCACCTTTTTGGTTTATACCCTGGTCACCACATCAGCGTGGATCAAACCCCAGAGCTGGCTGCCGCATGCAAACAAACCCTGGAGGTAAAAGGCGACGAAACCACTGGCTGGTCCAAAGGCTGGCGCACCAACCTCTGGGCCCGCCTGCGCGACGGCAACCGCACCTACAAAATGTACCGCGAGTTGATGCGCTACGTTAGCCCGGTGCCTGATACGCGCTACAATGGCGGTGGTGGCGCTTACCCCAACCTGATGGATGCTCACCCTCCCTTTCAAATTGATGGCAATTTTGGGGGTACAGCCGCAGTATTGGAGATGTTGGTGCAATCGCGCAGCAATGAAATCACCCTCTTACCCGCCTTACCTGACGCTTGGGCCAATGGGTCGGTGCGTGGAGTATGTGCACGGGGTGGATTTGTGTTGAATTTGACCTGGGCGAATGGCAAATTAAGCAAAACGGAAATCAGTTCGCCAAGGGGTGGACAGACGAAGGTGATTTATGCTGGAAAAAGCCAGGAGCTGCGCTTAACAGCGAAGGGAAGTAAGATATTGGCATGGTGAAATAATTTTCAATAATTACTGAAACTATTGAATATTCAGAAACAATACTGTATCTTTGGTTCAACATTCAAAAAGAAGCTTTAAAGCACTTAACCAATCCGCTTTGAAGCTTCTTTTTTAAACCGAAGGACATGGGAAATTCAAAAAAACTGGATTCGAAGGTCATTATTTATGATGACGTATGCCCGCTTTGTAAAGCCTATACCAGCGGATTTGTAAGTGCAGGTTGGTTGCGACCAGAAAACCGCATTGGTTTCGCTGAAGCTCCTGCCGAATTACTCGGACGGATTGATATTGACCGGGCACGCCATGAAATCCCCCTATATGACCGTGCTACTGGAGAAACGATTTACGGCAAGGAAGCGCTGTTCTTCATCCTTGGCGAGGCTATTCCAGTTTTCAAACCACTGTTTCGCATGGGCTTATTTCGGATCTTCATCTTTGGTCTGTATCAAATCATCACTTACAATCGCCGCATCATCGCCAATAGTCGGCCTCCAGTCAATGGGTTTGACTGTGCGCCAGACTTCAATGGATTTTACAGGTGGTTGTACATTGGGCTAATAGGAATATTTGCAGGTTTGTTGTTCGTCTCAGCAGCTCCAAGTTTTGACTTGTTCTTCAGCATTTTGGCCTTATTGGCGGCAATAGCGGTCACAATAGGGTGTTTGATTGAAACCTTTGACGTGCAAACCGACTATTTTGGGCACTTGGCAACGGTATTGTTTATCATTGCTTTGCTATTTTTTAGCTTGCAAAACTTCCATATTCCATTCGCCGTTCCAACAATCACCCTGTTGGGCACCTGGCTTTTTTATCGTCGAATAATAAACATTAAATCTATTTCAATGTAAATATTGACATGGATTGCCCAAATTCAAACATGAAAATCTGGGCAATCCATGACTAGAAATCAATCTTTCCTCGAAATCCCGTACAAGATCAAACCCATAGCCGCGAAGAACAATACCCCCAGGATTTGGAAGCCCCCTTCGCCTAAAATGCCGTTCAGCATGGGCTCCAGATTGAGTTTGGCAATGTTTGCGGCAATGCCCTCATTGACTGATAAGATCGCCACAATTACCCCCATCAAGGCACCACCCGCTACCAAACCAGTGGCAAACAAATTTCCTTTGCTCAAGTCTTCTTCTTCCACTGCTTTGCCTTTTTTCTTGGCTGCATTGTCCGCGATGCCACGAATTACACCACCAACCCAAATGGGGAGTGTAGTAGACAAGGGCAAATAGGCTCCTACGGCAAAAGAAAGGGATTTTACGCCGCACAATTCAATGGTGATCGATAAAAATGCACCAACGATTACAAACTGCCAATCGAGGTTGAAACTCAACAAACCTTTGATCAAAGTGGCCATCAAGGTACCTTGTGGCGCAGGATATTTGTCACTACCAATGGCGTGCTCGATGCCTTGGGAAAGTTGCTCGGGAGTAGGTGTATCCAGAAGTTGTAGGGTTGCTCCAATGGCAATCGAAGAAACGATCGCACCCACAAACAAGGCAATCTGCTGGTATTTTGGCGTTGCCCCAATGATGTAACCCGTTTTTAAATCCTGTGAAGTCGCTCCAGCGTTGGCAGCAGCAATACAGATCATACTACCTACGACCAGTACCATCGGTTCAAAAGTTTTGCCCGTCATTCCAAAACCGATAAAAATGAGCGCCGTGCCCATCAAGGTAGCAATGGTCATCCCTGAAACTGGGTTGGAACTGGTGCCAATCAAACCAACAATCCGACTAGACACCGTCACAAAGAAGAAGCCAAAAACAATCACCAGCAGGCCAATCAGCAATTTTCCACCAAAGGAATTGCCCGGAATTTGTGGCAAAATCAGCATCAAGATCACCAGCGCAAGGCTACCTATCCCCACTACAGCAATCGACAAATCCTGCTCAGTCCGCGCACGGCTTGCTGCCGCAGAACGGTTTTTGAAAGACTCGATGCTCTCGCTGAACGAAGCCGCGATGGTTGGAATGGTTTTGAGCAAAGTGATAAAACCACCTGCCGCTACTGCCCCCGCCCCGATCTGACGTACGTAGGCCCGGTACAGGGCTGCGGCAATGTTGCCAAAAGTTTTGGTGGCAGGATCCCAAGCACCGGGGCCACCCGCAGAAGCTACATCGGAGAGGTAACCCAGTTTCACCAATTGTGCTGCAATGATTTCGGTTGGCACGAGGGTAGCCAACAGTGGAATCAAACCCAACCAGGCCAATACACCACCAGCAACCAATACTCCCGCAATTTTAGGCCCAATGATGTACCCTACCCCCATGTATTCAGGGGTAATTTCACCGTTGACTGTGGCCGCAGGAAAGTACTTGTGGGTCGCTTTGGTCACCCAGGTCGGCGCCTCGGCAATGACGTGAAAGACTTTTTGCAGCAGCGCGTACACAAATGCTACACCCAAACCTTGATAGGCTGTTTTGGCAAAATCGCCCCCCTTTTCCCCCGCAATGAGCACCGAAGCGCAGGCGGTTCCTTCTGGATAAGGCAGGTTGTGGTGTTCTTTTACAATGAGGGATCGTCGAAGAGGGATCATCATCAAAGTGCCCAAAATCCCCCCAAATACCGCCAGGGTGAAGATGGTGGTGTACTTGAAGTATTGATCACCCATCGCTGGATCGGACAAAAACAAGAAGGCAGGAACGGTAAACACAACCCCGGCCGCAATTGATTCACCCGCTGATCCGGTGGTTTGAATGATGTTGTTTTCTAAAATAGTGGTCCCCAAAAAACGTCGACCTAAGGAGATGGCCAACACGGCAATCGGGATCGAGGCGGAAACCGTCAAACCCGCTTTAAGGGCCAGGTAAACGGTTGCAGCACCAAAAATAATTCCAAAAACTGCCCCCAAGAGGATAGCGCGCAGGGTAAATTCTTTGACATTGGTCACTTCAGCCGGAATGTACGGCTTGATTGGATCGTAGTTATGGTTCTCCATGAGTCAATGGTTAGGACTAAAGCTTGTTTAAGGTGTTTATACCCAACTAGATTGTTAACCAAATTGGATTTGGTCTTTTCGGCGGAAAAGATAATATCATTTTTCAATAAAATTAAGCGCAGGTTTAAGTATTTCCATCAAAGCATGGCTGCGCTTTGCTTTGGAAAAGGAGGCGAGTAATATGGGCGCCTGTTCAGCAAGGGTGAAATAACTGCGCTCGTTCACCCATTTGGTCAACAAATCGGCCAGGGATTCTGCATCGTGAAAGCTTTGGCTGAGGCTTTGTAAGGCCGGGTCAAGTGGGTAAAAATCCGGCACCAAGGCTGGTTTCCCAAAACGCAGCATGTCGTTGATGCCTCCGCTGATGCTGGTTTTTCCGTAGCTTTCTTGGGTCGTACCAAATTGAATTTGTTCCCTCAATGGCAGGAGTAAAAAATCGGCAGTTTGTAGCTGTTTTTGGTATTCCTGCTCGGGCAGCATTTCGCTAAAGGTCTGAATGTTGATGTTTTGGAAACGGCTGCTTTGTACTAAATCAAAAAGTGGCTTGGCGCGTGGACCACTTGCTTTTCCCAAAAAAATCAGCTCTACAGTAGTGGCCAATTGGGCATCGGCTTTTTGTAAGGCTAAAAAAAACAACTCAAAATCGCGGGTCAGTGCGGATACAGTTCCAGGCACTACGATTTGAATGGGGGCATTAAAACAAGGTGAATTAGGCGTGTAAAAAACAAAGGGTAAGGCAGACAAAAATCGACAGGAAGATGGTAAAAAAGGCTGCATGTATTCCTGAATCAGCGGGTCGGTAAAGCTGTAGTAGGTGATTTTTTTCAGTAGCTTTTTTCGAAAAAAATCCTCTCTTCGCCATAGGCTGCGCAAAAAACGCAATCCATCTTTAAAGCTTCGAATGCTCAAGTTGGATTGAGGTGCAAAAAAAGCGTTGCCTTTGTGGATGAGCAAAACGGTAGGAGGTGCAAAAGTGTGTTGGGCAAAAAAAGCAAAATGCTTGACCAAAGTCGTGAATACGATCAGGTCGACTGCATCCAATTGTGTTTTTACCTGTTGAATAAATTGGGGAATGGAGTTTTGTGGTGATTTAGACGTCCAATGTAGCTGCTCATTTTCTTGCCATTCAACTTTCCGTTCTTCTTGCATATAGGCTGGCGCAAATACATGAATTTCGACTGCTTGCAACAGGAGTAGGTCAATTAGCCCATACAATACCTCTTGATGTTCCTGTAATTCAACCAGTGCGATTTTTTTCATTCCAAAGCCGCTTTGAATTGATGTTGGATAACCTGGATATCTTCTTCGGTATAACGCCGCGAAAAATGCACTGGTGTGGCATTTTTCACCCCGGCCCTATGCATGACTTCAGCCGAAGCCTGGGCGTAACTGTGCCGGTTTTGCAAAGCCAATTCCCGATCCTCGTTGAGGTAATAAGTTTCAATAAATACCTGATCGGCATTTTGAAAGGTCTTCATGATTTTCTCATGGTTGCCACTGGAAGCCAAATGATCCATCACTACACCCAAATGATACCCGGTTTTGAGTCGAAAATAGGAAAACAAATCACCTGCTGGATAATGTTGCCCCTGAATGTTGATGGGTGTTTCAGGGCTATTGGCCAAAAAGGCAGCCTTAGCCATTTTGACCCAAGGGCCAGGAGCAATGGGGGCTTCGTCTTTTTGAAAATTTACAGCATCGGGCTCCTGAAAGGAATAAGCAATGGAAGGGGTGCCGTGATCCAGGATGGTAAACCGCACCTCCACCGCCTCATTTTGGTACAGCACTGGCCCCTTAATCTCGCCGATCAGTTGCAAGTTCCATTTTGATGGGCTGACTTGATAAATTTTGATGTGGCGCTCATTTTGGATTTCCCGGATTTCATATTGTAATTCGTTTTCAGCGATCAGATTCCAGTTGTAGGCCCGGAGTTTGGCCTGAAGCTGTTTGGCGATTCCTCTGGGGCCACACAACACTACCCGCATACCACTGCCGAGTTGATGGCGCAAAACCGTATCAAAATTGACAAAATGATCGATATGGGTATGGCTGATAAAAATGGCCGCGAGGTTCAAACAATCCTTTTTGCCCAACAGACTCGCACTGCCACATTCACAGAGGTATTGCTTCGGGTGATTGTCAATGCTCAAATGGATACAAATATCTTCGGTCGGCAGGTTTTTTAAGGTCGCGTGAATCATAGCTCGGTGGATTGTGTGCCCATAAAACTGGAGAGTGTCCTTATTGGTTCCGCTTGCGTTCCGCTTTCTCCCACAACACCGTTTGTTGCCTCTTCAACAATCGCGCAAAACCCAGAAATACTGAATAATTCATTATACAGAAATAATAAGGAATAAAAAAAGCCTTGATCTTGAGTTGTTTTTTTTCAAAAAACCAGCCTAATAAAGCCAGTAGGTAGAACAGGATTTGCAAAATGAAGATGCCGAAATACAATCTCCCCGCTGAAAAAGCCAGCAGCAAGTTCGATACAAACACGATGGGTAAGGCCAAGGGAGCCAAAGTCCAGCGCATTACTTTATGTGAAAAAAATTGCCAGCTAAAAATGCCGTAACGAAAAGGATTCAACAAATCGCGCAAACGCCAGGAAGCCTGAAGTCCACCCGCAGCAATGCGAATTTTTCGTTTGAGCTCCTCTCCTACCGAAGTCGATGAACCTTCCAAAGCGTAGGCATCGGCAGCATAAGCAATCCGGTAACCTTTGCGCAATACCGTCATGGTAAGGTAAAAATCTTCGATTAAGGTGTCTGCCGGGATGTTTTCATAGAGGGCAGTACGAATGGAAAACAATTCTCCTGCGGCACCCACAGCCGAGTACAACTTGGCGTCCCAAGCTTTGAGCAAGCTCTCATACTTCCAATACAAACCTTCCCCAGCACTGCTCGCTTCGTCCTTATTGGCACTGCTGATGCGTTTTTCTCCTGCAACAGCTCCAATTTTCGGATTGTGGTAATGGCGAACCAAATGCTGAATGGCCTGACTATTCAAGTGGGTATTGGCATCGGTAAAAACGGTGATGGGCGACTTTACGAGTGGCATGATGCGTTCAATCGCCGCCAATTTCCCTTTGCGTTCAGGTTGATGGTGTACCTCAAGGCTCAATCCAGCTGGAATGGAGCAACTTTTAGCTTTTTGGAACGTTCCATCTATAGAGCCATCTGTAATCACCATCACCTTCAATAATTCTTTTGGATAATTCAGGGACAGCGTGTTGTTGATTTTTTCAACAATCCAGTCCTCTTCGTTGTAAGCAGCAATCAGGATGCTTACCTCGGGATGTTCTGTTGTTGGGGTTTGATTTTTTCTAAAAAACAGTAAATTGAGTATCAACAAGATAAGTCCATACCCCAAATAAGTATACACAACGATTAGAACATTTAGCCAAAAAAACCATTCAAGCATAATATAAAAAATTAATTTATCCTGGCTAAGGTAAGTATAAAATCTTAACTTTGTTGTACCCTAAACGAACTTGCATGTACTTCCTATTTACACAAACCACTTTGGCTCGCGGCGTCCAGCTTAGCCCAGCTAACTTAGTATATTCCATCATTTTGTTCAGTTCAGCCTTGGGTGCCTTGCTCATGGCTCAAAAAGTTGAGGGCCTTGACTGGTATATTTTGGTTCCACTCGTTGCCCTCTTCATGGTCTGGAAAATCCCCTCCTCATCCCACAAATTACAAACTGCTCTGGGCGTTTTGACTGTGATCGTTGCAGTTGTATTGCTTTTTGTCTTCTTGCCACCTCAAGCTCAGCAGTATACTTTACAAGGAATTTACATCGATGAATGGAACAAGTTTCGGGCGTTTATCATAGCGCTTCCCTGTATGTGCATCATGCTGCGGATTGTGAGCACCAACCCAAGCCAACTTAATTTGTTGTTGTTTGGCATTCCGATGGTGGTCTGTGCGGGGTTCTCGGTCTACGCTTTGCGGATTTTATTGGGATAAAAAAAGCTTGTCCCAAGTATCAGAACAAGCTTTTTTGACCCATTATACGCACAAGGGCAAATTATTCTTTAATGGCTTTCACTCCCGGCAAAACCTTGCCTTCGAGCAACTCCAGCATTGCGCCGCCGCCAGTAGAAACATAGCTGACCTCATCGGCCAAACCCATTTGATTCACCGCAGCAACGGAGTCACCACCTCCAACCAGGGAGAAGGCACCATTGGCTGTAGCTTGGGCCACTGACTCAGCGATGGTTTTGGTGCCCTTGGCAAAGTTTTCAAACTCAAAAACCCCCATTGGACCATTCCATAGCAGGGTTTTGGACTTCAGAATGGTGGCACTAAACTCGGCACAAGCTTTTTCGCCGATGTCCAAACCCATCCAACCAGGTTCGATGGTATTACTGGCGGTCACTTTGCGATTGGCATCATTGCTAAAAGCATCTGCCACCAGTGAATCTTCTGGTAAAAGCAACTTCACGCCTTTGGCCTGTGCTTTGGCGATCAGCTGATTGGCCAATTCAAGACGATCATCTTCACACAAAGAATTGCCAATTTGACCACCTTGTGCTTTGACAAAAGTATATGCCATCCCCCCACCCACGATGAGGTTGTCTACGTAGTCGAGCATCCGATCCAGCAGCAGGATTTTGTCGGAAACTTTCGCTCCCCCGACGATCGCCGTAAGCGGGCGATCCGGGTTGTTCAATACCCGATCGGCGTTGTCCAATTCAGCTTTCATCAAAAAGCCAAATCCTTTGTTTTCTGCACTAAAAAACTGAGCTACCGTAGTCGTAGAAGCATGCGCCCGGTGGGCAGAACCGAAGGCGTCGTTGATGTACACGTCGCCGTAAGAGGCCAAGGTTTTGGCCAGTTCCACATCACCTTTGCCCTCTCCTTTGAGAAAACGGGTGTTTTCCAAAATCAACACCTGTCCGGGTTGCAACGCAGCAGTCATGGCCGCAGCCTTAGGGCCAACAAATTCTTCACAAAACAATACGGGTACCCCCAACAATTCAGCCGTATGTGCTACCGTATGCTTCATGGTAAAACGCGCCACATCGATGGAACCATCGGGCAGCAACTTTTCATCCGGGCGTCCCAAATGCGAAATCAGAATCGCGGAACCGCCTTGGTCCAAAATGTACTTGATGGTAGGAATAGCAGCCCGAATGCGGGTATCGTCCGTGATGGCAAAGGTCTTTTTGTCGAGTGGCACGTTGAAGTCCACCCGCACCAATGCCTTTTTATTGGAGAAGTTTATATTTTGCATAGTTCCAAGGTTCGAAGTTCCAAAGTTCCTGGGTTCGGGGTTCCAAGTCGGTCACTTCGGCTTCGCTCAGTGACCGGCCTGGAACCTTGGAACTTAGAACACTGGAACTCGTTTTTTAAATTCGCGTTGCCAGATCAGCCAAACGAGCAGAGTAGCCCGCCTCGTTGTCGTACCAGCCTACAACTTTAACCAAATTGCCGCTGACCATGGTCATGTCCATGTCGAAAATACAAGAGTGTGTATTGCCAATGATGTCCGCAGAAACGATGGGGTCTACACAGTATTCCATGATGCCTTTCAGAGGACCTTCAGCAGCAGCTTTGTAAGCCGCGTTGATTTCATCTACAGTAGCGGTCTTTTTTACCAAAGCAGAAAAGTCAGTTACTGAACCGGTGATGGTCGGTACACGCATCGCGTTACCATTCAGTTTGCCTTTCAAGTGAGGCAATACCAAACCTACTGCCGAAGCGGCACCTGTGCTGGTCGGCACGATGGAAACCGCAGCTGCACGCGCACGACGCAAATCCGAGTGGGGTGCATCCTGCAAACGCTGGTCAGCAGTGTATGCGTGGATCGTGGTCATGAAGCCAGTCTCAATGCCCAACAGGTCGTCCAATACTTTCACCATTGGCGCAAGGCAGTTGGTGGTACAAGAAGCATTGGAATAAATGTGGTGGTCTGCACTGATTTTGTCCTGGTTTACACCCAATACGATGGTAGGCAGGTCACCTTTGGCTGGAGCAGAGATTACTACTTTTTTGGCACCAGCAGTCAGGTGCAATCCAGCTTCATCCTTGGTAGTAAAACGACCAGTTGATTCAATGACTACATCCACATTCAGATCTCCCCAAGGCAACTTGGTTGGATCTTTTTCTGCCAAAGCCAAAATTGACTTTCCATTGATGTGAAGGTATTTATCATCAGCACTTACAGTGCCATCGAACTTCCCTTGGGCAGAGTCGTACTTAAACAAGTGAGCCAGCGTGAGGTTGTCAGTCAAGTCATTGATGGCAACGACTTCAACGTCGCTCATTTTCAACAGGTTGCGCAGGGTAATCCTGCCAATGCGTCCAAATCCGTTGATAGCAATTCTTTTTGCCATGAGTGGATGTGTTTATTTGATGAGTAAAAGTTGGTGTATAGTGAACACTCATTTGCGCTTGTTCAGCTAGGTATTCGGTTGGTAAGGGCGAAAAATGCAGCGCAAAGGTAAGAAAATATTCTTTATTCGTTTTTCCGGCGCTTGTTTAAGTTTTTTTTTCGTGCGTCAAAACCCTCATTTTCACCCTTGTCAAAACAAAAAAATGAGTACCGAGCGGTCGAAACAAAAAAAATGAAAAAAATTTTAGTCAAGTTCTTGTGTAATTCCGCAAGTCGAATTTATCTTTGCAGTCCCAATTGGGAAGCATACAAACATTGAAGTGATTTTTTCAGGGTTTGATGCATCCAATGGCCCGTTCGTCTAGGGGTTAGGACGCAGGATTTTCATTCCTGTAACACGGGTTCGAATCCCGTACGGGCTACTCTTCACAAGTTGGAACTTTTTTTCACTTGTTCGAGTTTCATAAGAAAAAATACCTAGATGGCCCGTTCGTCTAGGGGTCAGGACGCAGGATTTTCATTCCTGTAACACGGGTTCGATTCCCGTACGGGCTGCTACAGAGGCGATCTTTTTGATCGCCTTTTTTTATTTAGGGCGGCCACAGAGGGCCGCCCCTACGGTATCATCAATCGATCAAATCAAATTCTTTGCGGTTGCCTACCTTATCCACGGCTTGTTTGGCCAGGCGGTTGTACCAACTTTTCAATTCTTCATATCGGGCATAGGCATCTTTACCCGGGCGTTGATCACCCTGATCCAGCATGCTGCGCAGATAGCTGATCTGGTCAACCAGACGTGGCACCATGTACCTCCCTTCGGCAGTAAACAATTCCGAATACAAGTCATTGTAAAATGTCGAGAGGACTGGGTCATTTTTTTGCTGTGCACTGGCCCGCTCCTGTGTGATAGTTGCTCCCAAGATGCGGCTGCGGCTATCCAGTTCAATGATCTGCAAAGACAAAGCTTCCTGTTGCTGAAGGTCCTTGGTGGTCACCCCTGCATTGATCAAACGTGGATCGGGTAAGACCTTAAAACTTTGCAAAGAAGCCACTCCATTTACCGTCAAACGTACAAAATACTGCCCTGGTGCGGCCAGTGGTGCCCCGCGACTAGAGCGTGTTCCATTGCGATCCCAAGCCCCCAAATGCCGTAAATCCCATACAAAGCGCTGTATTCCAGGTGTAGTGCGCAGTGCATCGCTGAATCCGGCTATCACAAAACCCATTGCCATACCCGCGCGGCTAGGGATTTTCACGGTATCTCGTGGATTGTTCTGGGAGGTAAATGCCCGGATGGTTTGCATTTGAGCATTGAGGATTTCCAGAGTGATGGGACTTTGGGGTGCCTCTTTTAACCAATAATCAATTTGGATACCAGGGCTTGGGTAATGAGGCTCAGTCCCCTTGCGGTTGGGCCAGTAGCGCAGGCGGTACTGGTCGCGGGGTTTGAAGAGGACAGCGGATTGTGCCAATGTGGGCTTGGCCAATTGATGTAATGCCGACAAGTTGTCCAAAATCCAAAATCCGCGCCCCATGGTGGAGATGACCAGATCTCCCTTATGCACCTTGATGTCCGTAATAGGGGTAATCGGCAAATTTTGCTGGAAGGGTTGCCAGTTTTGACCATCGTCAAAAGAAACAAACATACCATATTCGGTACCTGCGTACAACAGGCCTTCCCGGCTGGGGTCTTCCCGTACGGTACGCACGGGGTAATCTTCGGGAATTCCTTTGGTGATCAAGGTCCAGGATTGGCCATAGTTATCGGTTTTGTACAAATAGGGCCGCCAATCCCCCAATTGATACAACAAGATCGCTGCATAAGCCTTATTAGGGCGATGCGGGGAAGGATCAATACAGTCTACCCTTCCGCCCTTGGGCATACCGGCTGGGGTCACATTTTGCCAGGTTTTGCCATTGTTGCGCGTGACGTGAATGGGGCCGTCGTTGGCACCCACCCAAATCAGGCCAGGCAGTTTGTTCGATTCCCGGATTTCGTAAATGGTACTGTAATACTCCTCGCCCGTCACATCGCGGGTAATCGGGCTACCGGAAATCACCTGCTTATCGGGTTCAAAGGCAGTAAGGTCGGGTGGGGTGTAATTCAAATTGTCGCACCTCATCATTAAGCTGCGGATTTCCTGAAAATATTAGTGATGAGATCGAATTTTTGGCTGCGTAAAGCGACCCTAAGTTTGATCATCTTATCGCAACCATCATCAGACCAGCGTTGCC